>CAVSHP010000020.1:0-50742 GCA_963727635.1 uncultured Gammaproteobacteria bacterium | reverse complement strand
CCCGAGCAGCGTGTGCCGACAAACATCAAAGGCCGCGGCTCCAAAGCGAAGCAAGAAAGTACGCGGGTCTGGGCGGCCAGGCGACGGATGACGCGGTGGCCTGGGTATTGGGTGCGCCGTCGGGCTTGGCGCAACTGCGGGATATTCTCGTCGTACCACCCGACAGACGGCCCCGTACCGCATTCTCGACCCAGCATTGAGCCGGACCTTGTCCGAGTCGACGGGCAGGCCGGCGACCATGCCGACGCCGAACGTCTGGCCGCGGCCTTGCGCGAGACGGGAGATTATGAGGTAGAGCCACCCAGGACGCAGGCCCTGCGCGATCGAGGTGTTAGCTTCCTACTCACCGCGACGCCGCATAATGCCGCCGCCAACGAGCAATACGCTGAACGAAGAAGCGGCGCGAAGAACGGTCGGGCCACCGTGGAACACCCGTTCGGTACCTTGAAAGCGTGGATGGGTTCGACCCACTTCCTGACCAGAACGCTCGACCGGGTGAGTACCGAGATGAGTCTGCATGTGCTGGCCTACAACATGAAGCGAATGATGAACATCTTCGGCACAAAACCTCTCATTGAGGCGATCGGGGCATAGAGAGGCCCTTTTTACTCACCAAATAACGTAAATCCAGGTGGATCTCAGCTCCTTCTGGGTGCCGAGGCTCAATTTCCCGACCAGATCAACCATACCAAAACAGATCCTGATAAAACCCCTAGAGAAAGCACCTGATGCAGCCTGTTAAGGCAAATGAAGAGCAAATATCGAGTTATCACACAGCCTCGGCCGGAAGCGGAAGTGACCGACTTCATTAGCTGGACTTCCGCTTTTCGGCGCAAAGCGACCGTCCAAATAGCCATTTTCAAATCATCATGACCGTCAGCTATCGGCCAAAAGCGGAATTTAGGAGTAGTTAGCCTAACGGCCAATTGCTGACGTTTATGCATCAGCGTCATTGGCTCACTTTTCACCTGGCAATCTGCTTATAATGATCGCGTGCTTTTCAGGAGCTTGAAAATGATAAGCAGAAACCTAGTCAAGATATTTTGCTTAAACAGCGCCTTTTCCTATTAAATGCAATTAGGTGCCGTATGGAACTCCCAAGCGAACTGACTGAAGGAGCGAGCCTGAGAGGCAACGAATACGCCTGGGCTCCAAGTGCTTTCCCCCACGTACTAGCAAGCGCAGAAGCACTTGGATTAGCTTGTCTCGGCGCCCAGTTCCAGTTCCGAACTCCTGAGGCAACCTGTGAAATGTACTGGCTCAGCGCAGGCGCTACTGAAAGACTCGTCGATGAGCCTTGGAGCACCTACGTGGCTCGCTCATCCGCAGAGGTGTCCTCTGCCTTTAGCGCGTTGCTCCAATCAACAGATTTTGTAGCTGAGGCGCAGTGTTGGTCTGACGTTCCAGAGTTGTCCGGTGCTGGCGCCTCACCTGAGCAATATCTTTGCGTTGTCGCGTGCTTTGTCCCCGAGCGTCCAGCACCAAAATGGGCGTTAGGTGACCATATGAGCGGCCAGCCTCGCGACTATGTCCTCCGCTGCACATACATACTTCGCTGGAGTGAAGATTCGATGTGGGCGCGGATACGGAGCCTCCTCGAAGAACGGGGTCTGCAACCCTCAACATCGATCCTGGCAACCTCTTTCCCCGATGACTGTCGGTTCGAATTCTGCATAGTCGTTACCGCCGACCGTAAGGTATTCCAGTTCGGCTTCGACTACAGGCACAAGCCAACTAAGGAGGGAGTCATCGTCGAATGGGTCGACCTAACCGACGACTACCTCAAATCTCACTTCCCCGATGTGATCTACACTGCATTGGAGGTTCTTGATGCTGCCACCTAACCCGCGCTTGCAGCGGACGGCGCTTCGAGCAACCGCTAAACCGCCGAGTCGTTAAGTTTGAAGTTCCGCTTCTGGCCGTGTGTTGCCCTACAGGTCATGTAAATTCATGCCATTTGAATGACGGCTTAGAGCTTTACAGCGGCAACTGAAGGGAAGCAAAACTCAGCGGAGCGTGTAGCAGAGAACGGCCACGAGTGGACATTCATCTTTAACACCTCAATAAATGGCGCACCCGCGGAACCCCTACTTCCGCTGTCCCCGGAACTCCCGTGCAGTCAGAGTGATTTGTTCCTTGAGGTTTGGTGAACGCGCTCGTACTATTTGATTTATGATCATTGCGATCCGTGTTGTTTTGGCCATTGGTGCATTGTGGTATCTGCAATCCGTCGCTTGGGCTTTTTGTACGAATTGGATTTTTACCCCAGGCCGTTGGAATATCAGTGATGTGGTTATATACATAGCCGGAACAATTGGTATCCCCCTCGCTATAGCTTTCATCGCTTGGTACTTTAGCAAATCCAAAGCCATATTCTGGAATACGCTGGTCGGCGGACTGGTTGTAATGGCAGGATTTGTCTTTTACATAGTCTTTACCCAATTTTGACCCCAAGGAAGCGACCACTAACCTCAGGCAATAATTGGGTCAGAGTTAAAATTTGCGAGAGTAAATTTTGAGTTAACCCCAACTTCAGCTTCTGGCCGGTTTCTGCTACAAGCACCTTTGAATTTTGCGGTCGTTCAGTAACTGCTTTGCAGTTCCTAGCTGCCACTCACACGGCATCAATTTGTACAAGTTGTAGGGCAACACCCGGCCAAAGGCATCTATCCGACCCTTTAGATTATGCGCTGAAAAAACCGGTTATGGGAGTGGTGAATACTCTGATCCTGTTGGCAGCAGTGCCAGTCGGCAGTTTGAAATATGGTCGCGTCCAATTAATTGGTCTTCTATTCGCAGCTTTGATGGCCCGGTCCACCGGTAATCGAAGTGCAAAAATACAATCTCGCCACGCTGACAGTCGAAGTCCAGGAAACTGGACTCAGGCCAAATCTCGACATTTTGCTGGCCCGGTCTCACCAGCCAGTGAACAAATGCCCTGGATGAAAACATGTTCACCGGGATTTTACCGTTAAGACTGACCTCGTAAGCCTTTTTGCTTCCTGGACCGTGGAGATAGATACTGCAGTATTTTTCAATGGGATTGAACTGCTTGGCTGTGGCGTCAGTCGCTACATCCGCATATTGCATAACAGTGTTTGACTTTCCAAGGCATATACCGTCTCTGGTACAGTCACCGAAGTCGTCACCCGCCGTGTCGGCCTTATATGAGCTTAGGATGTCGTGCGTGTCGAACGCAAGAGACAGCACAAATCTCTTATGGAGCGTATTGACACCGGCTGATCCAAGGAAAAATTCAGCGTAGGCAATTTTCCAACTTTCCTGGGTTTCTATGTAAATAAGTTGAGAATCTTGATAGTAAGTTACATCAGGAACTCCAAACTCTGTAAGAACTTTATTTTTGCGGGTGACACCGATTTCCAGATTTGTAACGGCTGCATCGTAGTAGGGCTTTTCCCCAGTAGGGATGGGGATGATGATGCAACCATTAATCAGAAACACTGGCAACAAACTAAAAATGATGCGCTGTATATGGCGGTGGCCAGATTTGACGTTAGCAATATGCATTGTTCTTGCCCGGTTTGAAGACGTGTAGCAATCAAAGCTTACTCTAAAAGCGCTACACCGTCCTCGGTTCTGATGCAAAACCGAGTATGTAAATCAAAACCACGATTGGATGCATTCGCTCAAATCAGATTAAGTAAACTACACCCTTTACTGATGCCACTAAGCCATCATCTCAAATGGTGGCGTGACTCGAGAAGGACCGCTTATGGCCGGAAGGGTTTATTCGTGTAGCTGAAATTTGAACGAATCCTATAACCGCTTAATGGTTTTAAGCAGTCTTCTGACTCAGGACAAGGCGTATAACGGGTAACGGCCAATGGCGGCCATTCTAATGGCGCGACTCGAGTCTGACGAATACCCTTTCGGTCAGTGGATTTCTCTCTAAGCTTTCCTAAGTAAAAAATCACATCTTCATCAGGTAACTTCATTTTTGACTCTCTAGTATTCACCTCAATGAAATGGGATAAGGGCGGGGAGACAAATCATGCGCATACTGAACACCACAATTACTGGTTTTAAAATTTCCCTTGGCTATCGCCTGTTATTGGCGACCATCCCAACCGTCGGACTGTTGATGTTGTTTTTTATTTCCCGCCTTGTCGGCGGACCTGATTGGGAATGGACAGATTGGATATATTGGTCAGTATTGATATTTTATGCCGCGCTTTTCGGAGTGTTCGTCCTGGTACCGTTTATAACCACAAAGAGCAGCTTCATCTTGAGAGTTTTCGCATTGGTTCTGGCAAGCATACTAATACCACCCGTTTGTGGTTATATAGCAGGTTTCTGGACAGAATCGAGTAACTGGACCTGGTCAGCATGGTCAGTTTATGCGGCGCTGTTCGGTGCGTTCGTCCTGGTGGCGTATGAGATCACGAAGAGCAGCTTCAACTTGAAAATTTCCGCATTGGTTCTGGCATGTCTTCTAATTACACCCGTTTGGGAGCTTATAGAGAAACCTCAGGGGTGGTTCGGTATCCGTCTCTATTTGCTGATCTTCGAGGGAGTTACCATCACTCTACTGTATGCCGTCGTATTGGTCTTCGCCGCATCGCTGAGAGTTTCCAGGATGTACTGGCTATATACCACGCTAGCCGGACTTGTCGGCGCGTACATTACATTCCGGCATTTCTTAACAGCGAACGAGTACCTTACCGTTATTGTCCTGCTGATTTGGCAGCTTTTGTTCTGCACCGCAGTCTATTTTGGTAAAGTCGATAATAGGCGTGGCGTAATTGATAAATTGGAAACGCAGGCGTTAAATAGCGTGAATTAACGCAAATTTGCGTGTTATATGACTTTTTAAATATAAATGTAGTTATGCACTTTATCGGAGTTCAACTTGAGCTGGGATATTCATATTCGCATCTGGGGTAATAAATTTTACCCGAGTAAAGTGCAGGCTGATTTTTCTGAGGCTTATGATGTAGGAAGTATTTTAAACTCTGGTCGTATGAAGGGGCAGGTCTCAGATCATGGTGTCGCGATAATACATGGCCAGGATAGAAATATTTTAGATTTATGCGCTAAAGCCAATGCAATCAAGGAAGCTCTTTTTTCTTCAGGCGCTAGTGAGATTGAATTGTCAATTTTGCGTGAGTATGAAAACCAGTGTAACGAGGAATTGTCGGTAGAAGAAATATCAGCCATTGCAATGCTGGGCTGTCACCTTTGCTATACGGCATACCAAGATGATTCGGAATAATACGCATAACAAGAACATGTTGCATCAACCACTGCGTGGCTTGGACGGTTTTTCCGCTCGTGCCTCGCTACAAAACCGCCGCAAATGTAGGCGTTATGTCTAAATAATGATAAGCAAACGGAAGAAAAGACTCGAAGCAAAAATTGGTACTTTTATAAGTCAATACAAACGTAAAGCGCACGCTGGTTCTAACTCAAATGACAGGTCGTACGATCGGTCCCTAGAAAAGAAAATAAAAAGTATGTCGCCAGAAGAACTCGATGAACTGATGCGAGGAACGGAAGATGATGATGAAAAAGACCAAGAAATCACATAACAACTCGTTCAAAACCGCAGGGCATCCTGCCCTGCTGGGACGCCGCAAAGAGCGCGGCACCGTTTTACTCAGCGTTCGCTGAAGAAATTAGATGTCGGCACGAGACTACTCAGAGAATCACGCGCTCCTTCCGCCTTTAGAAGGACGCAGATGTTTCCTGTCTCTAGCTATGAACACGGCCAAGCTTCACATCGACAAGAATCAGAAGGGAGGGAGTTATATCTGGATTGATCCACCTTGGACGTTGACCCGCCACGGTAGAATTGTCGCCTCGTCCGCCACATATCCAGATCATCAGGCAAGGGATTACCGGAAACTTCACGACGAATGGTGTTCTCAGTTTGGTGACGTCTGGGAATCTCAAATTTGTGCGATCAAAACTACCGTTGAGGGCTCGCTCAAGGTTGATATCGAGAACGGATTCTCATTCGAGGCGTCTGCAGATACGTTTCAGTCTGAAAACGTGGATGACTGGTATGATCACTGGTATGTCCGCATCGCGAACGAGAGCAGCGAACAAACGACTTCAGAAAAAGCGCTCGAAACGTCCACACTTGAACCATCACCACACGCTCGCGGTCTCTGAGTCGCGGCGTTATGCACTAAAACTATGAGCCAAAAGTACTCGGTACAAGATGTAGGAAAGGAAGAGGAGGCACTATTCAAAAAGATGCCGATATATGGACACATCGAGTGGAGAGATGCATATCTGAAAGAACATGGTCTCTATGATGCATGGCGTGAGATTTACAGTAAATATGTAAAGCTAGCTCAAGAAGGAGATTTAGAAGCTCTTAAACGTGCCCTGTTCTACGCGTGGTATCAATTGTCAGATCCAAGTTGGTTGTCCGGAATAAAAGACCTTCCTGACAGCCAAACAGAAATAGTTGTAAACCTTTTAGAAAAATACTTAGAGTGGAACACTGAAGACAAAGAGTTGAAATATATGTTGTCTTATTACATGACTATATGCAGCTATTATCTAGATAGGTTTTACCCTCTTCCAAATATTGAGAGTGTTAGTCGCGAGAATTATTGGAATAGACAATTACCTAGTAGCAGCAACTGGTCATATCGGGGGCAGATGGGTGCTTATTGGAATGGTTACGGTCGCGGCATCCCTTAATTGACGTTAAGCGAGGCAACGTGAACATACTTTCGGTCGCGGTTCATTCTTGGATCATCCAGGACGGGAACTACGGCGACTTCGCCGTAGGTGATGAGGCAGAGTTCGCGTTGGAGTTCTCGGAAAATACGCTTCGCCCTAGTGCGTCGAAGGAGACCCTGGCGCGTCATCTTGGGCATGGCGTGTACGAAGTGTGCGCTCAAGTGCTATTCGCCGACGCCAAGGCATGGGTCATTGATTTCGGCCTTTGCGCGTTCCGGGAGGCGACGCCCCCGGAATTTGCCGTGCCAGATACCTGGGTGGAAGGTGAGCTATTGGTCGGCATCGACCCCTACTTTTACATGGAGTACTTGTACAAACTCCCTGGTATGCCTTACTTGTTCTACAACTGGCATGTCGCCTCGATCATGCGCAACGACACGCCTTGGCTAGTCGAAGTCAATGCCAACGGTGGAAAGACGTTCTCGCGTGACGAGGCGAAAGAAACCTGGAACAACGTTGCTCGCACAGAAGCATGGAACCACGATACAAGCTATGTTCTCACGGTCGAGCGGCGTGACGTCTAACAATTCATTCGAGCCGACGCCTAACGGCGCGGCTCAATTCAAACGTTAAATAGCCGCTTCTGGCCGATACCGCCAATTCATTTCCCTTAAAATCACTTCAGGCGTATGACCGCTTTGTCCTCAATACCGCCACTTCAAATCTGGTTGTGGCGTATAGCAGAGAACGGCCAATAGCGACCATTCATTGTGCATGATCCGAGCCTGACGATTGCGCTTTCAGCAGGCTGGTTTCGCTTCTAAGCTTTCTTAAGTAAAAAATCACATCTTCATCAGGTAACTTCATTTTTGACTCTCTACTATTCAATTCAATGAAACGGGATAAGGGCGGGGAGACAAATCATGCGCATACTGAACACCACAATTACTGGTTTTAAAAATTCCCTTGGCTATCGCCTGTTATTGGCAGCCATCCCGACCGTCGGGCTATTGATGGTAATTATGATTTCCCGTCTTATCGGCGGACCTGATTGGGCATGGACAGAATTGATAATTTGGCTAGTATGGATATTTTATGCTGCGCTTATTGGAGTGTTCGTCCTGGTGCCGTTTATCACCACAAAGAGCAGCTTCATCATGAGAGTTTCAGCAATGGTTCTGGCAAGTATTCTAATACCACCCGTTTGTGGGTATATAGCAGGTTCCTGGACAGAATCGAGTAGCTGGACCTGGTCGGTATGGTCAGTTTATGCGGCGCTGTTCGGAGCGTTCGTCCTGGTAGCGTATGTATTCACGAAGAGCAGCTTCAACTTGAGAATTTCCGCATTGGTTCTGGCATGTCTTCTAATTACACCCGTTTGGGAGCTTATAGAGAAAGCTCATGGTTTTTTCGGTATCCGCCTTTATTTGCTGATCTTCGACGGAGTTACCGTTACTCTGCTGTATGCCGTCGTATTGGTCTTCGCGGCATCGCTGAGAGTCTCCAGAATGTACTGGCTATATACCACACTAATTGGAATTGTCGGCGCGTTCACCTCTCTCCTGAGCTTGGACGCATCGAACGCTTACCTTATCGTTGTCGCACTCCTGATTTGGCAGCTTTTGTTCTGTACTGCAGTCTATTTTGGTAAAACCGATAATAGGCGTGGCGTAATTGATAAATTGGAAACTGAGGCGTTAAATAGCCAGAATTGACGCAAATTTGCGTGTTATGTGACTTCTAAATATAAATGTAGCTATGAGTACTTGCAGGTGAATCCAGTTTTGTCAGATTGGCTAGAAGACGTTCTCCGTGACCAAGTGATTGTGTCCGAAGAAAAACCTGAACTGGAACTAGAAAATACATGGGCATTAACTATCCCTACCGATAGAGGGATAACAGTGGGGGACATGACAGAGTGGTTTGACAAAATAACTGAGAGACGTAAACGACAAATCCCGATTCGAATGACTATTTATTCTTGGTACGATGAGACGGCGGGTCAATTCCATTTCAGCCTAACGTCCTTACCAAAGGAAAAACTTCCGTTTGGATGTGACATAGAGCATGTTAATTCAATTGGTGAAATATTTTCTTTATGCTTAGAAGAATCTAATCCCGGATTTGTACCAAATGATGAACTTGAGGAAATTTCTATTGCGGAAGCGTTTCGACGAAGCGAAAAAGACAAGGGCTATGTACTAAAAGTTTGGAGTTTGGTGATAAATGAAACAACGTACTCATGACAAATCGTTCAAGTTCGTTCCGCCAGCAAGCTGGCTTCACCGGACGCAACTCCGCTGCGCCGCTTAACTCAAACGTTAGGCTTCACAAAAACCATGTCCGATCTCCCAGACGACGAATTTGAACCCGAGTACCACACGTGGGAGGAGGCCTTGCGTATCGCTCATGCGGAAGCCGTACGCGCTTTGCAGGAGTCGCCTCATTCAATCTCGTATGTCTGCTATGAAGCCGGACTTGGCGACTACTTTTCTTGCGAATTCGTACGAAAAGCAGGCGGATGGGTAAGGATACTTCGTAATCTCACGCCTGAAGAGCGATTGCCCGGAGAAGAGATTCAAGACGAAGCCATTATCGAACTCGCGCGTGCCGGTAATACTATTGCGGCCATACGCCTCTATCGTTCGAAGCATCAGGTTGGTTTGCGCGAAGCCAATGACGCCGTGAGAAAAATTGATGGTAGTTGGGAAGAGTCATCTGTCAATCCAGCAAAAAAATGGTGGCAGTTTTGGAATTAATTACTCATCAAATTCGCCCGCAATGCGCGGGCTCGGACCTCGCTACCTTTCTGCCGTTTATGCGGGACGTTATGTGTCACTTGTGCTATGAAATATAAAAATATCTACTCAGCTATTCACAACTTCGGTGATAGTTATATTAGCTTCATAAACTATACCGAAGACGGTTACGTAATCGATGATCTGCTTGAAATCCATCGTAAGGGTATAGATATTGAGCTGAATTGGCTGGCTAGAGATTTTCAGCCAATAGAACTCGCCACGAAAGGTATCCTAAAATCGATTAGGGATTGGAGTAACCACTTGAAGGATCACCTGGCTAGTGAAAATGTAGAGATTAAACGTTTATCTTCTCTCTACTTTATATGGCCGGCTAAAGAGCGCAAGTTCATGGTTGCTACTGATGATCGTGGAAAGGAATATAAAATTTACATCCGTGAAATCAAGTAAAACACATAACAAGCACATGAACCATTAGCTCACTACGTGGGCTTGGACCTCCAAAGCCAGCGGCTTTTCTGGCCGTTTATGCAGGCGTTAAGTGCCAAAAGTACTGCGATCAACCCTTTACATTTACAATCTGGCGCAGGCGGTGAACCACTTCAATCAGATCATCCTGAGCAGCCATCACTGCTGAAATGTCCTTGTAGGCGGCCGGCGATTCGTCCAGCACGTCAGCGTCCAGACGCGCCTCAATCCCTTGCATGGCTTCGGCGTGCTGTTCCAGGCTGATTTGCTTCTTGGCCTGCCCGCGTGACATAGCCCTGCCCGCGCCATGCGAGCAACTGCAAAATGATTCCGGGTTGCCTTTGCCGCGCACAATGAAGCTGCCTGTTCCCATGCTGCCGGGAATAATTCCCAGATCGCCTACGCGGGCACGGACAGCGCCCTTGCGGGTTACAAACACATTCGCCCCAAAGTGGTTTTCACGCGCCACATAGTTGTGGTGGCAATTCACCGCCATGCCCGTCAATTCAAAAGCCGGCAAGTGCTGGTGCAGTGCTGCAAGGGTGGCGTCCATCATTGCCTGGCGGTTTTCCAGTGCGTAATCCTGCGCCCAGCCAACTGACAGAACGTAATCATCAAATATCTCGGTATGCTCAACGAAGTAAGAGAGGTCCTTGTCCGGCAAGTACTCGCCAATGAAATACCCGTTATCAGGGGACGGTTTACTTAATTGAATCTGAAAGAATGCTTAATTTTCCAGGGAAAACTGCTTAAAACTATGGAAATTAAGTAAACTGTCCCCCGAGTGCCAAAAGCTGAACATGACACCAACCAGTTTCGAACGACAGCAACCGGCCAGAAGCAGCCTAAAAAGAAACTGCAATTGTGCTGGATTTCAGTTTGCATTGAGCGCCTCGCAAAGAGCGATATTGTCATCTGCGACACGTTGTATCGGCACCGTTCCCTGCCTGTTGATTGAAGGAATATCGTATTCAACGGTGCCCGAATTACAGCTATCAAATGTCAGATTTATCGTGCCGTCCGAACCGGGTGGGTCAGTTCGGATGATTTCAGTGGAAGTATCAAATAGACCACCCGAGGTCATTTCAATGTCCATCATCGCCTGGTTGCCCTCAATCGGACCGACCGCCGTGATCCAGCGATGGCCGGGATCGCCCAAATTGGCAACCGCATCGAGGGGCGGTAATTCTGTATCGTAGGTGAACCATGCAAATGACATCGCGCTGAGGTCAGGAAAGACCGTGATGAAGAATCCCTGCCCGCTTGTTTCGGGGTCGTACCATGCATCATTAAGACCGGGGTTGATCCTGGACGGATTGACGGTTGCCATGATCTCCTGAACTGAATTACATCCGCTGAGGTTATTTTCGACATGACTCCTCCGCCGATGTCCGGAATTCCTCCAACACCCGGTCCCGGCCCCGGTTCCGCATCATCCCACTGATCCAGAAGCTTTGACAGGGCCGAGCACTGAGCCAATGCGGGGTTGCCAGTTATAACCAAACTATCCACCACACTAGTAACTTTGGACAGGCCAACGAGGCTTGTCAGAGAGATGTTGTTCAAGATATACAAGTGCGACCCCACGCTGGCGAGGTTCGCCAGACCAGCGAGGCTGGTCAGGGCAGCGTTGTTAAAGATACTTAATCCCCCATCCGTGCTGGCGAGGTTCGCCAGACCATCCAGATTGGTCAGGGCATCGTTGTTATAGATAACTAATCCCCCGTCGATGGTGCGAGGTTTGCTCAGACCATCGAGGTTGGTCAGAGCAGCGTTGTATCGATATCCATTTCGCACCCACGTAGGTGAGATTGGTCAGGCCATTGAGGCCGGTCAGAGAGGCGTTTTCGTGTATTTGAAGTCCACCATCTACTCTGATCAACGTGGAAAGACCATCCACACTGGTCAACTTTGCATTGTTGTAAATATACAAAAAACGAACAACGACGCTGATCCCTGACAAGCCATCCAGGTTGCTCAAATTATCGTTGCCCAAAATTTCCAAGTTGCCTACCACACTAGTGAGGTTTGCCAGGCCATCGAGATTGGTCAGGGATGTGTTGTATTGGATAGTCAAATCCTCCACGCTTGTGAGGTTGGCCAGACCAGCGAGGCTGGTTAGGGAGGTATTGAAACTGATATATAGGTTCGCGGTGGTAAGGTTAGCCAAACCTTCGAGGCTGGTCAGGGAGTCATTACCATGGATAAACAATATCTCACCAACGTGGGTAAGATTTGTCAGACCAAGAAGATTGGTCAGAGCAGCGTTGCCAGTGATGTGCAACTCCCCACCCACGCTGGCGAGGCTGGACAGACCTTCGAGACCGATCAGAGCAGTGTTGTTAGTGATGGACAAGCTCCCACCCACGTCGGTGAGGTACTGCAGGCCATCAAGCTTGGTTAGCGAACCGATTCCCACGGCAGGGCGACCAATAGACAATCCCCCACCCACGCTGGTGAGGTTGGAAAGGCCTGCGAGACTCGTGATAGATTTTCCATAAATGAGCAAATTGCCTGTAACCGTAGTGCACTCTGTAGCCCCAAGGGCATCGACCTCAGCCTGGTTTGCCAGTTCGATATCCGCAGGAGCACAATCCAACCCCCAAGACGGCAAAGAAAGCGTGGTAAGCACGATTGAAAAGATGGCTTTTAATATAAATGGAACAGGCTGGTTCATGGTGAGTTCCTCTTCTATGCCAACTCGACAAGTCACTGCTCCTTCAGTGCCCAACCTGTGGGGGTTCTTTCTTTCACATACGCTTTCACGCATGTATACCATTTATTTGGAGTTCCAATTGCATAAAGCTGATAGCGTAAAGCTTCTGAAACTCCAACCCCATGCTTTTTAAATTGGACCAATCACCGTCAAGGTGAATGAGGTCATACCTCTGTCGAACACAGAACTTTGAGCGTGAGTATCAAGCAACGACAGTTAAATTACCTGATGAAGATGTGATTTTTTACTTAGAAAAGCTTAGAAGCTCTCTTGAGTCTAGCACAGAAAAAAAATTAGTATTCAGATGCTTATGAAAGGGCACTTGATCTCACCGGGCAACGTTTTGAACACGGCCATATCTGGAACTCGACAAGGGGGGGAGGATGGAGTTGGTGCGTGATCTGCCTGATGACAGCCGCGTATTCATTACAAATTGAATAGGCACCAAGGGCGGCTCCTGGCCGGTTGCAGCTAGTCAAATAACTGATTTTCATAGCAAATGAATAGCTGCTTCGCGGCTCAGAGCGGAACTTCGCAATCGGGCAATGCAATTGTGATTACGTGTGGTGCCCGGCATGATTTATCCGCCAGGATTTGCAGTCCGAGTCCTTCCAGGTCGGCCAGCAACTCTTCAGACCATTGTTGAATATTGTTAAAACGGGTCGTCCAGTCGCTATTCGTCAATGCGGCCTTCAGTGCATGGATAGCATTTGTTGAAATGGTAAAAGGGATGCCATTCTTGGCTTCGTAAAAAGCCAGATCAAGGTAACGTGGTATCTGGCAGTCACCGGACAAAACATTTTCGGCACAGAAAACCATGGCCAGCCCTGGCAGAGATCCTATAGCTTTACCGTTGACTGTAGTGGCCAGGCAGACATCATGCAGGTCGACATCACAGCAACCGATGCCGCTAATTGTGTCGAGGCACAGCTTCAGGTTATGCCGCTTACACAGTTCACGTAACATGGCGATATCATTAAGTACGCCTGTAGATGTCTCGCAATGCACAGCCCATAACCAACTCAGATCTTCAAGCTGGTTGATGGTTTTCTGCAGAGACTCACGCTTGAATGTCCTGCCTTCATCTACCTGAATGACTTCAAAATCAAGCCCGGCACGAATGGCGTGATCATGTAAGCGGTTACCGAATTCGCCGTTTACCAACACCAGCCCCCGGCCCTGCAAAACACCTAGTTGCGCGGCAACGCCATCGTTGGCAAGGGTACCGGACCCCGTCATAAGCTGAACATGCGGGGCGTTTACCCTCTCACATAACATCCTGCGCAATTCGTTGAAGTTATCCTTGAACGCCTGGTTACCATGTGAGACAGGTTCTGTAGCGTGAGCTTCGATCACGCCATCGGCTATCGACACCGGTCCAGGCAGGTAGTTAAACAAAAGCCGTTCCACTTCACTGCCTTTTTTTGGCTGCAGAATCTGGGACGTTTTCTTCAGTTCAATGGCACCACCAACATCGATGTACATGGGCTGATAGAGCGCATCCTGTTTACCTACCAACGGTCCAAAAGGTTTGAAGCCCAGGTGTTTGTAGAGCCTGGTCTGACGCGTGGTACCGGAAATCACAGCAAGGTCATAATCACCCGAGTTCGCAATATTGAAGGATTTTTTCATGATGCCGGTAAAAATGGCCGTATTACGATGTTGTTGCTTAACCGCAAGCAAACGGAATTCCAGTATTCGTTTAAAAGGTGGCAGATAGCTTTCCAGGTCAGCGAGTTTTGCATCCAGTGATAACGGTCGTTTATCTCTTAACGCAACCATACCGGGCAGTTCACCTTCACGCAGACAAATCACATAGGTATTTTCCTCGTGAAACTTGTCGATAAGCTTCTGAGTTTCATTCTGCTGGTGTTGCGGAATCTCATGAACAAAGGTCTGATAGTTCAATGCATGGATCTGCTCAAACTCCAAGGGCTCTGAAGCAACTTTAAAAATGAGTGAATCATTATTCGACATAGAGATAACTTAACCTATTTTTGAAGTCGAAAACCCTACTTGCCTGAAATTTTCTTTATGTACATCAATTATGTTGACTGCTGCTGCAAGACAGGTGCCGGGGTCAGAGTCAAGTTATCTCTACTGGACAGCGCGTACGCTATAACGTACGATAATGCCATGAGCACATTAACAGCAAGCGAAGCACGCGCAAATCTCTATCGCCTAATTGACGAGACCGCCGAGTCGCACGTTCCAATTCGAATTACCGGCAAACGAAATAGTGCCGTCCTTGTTTCAGAGAAGGATTGGGCATCGGTTCAAGAAACGATGTATCTTCTATCGATTCCCGGGATGAGAGAGTCTATCCGGGAAGGAATGGAGTCTTCCGTTGGGGAATGTGAAACAGAGATAGATTGGTGAGGTGGAGGGTTATTTATACCAGGCTTGCGTTAAAAGACGCCAAGAAAATATCTCAAAGCAATCTCAAGCAAAGGACTCAAGAACTTTTGTCACTTCTTGAGCAAGACCCATTCCAGAATCCACCACAATTTGAAAGGTTAGTGGGAGATCTTGAGGGGGCATATTCTCGTAGAATCAATATCCAACACCGGCTTGTTTACCAGGTCTTGAATGAGGAAAAAATCGTAAAGGTATTACGCATGTGGACACACTACGAGTGAAAAATAACAAATCATTAAACACAAACGCCTGCTGGGCAGGCACCGGTTAATTCAGTCGTTAGCCGGGAGATGTAATGCAGGTTTCAAAAAAAGCGTTTCTTATTGCCTTGGTTCTTGCAACTGTTACATCGACATCAATCCAAGCTGAACTGTCACAAAGCTATTTGGACCGACTGAGAGGGCACAAAGCTCGATTCGGCTATACAGAGCCAGCACCACAGGACTACGAGAATGATCGCCCGCCTTCGGGTGTGGATTTGGTCACTTTTACTTCCGGGGACATGACGCTTAAGGCATGGCTAGCGTTACCGCCTGGGACTGATGACGGGCCAGTTCCGGCCGTTGTCTACCTTCATGGCGGCTTCGCGTTTGGCGAGTCTGATTTCCAGGATGCAGGGGCGTTTCTTAGATCTGGCTTTGCATTGATGACTCCTACGCTGCGTGGAGAGAATGGAAATCCTGGCCATTTTGAGATGTTCCTCGGTGAGGTCGACGATGCTGCAGCCGCAGTAGCGTGGCTTGCCAATGACCCACGAATTGACGCAAGCCAGATATTCGTGTTTGGGCATAGCGCAGGAGGTGCCATTGCCGCGCTCCTTTCCCTGCGCGATGGTGTTCCCTTGGTCGACTCAGGAAGTTCCGGAGGTCTTTATCAGGAAGATATTTTTAGTGCATGGAGCGACATTGCGCCATTCGATATTGGCGACCAGCAGGAAAGAGACCTACGTCTCTTGTTGGGCAACCAGCGCTGGATGCAGAGCCCTCATTTTGCATATGTAAGCAAGGACGACAATGGAAGGCAGATAAAGAAAGCTGCGGATATGGAGGTCGAGAACTCTGAATCGCTGCTTGAAGTAACGGTAATTTCTGGAGATCACTGGACGAGCCTTTCGGAAGCTATAGATCTCTATCTGCAGCACATCAGGAAAACAATGGAATAAAAGGGTCGGTTTAACAAGCGCTTGCGCCCGACAATCGCATCTGTCACGCTTGCAGGTGAAGCCAACGTTAGGCGTCACAAAAGCCATGTCCGATCTCGCAGACGACGAATTTGAACCCGAGTACCACACATGGGAGGAGGCCTTGCGTATCGCTCATGCGGAAGCCGTACGCGCTTTGCAGGAGTCGCCTCATTCAATCTCGTATGTCTGCTATGAAGCCGGACTTGGCGACTACTTTTTTTGCGAATTCGTACGAAAAGCAGGCGGATGGGTAAGGATACTTCGTAATCTCACGCCTGAAGAGCGATTGCCCGGAGAGGAGATTCAAGACGAAGCCATTATCGAACTCGCGCGTGCCGGTAATACTATTGCGGCCATACGCCTCTATCGTTCGAAGCATCAGGTTGGTTTGCGCGAAGCCAATGACGCCGTGAGAAAAATTGATGGTAGTTGGGAAGAGTCATCTGTCAATCCAGCAAAAAAATGGTGGCAGTTTTGGAAATAATTACTCATCAAAATCGCCCGCAATGCGCGGGCTCGGACCTCGCTACCTTTCTGCCGTTTATGCGGGACGTTATGTGTCACTTGTGCTATGAAATATAAAAATATCTACTCAGCTATTCACAACTTCGGTGATAGTTATATTAGCTTCATAAACTATACCGAAGACGGTTACGTAATCGATGATCTGCTTGAAATCCATCGTAAGGGTATAGATATTGAGCTGAATTGGCTGGCTAGAGATTTTCAGCCAATAGAACTCGCCACGAAAGGTATCCTAAAATCGATTAGGGATTGGAGTAACCACTTGAAGGATCACCTGGCTAGTGAAAATGTAGAGATTAAACGTTTATCTTCTCTCTACTTTATATGGCCGGCTAAAGAGCGCAAGTTCATGGTTGCTACCGATGATCGTGGAAAGGAATATAAAATTTACATCCGTGAAATCAAGTAAAACACATAACAAGCACATGAACCATTAGCTCACTACGTGGGCTTGGACCTCCAAAGCCAGCGGCTTTTCTGGCCGTTTATGCAGGCGTTAAGTGCCAAAAGCACTGCGATCAACCCTTTACATTTACAATCTGGCGCAGGCGGTGAACCACTTCAATCAGATCATCCTGAGCAGCCATCACTGCTGAAATGTCCTTGTAGGCGGCCGGCGATTCGTCCAGCACGTCAGCGTCAAGACGCGCCTCAATCCCTTGCATGGCTTTGGCGTGCTGTTCCAGGCTGATTTGCTTCTTGGCCTGCCCGCGTGACATAGCCCTGCCCGCGCCATGCGAGCAACTGCAAAATGATTCCGGGTTGCCTTTGCCGCGCACAATGAAGCTGCCTGTTCCCATGCTGCCGGGGATAATCCCCAGATCGCCTACGCGGGCACGGACAGCGCCCTTGCGGGTTACAAACACGTTCGCCCCAAAGTGGTTTTCACGCGCCACATAGTTGTGGTGGCAATTCACCGCCATGCCCGTCAATTCAAAAGCCGGCAAGTGCTGGTGCAGTGCTGCAAGGGTGGCGTCCATCATTGCCTGGCGGTTTTCCAGTGCGTAATCCTGCGCCCAGCCAACTGACAGAACGTAATCATCAAATATCTCGGTATGCTCAACGAAGTAAGAGAGGTCCTTGTCCGGCAAGTACTCGCCAATGAAATACCGATCCATTTCCCGCTTGGCCTGCTCAATGAAGTAGCTGCCAATCCGGTTGCCAGCGCCGCGTGAGCCAGAGTGCAGCATCACCCATACCCGATCAGCTTCGTCCAGGCAAACCTCAATGAAGTGGTTTCCCGTCCCAAGGGTTCCCATGTGTGCGCTGGTGTTAAACGCCTTGGCCTTGGGGTGCCTGGCAATGATTTCATCGTAACGTCCTTGCAGCGCGGCCCATCGGTTCGCGTGGGTTTCAGGTAGCTTGTCACCCCATCCGCCGCGGTCGTTTCGTCCGCCGTTATCGGTTCGGCCATGCGGAACAGACTTTTCAATTGCCGCACGCAAATGGCCCAAAGCGTCCGGCATATCGTTCGCAGTTAGCGTCGTCTGCACCGCCATCATTCCGCAGCCCAAGTCCACGCCAACCGCTGCCGGAACAATCGCCCCTTTGGTTGCCAGCACCGAACCGATGGTCGCCCCCATGCCCCAATGCACATCAGGCATCGCTGCAACATGTTTGTGGATAAATGGCAGGTGGCTAATGTTGCGCAGTTGCTGCATCGCCTGTTCTTCAATCGGCACGCCTTTGGTCCAGGTTTTAATTGGGTGGCGTTCGCCTTCGTGGTACTCGTAGCTCCTATCCATTTCTATTACCTATTTTTGGCATGTAGCAAATCGTTGCAGTTGACGTTTGCATCGCATTGTTAGACATGGCTCAAAGGATCAAGAGCCGCACCGCTGCGCCAATTGCGATGGCGACACCCAGTCCGATAACAGAGATACCACCACGATCGCGCAGATGCCCCGATAGTTCATCCGGTGAGAGGTCTTTGATCCTCGCCTTCTTAATGACACGAGTAGCCTTCCGAAAGTAAATCCGGTTAGCCAAAAACCCGAAAGGCACCCGAATTGCAAACCACCACACCAGAATAGCTGTCGATGTAAATGCCTGACCCTCGATGTCCATTTCGGGAATTAGGATCTTAACAACTACGCCGAATACAATCATGATGACGCCAGCGCCGACGACAAGTAGCAGACCTGTGGCATACATCTTTCGGTAGAAGCACCAAGTCATTCCAAGCAACGCGGCTGCCCAGTTGAATCGTACGCCACCGTTGGTTGCGCTCAAAAGTGGCTGCCATGCCTTCGTGTAGTACTCGTCCTGAGCAAATGCTTCATACGGCGAAACTTGGTGGTCTGTGTCGGCAGTTTTGTCTATCGTTACGCTATCTCCAGAGATTTCCATCAGCGCTCCGCCATTCCTAACGCCCTCGTAAAGTGCGCGAGGCCGGCCGCTCACGTGGTCACCTGACGCCCGTTTAGGCGCCGGACGCTCGGGGATGAAGTACGCGACAAAGCAAAGATATTGCTCGGGTGAGGCGCCAGCACCGGACAACTCCGGAACGTCAGGCCAACACTGCGCCTCGGCTAAAAAATCTGTTGATTGGAGCAGTGCGCTAAAGGCAGAGGACACCTCTTCGCATGAGCGAGCGACGAAGGTGCTCCAAGGCTCATCGACGAGCCTGTCAGTCGCGTCTGCGTTGAGCCAGTACATTTCACAGGTTGCGTCAGGAGTTCGAAACTGGAACTGGCCGCCGAGACAAGCGAATCCAAATGCCTCTGCGCTTGCTAGCACGTGGGGAAATGCACTTGGTGTCCAGGCGTATTCGTTGCCTCTCAGGCTCGCTTCTTCTGTCAGTTCGCTTGGAAGTTCCATACGTCACCTAATTACATTTAATGGGAAAGGGCGCTGTTTAATTGAGTATTGAATCTGCGCTGGCATTTCTTCACGATGCCGTTATTCGCAAAACCACGGCTATTGAATTAAAAACATAACCGGCACAATCACGTCCTTGCGACTAAGTCTGCATGTACCTGTATCCTGACCGCGTTTAGGCTTCAAGTCGAAAACTAGACGCAGCTTTCAAAACGTTTTCGCCAAAACTTTGGCTGGGCACCGCGGCTAGCAGAGTTGCTTCTGACCCTCTGCCCTTCTCGTTAAAATCCATTTTGACAATGACCGAACCCACAATTCCCCAGAACGCTGCGGAATGTGGATAGTGGAGCTTACCGGTATCAAGATTTACTTCGCAAAGAGGGCGAAAATCCGTGGTATAGGTAGTTTCATAAAAATACCCGTGTTCGGAGGTTCGTAAATCACGCGGTTTAATTTCGGTGTTAATCTGCGAACCTGTCTGTGAGTAATAGGATTGATAATATGCCTCTACGGAAACGACCCAGGCATGGGCCACCCACTTAAGCTCGATAAGTTTCTCGCGCTGATCACCGTCTTGCGAATTGTCCACGTCAATAACGATGTTGTCATGCAGGTCCACCAGTTGATCGTACATTCTGCCATCGCGTTTATCCAAAAATTTGGCTACCACTTCGATAAGTTCAGCGCGGCGTTTGCGCACAATTAAACTACTGCCTCGGCGGCCATATAATTCAGCCGCCAGCGTTGCACTGGCACTGGCGTCCGACCACCGACCTTGGTTCCAGTCTTCGTTGTAAAGAAATTCCGCCGCAATGAGGGTGATGTTGTCGATATCTGGGGCTGTGATTCTATTTTTCAGACTGTCCATCAGCTGATTGCGTTGTTGAATACCGTCGTCCAAACGCAAGGCAATTAAATCGGCGAGCACACGACTTAAACTCGCTTGATCATCGCGAGTCGACAATTCGTTGTTGGGGTCAACCAGATTGTCGATAAATGTCTGTGCGGCACTGAAGTCCCCCGCCAGATAATTAACAAAAGCAAATTCGCGTGCGACCACAGGGGCTGTGGGTTTTGATTTGTCATAAGACTTCCAGACCACAATAGATTCCGCTGCAGCAGCTTTGAAATCTTTTTGCGCCATAGCGGCGTTAAACTCGGCGATGCCCGCCACAGCCGAAGATTGAACAACGAGTACCGGGAGCACGACCAGCATGAAAATAAATGCCTGCTTGATTGAGCAATTATCGGTAAACATGAACCTTCCTCCGATTAGCTTCTTTATGAGCCTGCTGTGATCATGGGGTTACCCACAGTCATTCAATGACTTCTCCATTTACCCATTTCAAATGTGTGAGAACTGGGGTTTGAATAGTAATCTAGAGGAACGTTAACGAAGTTACCTGATGAAGATGTGATTTTTGTTTAGGAAAGCTTAGAGAGAAACCAACCGACTGAAAGAGCATTCGACAGACTCGAGTTCAGACCTGGACCTACCCTGGCACTTTACTCTGACCCAGGAATTTCTGACCCAAAATTTTCTCCAGGGAAAAAGTTTATTGAAGGCTTTGCTTTCCAAGGGAAGCGCATTTATTCTTTCCATCTTCGCTTTGACACAGACGCACCCGGCAGTTACTTCAAGCGAGCTCTTTCCAACACCACCCGGAGACACCGCATGAGCGAAGTCACGAATTCACCAGACCGGCACCCGATCCCTGAGTTCAAGCAAATCATGGGCCACCCCGGCCCGCTCTGGATGTTGTTCATGTCGGAATTCTGGGAGCGCTTCGCGTTCTACGGCATCCGCTGGGCCCTGGTGCTCTACATCGTGGCGCAGTTCTACGCGGGTAATCAGTCCGGCCAGGCCGACGCCAACCTCACCTACGGCTCCTATCTCGCGCTGGTATATGCCGGCGCGATCTTCGGTGGCTACGTCGCCGACAAGATCATCGGTTACCAGCGCTCGATTCTGATCGGGGCCGTGTTCATGGCCGCCGGCCTGTTCATGATCATGATGCCGAACCCGATGCTGTTCAAGTTCGGTCTCGCTACGATCATCGTCGGCAACGGCTTGTTCAAACCGAACATCTCGACCATGGTTGGCAAGCTGTACTCGACGAACGATGAGCGCCGCGACTCGGGCTTCACGATCTTTTACATGGGCATCAACATGGGTGCGTTTATCGCACCGATCATTACCGGCTGGCTGGCGACCTCGCTGTTTGGCACCGACGCCGCACCCGCCTACCAGTACGTATTCGGTGCGTCCGGCATTGGCATGTTGATCAGCATGGTGTGGTTCTACTTCGGTCGGCGCCAACTGCAGGACATCGGCAGGCCGCCGGCGGAAGCCCCGGGCCGCGAGCGGGCGGTCTACGTGGTGATCGGCGCATTGTGTGTGATCCCGCTGGTCTACGCGCTGCTAACGCTCGGCGCCGAAGCGCTCCAGTACGTGCTGACCGCGTTGTTCGTCGGTCTCGCCGCGATGCTGATGATCGAGGGTATTCGCAATGGCGCGGTGGCCCGCGACAAGACCATTGCGATGCTGATCATCTTTGCCTTCAATATCCTGTTCTGGATGTTCTACGAACAGGCCGGCAACTCGTTCACGTTCCTTGCAGACCAGATTGTCAACCGGGACCTTGGTGGCTTTGTCTTCCCAACCGCATGGTTTCAGTCAGTACCGGCGCTTGCAGTCATCATGCTCGCGCCCGTCGTCGCCTGGCTCTGGGTGTGGATGGCGAAGCGCAATATAAACCCCTCGATTCCGCGCAAGTTCGGCCTCGGCCTGCTGTTCAATGGTCTGGCTTTCCTGTTGTTGATGTTCGCGCTGTCGAACCTGGTGAGCGACGCGGGCAAGATTCCGTTTTGGACCATGTTAGCCGCCTACATCATTCAGGTAGTCGGCGAGCTTTGTTTGTCACCGATCGGCCTGTCGATGGTGACCAAGCTGGCCCCGGTGCGCCTGGTCGGCCTTGGCATGGGCGGGTGGTTCCTTTCTACCGGCATCGGCAACAATCTCTCCGGCATCTTCGCCAGCGCGGTCAGCGGCGAGACCGGCATGACCACGGCTTCCGCGCTTTCGGGCTACACCTTCGGCTTCTGGGCCCTGGTCGGCTCCGGCGCCGTGCTGTTCCTGATCGCGCCGTTGATCCAGCGCTTGATGCACGGGGTGAAGTGATCATACCAACCAGCAACCGCGAATCAGGATTAGACATGTCCAGCTGAGGGCGCGAGTTAAACGGTACCCTTTGCCGTTAAATGAAGTTTTAAGTCTTTGGCACTTGCTACGCTGGACAAACCTAATTGCCTATAGCAGCAGTTGAACCGTTGCGGAATCACGTCACTTCCCAATGTTCATGTTCAAATGCGATACTCAGGTTATGACCATGGAGCTTGATCATATCTTTATTCTCACTGAACCAGGGGCTCCACAGGCAGACCTTCTGGTTGAAGTTGGGATAATTGAGGGGACGCCAAACAGTCATCCGGGTCAGGGTTCAGCAAATCGTCGCTTTTTCTTTAGCAACTCGAAGCTGGAACTCTTGTACATAAGAGATTTGAGTGAGTCAGTCAGTGGCCCCGCAAGAAGACTGAAACTAGCTGAACGTTTGGCTGGCTCAAATGCATCCCCTTTCGGACTGGTCGTCAGAAAAAAATTATCCTCGGCTGAATTTCCTTTTCCTGGCTGGCCTTATTTCCCTGAATATTTAAGCGGCGACATGTATTTTCACATTGGTGATAATTCTGATGTTCTGGACGAGCCCTTGTGTATTTTAATGCTGTCTTCTCCGCAGTCTGCGTTGACCCAGCCCGATCCGGCTGAACCATTTACGACGATTACTTCAGTCCGAATCGACGTACCAGTTACAAAACCATCTGTGGCCTTGCAATCAATGAGTGAAATGGAACGAGTGTCGATTCATTTCGGTAAACCTCACCTAATGGAAATTGTGTTTGGAGACGGAGTAAAGAAACAGCAGAAAGACTTCAGGCCTGTATTGCCACTGAAGATTTATTGGTAGGAGATTCGGGAATATCTTCAAATCATTCTGCCTGTCGCTGCTCCTGGCCGGCAGCCGTTAAAAGGCTCTCTGAAGTCTGTCCATATCCCATAGCGGCTTCGAGACACAAAGCTGCCATACATCAGTCGTAAATTTTAGTGAATTGAATAACGACTTCCGGCCAGGAGCAGTTACCGGGGCTATACTTGGACTAAATGACAGCACGTGATCTGAACAGTTAAACAGCATATTGGGAAAACATGAAAATTAGCGAGTGGGTTTTACTTAGTTCATTGGTTGTGGCGAGCCCTGCTGCTTTAGCTCAGAATCATGAACCGGGCATGGGTTTCGTGCATATTCAACCAGCCGATGTCAAATATGAATCAGACCCGGACTTTCCTGGACTGGGTTATGCCGTTCTATCGGGCGATCCCGATGAAAGTGGTACTTATGCTATTCGCCTGAAAATTCCTCCCGGGTTGGTATTCACTCCCCACTTTCATGATCAAGACCGACACGTAACAGTGATTTCCGGTATTTGGGCATTTGGTACAGGCGACTCTGGCAAATGCGAAGATACGACACCGCTGACCGCTGGAGCGTATGTATTTCACCCCAAAGGCGCTGTCCATTTTGACGGCGCGTGTGGTGAAGCGTATGTTGAGGTTCAGATCATTGGACAAGGGCCGGTCAAGACGACACGGATCGAAGCGACTGAATAGCATTAACTGGCCGCTTGCAGTCCATAACATCGCTGAAAACTCGACCCGGTGACGGTCCGCTATGCGACGGAAAGCGGAATATCAGTTACTAAACTGGCGACAGGCAGGTAACGGCCAATTGTGGACCTTGCAAAATGTATCCGCTCCTTTACTTCCCTTTTCTTTAGGTCACCCGGTCATGTGCCCCGACTGCATTGAGTGGGACAGCTCCTTTACCCATCGAGGCGCGCTTTCAGGGCTTTTGAAGAAGGGCATATTGCGATACCCCCCAGTCCGGTGCAGCACAGCTCACGTGGCATCTGTTTGCCGACATTGGCCATCGCGATAATGACTTCATCAATGGGGATCAGGTGATCAAATCCGGCCAGTGCCATATTGGCTGCGGCAATTGCGTTGGCGGCTGCCATAGTGTTTTTGCCCAGGCACGGCGCCTCAACGCGGTTTGCGACGGTGTCACAAGTCATGCCAAACGAGTTTTGCAGTGCCTGTGATGCTGCGGCCAGTCCTTGCTGTGTTGAGCCACCAGCCATCACCACCAGTGCCGCAGCAGACATGCCTGAAGCTGATCCACATTCCGCCATGCAGCCGCCTTCCTCGGCGGCAAAGGTGGCACCATCGGCGATAAACATGCCGATCAGGCCGGCCGTCAACAGGGCATCAACCAGGAGGTCATCACTGGCGCTCATAGTGGCGCCAACGCCAAGAAGGGCACCTGGCACCACACCGCAGGATCCTGCCGTTGGTGCAGCAACGATGACCTGCATGGCACTTTTCGCCTCAAGTACTGAAGTGACTGAAATTACCACTTCATTAAAAACGCTGCCGCCGATGAGCCTGCGTTCTTTTTCTGCCGCCTGGTAAAGACCAACCTGGCTGGGAAGGATACGATCGGCAAAGTTGGTGCCGGCGCGGCCAATACGCAATGAGCCCTGCATGGTCGCCAGCACATGAGCAACCTGTTGGCGGACCTCATCTTGTGTCATAGCACCGCGTGCAGCTTCGTATTCCAAGGCCAGTTGTGGCAATGAAAGATTCCGGCCACTATCAAAGACAAGCATTTCTGCAGCATTGCGAAACGGGACTTGTGATGTGTCGTCACCACATACCGGCACGACCGGATGCAGGTAACGGACGGTCTCTGCACCGGTTTCGGCCTTCAGCTCATTTTCAGCACCGGTCTGAAAGGGTTGGGTCGAGCTTTGGATTCCAATCGGCGAGCCATCGGTCGCAAAAGCGATGAGTACATGCTGATCACCCTCAAGCGAGACCGCCATGCCATCAATATCGGTCACCTCGATCATGCCGCCACCCACGGAGACCGCCGTCACCTGGTGGTGTTCGTCACCGTTATAGACCTGCAGGCGATAAGTGTTTGGGTGTTCGGCACCGTATTCGATGATGTGCACACCGAAACGCAGGCCGGCATCTTCAGCATGCTCTCGATAGGTTAGTAATCGTTCATCGTTGGCTTCCCAGCCAAACAACCCTCCCGTTAAACCGAGGTCACTGCCTTGCGACAGGTGCGTGGTGGCCAGCGACCCATTTGGGTCATATTCACAGTCGATGGCGGTAACATTGCCACCGAGAAGGTCCCGACATAAACGACCGATGCGTAGTGAGCCGGCGCTGTGTGAACTCGACGGGCCACGCATGATCGGACCGAGTACGTGATTCAAAATGCTGATGGGTTTGGGCATAAGGGAACTATAGCGTTGAATGCAGTCGAACGGGAAGCCAATCTTACTTGTCAGTTCGTTGACCAGTTACCACTAACAGGTAACGGGGCCGGATACGTTTTGCAGGGACCGCTTCTGGCTGCAAAGCAGTCTTTCAGACTGATGAAATCAGTCGATTACCGCCAGATCGGACACCAATTATTACAGCTAAATCGTATCCCAGCGAAACCGTTCGGCTTCGAACGCGTCCTCCGCCAGGGCTTTCAATGTCGTCATCGTTGTTGTCAATACGGCGAAAATTCTGCTTCATGCTGACCCGTGCTTCACGCGCGAACATCTGCAGGATTTCGATTTCCTTTGCGGCCTTCTCAACCCCGTTGGATTCGATCGAAGCCTGTACGCGGCTCAGGGTGCACGCCAGCACGAACAGGTCGATCATGATCTCGGCCAGGCGCTTGGTGGCGAACTGCTTGCCGATGATATTCTTGCCGTGCTTGCGCAAAATCCGGTCGGTCGCCTGGGCAAGGTAGCGTGTTTGTTTTTCGAACATCTCCGCCGGCGCCTGATGGCCGCGTCCAGGTCCACCAGTTTCGCCGAACCACCTATGCCGGTGCGCAGATGCGCATGCTTGCGGGCATAATCGGAAAACACGCCAAAACCCTTGATGGGATCGTTCAGAACACCCTTCATGGAAGCGGCGAGTTCCTGCAACTGGCTGCCGACGTCATTCATTGCGGTCAGGGCGATGAACAAGCGCAGAATCTCGTTGGTGCCTTCGAAAATCCGGTTGATCCGCGAATCGCGCACGACGCGTTCATAGGGATATTCGCGCATGTAGCCATTACCACCGGCAATCTGCAGCGCCTCGTCGGCTGTTGCGTGACAGGCATTCGGTCGCATAGACTTTGGAGATCGCCGCCTCGACGGCGTATTCCTGGTAACCGGCATCGATCAGTCCGCCGACCATCGTCACCACTGCCTCGGAGGTGTAACAATCGATGACCATCCGGCCGACCTTTTCCTTGATCAGGCCGTAACTTGCAATCGGCTGACCGAAGGTCTTGCGTTCGTTGGCCTGTTTCGTCGCCAGTTCGATCAGGCGTTTCATGCCGCCGACCGAGCCACCGCCCAGACCGGTGCGTCCGCTGTTCAAGATCTGCATCGCGACCTTGAAACCCTTGCCCACCTCACCCAGCACGTTATCAACGGGCACCTTCACGTCATCAAAAGACACGGTGGTGGTGGAACTGGCACGCAGACCCATCTTGTCCTCGTGCGGGCCGAAACTGACGCCAGCCATATCGCTGGTTACGATAAATGCGGTCATCTTGCCGTGCCCGTCTTTTGCCTCGGTGCGTGCAAAGACGGTGTAAAAATCCGGCGATACCGCCATTGGTGATCCACAGCTTGCTGCCATTGAGCACCCAGTGGTCGTCCTTTCGCACCGCCGTGGTCCTGATGGCGGCCGCATCCGAACCGGCGCCCGTCTCCGTCAGGCAAAATGCGGCGATCAACTCACCGCTGGCCAATTTTGGCATGTAGCGGTTCTTCTGTTCATCGGTGCCGAACAGGATCAGGCCACGCATGCCGATTGAGCTGTGCGCACCGATCGTCACCGCGACCGAGGCATCGTAACGGCCCACCTCCTGCAATGTCCGTGAATAGGCCATGTTGCCCAGCGCCATGCCGCCGTGGGCTTCCGGGATAATCAGGCCAAACAGGCCGAATTCCCTGAGTTCCTGGATAAACTCGGCGGGCATTTCACCGGCGACATCCCACTGGCGGAAATCTTCAGCATGCGAACCCAGCAGGTCTGCCAGTGCGCCGGCAATCTCGTGAAGGGTCTCTTTTTGATCGTTCGCGAGTGTGGGGAAAGGGAAGATAACGTCCTGCTCGATTTGCCCCATGCACAGGGAGCGCATGAAACTGGTGGCCTGTTTATCGGACACGTGCCTTCTCCTGTTTTAAAATATTTATAATGCGCCCGAAAGCGTTTATCGTCCACCCCTCGTCGGCCACTTCCAGGCTGCTCCAAAGGATCAGAAAATAATGCAAATTACCAATCTCGTGAAACTTGTCAGCCTGACCACATGCATCTTGTTGCTGTGTGCCTGTAAACCCGCCGCCGAGGCACCGGACACAGCTGCCGCAGCACCGGCGACGACTGTCAACGCCGTCCAGGAGGACCAGCGTCTGGCGGCATTTTTTCAGGAAGTTTTCGACCGCGATGTCGCCCAGAGTCCCGAGTTCCAGGCCCAATTGGGTATCAAGACCGAAGATTACGGACACTGGAGCGATTACTCGGACACGTTTGCGCAAGTGCAGAATCAGCAAGCCGCGGCGGACCTTGAGCGTCTGCACAGCGAATTTGACTTTGACGCACTGAGTGAAGAATCCAGACTCAGTTACCGCATTTTTGAATACCAGCAGCAGCGGGCATTAAACAATTTCGAGTGGCGCTTCCACAACTACGCTGTCAGCCAAATGGACGATGTGTCCTCCAACCTGCCAACGTTTTTGCAAAACGTTCACAAGATTGAAACACGCGAAGATGCCCTGGCGTATATATCACGATTGCAGGGTGTCGACACCGTCATGCAACAGGTCGTGGAACAACTGCGTGCGGGTGAGGCCATCGGTGTCATTCCGCCGATGATGGTCTACCCGAGGGTCCTGCCCGGGGCGCAAAACATGCTCAAAGGCGCGCCGTTTGAAGAAGCCGCCGAGGATGGTGTACTGCTGGCGGATTTCCGCGGCAAGCTGGAAGCGCTGCAACTGGACCCGGAAGACCAGGCCATCCTGTTGAACGACGCGGCTAACGCGCTGAGCGGTCCGTTTCGTAATGGCTACCAGGTGTTGATCACCGAATTGCAGCGCTTACAATCCATTGCCGATAACAATAACGGGGTCTGGAGCCTGCCCGACGGCGAGGAGTATTATGCCAACCGAATCGAGAACTGGACGACCGTTGCCAGGACACCGGAACAACTGCACCAGCTGGGTCTGGCGGAGGTCGCGCGTATCCGTGCCGAAATGCAGCTGGTCATGGACCAGATCGGTTTTGAGGGCGATCTTACGGCGTTCTTCGAATACGTGCGCACCAATCCCGAAAACTACTTTCCCGACAGCGACGAAGGACGGCAGGAATACCTGCAAGAGGCGACCGCCCTGATCGAGGGTGTCTACGACATCGCCGGTGACTATTTCAACGTGCTGCCCAAGGCTCCGCTGGAAGTGCGCCGGGTCGAACCGTGGCGTGAAAAGGGTTCTTCGACGGCATTCTACAACCGTCCGTCGCCGGATGGTTCGCGTCCCGGTATTGTCTATGTGAATTTGCAGAATATGAACGCGGTGCAGAAACACATCATGAATTCCCTCGCCTACCACGAAGGCGTACCCGGTCACCATTTCCAGATTGCCATCCAGCAGGAGTTGCAGGGTCTGCCGCAGTTCCGACTGTTTGGCCACTACAGCGCCTACTCGGAAGGCTGGGCCCTGTACGCCGAGCGCCTGGCCTATGAGGCCGGTTTGTATGAAGGCATGCCGATGCGCAATTTCGGCCGCCTGGCGGAGGAAATGAAACGGGCGGTGAGACTGGTGGTGGATACCGGCGCTCATTACAAGCGATGGCCACTCGAGCAGAGCATCGCCTATATGACCGCCAATACGCCCATGGCGCCGGCCGATATCGAACGTCAGATCACACGCTACTATGTGCTTCCCGGGCAAGCGCTGGCGTACAAGGTCGGCATGCTGACCATTCTCGAATTACGCCAACGCGCCATGCAACAACTCGGTGGGAACTTCGACATTCGCGAGTTTCACGACGTGGTATTAAAAAACGGTGCCGTACCGATGCAGGTCCTGGAAGATGTTGTCGATGACTATAT
This sequence comes from uncultured Gammaproteobacteria bacterium, assembly GCA_963727635.1. Taxonomy (GTDB): domain Bacteria; phylum Pseudomonadota; class Gammaproteobacteria; order Xanthomonadales; family SZUA-36; genus SZUA-36. The sequence continues at coordinate 20,904 of CAVSHP010000020.1, read as the reverse complement.
CACCGCTAAAAAGCCCGCGCTGACTACTGATTAACGGATGTTTGCGCGAAGCTGCTATCATCACCTGCAGATGCGCTGCATTAGCGGAAATACAGTTTGGGAATCCACCGACGGATAAACTGATGTCTGAATACACAATCATTCTTTACGAGCCGCAATCAAAAAACATGCGCTCCGGTGGCATTGAATTACTCGATGAGTGGGCCGCCCTGCCCGACGCCTGGATCTGGCTCAATATTTCAGGCGCGCCGGACCCTGACGAGAAGAAGATGCTTGGTGAAAGGTTCGGCGTTCCCAAGCTGGCCATTCAGGATGCCCAGCGTGAGCGGCATCCACCCAAGCTCGAGATATTTGATACCTTTGTTTTCATTATTTTGCGTGACCTGGTCTCGAATGAGCATGACGAGGAAACGAAGGTAGCGAGTTTATCCCTGTTGTTGGGCAACAATTTTCTCGTCACGAGACATCAGATTGCGGTGCCTGCACTGGAATCGATTGTCGATGCCGTGCAGACGCTGCCGTCAGAACTTGATTCAGGACCCGATCACATTGCCTACATGATCAGCAGGAAGGTCGTCGACAATTACACAACCGTGGTGCTGAACCTGGAGGAAGACCTGGCAGAACTCGAAGATAACGTATTTGATGATCCAGGCGATGATGCCATTGAACTTATCACGCGCTACAACCGTGCTTTTAAACAGCTGCGACGGCACCTGGCCAACCAGCGTGACGTGGTGGCGCAGTTGTACCGCCCAACTTTACCATTGCCAATAAAGTTAAACCGCCACGAATTCAACGACATCCTGGAACACATGGAACGACTCGCCAGCTTGTGCCATCTCAACCAGGAACTGGCCTCCGACCTGCTAAATACGCATCTCAACCTGGTCTCGCACCGGCTTAACAACGTCATGCGTCTTCTCACCATCGTAACCGTAATCGGTCTGCCGCTGACCCTGCTGGCCGGAATTTACGGGATGAATTTCCAGAATATGCCCGAACTGAGCTGGAAATATGGCTATTTCGGTGTGCTGGGGATCATGGCCGTGATAGTCATCGTACTGGTATCGGTTTTCAAGCGCCGGAAATGGTTGTAGCGCAACCGATTTTTTGATTCCTGACGCGCATCCGGCACTGACGGCACCGGGTACAGCACTGCGGATTTTCGTAACAAATCCAAGCGAGATTGGTGTTTACGTAAATGCCTTTTTAAACTAGAGTAAACCTCTTCACTTTGCGGTATAAATCAACAAGGACACTCGACATGGCAAACTATTTCAACACCTTGCCCCTGCGTGAACAATTGGCTCAACTGGGCAAGTGTGAGTTCATGGATCCCGCTGAATTTTCCGATGGCGTTGCTTACCTCAAGGGCAAGAAAATCGTGGTCATCGGTTGTGGGTCACAGGGACTCAACCAGGGTTTGAATCTCAGGGATAGCGGGCTGGATGTGTCCTATGCACTGCGCGAATCCGCCATCCGGGACAAGCGCCAATCGTGGAAAAATGCGACCGAAAACGGCTTTACCGTCGGCACCCCAGAAGAACTGATCCCGGCGGCCGACCTGGTCCTGAACCTGACGCCGGACAAGCAGCACAGCGGCGTCGTCGCCGGTGTCATTCCGCTGATGAAGAAGAATGCCTGCCTGGCCTATTCACACGGCTTCAACATCGTCGAGGAAGGCATGCAGATCAGGCCGGATATCACCGTCATCATGGTCGCGCCCAAATGTCCGGGCACCGAGGTGCGCGAGGAATACAAGCGCGGTTTTGGCGTGCCGACACTGATCGCCGTGCACCAGGACAACGACCCGCATGGCGAAGGTCTGGCGATCGCCAAGGCCTATGCCGCCGGCACCGGCGGCCACAAGGCCGGTGTTCTGATGTCATCGTTTATCGCCGAGGTCAAATCCGACCTGATGGGCGAGCAGACCATCCTCTGCGGCATGCTGCAGACCGGTTCCCTGCTGTGCTTCGACAAGATGGTCGAAAAGGGCGTCGATTCCGGTTATGCCGCCAAACTGGTTCAAATGGGTTGGGAAACCATTACCGAAGCGCTCAAACACGGCGGTATCACCAACATGATGGACCGTCTTTCCAACCCGGCCAAGCTGAAGGCTTTTGAACTCTCGGAAGAACTCAAGGACATCATGCGTCCGCTCTACAACAAGCACATGGACGACATCATGGCCGGGCACTTCTCCAGCGGCATGATGGAGGACTGGGCCAACGACGATGCAAAACTGCTGGCCTGGCGCAAGGAAACCGGTGAAACCGCGTTTGAGAAAACCGCACAATACCGACCAGGCACATCGCGGAACAGGAATATTTCGACCATGGAATCCTGATGGTGGCGATGGTCAAAGCCGGTGTCGAACTGGCCTTTGAAACCATGACGGCAGCGGGTATCAAGGAGGAATCGGCCTATTACGAGTCGCTGCACGAGACCCCGTTGATCGCCAACCTCATTGCACGCAAGAAACTGTTTGAGATGAACCGCATCATCTCCGACACCGCCGAGTATGGCTGTTATCTCTACAATCACGCCTGCCTGCCTTTGCTGTCGGACTTCATGTCCGGCATTGATACCGATGTGATCGGGCGCGGTTTGAAACTGCCCGATAACGGCGTCGACAACCAGCAGTTGATCGAGGTGAACCGGTCGATCCGCAACCACCCGGTCGAGGCCATCGGCCAGAAACTGCGCGGCTACATGAGCGCCATGAAGCAGATCAACTAGTGTACGCTTCAGTACACTAGCGGCCTGACGTTGCCGCGCTGCAAACACGATGAGGAATCGTTTTGACTAGCGCGGCTTTCAGGGGTGTTATTTTCAGGCAAGCGCAGATCCGCTTCAACGAATCGTTTTCACTTAAAGATATCAGCTGGAAATTTGAACCCGGCCAGGTCTGGGCCATCCTCGGCGCCAGCGGTTCGGGTAAATCGGCCCTCGCATCAGCGGTCGCAGGCGCCGGGGAGTTGCTTGAGGGCGAACGGCAAGGCGTCATCGCAAATGCCGGACTGGTGACGCTGAAGCGCAGGCGGCACTGATTGAGCGGGAACGTCTGCGTGATGAAAGCGATCTGACCGACGAGGTCAGCCAGGGCACGCCGGTCAGGGAAATGCTCGATGAGGTCTGCAGGGACCCCGGACTGCAGGCAAAACTGATCTCCGTTTTCAGACTTGAAGGTCTGCTGGACAGGGGGTTCCGCAAACTTTCCAGCGGCGAGACACGCAAGCTGCTGTTGATCCGCGCGCTGACCAGCAAACCCGGCATGCTGATCATCGATGGACCCTTCGAAGGCCTGGACGCGCAGACCGTGCCGCTGGTGAACGACATCCTGCGGCAACTGGCAAACGAACTACCGATGTTGCTGGTCATCAACCGTATTGATGAACTGCCGGACTTTGTCACGCATGTCGCCCTGCTCGAAAAGGGCAGTCTGAAAACCACCGTTGAAACCCGCGACACGGCGGCGATGGAACTGATCGCGCAGTTGTTGCACCTTAAAACCACGGACATCGACATCCCGGCGGCGATTGCCGGGGAAAACCCGCCAGCACTGAATCCCGCAGACCCGTTGGTGAACATACGCGACGCGAGTATCCGTTACACCGACAACCTGGTTTTCGAGCATCTCGACTGGCGCATCGAAGCCGGTCAGCACTGGCAACTGACCGGACCCAACGGCAGCGGCAAAACCAGCCTGCTGAACCTGATCACCGGTGACCACCCGCAGTGTTACCGCAACGACATCTTTGTGTTTGGCTACCAGCGCGGACACGGTGAAAGCATCTGGGATATCAAGCGTCATATCGGTTACGTGTCATCCGCCCTGCAATGGGACTACCGCGTCAGCATCAATTGCAGGAACGTCATCATTTCCGGTTTCTATGACAGCATCGGCCTGTACGCCAGGGCGACGGACCTGCAGAAAGAGATTGCGACGCAATGGCTGCGAATCCTCGGTTTCGAGCAACGCGCAGCCCAGCCTTTCAACCAGGTTTCCTACGGCGACCAGCGCTTGTTACTGATCGCACGCGCGATGGTTAAACACCCGCATCTGTTGATCCTTGATGAACCCTGTTTCGGTCTCGACGACATGAACCGGCAACGCGTGCTGGCGCTGATAGAAAAGATTTGTGCGGGATCGGAAACCACCGTCATCTATGTCAACCACCATGCGCGGGACCGGATCGAAGGCATTGACCATTACCTCGCCCTGGGCGCCTGAAACGAAGAATACCGTCCACCCCCAACCGGCATCTTGCAATTTGTACAAATCCGCACCCCTGCCCTGCAAACCAACCCGTTTTGAACTATGTTTATCTTAATCAATACCCAAAAAAAACGGGACCCATCATGAATCGACGTCAATTCCTTGGCTCTTCCATCGCCGCTGCAACTGCCGCTTCCCTGCCCACTTCGCCGGCTTTGGCCGCCGCCATCGCCGCCATGACCGAGGTTGCCGGAGATGTCAACGCGGTTACTGGTGATGGTATGCAGATCGTCCTCGAACAATCGGCTTTGGATGAACTCAGCGCCAGCCTGCGCGGCCGCCTGCTGCTCTCCGGCTATGAAGGCTATGACGCCGCCAGACGGGTGATGAACCCCAGCATCGACCGCTATCCGGCACTGATTATCCAGCCCTCCGGCGCGGCGGACATCATGAATGCCGTGCGTTTCGCAAAGGAACGCAACATGTTGCTGGCGGTGAAATGCGGCGGTCACAGTTTCGCCGGAAAATCAACCTGCCAGGGCGGTATGCAGATCGACCTGTCAACGTTCCGCGGCGCCAGGATTGATGTGGACTCGAAAACGGCCTACGTCTGCGGGCGGCAGCCTGCTCGGGGAACTGGATCACGAATCGATGGCGCAGGGCCTGGTAACAACCGCCGGAACGGTTTCCCACACCGGTGTCGGCGGCCTGACGCTGGGTGGTGGTTTTGGTCGTTTGGCGCGCCGTTTTGGTCTCGCACTGGACAACGTAACCGGTGTCGATATCGTCACGGCCGATGGCAAGTTGCTGCATGCCGATGCCAATGAACACCCCGACCTTTACTGGGGTGTGCGTGGCGGTGGCGGCAACTTCGGCGTCGTGACCACATTTGAATTCAGACTGCACCCGATGCAACGAACCGTCATTGGCGGTGATGTGCTATTTCCGCTCAAGGACCTGCCAGGCGTACTCAAGGTATATGCGGACTATGCGCCGGTCGCACCGGATGACCTGTACCTCGACTTCATGGTGGCTTCCGAGCCCGGTAGCGAAGATGGCATTTGCCTGTTGCACGGCTGTTACTCCGGTCCCCAGGAGAACGCCGACAAGGTACTCGCCCCCATCTACAAGGCCGGCACCCCGCTGGTCGACGGTATCAAGGCCATCGACTACGTGGCCATCCAACGTCTCTGGGACAACACCGACCCGAGGACCACGGGCAGCTATCTCAAAGCGGGCTTCGTCGATGAAATATCAGATCAACTGGTCAGCACCATCTTGCAGAATTACAAGGCCTTCAATGAACGTGGCACCACCATGTTCTTCCAGCATTCCGGCGGCGCCATCGGGCGGGTACCGGCAGATGCCACGGCCTTCGCGCATCGTAAATGCATCGCCAACATGTTCGCCACGGTCGAATGGCCATTGGCGGAATCACGTGACTCACACGTCGCGTACATCAAGGAGTACTGGAAGAATTTCGAACCATTCACCGATGGCTGGTACACCAATGAAGTCAGCGACCAGAGCACCAAGGTGGTCAATGGCAACTACCAGGGCAATTATGAGCGTTTGCTCAGTGTGAAAAATCGCTACGACCCGACCAATTTGTTCCGCCTGAACGCAAATGTGAAGCCGACGGTTTGATACAGTTGGCCTTGCCGGTGTCTGCGACCCGCTGAGTGCAGCGCCGGGTGCTGTATTTCAATCCCGGCCCGGGCACCGGGTTGGCATAAACACCAACCCGTAAAACCATCCTGCCTGTTGGGCCGCTTAAGCGTCTCTTAGCTGCCTGCTAATTGCCCCAATAGCCTGTTACCGCCGCTGAACAGCGGCTTGGACCCTTGTCGCCAGGCAGGCTGTACAAAAATCATATACACCTAATAAATATACCTATGTTTATGATTTTAATAACTAATTTTCATTTTTACGGTTTTTCAAGTCTATAAATAATTACTTTTCCGCTGATTTGTGCCCGCTTTTAAAATCCTTTCAAATTAACTGAAAAACTCTATGTCTTTGTTTTTATTGTTTTTAATGCGTGCTCCAAGGGTCTTAACAGTGGCTGGCACGTAACTTGCATCTATACATGGTGAAAGACATTCAACCAGAAAGGAGCAGATCATGAACACCAAATTACAATTACTGGTCATAGACGATGAAGCAGTAGTCGGACGCAGTTTCAGCCGGGTTCTCTCGGACAAAGGCTACCAGGTCGTTACCGCATTAAGTGGTGAAGAAGGCCTGAACACGATGAATGACAGGGAATTCGATGTCGTTTTCACCGACATCAAAATGCCGGGTATGGATGGTCTCGAAGTAACCGAGTCAATCAAGGCCCGCTGCCCCTGGACACCGGTTGTTGTTATCACCGGTTACGGTACGGAAGAAAACGAAAGCCGCGCCTCGGTACTCGGCGCCAATGGCTTCGTACGCAAACCCCTTACTCCGGAGATGATCGAAAGCGTAACGCTGAAGGCAGTCACCGAAGCCGAAAAGTACGTTGAACCGGTTAAGACCGTCGAAATGCTCAACGAACCGGTAACGGCAGCAGTGGAAAAAGCCGGTGGTTTGAAAACGAATCGCAGCGTGGCTAAAACCATCGCGATGCTGATCGCAGCACCCTTGATTGCGCTGGGCTATGTAATCGCCCTGCCAGCTATCGGCTTTTACCACATTGCAAAGCTGGCCATTGAAGCCTATGCAAAACATCATCCGGCGAAAGCGGGCACACTCAGGACAATCGGCCCTTTCTGAAGAACGTTGGCCTGTTCCTGGCCTCACCCTTCATCGCCCTGGCCTATGTTATCGCGCTGCCATTCGTCGGCTTCTACATGTTCGCCAAGCTGGCGCTGGAAGCATACGCAAAGAGTCACGCAGCTGCATAAACATTGCTGAATTTCTGGTTGACCGGGCCGTTTTGAAAAAAGCGGCCCGGATTTTTTTAGAAGAAAAGATTTCCCATCCCTCCTATACTTCGCAGTCGGGTAGATGAATAACCGCCCGAACGCGCTTCTGGTGTAATGCATCCCGCCCGGTTGCGGATGTGTGCTGCAATATCCAACAGATCGCCATCGATGACAACAAGCAAATACGGTATGAATAAATATGAATAAAAATAGACTTTTACAATTTCTGGCACTGTGCCTGGTCTGCGCCATCGGCAGCGTCCACGCTGATGTCTTTGTCGACAATGACGTCTTCGGTCTGGAGTATGCCGACGATCCGCAAATCGCTCCCGATGGCGAGCGAGTCATATACGTGCGTAAATCCATGGATATCATGAAGGACCGTAGCCGCTCCAACCTGTGGATCATCGACAGCAATGGCAGCAACCACCGCGCGATCGCCTCCTCATCAGCAAATTTTTTCAGTCCACGCTGGTCCCCGGAGGGCAACCGCCTGGCCTTTACTCTCATCCGAGGAAGGCAGTGTGCAGATCTATCGTGCGCTGGATGGACAGTGGCCAATCGCCCGACTGACCGATTTGACCTCATCTCCGTACTCTCTGAGCTGGTCTCCCGATGGCCGCCATGATCGCCTTTACCATGGCAGTGCCCGCAGAGGCCGCCAAGCCGTTTGGCAAATTACCCAAAAAACCCGAAGGCGCCGAATGGGCGCCGGATGTCAGGGTCATCAATACACTGAATTACCGCGCTGATGGTCAGAAAGGCTTTCTGCCGGCTGAATATGAACAGGTCTTTGTCATCCCTGCCGATGGCGGCACACCACGGCAACTCACCTCGGGAAATTTCAATCACGACTCCGAGTTGTCCTGGAGCAGCGATTCAAACACCCTGTACTTTTCCGCCAACCTTAATGAGGACTGGGAATACGATACACGCGATCCGATATTATACGCCGTAACGTGGCGGATGGCTCGATGACCCGCCTGACCAACAGGCGGTCCGGACTTCAGCCCGATCGTTTCACCTGACGGCCGCATGATCGCCTACCTGGGTTTCGATGACCATCACATTATGTATGAAAACACCGGTGCATATGTCATGGATATGAACGGTGGCAACAGTAACGCCTGATCAGTGGCGAGCATGGACCAGGGTATCGATGCGATCGCGTGGGCGTCCGGACAGCAAGGGACTGGTCATCCAGTATGACGAAAGCGGTGAAACCCAGATTGCACACCTGTCGCCTGTCCGGAGACCTGCATCCCACTGGCCGGACAATACCGGCGGCACCAGTCTGGGCCGCCCTTATGCCGGCGGCTCATTCAGCGTGGCGAATAATGGCATATCGCCTTCAACCAGGCATCGCCACAACGGCCCGCCGAACTGGCCATCGTCGACAAACGCGGTCAAAGCCGCCGCTCACACATCTGAATGAAGACCTGCTCGGACATATAACCCTCGGCAAGGTCGAGGAACTGCATGTTGCTTCCAGCTTCGATGGACCGCGACGTGGAAGGCTGGATTCTGTATACCCTCCCAACTTTGAGGCCGGCAAAAAATGGCCGTTGATCCTGGAGATCCACGGTGGTCCGGTCGCCAACTACGGCCCGCGTTTCACCGCCGAGGACCAACTATATGCAGCGGCGGGTTACGTCGTGGTGTACATGAACCCGCGTGGCAGTGATTCCTATGGCGCCGAGTTCGTCAACCTGATCCACCACAATTACCCGAGCCAGGATTACGATGACCTGATGACGGCTGTTGACACGCATGATCGAACGCGGCATCGCAGATCCGGACCAGTTATATGTCACCGGCGGCAGCGGCGGTGGTGTTCTGACCGCCTGGATCGTTGGCAAGACGGACCGGTTCAGGGCCGCAGTGGTGGCCAAACCGGTTATCAACTGGACCAGTTTCAACCTCACCTCTGATGGCGCAGCCTATTTTTCACGCTACTGGTTCGGTGCTTATCCGTGGGAAGACCAGGAACAATACTGGCGCCGGTCACCGCTGTCGCTGGTCGGCAACGTCACCACACCGACGATGTTACTGAGCGGGGAATCGGACTTCCGCACGCCGATCGGCGAATCCGAACAGTTCTACCTCGCATTGAAATTGCGCAAAGTGGATACCGCCATGGTGCGCATACCTGAAGCATCACATGGTATCGCAAGCAGGCCGTCGAACCTGATCGCCAAGGTGGTCAATATCCTCGGATGGTTTGAACTGCACAAAAAGTGATGGTGCGAACAGGGTTGCAGATGGGGCACGCCGTGACCGGCAATGGCACGGCGTATCCATCGCCCCCTGGCGGTCTTTTCCCGCACGGATAAACCTTTGTCGCTGCCTGCGGAAAAGACCGCCCTTGTCCACCGTGAACACGTCATTCGCGGCATGATCGCCGCGATGGGTGCGTTTTTCATGTTCACCGTCATGAACATGTTCGCCAAGCTGCTGAGCGTTAACCACTCGGTCATTGAAATCGCTTTTTACCGTAACCTGATCGCCTGCCTGCCTTTCCTGATCATGATTTTCGGCTTCGGCCGGCGCGAGATCCTGATCATCCGCTCCAAGCCCTCGCTGGTTGGCATTCGCGCGCTGTGGGCCGCTCAGTCTTATCACCACCTTTACCGCGTACTCACTGATGCCGATGGCGGACACCACGGCCCTGCTGTTTACATCGATCGTTATTCATCCCGGTACTCGGCGTGATTTTCCTGAAGGAATCCGTCGGTCCCTATCGCTGGGCTGCAGTCGCCATGGGTTTTATCGGCGTGATCATCATGGCGCACCCTTCCGGCGAGGTTTACACGCTGGGTATCCTGGTCGCGCTGACCGCCACCTTGATGCATGCAACCCTGCAGATCATCTTGCGTTATCTTGGCCGTTCGAGAGCCCGGAGACCATCAGCTTTTACTTTTTTGTCATCGGCGTGTTTCTGACCGCGTTACCGCTGCCGTTCATAGCGGTCAAGCCGACGCTGGCCGAAGTGCCGCTGCTGATCGGCGTCGGCCTGTCGGGGCGGGCGCACAATGGCTGATGTCGGTTGCTTTCGCAATGCGCAGGCCGCTATCGTGACGGTGTTCAACTACAGCAGCATCGTCTGGGCGACGCTGTTCGGCTGGATGATCTGGAACGACTGGCCGCTGCCCGACCGTGTTGGCGGGCGCCGCGGTCGTGATCGCCTCGAATATCCTGATGATCTGGCGTGAAAGCCGGCTGGAAAGAATATCCGATGCGCGCTTTCGGGCCAAGTTATAAAGTCCGGGATATTGCAATTGGCCGCAAGGTACGACAGCATCGCCTGACACATGGTTAACTGAGGATTTGAATGCCTGGATCTATCGCTATTATTACCAATGAATTTACCAGCAGGATAGAAGATTCACGCTACTTGCTCGCCCGTTTGTTCGAGCGCTGGAAGGCTCAGGGCTGGAAAATACACGTTTCCGCGGGTTGTAATTACATCCCGGCTGATCTCGCGATCCTGCACGTGGATACGACCGTGGTAGCTGAAGAATACCTTGAACTGGGCAGGCGTTACCCGGTTGCGCTCAATGGCACGGTGAAGGACATTCTCAAGACCAGTATCAGTAAATTCCTGCTCAAACGCGATGATGCCTACAAGGGTCCCGTGATCGTAAAGACCAATGCCAATTATGGCGGTGTCAATGAATTCAAAATCGCAATCGAATCCGGCCGCGCTGTGTGGGACGACCCGGACATTGAACGCCCGTGGCGAAAACGGGAAATCATGGATTCCATGGACTACCCGGTGTTCGACAAATTGAGCGATGTACCCCCTGGTGTGTGGAAGAATGACAGGCTGGTAGTGGAAAAATTGCTGCCCGAAAGACTCGAAAACGGCGATTACCGTTGCCGTACCTATATATTTTTTGGGGAGCAGGATTTTGCAGCCTGGTTTGTCTCTCCCAAGCCGGTGATCAAATCCGCCGTGGCGACCAACATGGGCGTGCTCGAGACGATCCCACAAGCCCTGAGGGACATGCGCAGAGCCTCCGGTTTCAATTTTGGCAAGTTCGATTATACCGAGGTGGACGGCAAGGTCTTTGTCTACGACATGAACAAAACCCCGGCGTTTGGGATCGAGATGCAAAGCCTGATTTCAGGTCGGAAACTGGACGAACTAGCCGATGAAATCTACACCTTCAGCTGAACCGGTCTACTATTTCCTGAGCGCTTCACACAGAGCGATATTGTCGTTCGCCACACGCCGTATCGGCACGGCTCCCTGTTGACTGATCGACGGGATGTCATAGGCAACCGTAGCTGAATTGCAACCATCGAAGGTCAGCGTGATGTGGCCGGCATTGACTTCCTCGATGTCGGTCGGCGTGTCGAACAATCCGCCCGACGCAATGCTGATTTCCATTTCGGAACGGTTACCATCGATGATCCCAGGGCATTTAACCATCGATGGCCGGCATCACCGAGGTTGCGTGCGGCATCCGATGAGGGCAGTTCGGTATCGTAGGTGAACCAGGACAGGGAAACCACGCCCAGACCGGGGAAAACGGTTATGAAAAAGCCCTGGCCGCCGTCCGGGTTATACCAGGCATCGTTCAGTCCGACGTTGATCTCAAAGGACTCCGGAGGCAGTTCGTTAAAGTACTCTTCGATGGCCTCACCGATGTAGCGGCCATGGTCTCACGCAATAGAGGCCGAATTCACGCATATCCCAACTTTGTTCCATGTGCACGTACCTGTGACTGTTGTTTTCCGCCAGCGCAGCCTGGTTGCATACCGACGTCGATCCGTTGGTATATCTGGCAGCGTATTGGTCGTACCGCCCAGGCACCGGGTGTATTTGTCATCCGGGCCAGTATCGAGAATGGGGCTGTAAATGCATGCCCTGATTTCACCGCCACTGTTCAAGGCGGATTCGAGTGAATGCAGCAGGGTGCGCTCTTGTGCATTGTCATCGGGGAAGGTATCGCTGATGTTGGCCACTGCCGGTTTGCCGCCGGTGTCGCATTGGGAGGCGACGGTCGCCAGGGAATCAGCTGAAAATCCGTGCAATTCGATGCTGTAAATGGTGTTGTCAAAATCCTCCAGGGCTTTGTGGGCCACGTAGAAATAGTGGGCGGTGTTGTGGACGGCATCGCTTTGCCGGTAATCGGAGATATCCTGACAACTGCTGGCGTCCGGGTGACTTCTGCGATGGGCACCCGCCATCAGGAAATAACGGACATCGGTGCGCATGAACGTCGTGATCGCTTCCTTGTTGGTATTCGTATCAAAGCGGGGATGGGGTGCGCTTATCGCGACGTTATAGGCGCCCGAGGGATTAAATATATAAATGCCGCCACCATTGGCCAGCGGCGATGGCAGCGGGTTAATTTCCCTGAGCAGGTAAAATAATTTTGCCGAGACGGTGTCGGTATACGCCACCAGTTCGTAGTCCAGTGCCTGCGCAGCCATATCGGCCTGGTCATAGCTTCTCTGCAAGATCAGATGCACCACGTTTTCAAACGCCGCTCAGTTGACTCGCGGTTGGTATCTTGAATACGCCGTCGTTCTCAACACCAAATTTTATGTCATTGAGGTAGCTCTCGAGGTCACCGCTTTGCGTCCCGACCGCGGCCCTGGCATCGACGCCAAGACAGACCAGGAAAAGCAGGATAAATCGGTATCTTTTCAATTATCTATGCCGTTCGAATTCCTGCTCCATTATAACCGTTCTGGGAGTGACGGGGGGTACACCGTATGGGCTTCGGGTTTGACAACCCAATGGTTCCAAAAAGGCAAACAGGAGGCAATGAATCCACCTTTCGGCCACAATAGCGGCTAATATTCTAATCACGGTGGCGTCTGCGAACCCGGCCAGGCATAAGCTGGAACCCGCTGCCTTAAACTCGAACCGGTGAATCACCATGTCCTTTAATACGCTGGAAAAAATCCGCAATCACCTGAACGCCGCCGGTATCCAATACCGCGAGGTGCACCATGAACCGACACGCACCTCGGAGGAGTCCGCCGCGGCCCGCGACGAACCGCTGAGCGTCGGCGCCAAGGCCCTGCTGCTGCGTACGGATGACGTGTTCCGGCTCTTCGTGCTGCCTGCCGACCGTAAACTCGATTCAAACGCCATCCGGCGGCACCTCGGCGTGCGCAAAACCCGTTTTGCCAGTGTCGGGGAACTCGACCAGATGGTCGGCCTGGTACCCGGGGCCGTGCCGCCGTTTGGCGAACCGCTACTGCCCTTCGAGCTCTATGCCGATGAATCGGTGGGAGTGGAACACGACAGGGTGGCATTCAACGCGGGTTCGCTGACCGATTCCATCATCATGGCGGCATCGGACTGGGCGGCAATTGCCCGGCCCACGCGTTTCAGATTTGCGAAGGACTGAGCTGCAAGCGGCTTATCGTCGTTTTGTTCTGCCCGCACTGTCGGCAGATGCTAAACTCAAAAAAGATACTTAAAATATGCCTAAATTAATTGAGGGTAACCCATCATGGACGCAAAACTGAATGTGCTTGGCGAACAACTCGCCCCCTGTTCCGCAAACCCGCTTACCGGTTTCTACCGCGACGGATGCTGTAACACGGAAGCGGCGGATATCGGCTCGCACACGGTTTGCACCCGCGTGACCGCGGAGTTCCTGGAGTTCTCACGTTCAGCCGGCAACGACCTGACGACACCGCACGCCGAATTCGGCTTCCCCGGCCTGCGCCCGGGTGACCAGTGGTGTCTGTGTGCCGCGCGTTGGCAGGAAGCGCTGAAAGCGGGTGTTGCACCCAAGGTGGTCCTGCAGGCAACCCATGCCGCCGCATTGAAGATTGTGAAACTGGCTGACCTGAAACGCCACGCCGTAGACTTCAACTAAATTTTCGTCAGGCTCTCAAGTCGAACGCGCCCAGGCATCGATTGCAGTCGCAAAGCGCGCGGGCGCCTGCGGGTCCATCCGCAGGTACATCGAAGGTTCGATCATTTCGAGTTCCATGACGAGGAAATCATCCTGTGCATCACGGATAAAATCAATGCGCGCGTAAAGCGGCGCCGGTGAAATCGTAGCCATCGCCTGGCGGGCGCGTTTCAGCAGCCTGGCATGTGGTACGGTGGCGAGGATTTCAGCACCGTGTTCCTCCTGCGAACGGAACTCGGATTCCGCCGGGCGTTTGAGGATTGCGTGGCTGTACTCACCGCCGAAGAAGAATAGCGAAAACTCACCCTCGCTGAGGATATTTGGCATGAACGGCTGGATCATGCAGTTCCGTTCGTGAAACCGCGCCGCAATTCTTTCAAGTCTTTCCGGTGTATCGTCGGCCTTAACCCGGTACGCATCTTCACCGTTGGCGCCCACCACCGGCTTGACGACGATCTCATGCACGCCGAGTTCGTGCTGATAACGTGTCAAAAAATCCCTTTGCAGCGAATCCGCAAACAGTGTGGGCACGATACCGATACCCATTTGCTGCAGATCACGCATATAGGTCTTTTCCAGGTTCCAGTGGACCAGGTCGAGGCGGTTGGCCAGGCGTGTTGCCCGGTTAATCCTTTCGAGCGTATCGAGAAAGAGCGGCACGTCGTTCCAGTAATCCCAGGTCGAGCGGATGATGGCGATATCGAAATCACTCCAGGGTTTAGCGACCTGGCGCCAGGACAGGGTCCATACCTGCCAGCCGAGCGCCTGCAGGGGTTTGATGGCGTGTTCGTCATCGATGACGAAATCACCGGTTTCGTCCAGTGTCAGGAACGCGCATTTTTTCACCGGCATAACCTCGTCAGCCGCGGCGGCTTACAACCGGTTATTGGTGGTTCCACCTGGTTGCTAGGTAAAGTCACGGGAAAAGTTGATGTACCTGCCACGGTCCCTCCCCGCTTTCCGGTGGTGTGAAAACAAAACGTTTGTGCAACCTGAACTTGCCCTCCTGCCAGAATTCAATACGCGCCGGACGCAGGCGGAAGCCGGACCAGAAATCCGGTCGCGGCACAGGGCCGAGATGAAATTTTGCGGTGTAATAAGCCACTCTTTTTTCCAGTTCCGCCCAGCCTTCGAGCGGTTGTGACTGGCGTGAGGCCCAGGCGCCGAGCTGGCTGGCACGCGCACGGGTGGCAAAGTAGGCATCCGCCTCCTCATCGGAAACATGCTCAACGGGCCCTTCGATGCGTACCTGGCGCTCCAGCGTTTTCCAGTGAAACAGCAGCGCCGCGTGGGGGTTCTCGGCCAATTGCCGGCTCTTGAGACTTTCCAGGTTGGTATAGAAAACAAACCCGTCGGGACCTGCGTCCTTCAACAGCACCATGCGTGAAGATGGCCTTCCATCCTTGCCCACGGTTGCAAGCGACATGGCGTTCGGATTACTGATCTCTTTGCGGGTTGCCTTTGCCAGCCAGCTTTCGAATATCTCGAATGGATCCCGGTTTTTTAATCCCATTAAGCAGACACCTTTGATGCTTGAAGTGCTATGGATAATTAACTGCGCGTGTAAGCGCGCCCCAAATGCCAATGCAGCATTATAGTACCGTACCTGTGAAATCCGGATAAGGCTAAGTCGTGCGTTCTTCCCAGACCCGGCAGAGCTCGATGATAACCTCGACCGCCTTGTGCATATCGCTGGTCGAAATCCACTCGTAGCGTGAATGAAAATTGTGCTCACCGGCAAAGATATTTGGCGTAGGTAGACCCATGAACGACAGCCGCGAACCGTCGGTGCCACCGCGGATCGGTTCGATACGCGGGTCCAGGCCCGCACGGCGGAAGGCCTCGCAGGCGTTATCGACCACGTCGGGGTGATGGTCCAGCACCTCTTTCATATTGCGGTAGGATTCTTCTACGCGGACCTCGGCCCTTGCGCCCGGATACGACGCTGCAGCCTCCGCTGCAAGCTGTTCCACAAGCTGTTCCATCTCTTTCAGCTTCGCCGTATTGAAATCACGCACCAAAAGTTTGACTGAAGTCGTCTCAACCCCGGCTTCCATCACGTAGGGATGTAAAAACCCTTCGTAACCCGCCGTGGTTTCCGGCGACAGTTTATCCTTTGGCAGACGGCCAATAAAATCGGCCGCGACCTTGATCGCGTTGACCATCTTGCCCCTGGCAAATCCCGGATGGGTATTGAAACCATGGAAGGTGGCCGTGATGGCATCGGCAGAGAAGGTCTCCACCTGCAACTCCCCCAGGGTTTCGCCATCCATCGTATAGGCGCAGTGAGCTGCGAATTTTGCCACATCAAAATGCGCCGTACCGTTGCCGACTTCCTCATCCGGGGTAAAGCCGATTCTTAAGGGGCCATGAGCGATCTCCGGATGTGACAGCAGATACTCCACCGCGGCCATGATCTCGGCCACGCCGGCCTTGTTGTCGGCACCCAGCAGCGTGGTGCCCGAAGCGGTGATGATGTCATTGCCGAACTGACCGGCAAGATGCGGGTTGCCTTTAAACGCTATGACCGCAGTCGGGTCATCGGGCAAAACCAGGTCCTGACCCTGGTAGTTCTTGTGAATGATGGCCTTGACACCCTGCCCGCTCATCTCCGGCGATGTATCCACATGCGCGAGGAAACCGATGACCGGCACGTCCGCTTTGGGACTGGTTGGAGGGACGGTGGCGAAAACATAACCATGAGCTTCGAGGCTCACATCGGCAAGACCCAGTGCTTTCAGGTCATCATGCAGTTTTTGCAATAAAACTAGCTGTCCGGGTGTGCTGGGAAAGGTATCCGAATCCTCCCGCGACTGGGTATCAAACTTGACATATTCCAGGAAACGCTCGACGCAGGATGTTGCGTACTTCGGTGAACTCATTGCTCATTCCTCGGCGATGATGTTGCCCCCACTCAGGAAAGAGGCAAGCCCGCAAAAAGTCACCCGTGTTGCAGGGTATCCCCGGGCACTTCTTACAGGCTCACATTATAGAATATTCCGGTTCTGGAAGACCCGCTAAAATCCGCATAAATACACCTACAGCATCATCTCGTATTGCAACGCATCCACATCAAAAATATGTATCAGCGGGCCCCTGGTCATACCCAGTTTTTCTGCGACCCTGATAGAAGCGACATTCTCGGGCATGATCAACGCGACAAGCTTTTTTATCTGCAGATCATCCCTGGCAAATTCGACACAGGCTTTAGCGGCCTCAGTGCCAATCCCCCTGCCCCAGTATTCCTTCAGATAACGATAACCAACCTCCGGCAAATCAATTTCCTGCAGGTATTTGATGCCACAGAAACCGATCACCTTGCCGGTTTCCTTCAACTCAACGGCAAATCTACCGTAACCATATTTTTTATAATCGGATAGTGGCCCCTGCTGCAGGCGTTGCCTGGCTTCCTGCATGTCTTTAACCGCAGTACCTGCATATCTGATGACATCCGGATCCGTGCTCATTTCGAACATGACCTGCAGATCATCCGGGGTGAATAATCGAAGTCTTAACCTTTTCGTTTCCAGTGTTGTGCGGATTGCCAATTTCTAAATCCTTGTAGACAGATTTCATCCGCATTTAATGGCAACTTAGCGGTATTGTCAAAAAAACCGGAATAAGCCGCTTTCCGAAAAATGCAGGTTTATAAACCCGCCCTCGCCGAGGCGCAGAATGAAGACGGTATCTCGGAGCGGGAGCGGGCTTTGCTCAATCGCCTGCGTGACTCGCTCGTCATTACAGAAGCCGATGCAGAGGCGATCGAGCTTGAGTTGGAGACGCACCTGGCAAACACTCAGCTGGCTGCGTTTTACGGCATAAGCATCAAAACCGGTTAATGACCGTCACACCAGCATTGTTGAATTGATCCATGTTCACGAGTGCGTTCAGGGAGTCCTCCAGGCTGATCATTTCTCCAAGCAGTTTCTCAGGGCGCCAACTGCCCCTGTTCGATCATCGCCATCATCTGCGGGTAACGGTGGGCCTGCATACCGTGGCTGCCGACGATTTCCAGTTCATTCGCCAGCACGCGGTCCATCGGGATATTCGGGTGCTGGTGCTCCCCGGTCATCAACCCCACCTGGACGTGCCTGCCGCGTTTGCGCAGGTTGGCGATCGAGTTGAAGCAGGTCTGCTGGCTGCCGAGCGCGTCGATTGAAACGTGCGCCCCGCCCCGGCTGATGTCCTTGACGGCCTGCGCCACGTCGTCTGTCTGGTTGGCATCAACCAATGCAACCGCACCCAGTTCCCGCGCCAACTCCAACTGCCGCGCGCCGATGTCGATGGCGATAACATTTGCACCCAGCGCATTGGCGATCATGATGGCGGACAAGCCCACACCGCCGCAGCCATGCACGGCGACCCACTGCCCTGCGCGCACATTACCCTGGTCGACCACCGCCCGGAACGAGGTGATAAACCGGCAACCGAGGCTGGCGGCAGCTTCAAATGACATCGAATCCGGCAGACGCACCAGGTTGATATCCGCGCGTTGGATGGCGACAAATTCCGCGAAACAACCCCAGTGCGTGAACCCTGGCTGAAATTGCGCATCGCACACCTGGTGGTTGCCTGATACGCATTGCGGACAATGTCCGCAACCTCCGACAAACGGCACGGTTACGCGGTCGCCTGCCCGCCAGTGCCGGACATTTTTACCCACCGCCTCAACAACCCCGGCGAGTTCATGTCCGGGCACGTGCGGTAGCCTGATATCCGGGTCATGGCCCATCCAGCCATGCCAGTCGCTGCGGCAAAGACCGGCGGCCATTACCCGCAGCACCACGCCTTCGTCATCCGGCACCGGGTCGGCTACCGACTGAATGAATGGTGGTTGTTGAAACGCTTCGTAAACTACAGCACGCACAATATGGTTTTCCGATGTTTAAAATCTTCGCCAAGCTTGTACCCCCTCATGACCAAAATCAATAGAAACTACGCGTAACGCAGGTGCAAGTGAGCCCTGCCAACCCGATCAATTTGGGTAGCGTTACCTTGATAGCCGGGTGGGCGGATTTTTTAGGTTCGGTAGTGCTTACGGCTGTGAAAATTTCTTATGTACACTCCTCGCCATTTGCCGTTTTGTGAATCTCCTGAAATTGCACCTTGTTGATGTCGGCTTTTCGGTAATTTAGCAGACGTTGTGCAAACAAAAATCTCATTGAATTTTTGGTCTGCTCCCGGCCAAATGCGGTCATTCGCCAATCACGCCCGCCTTGGAAATGTGTTCCTTACGCCATTGCCTGGGGCTGATTCCCGCCCACCCGTGGAACGCGCGCGAGAAAACGGCCGAATCGGCGCAGCACAGGCTGCTGGCAATCTTTGAAATGGGAAGCGCCGTGTTCAATAACAAG
The DNA here is from genome assembly GCA_963727635.1 of uncultured Gammaproteobacteria bacterium. GTDB lineage: Bacteria > Pseudomonadota > Gammaproteobacteria > Xanthomonadales > SZUA-36 > SZUA-36. The sequence goes on along the minus strand of CAVSHP010000020.1, from coordinate 1,532 downwards.
TGACAGGCCAGTTCGTAGCGGATTTCAGCTAGCAAGCGGCTGAAGTTGGTGCCCTCGTCTGCGAGGCGCATGCGCAGGGTTCGTTCGCTGATGGCAAAAAGATTTGCCACGTTCTGCGTTGAGGTGCTGCCACCCAGCAATAACTGGTGCAGAACGGTCTGAACTTCTTCAGTAAAGTTCAGGGGACCCCGCGCTCCGGCTGATCTCAGTCGCTGGTCCAGGCGCAGCCACTCAGCCGAATTGGCGCCGGCTATGGGCTGGTTCAGGAAAGAGGCATCAAATTCTACACCGGACGACTCTGTATCAAAACGTACTTTGGGCCCAAACAGGCGGCGGTAGGGCGTTAGATCTTCAGGCGCCCGGTGGGAAAACCGCACAACATTAGGCGTCCAAGCCGGCCCGCACAGCTCGCGCAGAATCCGGTATGCAATTGCTATTGAAGCATCGTAAAAGATGGGTGTGCTGGGCATGGCCGGATGCTCCAGGGTGTAGCCCAGAATCATTTTTCTGGGGTGAGTTTTCAACAGGTAACAAAATGCCACGCGGTCGTAATAACGCAGGTTTACAATCAGGGTACGCAAAGCATCGCGAACCGTGGCGGAATTGCGCATCAGTCCGCCCAGGTCGCCGAAATGCTGCAACTTGAACCTTGACCCCAGGAGTATGCCGAAATCATTCCGGCCGGTGAGTTCAAAACAAACCAGCAGCAAGTGACCAAGGGCCTGGTAGGGAATGCGATGCTCCGGGTTATCAAACAAGCTGACAGGGATACCTGCCTGGCGAAAGGCCACCTGCGGTGAAACGCCCAGGTCTGTCAAAACCTGCGGCAAGACCGCAATCGGCCCAATGCGTACAGTGCCGATCTCTGTGGTGAGCGGTGCTGTGGCAGACAGGTTGTATCGCTTTGATTTGCTTGTATTTTTGCTCATTGATTCGGGTGCGAATGATGTCTCGGCCACTGATGAATTGACGACGAGCCTGACAGAGCTCTGCCGGAATTGCAAAGTAATGTCCTTGCGGTTGGGCTAAATTAAAGCGCGATTGATGAACGACAAAACAGCCCGAAACAAGAAAATCTTGATAGGAGAGCAAGATGAAATATTTCAACTTCGTTGTGTATGAAGCAAATTTATCCGCGTCTAACCCTGCCGATATCAACTAACGGTCTCTCCACCAGCTAGGATTTCGATGGTCGAAAGTATGAACCCACAATCAGTACAGGGTTTTTAAAGAAGTTTTTCAACGGGCATTAAACACGAAAGGAACACATTATGAAAATTATGAACTTCAGATCCAGACAACTCGGCCTCTTGGTCGTCTTTATGCTAACGGGGTATATCGGATCGTCTTTTGCAAATGAAGCACCATCTGCACTGCCTGAGGTATTTTCCGATGGCGATAATGCTAAATCGACGCGTGTCGAAAACATGCACATGGACGCGTTTCCTCGAAATTTACCTTGCGGCTCCAGACCCAACAGATCAACTGAACGAAGAACAACAATAACACGGCTACGTATTGCTCGGTAAGGG
>CAVSHP010000019.1:0-124924 GCA_963727635.1 uncultured Gammaproteobacteria bacterium | reverse complement strand
CGGGTCGATTACCCGATGGCTGTTCCCCGCTCCATTCAGCGCCGAGGGGCATCCAGGCGATATTGAATCCGCCAACAAGGCTGTCGGGAAGCTCCCAATCCATGTTTGGATTGACTGGCGGGATGTCGCGGTCCACTGCAATCTCCTTCCAGGTTTCGGCCTGGGCCCCGGATTTATCGCGCGCCCTGACGCTGATACGTACCGGCCGGTCCGCCCAGGCATCGGCGGGGACCTGGACTGTGACAGGTACGTTGGCGGATCCGCCCGCGGCCATCGCCACGTCGGACCGATCCAGCGCTGCGCTCCAACGGTAGTCGCTGGTCACGGCTTCCAGTTCGAGTTGCAGTGTGGAAGCTGCCGTTGCTCTTCAATTTCAGCACGCCTGGCACCTGTTGACCGTCAGCGCGAAATGCAGACACGCTGTCGTTGTCAAAATCCAGATTGAGGTCCGCCTGCAATACGTGGGTCACCGGTTCTATCTGCCCGTCCGGAAATTCCAGTTGCAGGCGGTAGTCCTGCTGCTGTGAATCCAACATGAGCCGTTGTGCTTCTCCGGCCGGAACCGTAATACGATAGTTCTTCTGCTCAGGATCGAAGGTCAGACGTTCGCGTTGCCTGGTCAATGTACCGATGGTCAGTTCGTGCACTGGATCATCGGCGTGGATGACCAGTTCGGTGGGTGTGTCAAATACGGGCAACTGGTAGTAATCCCAGTCAAACCATTCGCCGGATTTGCCCTGCAGCACCAGGTCCGGGGGCAAAGGAGCCGCTCTGTCCAGGGTATTCAAGCCATTCGGTTCACAATCCGCCGGGCAGGAAAAGCGTGGCAGGCGCTCCAGCTTGACCGTGTATTCGGCATCGCTGACCTGCTTGGGTCTCAGCCAGAAATGGTAGTCACCCGGCGGGAATAAACCTTCGATGACCATCGGTTCACCTTTTCGCCGGGCCCGCGCCCTGGCCAATGCGGAGTAGTACCAATACAGGTGGGGCTCGATCTGACCGTCAGGCGGCGGTTGAATAGTTAGCCGGATGTGATCCGTATTGGCGAGAAAAAAGCGGTAGTAATCCTGGTCATTCTGTTCTGAGAGCAAGCCGCTGCGGGTCTGACCGATGGCCAGACGCTGCATGTTGGATACATCATTGGGTTCGATTTCGCCGTTGGGATCGGGTGGCCCCAGCGCACGGGCCAACAGCGTGTAATTGCCGCCATCATGGCCACTGACTTTTAAAAAGTGCCGGCCTGGCATCAGGAACAGGTTCTCAAGCTGCAGTCGCCGTTGGCCCCGGGCCGCGCGCATGCGCGCCTGATCCTTCATCCCGCCGTCGTAATAATGGAGCTCAAAAAGTTCATCGCCGACGACCTGGAAACGCCATAGCTGCGGCTCGCCCGGGATCAGTATCTGGTAGAAATCGCTGTCCTCGCCGCTAAACCGCCCCTTGATCCGCAGATTCGCTGGAACGCCATTGGCGTCTTCGATCCGGTCGTTCGGTTCCACTTCAGTACCGGCTGTCACTGGCCCCTGGCGGGACATGGAGATGCTGTACTCGGTTTCCTTCGCGCGGGAAACACTGAGACGCCACGTACCGGGGTTAAGCAAAAGGTCCGGGAGTTCCGTCGGGGTTTCTCCGCTACGGCATTGCAGCACCGTGCCATCTGCATCGGAGAGACAGAAATTGAGATTGACCGGCGGGGTGGATTCGATACGCAATGTGAGCAGTTGATCCGACGTGTCGTCATCAACAGAGAACCGGAAATAATCCCAGCCGTCATCCGCGGTAATACGCCCGGTCAGCGGTTGTGACAAGTCAACAAAGTTGGCCAGGTTAAGCTCACCGTTCGGCTCGGCTTCTTCACCGCTGACCCGCTGGCCGGTGATTTCAGTGCTTACAGAGCGCATGAATCCTGTCTCGGGACTGGATAACTCCAGAAACCAGGTGGTCGCCTCAGGGGCCATCTCGGCAAACGCAAGAAGCCCGTATTTGTCCACGGACGTGCTCGCCAACTCGGTTCCTGCAGAGCTGACCAGGCGTGCTGATAGTTCGCGGCCGAGCGGCACCTGGACAGCGATGTTCCAACGCTGGGTGGCGGCCTTTTCATCAAATTTCAGGCTGTACCATGATTTTTCATTGCTTTCAAAAGCCGTTAAAGGCCGGCCCAGCCGTATCGCTGCAGCCTGTTTTTGGGTTTCATGGCGACTTGCTATCACTGCTGATATACAGTTTTTTACCTTCACGAATCATCAGTCGCCAGGCACCAGGTTCATCAGTGGGGGTCGCTATGCCATCCTGCGCGGTCGCGTTTTCAGGCTGCCCATCATTACCAAACGACAAGCCAGCGGCCGGTGGACGAAAAGGCGCGCTTCCGCCACCCGCATATGCAATGCCGATCAGGTACTCACCGGGTTCAAACATCAGGTCCTTGTGAATGGATGGCGTCAGGCCGTCACGTGTACCCATCTTCACCAGCCGTTGGGTAGAAGCCACGTCGGTACCATTTTCGGCGTATTCGACACGCACGATTTCGGCAATGGTCAGCGCGCCGGGTATTCCATGCAATTCAAACGTCCAGAGCTTGCGTGCGTCATCGTCGGACACGGTCCACATAAACCCGTCCTGGTCACCTTTAAGCATAGTCCCGTAAAGGGTGACTTCACCGGCAACCGGGTTGGCCTCGGCCGGTGTATTGTTGGGTTCGGACTCGTAGAATCCGGGTTCTGCCAGCGCGCAAGGCGCGGCAAAAACCAACCCCAGCAAGTGCGGGCAATATCCAACGGTTAGATGTCTTTGCAATCATCAGCGGTACCGGTTCAAAGGGTTGTGGAAGTCCGAACGTGTTTATTTTTGTTGCGGTCTTCTTTCAAGATTAGCACACGGCCTTCGGGCCTGCTGTCCGGTGGCGATCAGGGAATCATTCTCTGGCATACGTCGATGTCCTGCGGTCCGGGGCGTCCTGCCGGCCAGAAAGCACCAGAGACGGAAGCCGTAGTGCGCGCTCCTGGAATTCAGCAAGGTGAATCTGCAGGTGATTAAAACGAACGGCTGATTTACTTTTGAAACAGGTCATCCAGCGTTGAGAGCAACAGCTGGTACGCCGCGGTTTGCGGATGAATCCAGTCGAAATGACCGGCCCCTTGCGACAGGATTGCAGTTGCACCGGACAGTTGTGCCTGCTCGGGCGGAACGATGGAATCCATGTCCCCGTTGAGCAGGATGGTATGGTCGTGGACAGACCCACTGGCAGGGTTGGCTGCCGCGTAGGCGTCCGCTTTCGTCTCGTACGCGCCACCCATAAAATCGATTGCCGCGGTCTGACAGTCGTTCGTACCCCTGGAGTAGGTGACGATGTCGGTGATGGCCGCCAGACCGATCACTCCGTCAACGCTTTTATTTCCGGAGGCCGCCAGCAATGCCAGGTGTCCACCTGCGGAATGACCCATGATGACGATGTGATCAAGGTCCAACGGGTAATTTTCAAGTTTGGCGGTGAATGCAAGCCCCTGCCTGATGTCATCCAGGCTCCCCGGCCAACCGCCACCCGCGTCTCCGCTGCGCCGGTATTCGAGTGACCAGACGCCATAGCCCGCTTTCGCCAGTGCGCTGCCCAGTGGGAAACTATGCTGGATATCGTACTGGTTCAGCCAGCAACCGCCGTGGATGAATACGATCAGCGGAGCTTTTTCAGACCCAGCCATACTTGGCGGCAACCACAGCAAGCCATACTGGAGGTCAGGGTTATCGTCACCGTAGACCAGTTTTTGATCGGCACTGGTAAAACCCAATTCGGTGACGCTGCTGTAACTGACATTGCGTTTCAAAGTGATCTCGCTGCATTCAATGACATCAGACGTGGCACATAATAACAACATCAGGCAAATGGATACGCAGGTAGTTTTATTCATTTGTGTCGCAGTATACGGGCAACGAATGTCATGGTTCATTTGTTTTACGGGTAAATGCAAAAAAGGCCTCCGGGGAGGCCTTTTTCTTGACGGCTAATTTGCCGGGTCAGATTCTTTGTTGCCTTTTGTACAAACCCACACCGAGCAACATCAACGTTAGCAGCGCGAGACCAATCGTACCCAGTGTTGGAATAGACGTTGGCAAGCCATAAACATAATCCAGGTTATCAAACGCGGCGGCCACATCAGTCGTTTCGGCAGCGCCGCGAATTTCTATCGTAACGAATGTCATCCCAACGCTCGAAACCACGCCTGCAAATCCATATGCCTGGTTGGGATCAGCGCAGTCTCCTCCTGTGCAAAATGGCGTCAATCCAACGCTTTCACCATTTACAAAAATTTCTGCCTGCTCGCCACCTTGATCATAGTTCATGGTGTCAAAGCCAAAGGCTTGCACCGGTTGCGGAAATGTAATCGTCAAAACAGATGTAGACCCCAGTCCGCCTGCATTAAGAAAACTGCTTCCATCAATGCCATTGCCACTTGAAAATTCCCCGGGAAGCGCGTCAATTAGCATGGCTCCGGCCGCTCCTCCAGTCGACGTCAGTTCAAGTGAGCCTATGACCGTGCTTGAATCTGTAAAGGTCAGGTCATTAACGACAGAATTGAAGTCTTCCCGTTGAACGCTCGCATTGCTGACGGCTGATTCCCAGGCGCTGCGGTCTGAGTAAACTGTCTGCGCAGCCTGGGAAATCATGGGGAGCATAACCAATATAAATAGTACAGTCCGTAGTATTCTCATCTGACTTTCCTTGTCAATTATAAGATTATTCAAGAGGTTATTTATTAAATCGGGGTTAATCGTATCAGGTAGGATAAGAAATTACCAATCAAAAAAAATGGAAACGATAGATGCGGCCCAGTATGAAACCGGACAACATTTGTCACCCCAAGCTTATCGGGGTGGTTCCAGTCATTCCTGCTTTGTGGAAGTGTCACCCGGCTCAAGCCGGATTGATAGTGAAATTTTGTAAGGTGGGATTGTGGTGGTATTCGGCTGCAAAAAATGGTCCTGCACCACCCTTTGTGGGTGGTGCAGGACTATAGATCACTTGGCAGGAAGCGTGGCGTAGTAAGCGGCGAGATCGGCCATATCCTGTTCGCTGAGGTCGCCTACATAGTCGGTCATATCACCTTCAAGGGCACCGGACTTGTAATCAGCCAGCATTTTGGCCTGTACTGCAGCATCCATTCCGGCAATTGCCGGCGTATCCGCATCACCTTTGCCATCGGCGCCGTGACAATCGGCGCAGTCTGTCGCGAGTTCGGCGCCCCTGGCAGCATCGCCTCCGGCTTGCACACCGCCGGCTGCCAGCATCAGAATAAACATCATTGCGATCAATAGTTTTCTAGTCAACATCTCACTTCTCCTATATTGGTGTGAATACATAACTCTTCCACAAAATCGAATCAGCTGGTTGGATTAGCATAATTCGATGCTGCATTAAAAGTTGAACCAACTATATCAACCCATGGCTGAACGCAGGTTGAATTGAGCCTGTTTATCTGCCGGGTTGGCCAGGTATTGTCCAGCGGCCAAATGCAGTCATTGATATTTAAGGGCATATCTGCAGAAATCTACTCGGCCGAACGAACCTTGACCCGGTAACTGGGTCGGTATCACGCTGCCAGGGTTCTTTCACTGTTTACTTTAACGGACGGACTTGTCCTCATGCAGCGCAATATTTTCGTTGCTTGAAGTCTGCAGCACCTCATCCAGTTTGAGGTGAATTTCCCGAAGCGAATCGAGCTGATCCTCAAGAATTCTTGCCGGAGTACAGGCAATTCAAACCTGTTGAATGGTTGCCTTGTGTCGCACAGCGGAACTGGTATTCCCCGGTTCATCTATAGCAGTTAAAGGCCGAAGCCGTATAGCTGCCTGAACTCCCTGAACCAGCGAGCCAGCGTTTCATGGTATCTATGAGCCTCGTAACCTGGGCCGTTATAAAATCTTGCCAGCGTTCGAAAATCTTCGTCGCTTGGATTTTTCTTGCTTACCACTGCGCTTTTTTTCTTCAGAAAACGGGCGATAAAAGCCACCTGCTCGGCTATGGGTGCGGTGAATAACCGCGTCGCGCTGGCGGCCCCGACAGCCGCGTAGTTTTCTCCCATGATCTGTCCCAGGCCCAGGCTCATGGAACGCATGCGAAGCTCTTCAAGACTCTCTCCGGGATAACTGTCATTGAGGCGGGACAGATAGTGTTGCTCAAACCGCGGCCGGATTACACCGGCGGTTTCCTGCTTGATGATAGCCAGCACCCACTCGGCGCGTAGCGTAATATTTTCAGAAGCCTTTATCCTTGCGCAAGCGGCTTCAGCATAGGCACCATAGAGCCGTATGATCTCCCGGCTGCTAAAAAACTGACGCTTGTGCAAGGCATTGAGATGGAATATGGCATCTTCGAAATTTCCGGTCATCACATTGCCCGAAGCACACCGCTCCAGGGCCAGCGTTGCCATTCGGTCGAGGGTCGCTACGGTCAGCGTGGCATCGGGTATATTGACGATCAGTTTGCTGGCCGTATTCCATTGGCATGGGTAACACAGCGTGGCGCGGTTAATCTTCTGGTTGAGGCCATGCTCAAACTGAAATTGAGCGATGCCGCGATTGGTGCCACGACCGAAGTCACCATCCACCAGGAATCCTCCCGCCGAGGCGGTTGAATAGCCAAGGAAAATCAACAGACGCTGAACGGCGATGATCGCCGACTCGCCGGCAGAATGACGGGTCAGCTGCGTACCGCCGGACAGGAATTGTTCGAGGTCCGCCTGCCAGTCAGCGTTGTCATCATGGGGGTGAGCGATAATTCGCTGTATCTGCGGGTCTCCGGACAACTCTTTTAGTGACATTTGTCTGTTCCTCGTCCTTTTAAAACCCAGGCTGACAGGGTGAAATATATTTGCTTGAAACAGCTGGACTTCTGAGTGCCAGTATCACACTTTACCGTCAATCAATGTCGCCGGCCAAGCAAACTCTAAGTAAAAACAGGCCCGGTGTTAATTCGAATTTGGAACCGCCGGGTTCTCCCGCTCGGTCAGGTTGACGAGGATCGCCCCGCTGGCCCTGACCAGGTTGTCGGGCGTGATCAGGATTTCATGACCCCAGACACCCGTACCGACACCGAGCATGGCTTCGTCGAGCAGCGAGACATCCAGGAAGGTACGGAAACCTTCGGGTTGCCACGAAAATGGCGGGATAGAACCGACCACGTAGCCCGTAGTTTCCCTGACTGCGTCGTATTGCGCCATCCTGATATTGCGTGAGCCGGCCGCCCTCTTGAGCAGACCGGAAACGATGTTCTGATCCCCACCTACCATGACCAGGATACGCTCGGTGGTATCCAGTTCGAAGATCAGTGTTTTGATCATCTGGCGTTCACGGTAACCCAGCGCATGCGCCACCGAGGCCGCACCCTTGTCGATCGCGGGCGAAAACTCGGCTTTCTCGTAAGAGATATTGAGTTTATCGAGGTGTTCGTGTGCGGGCAGTTGCATATTGGGCATTATAGATGCAGCGCGTGCATGGTTCCTGTTCCGCTGGCCAACGCTGTGTAATACGGGTTTACTCAGTCGGACCACTGAGCGATCAGAGGATCAATTTTTATACAGGTCTTCGCGACGGTCACGGAAGAACCCCCAGGCACTGCGATGGGTTTTCAGGAAGTCCAGATCGAACGTATGCACAAGCACACCCTCTTCTTCCATGCCAAATGATGCCACCAGATCACCACGGTGGTCGGCGATAAAAGAGTGGCCATAAAAATTTTGCGGCGCGCCGAGGCCCTGTTCGATGCCGGTGCGGTTGGCAGCGACCACCGGCACCACGTTTGATACCGCATGCCCCTGCATCGCGCGGCGCCACGGCGCGGCGGTATCGAGCGATGCATCGTGCGGTTCGGAGCCGATCGCGGTCGGAAACATCAGCACTTCGGCGCCACGCAACATGAGTTGCCGGGCAGTTTCCGGAAACCACTGGTCCCAGCAGATACCGACACCGATCTTGCCGTAAACCGTGTCCCAAACCTTGAAGCCGGTGTCGCCGGGCCGGAAATAATATTTCTCCTGGTAGCCGGGTCCATCGGGGATGTGGCTCTTGCGATAGACACCCATGATCTCGCCGAGATGGTCCAGCATTACAATACTGTTATACGTCAGGTGGCCGTCACGCTCGAAAATGGAAACAGGAATAGCGACCTGCAATGCCCTGGCCACGGGCTGGAGCTTCAGCACGCACGGATGGGATGCGGCGGCGTAGGCGGTATCAAACCAGCGTTCATCCTGAGTCGTGCAGAAATATTGACTCTGAAAAAGCTCGGAAGGCAATATGACCTGCGCCCCCTGTTGCGCGGCCTGTTCGATAAAGGCGATCGTTTTTTCAATATTCGCATCCATGTCATTGCCGTAGGATGACTGTATGGCTGCAACGGTGATCTTTCTTTTACTGTTTGTCATGGCTCTTTTCTGCAATACGTCTGCCGGATGATTGTCTGCCCTGTCATTTTAGTTTCCGCATGCCGGCCTTTGCTGGGTAATACAGTGAAACGATCCACCACCGGTCAGCAGGTGGTTGGAGGCGAGCCCAACCACACGGCGGCCGGTAAACAACTTCTGCAATGCCTGTACCGCTCCGGCGCCTGTTTGCTGATTGTAAACCGGCACCACGACAGCTTCATTGCCGATGATGAAATTCATATGCGACGCGGGCATCACCTCGCCCGTGGCGTTGCGGGTCTTACCGGGCGACGGTATGCGATGGACGTTCAGATCCATGGCGCGCAGTTCTTCCGCTATCGCGTCATACAGTGACGCATTCGGATCATCATCGCCACTTGCCGACTGGCAGACGACCGTGTCCGGCGCAACAAAGCGCGCCAGGTTGTCCACGTGGCCGTCCGTGTGGTCGTTCAGCAAACCCTTTTCGAGCCACAGCACCCGCTTGCAGTGAAAGGCTTCCCTGAGTTTCGTTTCCGCCAGCGTCTGCGTCCAGCCCGTATTGCGATTGGCATTCAACAAGCATTGCCGCGTGGTCAAAATTGAGCCTGCGCCGTCGTGTTCCAGCGCACCGCCTTCGAGGATGAAATCGAAACGGCTGATCGGTGCAGCCGCCGCCCGCGCCACGACGTCACCCACCTTGTCGTCACCCGCAAGTACAAATTTGCCACCCCAGCCATTGTGGGCAAAACGCAGCGCGACCAGCTCGTTGGCAGCCACGGCAAAGATGGGTCCGGTGTCACGCAACCAGATATCACCAAACTCCGCGGCAATCACCTCGGCCTGCCCTGCGAGCGAGCGGGTTGCAGAGGCAACGGCCTCATCACCGCAGGCCAGCACCTTGATTGTATCGCCGGTGGACAGTTCTCTGACCATCGCGGCCACTTCGGCGCGCGCGCCTTCAAGCTCGTCTTTCCAAAGACCCGGATGCGACGGCCAGGCCGTCCAGATCGCTTCGTGACGGGCCCATTCAGCGGGAATGCAGACATCCTGGTGCGTATCAGACATGGTTCGATCCTGGGCGCTTCAAGCGTATGATGACGAGGAGCAGGATTATAGGACGGGTTGTATTGGGAGACCAGTGGAAACGGCTGACCGGCAGGCAGAATTTCCGTGCCGCTTGAGCGACACATATCAAGAGGGTACCATCCCCACCGGTTCCCGGGCAAAGACCACCGCGATGGTCTTCCAACGACAGCAAGCAATTGCATGACGACGCATTAACAGAATTGGCAGGAAACACGTGAAATCATTTTGGACATTAATTTTACTTTCGATAACACTTTGGTCTGCACCGGTATTTGCCGAATACTGCAAGGTTGATACCGAAAACGACAAGACGACGTGTATTTACAAGATCAACCACATACCGAAAAACTCGCAGATCATCATTTCCTACACGCAACAGGGCTGGTCCATGATGATCGTGGTTTTCCGCAAAGAATTCGCACTCATAGAAGGCGATTCAAAAGTCACGACCAAGGATGGCGGAGAGTACACGTTCAAATACGTATCCACGCGCCGGGACATGACCCACGGCATGATGATGGAGGCGGCGCTCTACATGGTCGATGAACCAATGCTGTATGCACTCGGACAGGCCAAGGGCAAGGTGCGGTTTTTCCTCGCCAACACCGTTGAGAAAAAAGATGTTGAAGTGGAAGTCGCGGCCAGCAATTTTGAAGACATCGACGCCTACATAGCGGAAACAAAAACGGTGCTGGCAGACCTGTTCAAGACCCAGTGACGGACCTTCATTCCGGCGCTTTTTGAACCTGTAACCCGGTTTACGTTCCCGAATCTTCCCGCCTTTGCCAGGCTTTCTCAATCTGAGCCTTTCGGAAAATATCGCAGGTTTCTCCTATACTTGAAACGGAGGACGTGAATAAAAGGGGCGCGTCTTTTGCGGTTCTTTTATTTTCCCCGGTCCTCCATTTCTTTAGCTTCATGGAGGAAGCCATCATGGAAGATAGTAAGAATCCTGCTGCCGTGAAAAAGGCAGTTGGCGTTGACACCAGCAGGACCCGCTTCAGGGCATTGGTCACATCCAACCCGAACTACTTCGGAAACCTTTCCGGCAGCAAGTTCAAGGTGGTCAAAAAAATTGTCTCGAACACCGGTTTCGAACAACTTACCGAACTGGGCTACAACCCGCAACTCAAGCAACTCTCCGCCACCTTTGACCTGAAAAAGGCATCCGGATACGGTGGTGACCTGTGCGACGACGGGACCCAGGAGTTTGTGCGTTTTTATGTCGACCTTGGATCCGGTTGGGAGGATGCCGGGCTGGTCGCGACCGACGTACACGACATCCCCATCGGCAGGGACTGCGCCGGCAAGGGCACTCACCCATTGTCGTATTCGGCTGAAATCCAGTATTCGCCGCGACGTAAATGGTGTACCACGCCGCAACTGCCAAAGGCGCGGGCCATCCTCTCCTGGAATGCCGAGCCGCCGACTGGTCAACCGGACTGGAAACCGGTTTACGGCAATGTGCTGGAATGCCATATCCAGATCGACAAGGGTCTCAGCTTCGGCATCCTGGTTGACGAATTAAAGGCGATCAAGGAACTGCCTCTGAACCTGGCGGAGTCGATCAAACAACCGATCGAGGTCGAGCCGTTCCCGCCGCAGCCATTTCCCGGCCCCGATCCGGCGCCGATCATCTCGCCGGCGAAGTTGTCCGTCGAAGAACTGGCCAAGAATTACCTGCAGGCCAGGAACGAGAAATTGAAAGTCGAGCCAAAACGGTTTGTATTTCCAGCCTACCAGGCGATCAAGCTGAATACCGGCACGGGCGATAACGCCCTCACGGAACTCAGCACCACGCTGGCGAAATTCAAGATTGATTTCAGTAAGCTGGTGCTGGCCATCGAGGATACCACCGGCGACATCTCCTACGAGGAATTGGAGGACGTTGGCCTCGACTACAACCAGGAGAAACTGGTGGCCACTTACCGGGTCAAGAAACAGAGCGGTTTCTCCGGGAGCCTGTGTTCGAAGGGCAGCACCGAGTATGTCTCATTCTGGGCGGACTGGAACAACGATTGCCACTGGCAATACCTCGACACGGTGGCGGTCAAGTCCTACGACTTCAACCCGTTGCCTGATGGCGGCCTGTGTTACAGCGCCGTGCTGCCGGTGGATCTTGCAAAAGTGCGCCGCGGTTGCAACACTGCACAGATAGGCCGCGTACGTGCGGTGCTGTCATGGAACACACCGCCGTCGAAGGTCGACCCGTCCCAGGTTCCACACTGGGGTAACCGCCTCGATACACACGTGTTAATCCCGCCAGGTCCCGTCTATGCGGGTGTCCACCCGACACTGACCGCGGTTGGCGGTATCGGTGTACCGTATATCAGCGACCTCACCGGGCTTACCACCGCAACGGCGAAGTTCATCGATAACGGTCTCAAGGCCGATTCGCTCGGCCGGCCCTGCCCGTTTGGCGGTCGCGTCGTGGTACGTGGACCCGGCTTCCCCGGACACCGTTATCGTGTACAGGCGCGGGAACTCGGCAGTTCGGTTTGGACTACGCTGAGCGCGAAACTATGGGTGACAACGACGCTGGGTTACGGCTCATGGCACCATATCGACGGCGACGGCTGGTTCAAGTACCTGAGTTACGCACAGAACTTTGCCGGGATACTGGCCTACTTCGACACCTCCGGTGATGACAAGTGGGAGATCCGGCTGCAAATCGAAGGGGTATTCGGCTATGCCAGCCAGGTTATTCAGCTGGACAACACCTGGCCAACGGTGGCGGTATCGATCAGTTCGCCGGTCGGTGACTGTGGCCTGATCATGCCGGGCACACCGATGACGGGCAAGGCGTCTGCCACTGACAGTTACATGGGCGGCTGGAGCGTTGTCATTGATGGCGGCCCGGCCGGCTTTGGTCCGGTCGCCACCACCACCGGCTCAAGCGGCACATCAAACACACCCGCGGGCGGTTCGGAGTGGACCTTTGATACCAGCGGACTGGTACAGTGCGGCTACGTGGTGAGAGTTCATGCGCGCGACCGCGCAATCGTCAACAGCGTGGGAGGTAACCACCACAGGAGCACCGACGTGGGCTTTTGCGTGATTGAAGACTGATACTGCAACCGATCAGTCTACAGCGGGCGCCGGGCATCCGGCGCCCGCTTTTATTTCCGGGCCCGGATATATTGTTTGCCTTTAAAACTGAAAATAAGAGCCCCGATCTGTGGCCCCAAGCGGCTCGAAAAATCACAGCGGGGCGAATTACATTGTATGATGACACGATCAGCGAATAACACATCGGCATAGTAAGTGGCTGATTGGAACGCACACATTTGAAGCCGGAAAAATCAATACTGTGAATCAGCAAATGCCACGTATGGCTGCCGCCCTGGTGCCACGAGAACTTACGAACTGGAGTCTGACGGCCGTGACCCTGGGGGCGCTGGAAGGCGGCTTGCTGGGGGTCATCGTCAAGAACCAGTTTGCCGGGGTCACCTCGCCCATGCTGCTCAACATCGCCGTTGCGGCCGTCGCTGCAGCGCCCTCTTTCTCCAACCTTGCAAGTTTTCTGTTCGCCTACATGGCCGCAGGACGCGATAAGCTTACCCTGCTCAGCAAGCTGATGGTGTTCATGGGTGTGTGCCTGGCAATCATGGCGCTGCCGGGAAGAACGGCTTTGGGCCTGGCGATTTTTTGCGTGATGGCAATACTTGCCCGCACCGCCTGGTCAGGTATCCTGATTGTCCGCGCGGCCGTCTGGCGGGCCAACTACACCCGCGAATGGCGCGCCAGGGTCACGGCCCGTATCGTGCAGATCTCCTCATTGCTGGTGGCCGCGTACTCTGCACTGATCGGACTCCTCCTCGATTGGCACCCGGACGCGTTCCGGCCGGCGTTCGTTCTCGGCGCCGCCTGTGCGCTACTCGCGGCCCGGGTCAACCGCAAATCCCGCTTTCGCAGGCAACGCCAGCTGATCGCCGCCGAACTGGCGGAGCAGACGCTGCAGGGCCGGCGCCTCAAAATATCGGTACTGATCTCGGTATTGCGCCGGGACATGGATTTCCGTCATTACATGATGGCCATGATGGTCATGGGCAGTGGCAATTTGATGTTGCTGCCGATGCTGGTCATATTGCTCAATGAGCAAATGCACCTTAACCAGTTGCACCAGGTGACGGTGACTTCCTCCCTGCCCTTGCTGACGCTGTGTTTTTCAATTTCCTTCTGGGCCAGGCTGCTGGACCGGCGACACATTTTCAGTTATCGCGCTTTTCACAGCTGGTTTTTTGTCTGTGCATCGACACTTTTCTCGCTGGCGGTGATCACGAAGCACGCGGAACTGCTGTGGCCCGCCTCCATGCTGCTCGGTGCCGCCTACGCCGGCGGCAACCTCGGCTGGAACCTGGGTCACAATGATTTCAGCCACGATGGCAACGCCTCACGCTATATGGCCATCCACGTTATGCTGACCGGCCTGAGGGGCCTGGTCATGCCGCTGATCGGCGTGGGATTCTACGAGGCGCTGGCCACCTGGCGACCGGAAATCAGTGCATGGGCACTCATGCTACCTGTGTCCCTGTCCTTTTCAGGCGCTTTGATTTTCGTGGTATTGCACCTGCAACTGATGCGCCGGAAAGCCGCAGAGGGGGCTGAATAGCGGTCTTGGTGGTTCTTCACCGGAATCGCCGCGGGCAAACCGCACGCATAGCGCCGAAGGCGGCCAGCATCTTTACCCGGGAGGTCATCTCGGCATACCATGACGTTCGGCAAATCGTTACCTTGTCACTGGAGTTCAACTTTTGATGATCACGCAAGCCCACCTGAGTGACGCCGCCCAGACGACCACCCTGCTCCCGGCCATATTGGCAGGACACGGGCACTGGAAGGCAACGCGCACTGCGGTCGTGTGCGAGGGTGAATCGCTGAACTGGAACCAGTTCAACCAGCATCTTAACCAGGTCGCCAATGGCCTGCGGGCAATCGGCCTGGAGAAAGGCGACCGTATCGGTGTGGTCATGGGCAACAGCCTGGAAATGGCGCTGGTCCTGTTCGGTATCATGAAAGGCGGATACGTATCCGTGCCGATCAATATCTCGGTCACGGACACAGCCATTTCGACCATGCTGGATGATTCCGGCGCAAAAGCCCTGTTCGCCACTGCTGACCAGGCGCAACGCATAGACGCAGGCGGGATCGGCTGCAGCAGTCTCGAAACAGGCGCGCGCTTCACCACCGGCAGGACGCGTTCCGGCTTGGAAGGATTTCGAGTCCTGGGTTGCCGCGCAGCCAGCTGTGGAACCTGCTGTCATGATCCGGCCCGCCGATCCGCTGAATATCATCTATAGTTCCGGCACCACCGGCATGCCCAAGGGTATCGTGCATTCACACCAGAGCCGTCTGAACTTTGCCCGCGACATGGCCATCGCCCTGCGCTACCAGGGGCAGGTCAGGACCCTGGTGACGCTGGGTTTGTATTCCAATATTTCCTGGGTCTCGATGCTTTGCACCATGTTGACCGGTGGCTGCATATACATTCACAAACGTTTTGATCCCGTGGAAACCTTGCGCACCATCCAGCAGGAAAGGATCACCCATACCTCGATGGTGCCGCTGCAGTATCAGCGTCTGGTGACCGAGCAAAAAATCCATGGTTTTGACACAACCAGCCTGAAAGCGCCAATGAGCGTTGGTTCGTCACTGCACGCTGAGCTGAAGCAACTGGTGATGGATCATCTTTCCAGCGGGATCATCGAGGTTTATGGTCTGACCGAAGGACCGATCACCGTTTGCGACCCGGAGGACAGCGAAGGCCACTCCGGTTCCGTCGGTCTGCCCGTTTTTGGCAGTGAACTGCGTCTTCTGGATGACGATGACAAAGAAGTCAGCGTCGGTGAAGCCGGTGAAATCGTAGGCATTTGCAGTTTCATGATGTCGGGCTATCACAACCGCGAGGACGCCACCGCTGAATGCACCTGGATCGATGAAAAAGGCAGGGCCTGGCTTCGAACCGGTGACATCGGCCGCCTCGACGGAGATGGTTTTCTCTATATCGTCGGCCGCAAGAAAGATCTGATCCTGTCAGGCGGCCAAAATGTCTACCCCGAAGATATTGAACAATGTATCGTCTGTCACGAGGCGGTCGCCGAAGTGGCGGTGATCGGGGTTGAAAGCCGCAAGTGGGGCGAAACACCATTGGCGCTGGTGGTGCCGGCTCCCGGCACAGACATCGACCCGCGCGAATTGCTGGAATGGGCCAATGCCCGCCTCGGCAGACAGCAGCGCATTGCCGGGGTGCAACTGCTTGAAGAGTTGCCCCGCAACGCCAACGGCAAGATTTTGAAACGCGAACTACGTCGTGCAATTCAAAAGCACCATCTACGAGTGATACCGCATGGAATATAAGGAAAATCGCTACCGCTCAGCTGATGGACTGGAACTCTACTACCGCGAATACGGACACGGCAGCCAGACCATCGTCTGTCTGCCCGGGCTTTCGCGCAACAGCAAGGACTTTCATGAACTGGCCGTTCACCTGTCAACAAGGTTTCGCGTTATTTGCCCGGACCTGAGGGGTCGTGGCCAGTCGCAGCGTGATCCAGTCGGAAAAACTTACAACATCATCGTCTACACGCAGGATTTACAGCAACTGATGGAGGTTGCAGATCTGCAAAAGCCCATCCTCATCGGCACCTCGCTGGGTGGATTTATTTCCATAACCATGGCCTACCTGGTTCCCGAACGATTGCGCGCCATCGTCCTGAACGACGCCGGCCCGGAGATCGATCCGGCCGGGGTCAAACGTATCCTGGGCTATGCCGGCGCGCAGACGCCGCCCGGCAACTGGCAGGAAGCGGCAATGCAGGTCAAGACGAACTACGGCTCCGCCCTGCCCGATATGCCGGAGTCATTCTGGGCCGAACACGCCCGTCTGACATACGTCGAAAACGAGGCCGGGGTTCCGGTTCTTGATGTCGACCCGAAGATCTTCAGTTCCCTCAAGTCGGCGAACAGGGTGGGTAAGATTCTGAAATTTTTCAATTCCATCGGGCTTATCAAAAAGGTTCGCGGCATACCGGTGGACACCTGGGAATCGTTTCGTGCCATGACCATGCCCTGCCTGGTGCTGCGCGGCGCGACGTCCGACATACTTTCGGCAGCGACCGTGGCACGCATGCAGGCCATCAAGACAGACCTGGTCGTGGCGACGATCCCGCATCGGGGGCACGCGCCGCTGCTGGATGAACCGGAGTCACTGGCGGCGATCGACGCATTCCTCGACAGTCTTCCCCGGGACGGTCTGGCCGGCTGACAGGGTCGCCCGGTCAGATCCCAATTTGCACACCCACCCGCATGGCCTGGGCGGTGGGAATCTGGTAGAGCGCAGTGGCATCCTGGGTATTGGTGGCCATACGGGTGAAAAGCCGGTCACGCCAGGACACCATTCCATGCATCTTACGGCCTGCCAGCATGTCCACGTGACCGATGAAATAATGAATCTTGTCCAGTTCCAGTTCCAACCCCAGCTTGGCGCAGTCGGCAAGATCCGACGGCACATTGGGTCCCTGCATAAAGCCGTAGTGCAGCACCAGGCGCATGAAACCGCCATCGAGTCCTGTCAGTTCGATGCGTTCATCAGGATTGGTCTTGGATACCGGTTCGGTCACGACGCTGACCAGCAGAACCTGTTCGTGCAGGATACCGGTACTCCGCACCAGTTGCTGCAAGGCAGGCGGAATGTGGTCCAGCCTGCCCGTGAAAAATACCGCAACACCGGGCACGCGGGGTATCTGCTCCCCTTTCAACTTGCCGACAAAGGTTTCCACCGTCGGTGTCAATTCCGCAACCTGCTCGCTCAGCAACTGTCCGCCACGGCGCCAGGTCGTCATCACGGTGAACAGTATCAGGCCGATGATCAGTGGCAACCAGCCACCGTCCGGTATGGTTTGCAGGTTTGCACCCAGGTAGCCAAGGTCGATGATGAGGAAGCCCAGCAGAAAAGCCAGCGCCTGCCGCCAACTCCATCCGCCGCGTTCGAGCGCCACCTTGTAGGCCAGCACCGTGGTGATGGCCATCGTGGAATTGACCGCGACGCCATAGGCAGACGCCAGGTTACCTGAAGACTGGAAGACCAGAACCAGGCTGATCGCGGCGGCCATCAGCAGCCAGTTGACGGTGGGCATGTATATCTGTCCATGCGCATCGGCGGCAGTGTGCGCCACGGTCAGACGCGGCAACAAACCGAGCTGAGCGGCCTGTCGGGTTAGTGAGTAGGCGCCGGTAATGACCGCCTGCGAGGCAATACAGGTCGCTGCCGTTGCCAGTAAAATCAGCGGATACAGCGCCCAGTCCGGAGCCAGGTGAAAGAATGGATTGACGCCGCCCGCAGGGTCGGTGATCAGCAATGCACCCTGGCCGAAGTAATTCAGTAACAGCGCCGGCAACACGAAGGCAAACCACACCACGCGGATAGGATAGCGGCCGAAATGGCCGAGATCCGCATACAGGGCTTCCCCGCCGGTGGCAACCAGGAATACTGCGTAGATGGCAAAATATCCTTTAAAACCGTTGGCAACGAAATAATCCACCGCGTAAAGCGGGTTGACGGCCAACAGTACCTCGGGTGCCTGCATTATCCCGTGAACCCCCAGCACCGCCAGCACCGCAAACCATATCAGGGTCAGAGGACCGAATATCGCACCCACTTTTGCGGTGCCAAAGCTCTGCATGGCAAACAGTCCAAACAGGATCACGACCGTTATCGGAACCACGAAGTGTTTTAAATGCGGGGCGGCAATCTGCAGACCCTCCACCGCGCTCAGCACCGAGATTGCCGGGGTGATCATGGCGCCGCCATAGAGCATCGATGCGCCGAGAACGCCAAGCAGGATCAGTACCCGGCGCGATCGCCGTTCCTGGCCGCGGTCAGGTCCCAACAGCGCCAGCAGGGCGAAGGTACCACCCTCGCCACGGTTGTCGGCACGCAGCACGAAAACCATGTATTTGAGTGAGATGATAAGAATGAGCGTCCAGAAAATCAGCGAGAGGATGCCGAGTATGTTGGCCGTCGAAACCGGGATGGGACTGTGCCCGGCGAAACTTTCACGTAATGCGTAGATCGGGCTGGTGCCGATGTCACCGTAGACCACGCCAAGTACTGCTACAGCGAGCGGTGCAAAGGGCTGCTGCTGGGGCGCCGGTTGCGGGTGGCTCTGCAGCGCCACGTCCTGAGCCTTACGTACCGGTTCGTGATTCCTGGTCGTACCCACGACTGTCGGGATTTATTTCCACATGACGTTGGCGTGCGCCTTTATTGCTGCCTCAAACAGCTCGAAAAGCGGCAGGGCCCGGTGTGCCAAACTTACCACGGGCTCTTCCTCATCGGTGTCATCGGCAGGCGGCGAGGTCTTTTCAACATCTATCGCGGCTTTAAGACGGTCGAGGGCTGCGGGAACATCGGCCGCCAGTATCGCCCCGGGCACCTTCGTGCTGTGCCCCATCAATTTAAGCAAGGTGAGCGCCACATCGCCAAACATTGTTATGTCGGCATAGTTCTTGGTGGTAAATGTTACGAGCATTGTATTGATCCCTTCCGTTATGCGAACCAGCGTATTCACACTGACTTATTCGTCTGTCTTTCACCATACAGCGAACCGAATCGAATGTCGCGTGCCGGTGCACCGCGGGCTTTTGGCGTCGAGGCGGTGCCGATGAAAAATAATCGAACTTTACCTGTTGCCCCTATGTTGCACCTTCGCTGTGGGTCCGTGACAAACGGTTCATCAGCGGCAACACGGCGATCGCAATCACGGTGCAAATCAGCGCGGCGAAACCCAGCTTGTTGAACAGGCTGGTATAGATCGGCATCGACACGAGCGGATCGGTAATATTGCGCGGCACGCTGGCGTAGGTGGCGACGAGACCGCCGAGATACTGCGAGACACCCGAGGCAACAAAATAGGCGCCCATCATGAAGCCGCCCATACGTGCCGGCACGTAGCGCGCGATCATCGCCAGGCCGAGGCCGCTGACCAGCAGTTCACCCAGTGAGATGGCGCCGTATCCCCACACCATCAGCCAAGAGGAAACCTTGCCCTGGCTGTCCGCCAGGTACCCGGAAGCACCGTAAATGAAAAACCCGGCGGCCACGATAACAAAACCGAGGGCGAACTTGGCAGCGATGGAGAGGTCCTTGCCGGCCTTGCCCGCTCTCGTGTAGGCCCAGGCCAGCACCGGGCTCAGGGCAAAAATCCAGATCGGATTGAAGGCCTGGAACTGCGCCGGCGACCAGTCCCACAAATGCACACCGAAAACGATGAAGGCCGGGTCGACATTGCGCAGTGCAAACAATGCCAGCGAAGTTGACATCTGCTGGTAGAAAATGAAATAAAAGACCGTCTGCACCGTCAGCACCAGGGCCGCGATCAGACCCGCGCGTTCATTGCGTTGGCCGGTGCTGATCAGGTAGGCAAAAATGCCGATAACCACCAGGGCCGCAAGATAGACAAAGGCACGTGCGACATCCTGGTGTTGCAGGATGTAGGCGGAGACGAAAATTGCCACGAAGCTGCCGCCCAGTACCGCCCCCAGCTTGCCCCAGTTAAGCGGTTGTTCGTCTGGCTCTGAACCGATGTGGTCCATGGCGCGACGCATCAGCCAGTAGTTTGCCAGACCCAGCAACAGGCCAACCGCGCAGACCGCAAAGGCGATGTGCCAGCCCATCTGGTTGCTGTAGTGATCGTTGACGTAGTCCTTCAGCCACGGGGTCAGCAACTGCGAGATCATCGCACCGAGGTTGACCGCCATGTAATAGATGGTGAAGGCACTGTCGATGCGGGAATCATCACCCTCGTAGATCTTGCGCACCAGGTTGCCGGCATTGGCCTTGAACAGGCCGTTGCCGACCACGATTACGCCCAGCGCACAAAACAGGAACCAGATGCTCTGACCCGGCACCACCATCAGGCCGTAACCGACGGACAGGATCACGGCGCCGAGCAACATGGTGCGGCGTGTGCCGAGGATCTTGTCGCCGATCCAGCCGCCGATCGCCGGCGCAACGTAGATCAACGCCGCGGCTGCGCCCCACACCAGCGTGGCGCGTTCGTCGGGAAACTCCAGGCGTTGCACCATGTAATAGACAATCAGCGCCTGCATGCCGTAGAAGCCAAAGCGCTCCCACATCTCGATGAGGAAAATCGTCGTGAACGAACGGGTCTGGGAGCGGGTCGCGGGCATGGTTTCCATGTTGTCTCCTGGTTTTCGTTATGCGGTGATTTTAACCTGATTTTCTACACTGCGGCGACATGACAAATAAAAAACAGGCAAAGAACATCAGCTCAGGGCCGCGGGGTATCTAACATGACCCGACTGGTTATTTCAGCAAAATCCGGGTGGTCAACAAGCCGGTATTGGGCAATAATCGCCGCTCATATTCTGGAGGTTTGCGTGTGAACCCTGAACTCAAACGTGCTGCGGAAATTGCCGCTGAATACATCGAATCATTTGATCTGCAGAAAGTAAGCGAGGAAATCGATCCGCAGGCATTGCGTGAGAAGCTGCACAAGGAGCTGACGGCCGATGGCCTGCCGCCACTGCAGGTGGTCAACGAGCTCGCCGAAGATGCCCGTGACGGCCTGTTGAACAGTGGCAATGGCAGGTTCTTTGGCTGGGTCATCGGCGGCGGTATTCCGGTTTCGATTGCGGCCGACTGGCTGACCTCTGCCTGGGACCAGAATGCCGGCGCTTACGCCTGCTCACCATCGGCCGCCATCATCGAAG
The DNA here is from genome assembly GCA_963727635.1 of uncultured Gammaproteobacteria bacterium. Classification (GTDB taxonomy): domain Bacteria; phylum Pseudomonadota; class Gammaproteobacteria; order Xanthomonadales; family SZUA-36; genus SZUA-36. The sequence continues at coordinate 103,712 of CAVSHP010000019.1, read as the reverse complement.
ACGTGGCTGCCGGCTGGCTGAAAGACATCCTCGGCCTGCCGCAACAGGCATCCTTTGCATTCGTTACCGGCTGCCAGATGGCACATGTCACCGCGCTGGCCGCAGCCCGTCACAAGATACTGGCAGATCATGGCTGGTCGGCAGAAAGACAGGGCCTGGCGGGCAGTCCACCGATCCGGGTGCTGGTCGGAGAGCACCACGAAACCCTGTTACGCGCCCTGCGTCACCTCGGTATCGGCACCGATGCAGTTGTCCAGGTTGATATGCAGGACGACGGCACGATCGACGTTGCCGCACTGAAAATCGAGCTTGAGAAAAACCCGGATATGCCAACGATTGTCTCCCTGGCAGCCGGTGATCTGAACCGTGGCGCCTTTGATCCCTTCGATGAAGTCTGTGACCTGGCCCATGCATACAATGCCTGGGTGCATATCGACGGCGCCTTCGGTTTATGGGTTGCAGCCAGTCCACGCTACCGCCACCTGGTGAAAGGTATTGAGAAAGCAGATTCATGGGCAACCGATGCGCATAAGTGGCTGAATGTCCCGTACGACAGTGGCATGGCATTTGTCGCTGACCCCGAGGCCCACAAGATCGCAATGACGATACCGGCGCCCTACAAGATCGAAGTTGAAAACGTTCGCGACCAGCTTGAATGGGGTCCCGAGTGGTCGAGACGCGCACGCGGCATACCGATTTACGCGACGCTGCGGACGCTGGGACGTAATGGGGTCGCCAGGATGATCGAGAATTGTTGCGACCTGACCCGGGAATTCGTGTTGAAACTGGGTGAACTGGCGGGCGTGGAAGTGCTGACAACACCGGTCATCAACCAGGGCCTGGTGCGATTTCTCGACCCGCATGGTGACCACGACAAACGGACCGCCGAGGTCATCACCCGTATCAATGCCAGCGGTGAAGCCTGGTTTGGCCCGACCGTGTGGCACGGCATGCGTGTGATGCGGATTTCATTGAGCAACTTCCGCACCACTGCGAAAGACATCGACCGCGCGTACACTGCGATCAAGACGGCGATGAAAATATGAAACCGGAAAGACAAGACAAATCCCAATTTCCACTTTGATGCCAAAGGAGATCTGACCCATGCGCGCGTTCCTTGCAAATCCGTTCTTCATCGGCTACGGGCTGATTTATATCGCGAGCGTCATCGTGCTGGCCGTCTTCGGCTTTGGCCTGGCGGAACTGCTCGTGGTTCTCATCATCTTCGGTCTGTTGCTGCCGGGCGCCACGATACTGGTAAGCCGGAACTACCAGGCCCTGCCCGCGAAGGTCGATAAGCCTGCAGCCGAGTCGAAATTGTTGCTCGCCTACCTGTTGGTGATCGTGCTTTTTCTGACCATTGGCCTGGAGGCGATCAATGACGTGTTGCCGGAGGATCCTGCCAATTATTTTGCCAAGCTCACCGGCAAACTGGTGTTCTTTGTGGTCATCCCGTTTGTGATTTTCGCCCGGCGTGGCTATCGCTGGCGCGATTTCCTGTCGTTCAACATCGGCCCTCGCGGCTGGCTCATCGCCATCGTGCTGTCGTTGCTGTTCATCGCTGTAAACGCCGTGATCGGCAAGGGTCTGCAGCGCATCGACGCCTCGGGTTATTCGCTGGCAATCCTGCTCTCCGGCGGGGTGCTCATATACCTCGTGCTGATGGCCGAGGTTGGGCTCGTCGAGGAGTTCCTGTTCCGTGGCCTGTTGCAACAACGTCTGTCGGCGTGGCTTGGCAACCCTGTGTCTGGCCTGTTCCTCGCAGCCTTGCTGTTCGGCCTCGCGCACGCACCGGGCTACTACCTGCGCTGGGAACAGAATGCAGCCGACCTGTTTGCCGAACCCTCACTGCTGTTTGCGCTCGCCTACAGCATTGCGGTGATCTCGGTATCGGGACTTTTCATGGGCGTGATCTGGCTGCGCACCCGCAGCCTGCTGATCGTGATGATGGTGCACGCCGCCGGTGACTGGCTGCCAAACGTGTCTGAGATGCTTCATACATTTGGATTCTAAAAAACTTCGACCGCCATCTGCCCGCACAACATAGTCCTGCAATACGGACCGACGAGCCGGGCCGTTACGGCGAGCACGCGGTTGTGGCAATGAAAACCTGACTGGGCTGCGAAGATGCAGAACGGTCAATATGGCATTTTCAGATAAAAAAAGGCCGCCCGGTAAGGGGCGGCCTGATTCAGAAAAGCCTGGCTTGCTTTAATAGTTAGCGCAGGCTGCTACGTTATCCCAGGTCAGTGAACCGCTCACGTTTGTCACACAGAAGGTGAAACTCACCCTGCCCTTTTTACTATTGGGGCTTTCCAGTGTGGCCACGCCGTTAGAATCTGTCGTTGAACTGACACCGGAGGCCGCTGCGTCACCGGTGAAATTACCGGTTACAAGGGCTGAGCCAACCAGGCCGCCCTGGTCATCAACAATGGTAACCGTCGCACGCGGTGATTTATTTCCGCCGCCGCCGTTCACGGTGTCAACAACGATCGAGTCTATTGACATGGTTGTCGCATCAGCTGGCTTGGTGAGGGTAAAGGAATTGGTTGCCGGAGCTGATACGTCACCGTCATTGTCGGTCACCACCAGGCTCACCGTGTAGGGACCATAAGCGCCATAGGTATGAGAGGTTGTCACACCGGTGCCATTGCCGGAATCGCCAAAGTCCCATGCATAACCGGCAATCGTGCCGTCACTGTCGCTGGAACCGCTACCACTGAAATTACAGGTCAGGTCCGTACAATGAACGTAGGTGATGACCGCGTTGGGCGGGGTGTTGATACCGTTATCCACAGTGACCTGGGTCTGGGCGGTATCTGACGCGCCGTCGTTGTCTGTTACCGTCAGGCTGACGGTGTAGGTGTTGTTGGCACTGTAAGTGTGTGAAGGATTGGCCGAGGTGCTGCCGTTGCCGTCACCGAAATTCCAGTTGTAGCTCGCAATGGTGCCATCGGAGTCGGTTGAGGTGCTGACGAAATTACACGTCAGACCGCTACAATCCGATGCATCGATACCTGCCACCGGCGGGCTGTTGGGATTAACCACGTCGCCAACCTGGAAGTTACAAACGTAGGTATCCCACACATAGTTGCCGCCGACGTCCACGTATTCATTGGTATGCCAAAACGTCGTGTCATCGAGAGGGTCTACCGAAGTGGAAGCGTAGTCGCCGGAGCGGCTCACGCCCGTTTGAACACCACCACCATCAACACAGCTCATTTCAGCTGCATCCATGACGCCGGTACCGGAAGCTGCCACTGTCTGACCGGCCAGCGCAATGGACACGAACTTGTTGCTGCTGCCAATCAGGTAACCCATGCCGATGTCACCATTGCCGTTCATGGCCAGGCTGGGCATCCAGCGATACAAACCATCATCGGGGGCATAAGTGCCCTGTTGATACACCGTCCAGCTGCCGTCGGTGTCGCGGAACTCGTACCAGCGAATACCGGCGCGGCCACCACCCACATTCACGGTGTGCGAAGCGAGCATGGTGTGATAGCTGCCAAAGTCACGAATTTGCAAACGGTGCATCAGCCGGTCTGACAGGGACTCCAGGGCCGGACCATTTTGTGGTTGTGGTATACAGGCACCGCGTGATGCGTTGCAAAGCGTACTGCTGAAGGGCGTAATGGGAATACTGCTGATCTGGCTGATACTCGCAGAACTTCCGCCCCAGTTGGCATTAATCTGCCAGATATCAAAATGGTCACTGGTACTCATTGCGGTCGCGAAAAGCGCCGGTGCCGTACCGGGGCCATCGAGATCACCGGCTACAAAGCCGAAGCGGCTGGTGCCAAGACTGAAGCCACGCATTGACGCAGTGGTGCCGGCGTACATGGCAGCCTTGTCCATCACGGCCAGGTAGGGGCCGGCGAAGCTAAAATTCTGGCCTCTTTTTTTGAAAACATTGGTCATTAGCGTGATGGAATCGGTGACGATCCCGTGCTTGGGGTAATCATTGAAGCCAATATTACTGAAGGAGAACTCGTAGCGGTTGTATGCGCCACGCGGGTCATCGGTTTGCGAGATGGCCACACATTGTGAAAAAGAACTGTAGTTGTCGGGAAATGCAAATTGGCTGACCAGCCAGCGATCCGCCTGGTCATCATACAGAACCACCGGGTCACCCTGGTTGAAGCTGCCACAATTTCCGCCGATGGCGGTCCAGAAGGCATCGCTGCCAAATGGTGCTTCGAGTATGTTGCCGTCACGATCAAAAATCGTCGTCAGCAGGTTGATCATCTGCACAAAATACTGGCCATTGGCACCACCGATTTGCCCATCGGTATCCGGTGGCGCAATTCGAAAACCCAGGACCGCGCCATTGGTCTCATTATCCGTTCCTTCAAATCCCATGGCCACGGAAGCTGCCGAAACACCGGCTACGTTCTGGAGAATGGGATCTGGCCCGTTGCTGCCATTGGCTAACGGCTTACCCTCACCGCGGTAATTCATGACTTCCCGGGGCGGACCAGGATTTACCGGTTTCTGGCGGGACTGTTTTGCCGCTTCTGACAATGACTTCAATGGATGGTTTTGAGCCTGCGCATTCATGCGCTCAAAACCTGTTTCACTTTGCGCCAGCAGTGGTGACGTAAACATTAACAACATGCCGGACAGACAAAAAACAAATGGGATTTTTGAGACTTTCACGTGCTGACACCTCGCTGAACATAGTTGACCGAAGCGCTTATAATAGTCACAGCTAAAGATGTCCCACAACTAAATTTTTATTTTCTCTGTTAGACTGCGGCCAAAATTTCGAGGAGATTTGTGTGCGAGGACGACTTTTTTCTATCCTTTTTCTATCCGTATGGACCTGTGGCGCTGCCGGGGCAATTGATCGCCCCGTTACAGGTTCGAAGGCATTTGAACAGGCTTTACACGCCGCTTTACTGGACCCCGCACAGGCTTTGTCCATGCAGGTTGACTGCACCAATGAGCAGGGTATCCGTTCATTGCACCTGTATCCGGAAGGTGTTGCCGTCTGGAATAAGCAAGTACAGGTAGAAGTCGACAAGCCGCTACGCACAAGCTTGCTAAAGGAATTGCTAAACGCCGATTTTCTCTTCTTTTGCGGCCCAGTATGGCAACAGCGCAGAGAACGACGCGCCCATCATTGTATGTGCAGCATACAGGTACAGACCGGCGGAATGGAAAAGGCCTCATATCAGGACCTGAACGGGGACCGTTCAGTTGCCTTCATGAAATTGGCGACGGCCCTCTGGACAGCATTGAGCCGCTTGCCGAGCAGGTGTTCGCGCCACTTCGATGGCTGAGGCCCTGTCCTTGCTCATACAGGGCAGACTCGCGCCGCAAATCCTGATGTTGAGGGTCATGCATTTACCTTCGGATACAACACAGCAGGGGGAAATAATCAGAATTGAAGCCGGGCAATTGAGCCGGCGTAACTACCAACCCGGTGTGGAATTAGGCGACTGGGTGACTACAACGTTGGACCCACAAACATTTCAAGCCGTCGTTCAACAACTGCTCGACGCCGAGGTATGGTCCCTGCCGGCAGTCCTGCCTTTTGCGGACACCTACCAGATGAATGTCTCTGCTCTGGATCACTCGCTCCTGATACGCTCGCGTCCGCTGAATAATCAGAAAGTGCAGCAGAGAAAAACAACGGGCATTTCATTTACCTCGCTGGCTGAATCATTATTGTCCCTGCAACCAGGCGCAGAACCCACCCGTTGAAAAAGGGGGGCAGTACACTGCTGTCCCAATTAGTCCAAATTCACCGTGCTCAAGTAAAAGTGCCATTCCGGTTTACTTGGTGTTGACCACAATTGAATCTTGTTTCGATTTCAGCATGGGCGCCGAGGCCATGCACTACCTTACTTCAGGACACGCCGCAAGCAGACCGTACGAGGCAGGAAGCCGAGTATCGAGCCCCCCAGGGATGGGTTCATGGGCGTGTCCTGGTAATAGCAACCCACCCCAGCGTCCTCCCACCATAATAAGTGTGCCAGTATCCCTTTCCGAAACCCGGCGTTACCCCGGTCTTTGCAGGTAAAGCATCCCGTACACCAATAGCGAACCAACGACATAAAACCCTTCCACGGCCTTTTTTCTTTCCGGGTTTTCCCGGGCGCCGCTTATATCGAGAATCATCTGGTAGAGCAGAAAGGTGTAGAGGATGTAGTACAGAAATGGAATGACATGCACCGACGGTGGAAAATCGCCGGCCCGCTTGCCAAATAGCGACAGTATCCAATCGATCTGGGCATAGATACCAAACAGGCCAAGCGCCGAGTTGATGAACATCCATTTGACCTCGTCCACACCAAAGATCGCCAGGTAAAAAATGGTGTAAACAAAGATCGCAAAACCGCCGTGCAGATACAGAAAACTGAGTTCGGGGCCGTCGCTGGCATAGGCCATGTAAAAGCCGGACAAACCAAACATCAACATGTGGAACAGGAAAAATGGATAGATGAAGTACCAGGGCAATTGATTGCCCTTCTGGTGGGTCTTGCCGTTAATCGTTAAGTCTGTGCGCAGTTTCATCAAATCAGAATTTAACTGTTATGCCAACGGTACACAAAATATTGACTGTTTTTAGTTATTGCCTGACTTGGTTTCGCGCCGGTTTCCGGCTAAACCGTCGCATACCATGCGTACACGAGCGCAACGATGGAGCAGCATGCCAGGACAAAACTTATACCTCTGACTATGAACAGGGGTATGACGTCGACATCGAGGTGCGATACCTTGATGTGTAGATGTCTGTAGCGCCATGCGGCCAGCACAAACGCAGCGGCACTGACACCAATCAGTACCGTTGCAATCATGCGGATGCTCCACACCGGCAAAACCTCGGTCAGGAATTTTGCCGCGGCCAAGCCGGTCGCCAGCGCAGCCAGTCCGGTGCGTAGCCAGGCGGCATAGGTTCTTTCATTGGCCAGCATCGTCCTGTCCAGGGCCAGGTTCGTCTGATTGGTCGTAACTTCTTCAATATCACCTGGTTTGTTATCGTCTTTGGTCACGTCTCGTCCTGATATTCGGCTGCAACCGCCGCGTAGTCAACCTCGCCGCGCCACACCCTGGCACTTTACCCTGACCCCAGGATTACCCCAGCGCCGCTTTGACCCGCGCCGGCGTCATTGGCAGTTCGAAAAGCCGTACGCCTGTCGCGTCGAAGAACGCATTGGCTATGACCGCGCCCATCAGGATGATGGCAGGTTCGCCACCGCCGTGGGGTGCGGGATCGGCCGAGTCGATCAGTATGGTTTCGATTTCAGGCAGCATGGAGAACCGCGGCAGTTCGTAACGGTCGAAATTGAGGTCCAGGATCTGACCGCCGCGGAAATGCAGTTCCTCCGCCAGCGCATAACCCAGTCCCATGGTGATACAGCCTTCCATCTGCATCGTCGCACCCTCCGGGATTCACGACCAGGCCCATGTCCTGCGCACAAACGCACGCGCTTCACCCTGATTCCACCGTTTTTGCGGTTGACTTCCACCTCGGCCATGCTGGCCACCACGGTGTCGGCGTCGATACCGCAGGCCACGCCCACGCCGCGCCGACTCGCCCCGACAGCGGGCTTCCAGCCAAACTTTTTAGCGGCAGCCTTGAGTAGCCCCGATATACTTGGGATCACTGCAGTATTTCAGGCGGAATTCCAGCGGATCGATACCGGCTTTCGCAGCCATGATGTCGATCTGCTGTTCACGCGCAAATGCATTCGTGTTGGCCGCCGGCGCGCGCCAGGCACCGGTTGCGAAAGGATGCGACCCTGGCGGACCCGTCCACGCCCGGCTATGCGCCATCGTGCGGTGGTTCGGGATATCGTAGGGCTGCTCGCTGCCGCGCGCGCCGGCGAAATAGACACGGTAGTCCCAGAACGCGGGCGCGCCGGTTTGCGTCAGGCCGGAGCGGATCTTGACGATGGCCGCCGGGCGGAATGTATCCCAGTAAAACTCATCTTCACGGGTCCAGAAAACCTGCACCGGCACCCCGGTGATTTTAGCCAGGCGCGCAGCCTGCAGACCCTGGCCACTGCTAGCCTTGCCGCCAAAACCACCACCGACAAACGGGGTAATCACCCGCACCTGGTCCTCGCGCAAGACCCAGTGTCGCAACCAGCTGCCCCTTAAGCCCAAACGGGCTCTGGGTGGACGCCCAAACCGTCATTCTGCCGTTCGGCAAATTCGCCAATGCCGCGTGTGGTTCAATGGGCGCATGGGCCACGTAGGCATTGAGGTAAGTTTCATCCAATACCTCGGTGGCCGGCCTTCACCTTCGGCCAGGTCTCCGCCTTCGAGCTACAAGCTCACCCTCGGGCGCCATGCTCATCAGGTGGTCGTATATATTGCGTCTCATTGAGTTGTGATTCGGGCCGGGAATAGCTGGGTTTGAGCAAGGCAACCGCCCGGTCCGCAACCTCGCGTTGTGCATGCAGGACCGCCACCAGGTCGCCGTCGCTGGATGACCCGCACACCTTCCACGGCTTCGGCGGCGGAAGTGTCGACCTTTTCCAGTGTTGCATCGTGTGCAGGTGGACGCATGATGCGTGCATGCAGCATACCCGGCAGTTTGATATCGGCCGTGTATTGCGCCTTGCCGGTCACCTTTTCACGGCCGTCGCGGCGCTTGAAGGAAGTGCCCATGACCTGTGTATTCCGCGGCTGTCTTGACCGGCGCGGGCGATTTCATGTCACGCAAGATGGCCTGGCCTTTGGTCAAGGCTGCGTAGGTAACGTTTTGGCTATGATCGGAGGTGTCGAATACCACGCCATCCCTGACAGCCAGCTGGGCTACCGGCAGGCCGAGTCGCTCACTGGCGAGTTTGAGCAGGACCGCCCGTGCCTGGGCGCCGGCAGCGCGCAGTTCGGGGCCGAATACACGCGTCGTGAGTGAACCCCAGGTGCCCCGGTCAAACGGACAGCGGTCGGTATCACCCATCACCATGTCGATCACATCGACCGCGACATCGAGTTCGTCGGCGAGCATTTGCGGCAACGAGGTAATCACGCCCTGGCCCATTTCTATCTTGCCGGTAAAGCAGGTGACACGTCCGTCCGCGGCAATTCGCAGGTAGGCATTGAACCCCGGTTCTGCTTGCCTCGCGGCCCCCGTGTCAGCCAGTGAGAATCGCACTGGCGTCGTGAACAGGACCACCACGCCGCCGCCCACACGTTTCAGGAAGCTGCGCCGGTTAAACCTGCTGGAATCGTCTTTCAGATCGTTTTCGTACATGGTTTTTCCCCTGCTATGGCTTGTTGTTCGCTGCGACTGAGCGCACCGCCATCAATATCCGCTTGTGGGCGCCGCAGCGACACAGGTTGTTGTCAAGCCCCGCGATGATTTCCGCTTCGCTGGCCGCGGGTTTTGCAGTCAGCAGACTGGCCGCAGTCATGATCATACCCGGTGTGCAGTAACCACACTGCAGGGCGTCGTTATCCATGAAAGCCTGCTGCAGCGGGTGCAGTTCATCACCTTTGGCAAGACCCTCGATCGTCGTCACTTTCCTGTTGGCCATATCGGCAACGTCCAGCAGGCAGGCACGCGCGGCGACGCCATCGACGAGCACCGTACAGGCGCCACATATCCCCTCACCGCAACCGTACTTGGTGCCGGTCAGGTCCAGATCACCGCGCAGCACCCACAGCAGGGAGCGTCCTGAGCCGGCATCCAACTCCACCGGTCTTCCATTGAGTGTAAATTGAATCGATTCATTCATGATGATTGCCTCCGTTACCCTTTAATTATATCCGCATATCCATGCTCTGTATTTTACCCGGCACTGACACATATATTTTGTGCGTAGCCCGCTCTCTTGGTGCTGAGCGCAAGCGTCAATAACGCCCATTCCCATCGAATCATACACCCGCTTTCATACGCTTTAAGCGGCAGGATACCGGGGAACAAAGACCGCTTTCCGTTTTATAATGACCGCATGAAAGGAAAAGAACTCAAAGCGCTGATATTCGATGTGGACGGGACATTGACCGATAACGAATGTGACGGTCACCGGGTGGCTTTCAACCGGGCATTTCACGATGCGGGTCTGGACTGGAACTGGGATGTTCCCACCTATCTCCGCCTGTTGGAAGTTTTTGGAGGAAAGGAACGGATTCGCTACTACATCGAGGATTTTTTAAGCGGTTTCAGACCGCCCGAAAATATCGATGAATTTATCCGAAAATTGCACAAGCGGAAAACGGAACATTACCTGGCGCTGCTGAAATCAGGCGCCCTGCCACTGCGGCCCGGCGTCGAACGACTGCTGAAAGAAGCACATTCAGCCGGCCTGAAGCTGGCCATTGCCAGTACCACGACATTCGAAAACGCCATCCTGCTGATAAAGGTGTCGCTCGGCGAAAAGAGCCTGGACTGGTTTGACGTCATCGCCTGTGGCGATGTGGTTGCGAACAAGAAGCCGGCGCCGGACATTTACCTGTACGCGTTGGAGCAGTTGGGGCTGAGTGCCGCCGAATGCCTGGTGATCGAGGATACCGAAGCCGGTCTTGCCTCGGCAAAAGCGGCGGGTTTGGTCTGTGTGATCACCGTCAACGAGACAACACGCAACCAGGATTTCACCGGTGCAGCCATCGTCCTGGATCAGCTGGGTGAACCGGAACGGGCCTTCACGGTTCTGGCCGGGGATGCCGGTGACGCCAGGCTGGCCGATGTCGCGTTTTTCAGGCGCATTCACTCGGTCGCCGGGGCTTAGCCCGAAAGCACCAATTGTGTTTGTTCGGAAGCCTTTACACGGTCCCGACATAATTGTTACCAGGGAACTTGCCGGTATCTTCCGTAACACCCGATTCGGCTATCCAGGCTCCCGCTTCAGGCTTTTAACACAGACTCCAGCTTGACCTGGTCCGCTGCGAACAGACGTATCCCTTCCGCCAGTTTTTCGGTCGCCATCGCATCCTCGTTATGCTCCCAGCGGAAGGCGGCTTCGCCAAGATGTGTTTTGGCGTCTGCGGACGATTTGGATTGGGGGTCAAGAATCCTGTCCAGCGCTTCAGTGCTGTCTGCCAGTTCCTGCATCAGGCCCGGGCTGATGGTCAGGCGGTCACAACCGGCCAGCTGGCGTATCTGGTCGACATTGCGAAAACTCGCACCCATCACCACGGTATTGAAGCCATGCGTCTTGTAATAGGCGTAAATACGTTGCACCGAACGCACGCCCGGGTCCTCTGCCGGCGCATAGGAATCCACGCCATCGAACTTTTTATACCAGTCAAAAATCCGGCCGACAAACGGCGAGATCAAAAACACACCGGCATCGGCGCAAGCCTGGGCCTGGGCGAAACTGAACAGCAGGGTCAGGTTGCAGTTGATGTTTTCCTTTTCAAGTTCGGCAGCGGCCCGGATCCCTTCCCAGGTCGATGCCAGCTTGATCAGGATCCGCTCGCGGCCGATGCCTGCCTGCTCGTACAGGCCGATCAGTTTCCTCGCCCGTGCCATACTCGCCTGCCGGTCAAATGAAAGTCTTGCATCGACCTCGGTGGAAACACGCCCGGGTACGATCTTCAGGATCTCACGGCCGATCAGCACCGCCAGCTTGTCGGTTGCGTTAGCCAGCCGGGTTTGAGAGTCGCCTCCCTGCGTTTCGGCATATGTCCGCGCCTGCTGCAATAGCGGCGCATAATGCGGCAGGCTTATGGCCTTTAATAATAACGACGGGTTGGTCGTCGCATCTTCGGGTTGATAGCGTCTGATCGATTCGATATCACCGGTATCGGCGACCAGGGTGGTGAATTGCTGTAGTTTTTCGAGTTGGTTCATAGTCGTTCTTTGCATTAATGTGGTTAAGAAGTGACAGATTGTATCAAGACCGCGGCAACTGCACCGGTAAAATGACCGGCTGGCAGCAATCGCGCGTGTTAAAATCCAGCGCTGCTATGTAAATAACCGCGACGCCAGGGAAACCTTTACAGGAGGAAAATCATGGCCATTCATCCAGATGCGGGAAAACCCGTTGCAAAGGAAAACCTGACCGATGTCGCCGAGCTGATCAGTCTCTACTACCAAACGACCCCCGATGTATCGAATCCGGATGAAAAGGTTGCTTTCGGAACCTCCGGTCATCGCGGCACCTCCCTGAAAAACAGCTTTAACGAAGATCACATCATCGCGATTGCCCAGGCAATCTGCGAATACCGCGCAGGGCAGGGCATCACCGGGCCGCTTTTCATGGGCAAGGATACACACGCCCTTTCCACCCCGGCTGAAATGACCGCACTGCAGGTTTTTGCAGCCAACGGCGTAACCGTGATGATCGACCAGGATGGCGGCTACACACCGACCCCGGTCATTTCACATGCGATCCTTTCCTACAACAAAGACAGGACCGAAGGCCTGGCCGATGGTGTCGTCATCACACCCTCGCACAACCCGCCCGACAACGGCGGTATTCAAATACAACCCGCCGAACGGCGGACCGGCCGACACCGATGCCACCGGCTGGATCGCCGACCGCGCCAACGAACTGCTGGCAGGAAACAACGAGGAGGTCGAAAGCCTTTACTATCCGGACGCCTTGCAGGCCGACACGACCGTGCGTTATGACTATATCACCCCGTATGTTGATGACCTCGCCAACGTCATCGACATGGAAGCCATCAAAAACGCCGGGCTCAACATCTGCGCCGACGCCATGGGCGGTTCCGGTTTGCGCTACTGGCAGCCGATCGCCGACAAATACGGCCTTGACCTGACCATCCGCAACGACACCGTCGACTACACCTTCAGCTTCATGAGCGTCGACCACGACGGCAAGGTTCGCATGGACTGCTCGTCACCTTACGCCATGGCCAGCCTGGTCGCGCTCAAGGACGATTTCGACATCGCTTTTGGCAACGACCCCGACTATGACCGCCACGGTATCGTGACGAAATCATCCGGCCTGATGAACCCGAACCATTATCTCGCGGTAGCGATCAACTATCTCTTCAGCCAGCGCAGCGGCTGGAAGGCGGATGCCGCTGATCGGCAAAACGCTGGTCAGTTCTTCGATGATCGACCGTGTGGCCGCAGACCTCGGCCGCGATTTGCAGGAGGTCCCGGTTGGCTTCAAGTGGTTTGTCAACGGCCTGGTCGATGGTTCCTATGGCTTCGGCGGCGAAGAATCCGCCGGCGCCTCGTTCCTGCGCAAGGACGGCACGGTCTGGACGACCGACAAGGACGGCATCATCCTGTGCCTGCTGGCCTGCGAAATCCTCGCCGTCACCGGCAAGGATCCGGGCGAGCATTACCAGGACCTGGTGGCCAAATTTGGCAACCCGGTCTACGCACGCGTCGATGCGCCGGCCAACCGCGAACAGAAAGCCAGGCTGGCCGCGCTGTCGCCGGAACAGGTCACGGCTGAAACGCTGGCAGGCGAACCGATAACCGCCAAACTGACACACGCCCCCGCCAACGGCGCGGCCATCGGCGGACTCAAGGTCTGCACCGAAAACGGCTGGTTTGCCGCACGGCCGTCGGGAACGGAGGACGTCTACAAAATTTACGCCGAAAGCTTCAAGGGCGAAGAACACCTCAGGCAGATCCAGGCCGAAGCCCGGGAAATCGTCAACGCCGCCCTGTCCTGATCCCGTTACTTGCCCGACGCTGAGTCGATAGACTTATAAAGAGCATTCAACTTCCACCCTGCGGTTGAGCATTCGGCCTGCCTCATCAGCATTGCTGGCAATCGGCTCACTTTCACCTTTCCCGGCAGCTGATATACGGCCGGGATCCAGACCCTGGCTTACCAGCGACTCGACTACCGCACGGGCGCGGCGATCCGACAGATCCTGGTTATAGTTCTCGGAACCCTCCGCAGAAGTGTGGCCCTCGATCAGGATGGATGTCACGGGTGACTCTGACAGGCCACGGTAAAGCTCCGTCAGCACCTGCTCCGATTCAACCTTGATTTCAGCAGAGTCATAATCGAACTGGATGCCGTAAACGATCGAACCGCAACCCAGCACGGCCGCTTCGGGCCTGGAGCAGGCGGTTGCAGTTGCAGCGGGCGCGACAGCCCCGGTATACATCCTAAATGGCGCGCCATTGCTTGATCTGACACCGTTGATCGAGCCATCAGCTGTGACCGTCAGCACGAAGGTGCTGGTTGTGTGGTCGTCCCTGCTGACACCGGTTGCATATAGCATATTGCCATTTACAGCACCACTGAGTTCCCCGGTCTGGTCATAACAACCGCTGACCAGGGCGCCTTGCTGGTGAAGTTCCATCAGCACTCCCCGACCCTTCCATTGTCCGCTGAATTTTTCACTCATCGGAACCGGTTCCTGCTGGCCGATGCCAATGATTTCGCTAAATTCGAAAAACGTCAGGTCGCGTTGCAAATCGAGACCCCCGCTAAGCTCCAGTTTGACCCAGCGCACGGCCATCGCGGTTGCTGCGGCAAACCCGCTAAGCTGGTCTTTGCCGGTGTGTGTCTCAAGATCCACACTGCCCAGCTGGGTGAAATGCCCTGCCGCGCTGTCTGCTGACCCGGATACCACGACGTGCTTGAAGAATGTCTGGGAGGGACTCGGCGTTTCAAATACACTGGGTATGGCAAAACGCTCGAAGGTGGTTAAGGCCGGCAACTCAAATACCAGTTCTATGCTCGTTTGCGGCCCGCCGAATTTGGGCGTCATGACAAACGGCGATGCATTCTCATCGATCGCTGCCAGCGCCTGCTCAAAACCTGTTCTCAACGCATCCCCGTCGCCACCAATCCCGACCGGAAATGCGCCGTGTGCAAAACTCAAATAATCGATCTCCTGCTGCGCACTGGCGGGTGATACAAATATGATCATCAGCACGGCTGTGCCTATCCACCTTCTACCCTGTTGAGCCTGATTCATAAGCAAATTCCCCGCAGTTTCCATTTGACTTCAGGGCCATTATATTCACAAAAAAGACGTAAATTGCGGAAACCGAGGGGAAAACCGGACACCCACCAGTCAGAAATGAATTGGCGGTGGGTGTCCTGACTTTTTCTCCTGACTTTTTGACACTCAATTTGTCTAGATCATGAGAAAGAAGAAAAGAGACAGGACACCCACGACTATTCAAGTTCACTAAGGTCATTGAAGTAACTCTGGCTTACGCTCCCGGAATAACGGTGGCCTGCCAGGCGACCGCCCGCCACTGACCTCCGCGCTTGAGAAAGGTGCCGGTGTTGAAGTAGTTCTTGACCTCGGAACCATCGTCTGGTGTTGCCACCAGCTTAAACGTGACGATGGCGGTCGTCCCAAACAACTGTATCTTCACATCTTCACCCGTGTACGCCACTTTCGGCCCGTCGCTTTCTGCTTCATCCGGTTTATCGAAGCCGGCCAGGATGTCAGCTTTTCCAAACCGGGTACCATTGGATGAGGTATATACCAGGTCCTCCGCCCAGAAATTTTCATGTGCTTCGCGCTTATCAGAGGCGCCCAGAAACTTGTGCAACATGGCGGTCAATTCACCGACATCATCGGCGGCCATCGCAGCATCGAGCTTTTCGATCAATTGCTCACGGCTGTAGGTATAGGCCTGCCAATCATTCAGTTGGACCAGTTCCTGGATCTGCTTGCCGATGGTCCAGCCCGCTTCCTGCTCATCTGGCACCACCATGTATCGGCGCAATGGCTTATCCGCAAACATGGCATCCAATGCTGCCTCTGCCACCTCGTCGGGATCCTTGTAAACACTGCGATCCCAGTCTCTTTCTATCCACCCTTCAAATGCCCCTGCAAATGGTGATCCCTTGCCGGTATAGTCTTCTACCTTTTTGAGCATGCGCGCTTTTGCGGATACGGAGATATCAGAATTATAGTTGCCGGGTTCAATTACACTCACATGCACACCCAGGGGCTCAATCTCTGCAGCCAGTGAATCCGTGTAGGCTTCGATCGCATGTTTGCTCATGCTGTACTGGCCCATGAAACGTGACGAGAGCGTACCCGAGATGGATCCAATTGTGGAGATACGGCCTTTCGAAGCGATAATCATCGGCGCGAAGGCCTGGTTCATGCGGTAGACGCCATAGACATTGACATCCATCAGCCATTTGAACTCTTCGAGATCGACGTCAATCAGCGGACCGCCAATAAAAACGCCGGCATTATTGATCAGGCCGTACAGTCCACGACCAGCCTTTTCCACCGTGGCAACCGCGGCATCGATCTGCTCCTGTTTGGTGACATCCAGTTTGATGGCCTGAACGTTTTCAATGGCGTTGAGTTCGTCCAGGTCTTCCTGTTTGCGGGCGCCTGCGTACACAAAGTAACCCTTGCTGGCAAAAACCTCGGTGATCTTGCGGCCTATCCCCGAACTGGCGCCGGTAACCAGGATGGCTTTTTGCCCGGAATCTGCTTCTGCTGATTGGGCCATGGTGTTGATGGGGATACATGTGAGTAGCACGGCGAATAAGCCGCACAAACGAAAAATTGATGTCATGGGAGTCCTCTTGTCTGTTATTGATGGAGTTTCGCAATTGACAATATCAGAGCAAACGGTCAAAAACCATGATTGAGAATGGCGGATAGGCAGGACAAAGACCTCAAAATGACCAAGCGCATTTCTGCACAAAAACATTGCCTCAGCATGATCGTGCGCTTGTATCGCACGTTTCATGAGGCATGGGCGGGTGATGGGTCGTGGGGAAGTCAAGCGGATGTTTTTCGGGCCTAACAGGTATCGAAAAATCCACAAACCGGTCAACCTGCATAACCCTTTTGTAAATTTCCTGCACAAGTAAGTGGTGGGTATCCTGACCTTTTTGGTGGGCGTACTGACTTTTTTCCGCTGACCATTTACTTTCAAAACCATCCGCTACCGGACAATTTCTTGCAACTATACGAGGTTTATTTTGCCTTTAGCATTGTGATACTTTTAGCGCATTGATCCGATCATGCGTGATCGGGATCAGCGCGGATAAACCATACAGGAGCCCGGATATGGCCAAAGAACTCGACAAGTACAAAAAGGAATTCGACAAGATCCAGAAGGACGTTGCCTCAGCGAATACGGAGATAAACAAGAACGCCCAGGCCCTTGGGCAGACGGTCCAGGTCCGGGATCAGGGCTGTCTGCAACTGGGTCTTGAAATCCAGCGATGCAAGGATGACGGTAAGCAAGGTAAAACCGTCTACGACTTCGACGACGATAAGGATGTGAAGGCCTGCCTCAAAAGCCTGAACGATTTTCAGAAGCAGATAGAGAAAGAGATCACTCGCATCACCGCGCTTTACAAAAAGGACTTCCAGGACGTGAAGAAGCGGTTTGCCAAGCTCAAGGTGGACCTGCAAGCCGAGTGCGACAAGCGGGACGCCAAGAAAAACCGCAAAGTCTTGCCAACGGATTCCAAGTCGCTCCCGGACCTGCAGAAGCTGTTGGCCGAGGTCAAGAAGTACACCGATTCCAGGGAGTTCGTTGCGCTCGACGTCTTCCAGCCCGAGACGGTGAAAGAGCACGACAAGGCCCTGGAAAAAAGGCTCAAGGAGGCAGTGACCCAAACCAAGGATGTAAAGCTGAGCAAGTTCCAGTTACAGATGGCCGAGCAGGGGCTCAACGAACGGGTCATGGGTAGAAATCTCGCCCAGGCCATGAAGATCTACAAGGTACTCATCGGGCACTGCATGGTGGCCGGAGAGGCGATCAAGACCCGCCAGAACAAAGTCCTGTTGGAGAACAAAATACTTGCGGCAAAGGAGTTCAAAAAGTTGCAGGAAATCATCGCGCCATACCAGTTGGCGATGAAGGACAGTTGGCTCAAGTCCAAGATCCGCGGCAACAGTAAAGCCGAGAGCGGAATCAAGGCCTTCAACAAGATGTTCGACGAGGGCAAAGCCGAATTGACCAAAATCGCCAACGTGAGGCTGGACAGGTAGGCTCAACAAGACCGGCTCGCGCCCTTCCGTCTGGCGGCCATCCTGTTCGCAGCGGCGATGCTCAACTGGATCGCAATCGTGAGTTTAAACTTGCGTAGTTAGCCGCTGCCGGCCGTGGTGCGATTTTGGGTGCAGCAGTGCGGGACAGGACTCATTTCTACCACGTCTAAGTATGCACGCCGGAGATCCCCGACACGAGCCCGCCTACATCGTTACCGAGTTCGATCCAGCCATCGACGGAACTGAAACGCGTTTTCAGGTTTCCTGCGACAGTATTTGCAGACTGACCTGAGATTTTATCGAGCTGAACATTCATATCTTCAAGCTGTTTGAGGAGCGCCTCTGCATCCTTGTTGTCCTGGTCCATCTTGGCCATTTGTTTCTCAAGCGACTGGACTTGCTTCTTGACCTCGGCCACCTTCTTCTGGCGTGAAGCAACCTCGGCCTGCATTTTTTTGTCGGCCGGGGTTTGCTGTGCGAGTGCGGCATTCAGTTTTATGAGTTGGGCATCATAGCCCCCAATCTGGGCTTTCTTTTCCTGCACATTCGCCTTGATCTGCCTGGCGGAGTCAACCCGCACCTTCATGACGTTGCGCAATTCAGTGACATGTTTGGCAAGCGAAGACTTGACGCCATCTATGGGCTTAAGGGCTGCCTCAATCTTCTTTACGTCGCCCTGTACATTGGCTAGAATTTTTTTCTCGGTACTGGCGTTATTCTTGATCGCGACCCCCACGCCGGCGATTGAAGAAATACCTGTAAGCGCGAGACCGGCCGAGGCGAGCCCGACAAAAATTGGCGCAGTGGCACCAGCCGTGAGGACGATGGCTGCAACAGTCAGGGCAATGGCGAGAACCACTAAGGTGACCTTGATCGCGATTCCGGCCCTGACACGCCAGGTCTTATTACTCAGGGTCTGCGCTCGCGCCTTTTTGAGTGCGGTCGTCAAACAAATCAGCCCCTGCTGTTCGCGCGCATTTTTCGCCCAGTCATTAACGATCTTTACGTAATCAGCCTCAAGGGTCTGAGTCTCTTTGGCAAGCTTCTCCAATGCCTTGTTTTTCGTTTCGAGTCCTTTCGCAGCGGATGCCGTGGTTGGAAAACCAAACTTTTTGATATCTTCGTGCTGCTTGACCATCGTTGCGATTAATTGGTCCTTTTCAGCCAGCCAGGAGTTAAGGTGTTTGAGTTGTGTATTGAGCTGGCTACTCATCTCTTTCTGAAAGGCTTTCTGAATTGCAGCAATCTTTGACCCATCGGCTTCGTCGAGGTCAAGTTCCCCATCGAAGTCCATTTTGATTGCGGGCGATGTCAGAAACTTTGTCTTTTTCGGCGTGACCGAACCCACAAACTTAACCGTATATTTTTTTGTAGCCATCTTTGCTCCTATTTCAAATGTAGCGACGCAGTTTCGCCCTATGAGTCAGACTGCTCGACCCCCGGCGTATCCCTAAACCAGGCCTGACGTTCTTTTACTGTTTTTTTGGCATTTTGAGCAGCGCTTAAAACAATTTATAACTTATACAAGAATAAACAACAAATCCACAGTCTGCTCAATTCAGCTTCGGTAAGAGTGTATTTTAAAAAGGCAGGATGAAATAAAAAGGCAGGAAAAGGCAGGACACCCGAAAAAGGCAAAAAGAAAAGAGAAAAAGGCAGGACACCCACATAAAAAAAGGCAGGACACCCACAGGCAAAAGGCAGCAAAAGGCAGGACACCCACGGCTTCTCAGGAACTGATCAGTGCGATGGCAATGGCGGTCATGATCAACTGATCAATTGCGAATCCAAACTCAAAAAGAGCCGCTGATAACTTTTGGGGACAGAGTAAAGGGACAGAGTACTCCTACAACATGCTCCTTTTTACTCTGTCTCTTTACTCTGACCCCATAACTTCGGACTCACCTCGAGACTCGAAAGACTTGCCCAAGGCGTATCCCACATAAGCCCATATCGCCGAGATGATTGCGCCGATGCCGGCAATGGCGGCCAGACCCAATGTCAGACCTTCACTGAGCGCAGTGAAAAACCAAGCCATAATTACGTCGCCGCCGCGGTAGGCAACAATGTCGATAACCGGTTTCGCCTTAAACCGCTCTTCACGATCGACCACGGTGAAAAGCATCTCCCGGGCAGGCCTGGTTAAACCATAGTTACCGGCACGAAGTGTCACATGCATGGCAACAGCCGCTATCAACACTGGCGAGAACGCCAGAATTGCCATACCAAAAATAAGCATCACCGGGACAGCCATCAAAGCCGATGGCATGCCCAATTTAGTGACCCACCGCCCGGTTACAAAAAAAGCCAACACATAGGTGAGGGTATTAACGATGGCATCGCGGGACGCATAAATTGCCGTGCGGGTATCCCGATCATAAATTTCCAGCAGGTTTTTTTGCTCGAAATATACAAAGGTGCCAATACCGGTATAGAGGATAATGAAAACACCTATACCCAACAGGTAGGGGTTGGTAAAAAAGTCCTTGAAGCCGTTTAGCGGGTTGCCGCCAATTTTGGCTTTCTGCAAGTCGAGGACGTGCTCCTTATTGCCCAATTCCGTGTCTTTGAGTTTGTCGAGATAGATGATGATTGGAATTGGCAGGGTAAGCATAATCGCAGCCACCAATGTCATGGCTTCCAGTCCGACGGTAGTTGCCAGGATAGTGGAGAGAATCGGGCCAAAAATTGCGCCCAGACTGGCACCTGCGGCAATAATCGCAAAGAGCCTGCTGGCCTGTTTTTTGTTAAAGATATCCGCCATAAAGCTCCAAAAAACGGATACATGAAAGAGTGCAAATACGCTCACCCAAACATAAAAACTCTTGTCAACCAACACGGGTCTTTCAGAACCCAGGGTGGCGAAGTAGAACACCACAAAACTTGCCGCAAAAAAGGCGTACACGCTGGGAACCAGTTTTTTAAAGGGGATTCGGGAGATAGCGACTCCGTAAAGCGCCACGAGACATGGTGCTGATAAAGAAATTCAAGGTCCACAGCCAACTCACTTCGGCATCGGACCAATCGCTCGCCATAGCGTCCCGCAGCGGTCGCATCAGATAGTAGGCTGCCATCAGAATAAACACGAAAAGGAAAGACAGTGCCGTTGCTTTGATTTCGTTCGACTCGATCGCCGCAAGCATCTTCATTAATTTGGCGAGAATGCCGCTATTTTTTGTATTCACCCTATCCCTCTAAAATTGTTCGATAGACCTTGGGCCCGCTCCTTTGTAGAATTGAGTATAGGACATTTAAACGCTATATCGCCGGAATTCGACATGTTGATTCGAGCCGGCTTTGTTGAACTCGGGGTGACCCCGGTGGATTTGCAAGACAAGTCGATACTGTTAGAGCCAAACTTGGTCAAACCCCGGCACGACATCGACCAGTTTTTGGGGTCAGTGCAGCAATGGGCCGGGAATGAGTCGGGAATAAGTCGGGAGGTAATAAGTCGGGACACCCACAACTTTCCGAATAACGGGACACCCAAACTTTCCAACTTGAAATACAATAAGTCGGGACACCCACAACTTTCCAACTTTACAGTCAAACCATGAAAGTCCGGACTCCTTGAGGTGACCCGCACAGTTTGCAATCTGTTTTGCTAACCTTGAATCATTGCTTCTATCCCAACTCCAGCCACTATTTTCCATTAAGCATTTCTGACTTGCGCTGAAGTCCTTTTACGGACCAAAACGTTACTTTCCTGTGATAGTCCTGTGATAACTCGCCTGTAAGATTTGATTGCAGTCCGAACCAACACTCACACCCAATTTAGGAGATGTTCACATGAAAATATCCATTTCGAAGCTCACTTTGTTAAGCGCCGCCCTTGCCATTTGCACCATCGCTCTCAGTTCGACTGCCATGGCAGATAGTAAAAAGGGAGTGCGGATGTACCGGGTCACGATCACCAATGCCACTCATGGCCAACCGGTCGCGCCGTCGGTGATTGCGACGCATTCTGACGCGTTCCATCTTTTCGACCTGGGGCCGGCACCCATGCCCGGAGATGCTGGTTACGATGACTATTTCGCACTGGCCGCGATGGCGGAGACCGGCTACCCGTTCCACGTACTGGACCAGGTTTCTGCCTCTGACGGTGTCTGGGAAGCCGTGGCTTTACCGACTGCCCATACACCACCCGTGCTTTTCCCCAGTGAATCCAATTCCACCATGATCAGTGCCTCGGGCAATGCCAAATACCTGAGTGCTGCAGCCATGCTGGGGGCGACCAATGACGCCTTCTACGCCATCCGCGGAGCACAGTTGCCAAAAGGTATCGGCGAAATCATCCACGTCTATGCCAACGCTTACGACGCCGGTAGTGAGGCAAATGCGGAAAGCCCTGAAACGGTGGGCGCGCTCGGATCAACGGAGGACGACCCGTATCGGGCACTGGTATCAATGTGGGTGGTGAAGGTTATATCCACGTTCATGCCGGTATTCACGGTGTCGGTGGTCCCGATGGCCTATCGGCAGCGACACACGACTGGCGTAACCCGGTGGTTGAAGTGACCATCGAGCGCGTTGAGTAGGTACCCGTATTTAAATCAATCAACCTGGAGACTTTGGCTCTCTCTAAACAGTCAGCTAAAAAAACAGTCAGAAAACAGTCAGAAAACAGTCAGGACACCCACAACGAACCAACTACAAAGTTGTGGGTGTCCTGACTCATCCCCTGACTCATCCGGCTGACTCATCCAACTCGAAGATGTGGGTGTCCTTACTTACCCTTACCTGACCGGATTCATACGAATTTCCAGCTAAATATATCGCCATATAGGAGGGTGGTTTTCAAAACTGAAGTGATTGAAGTTCATCACATATTAATTCGGCTGGATTCAACCGCTTTGAGTGAGCCCGGGATCGAACCTGGTGGTCAAACTTGTTTCGTTTATACCCTTTGCGGACAAAGTCTATCGCCAAATGCATGACCCTTGATAAACTTGCGCCCCACAGATTTGGCAAAGGTTTTTAACATACTGACTGGCCCTAATGCACCCAGCGAGGGGAGATCATCCTTTGCCAGATAAGCCAGTAGCGGCGAGGCATTCATTCCCAGCCTGGCCAGGATCGGCGGGGTATTGGCAGGAATATATCCCCGCTTGTTGCGCCTGATCCGCCTGCCAGCCCAGTCCACCAGTTCCAGGTAGTCTTTGAGATTAAACGGGATACCATCCACTTCATCATCCTCAAAAGGCCTCAGGCGGCTATTTTCCGGTCGTTCAATGCGTTCCTGAATGGAGGTATATTCTGATTGTTCTGGTGTATTTGCTATAGCTGCCCTTATGGGGTTTAACTCCACATAGGCCATACACGCTAGCAGTGCTCGAACATCCAACAGGGCCTGGGACTTGAAGCGGCCCTCCCAGAACCGTCCGCTACAATGGTCTTCAGCGTTGGCCAGCCTGGCAATGGGTTCATTGATACAGCGCATGAACCAGGAAAGATCCGCCAGTCTTTCACGCCATGTGACCAAAAGGTTAGCAACCTGGCTGAGTTCTTCACTGGTCAGATCGGTGTTTTTCAGATACTGGCGCATAAGCTGTGGCCCTGAAAAGACCTGCAACCAACGGTTGGCCACTTCTTCATCTCTCCATTGTGTTACTTGATCCGCATTAATTCGGATTACGATATGATAGTGGTTGCTCATAATCGCATAGGCACACAGATCTATAGCAAAGACAGAACATAACAGCTTGATGCGATCGAGGATCCACTGGCGGCGGTGTTCAAAATCAAATCCGGTTACCTTATCAGACCCACACAGGTAAGCTCGACGGACGCAGCGTGAGATGCAGTGGTAGTACGGGGTGTCCTCTATGGAGACCTGGCGGTATCTTGGTTGGGGCATAAGAATAGTTTAGGCCACGTTCCGAGTGGTCAATATGGCAAATGACCATGGATTTTGTAGGATACGAACGAGACTTGGGTGTCGCGGCTTTTGGCCGCCCGGATGAGACATGGGTGTCTCGGCTTTTTGTCGTTTTGATGAGACTTGGGTGTCTCGGCTTTATCTCGGCTTTACCGGCTTTAGTTTTAAGACTTGGGTGTCTCGGCTTTATTTCGTTGTCGGCTTTATTTCGGTTTTTCTTTTTAAATCTGGTGAAATTTGACGGTGACCTGACTGATAATCTGAGATGTACGGCGATTCAATATGATGACATGTGAGTATGAAGGATTAGGGCTTCAATTCTCCTTTATACGCCCGATTTAGTACCGAAAGTACAGGCAATCTGCCTTGAGCCTGCCGCTATTTACCGGGCTCAGCAAAATTGCAGTACCGTTAAGGGGAGGATTTCATGACGCTGCAGATGGTGTTGGTACTTTCGATCACGGTGATTGTGTTTTTCGGTTTTATCCGTGAACGCCAACCTCCGGATGTGACGGCCCTACTGGGCGTCAGCCTTCTACTGATTTTTGGTGCGCTAAATGCCGATCAGTTTCTCAGCGTTTTCGCAAACGGCGCGCCGATAACGATTGGCGCCATGTTTGTGCTAAGCAAAGCCCTTGAAAAAACAGGAGTAATCGCCGGCATGGGGGCATTTGCGTCGCGACTGGCCGGAAAATCCTGGCTGCGCGCAATGCTGCTTATATTGTTGCCTGTAACCTTACTCTCCGCTTTTGTCAACAATACGCCGGTTGTTGTTGTAATGACCCCGGTTGTGATAGCGCTCGCCAGGCAGCAAGGTCATTCGTCTTCCCGTTACCTGATACCACTATCCTTTGCCAGCATCCTGGGCGGCACGTGTACCCTGGTCGGAACCTCAACTAACCTGCTGGTTGACAGCATCGCACAACGGGAGGGTTTGCCGGCCTTCGGAATATTCGACATTACCGGTGTCGGTGTGCTGCTTGCAATCAGCGGACTGCTCTACCTGATATTGTTCGGCTGGTGGCTACTGCCCGACCGGCCGGAACGCGGCGTTAACTTTCCGATAGGCACCCGCCGGTTTCTTACCGAGGCGGTGATACCGCCACGATCTTCCCTGATCAATAAGCAGATCAATAAAACCAATCTGGCCCGCCATCGTATATTGAGAATTCAGAGAGGTTTGCATGACCTCAAAGGAAGTGCAGCCACGGTGGTGCTCAAGGAGGGTGATCGCCTGGTCATTGAAAGTGAGCGTGATGAGTTGGTCGGCTTGCGAACCGGTGGCCAAGTCAGCATGATCGATGTCGGCAAAGGGGAGTTACAGACCCTGGCCCAAAGCCAGACTCAACTGGCGGAGGCTATCGTGGGTCCGGAAGCCCGCATTCTTGGAACGACCGTGGCCGATCTGAATCTTGAAAGACGTTTTGGTGTGTATGTGCTCGGAGTTCACAGGCACAAAAAGCAACTCAAGCATGGCTTTGATCAGCTCCATTTGAAGGTTGGCGATATGCTGCTGCTAGAGGGTAAACCCAGCGACCTTTCCCAGTTGTACAACAACCGCAGCTTTGTCAACGTTGCGGTCTCCGAAATACGCCCCTTACAACGGGAGAAGGCGCCGATTGCCCTGTTGGCTCTGTTTGCCGTAGTTGTATTGGCAGCATTCAAGGTAATGCCGATTGTGATCCTGGCTATTATCGGCGCAACTTTTGTGGTTCTGGCCGGCTGTCTGACGGCTGACGAGGCTTACGAAGCGGTACAGTGGCACATCCTCATGCTGATCTTCGCGATGCTGGCCGTCGGTCTCGCACTGGAGCAAACCGGGGCCATGAACCTGATGGTCAGAGGTTTATCTTCTAGTACCACGATGCTGGGACCGGTTGGCCTGCTCATCGTCGTCTATGTTGTAACTTCGATCGCCACCGAGTTCATGAGCAACAATGCAGCCGCCATTCTGTTGACTCCGATAGCGATCGGCGCAGCCCTGAGTACCGGTCTCGACCCGAAACCGTTTGTGGTGGCAGTCATGCTGGCCGGCAGTGCGAGCTTCGCAACACCGATTGGATACCAGACCAATACCTTTGTGTACCAGGCCGGCGGCTATCGATTCACCGATTTCTTCCGTATTGGTCTGCCAATGAACGTGCTGGCCCTCATCATTTCGGTCATTTTCATACCGATATTCTGGCCTCTTGAAGTGGTGGGCTGAAGCCTTCTGGCCGGGAGAAGCAGTCAGTGGGTGCAACAGTCAGCAACCAATAGGCAGCAGCAACAGTCAGGACACCCACGACGAACCATCTTCATAGTTGTGGGTGTCCCGACTTTTCTTTCTGACTTACTTTTTTAAAGTTGTGGGTGTCCTGACTTACTCTTCTGACTTACTGTGGGTGTCCTGACTTATTCTCTGACTTACTTCTTTAAGAAAGGATACACCAGCGGCTTTTTTACTCCAGTTCGTCTTCCCACTTGTCATCACATGCCCCTTCCGTGTTATTGAGGCACACGCTCAACCTCACGTGCAGGCCGAGGCCGTCGACCATGTTCGCGTCCAGTTCGACCGCGGTGTTGCGGAAACCCTCGCCAGACACCACCGAGTCTATCGGTATACTGGCATTTTCCTTGTCCGAATCGGGGCTGGCTTGCCGGCCCACGCACTTTTCCACCACCGCGCGCGCGCCACTTACTTCGAAAACGCCGGGATAATGACAATCAAACGACGCGCTGCTGACACTGGACTTGTCATCCTCCGTTTGTACACTAACGACCTCGCAGGTTGCAGCACCCGAAAAGGTGAGCGTGGCTGTAGCGACATTACGCTCGTAGCTCATCGTCATCATCTCCACCGGAATGCCCTGCTTCGAAGCCAAGGCCTCTTCCGTTTCCGTTTCGAGCACTTCTCCGACCAGCGCGGAAAAATTTGTTCCGGCCTCGTCCAATACCTGCTGCAACTCCCCGCACTCCAGGAACTGCGCATGGACAGGGACGGATACCAACACGAGTGAGATTAGCGATGCGAACGGGACAGGCCAACGGCTGACAGTTTCGTACCGGGAATGTGACCGATCAATATCGACCGGCCGGTCGTAAAAACACCCGTGGACATTCCGTCGCACTGCCCCACCGTTGCCAGTTGATTGCATACGCGCAAAAAAATTCATGACCACCTCCCCGTTCGTCGACAACGACTGTTGAAACCGGGCCCGATATTGCTCAGGGCAAAAAGGAGACGCTTATACTCGCGTAGCCCTGGCAGTCGTATTCGTTGATGGCAATACTTGCCTGGTCGATGCCTTCGCCGCGCACACGAAAACCGGTTGCGCCTTCATCTTTTTCCCACATGACGATGCGGTAACCGGCCGCGGGAAGTGCCTGTTCGTAGTAACTGAATAGTGCTTCCTTGCCGATGGGTACCAGGAATTCAAGCGTCGCGAATGCGTACGGGTTGTATTCGTCCGCCGCGCCGCCCGCCGCGCTGATCAGATTGTGGCCGTCCGGCAATGGTATGGACGCGGGGAACAGGTCCGGCATTGCCACCGGTGCTCTTTCTTCATCCATGCCCTCGGGTACGCAGTCCTCCGCCCACGCGAGCGGACAGGTCGAGATCAGCATGCAGGACAGTGCGGCCAAAAACATTGTGCGATTACTCTTATTCTTCATTAGGTGCTCCGTATATCAGGGTTAGATTGGATTGGGAATGTGTTATTGATTGCAGCGGACGGAGATCTCGCCCACCACCGTGGTCATGCCGGCGCTGTTGACAGAGGCGTAGCTCCCGCGGACCGAAAAATCATTTGTTGCAGCCTGCCGGCCGCAAAAGAAAGTGTTTGAATGGACCCGTCCTGGTCCTGCTCCCGGGCCTCGCCCGCGCGCTTATTTCCCATTGGTTCGTCCTCCCCCTCAGACTGCTACTAACACGTCGCCTGGCGGCGTGAATGAAGCGCTATATTCGCATCGGTACTGCAACAATGCAATGCCCCCAAATCCCGCATGACTTGAATTAATGCCGATTGCGCCTGGCCGGCTACATCCAGATTAAAGGTTGTAGCCGGCCTCATTAAACCCCGGCCTGTTCAATACAGATCAGACCGCACCGGGCCCTGCCTGGTTGGATCAGCTGGCCTCTCGGTCCAGTGCGCGCTTCACACCGGCATCTTCGCCGGTCACGGCCATGAAGCGGAAAAGATTGGGAAACTGCTCCAGGCCACCATGAAGTTTCTTTAGCCAACGCAACATCGAGTATGCATATGCGTCCAGCAATGTCTTTCTCTGCAGGACGATGTGGTTGTTTTCGCCCACGTGTTCGTCGAGCACCCTGCTTACCTGGATGATGCGCTTTTCCAGGCCAAGTTTGACATTGGCCAGGGCCGGATCACTGTGGTCCACGGTAAAGCGTCGCGGGTTGAACCAGCCGCCAAACGGCGGGTGGTAATCACCGGTCAGGAATGCCACCCAACGATGCACCTCGAAGTGGTCCAACAGGTCGGGGCCGCCATCAAGGCCGGAATTCGGTGCCAGTCCACAAAAATACTGCAGTATGGCGTCAACCTGCGTTTTGATGCTGCCGTCATCAAGTTGCAAAGCCGGCACCGCACCAAGCGGATTGATGGCCAGGTACTCGGGGCTCGGGTCACGGTTGTTGACCTGTTCGATTTTCATCGGCAGTTGCAGCCATTCGGCCAGGATCATCGGTGCCAGTGCACAGGTGCCGGGAGAATAGAATAATTTCATATTTAACTGCTCCATCAGTCTTTAGCCGCCATGTCAAACAACAGCACTTCAGCATCCTGCCCGTTGCTAAAAAGCAATTCGCCAGGGCCACTCACCGCCGCACCATCACCCGCTTCCAGCGCCTGTTCATTGACCGACAGGGAACCCCGGGCGACATGCAGCCAAAAATCGCGGTCCGGACGGGCATTGAATGTGGCAGACTCGCTGCCGCTAAACAGACCGGCGTATACATCGGCATCCTGGTTCAGGGAAACCGACCCGTCCCTGCCCGTTTGCGAAGCGACCAGCCGCAGGCGACCGCGTTTGTCTTCGCTGGCGAAGAACTTTTGCTCATAACCTGGTTTATGACCCTGCGCGTTTGGCAGTATCCAGATTTGCAGAAAGTGCACGGACTCAGCGCCGGAGTGATTGTATTCACTGTGCGTCACACCGGTACCGGCGCTCATGCGCTGCACGTCACCCGGTCGCATCACCGATCCGTTGCCCATCGAGTCCTTGTGCTCCATAGCGCCGTCCAGCACATAGGAAATGATCTCCATATCCCGGTGTGGATGGGTGCCGAAGCCTTTGCCAGGCGCGACGGTATCGTCGTTGATCACACGCAGCATGCCATGTCCCATGTGTCTCGGGTCGTAGTAATCGGCAAATGAAAACGTGTGATGGCTGTTGAGCCAACCGTGATTGGCGTGTCCGCGATCCTGAGCCTTACGAATATTCAACATGATGATACTCCTTTGGTTGCAATGTCAGTCAGTGTAATTACTATCTATTAAATGTTTAATAGCTATAATATAAATATGATTATTTCATTTTTGTGAATAATGGATCGATTCAAAGCGATGTATACCTTCTGCCGTGTCGCCGAGGTGGGCAGCTTCAGTGGTGCGGCGCGGGCGCTGCGGCTTTCGCCTCCGCTGGTCAGTCGGCATATCAATGACCTCGAGGCTCATCTCGGCATCCGGCTGTTCAATCGCACGACCCGCCAGGTGGAACTCTCCGAGGCCGGCCAGCGTTATTACCCGCAATGTCTGGAATTGCTCGAACGCCTGGATGGTGTAGAGGCGGATGTTTCGGTTTTGGGCGAACAGCCGCTCGGTCTGTTGCGTGTCTCGATTCCGATGGATTTTGGGCGGCTGTTCCTCGGCCAGGCGATTCGCGAATTCCTCTCCAGGGCTCCGCAGGTGAGACTGGAAGTCAATTACGATGATCGCGGCGCGCACCTTCTGCAAGAGCAAATCGATGTCGCCATCCGCATCGGCCAACTTGAAGATTCGAGCCTCGTCAGCCGGCGACTCGGGGCGGCCTGTATCGGCTGCTTTGCCTCACCGGATTACCTGGCGCGTCTTGGCGAACCTCTCAACCCGGCAGACCTGCTCGATCACCAGTTGCTGGAATACAGCCTGTCGCGAACGCCCCATGTGTGGCCGTTTCCGCCACCGGCAAAAAGCGTGGAGTTCGCCGGCAGGTGCCGACTATCCTGTAATAACGGCCGCGCACTGGTCGAGGCGTGCGCGCGCGGCCTGGGTATCACCCGGTTACCCGAGTTCCTGGTCCAGGACTATCTCGCCTCGGCGCAATTGACCGAGATACTGCAGGACTTTCGTTCGGCGCCTTTGGATATCAGCGCCATCTATCTGCAGCGTCGTTTTAAACCGGCAAAAATAACCGCCTTTGTCGAATTTCTTGAGGAGTATTTCAGCCGCGAGTCGCACTGGATGCCGAGACCGGTGTGATCCCGGAATTTGCAACGCACCCTGACACGACTAATTTAAATCAGAAAAGTAAGAACAGAAAAGTCAGGACACCCATTTCTGTAGGGGAAAGGAGGAAGAATAGGAAGGAAAGTCAGGACACCCATATCTGTAGGGGAAAGTCAGGAAGGAAAGTCAGGACACCCATATCTGTAAAGTTGATCTTTTGTGGGTGTCCCGGCTTAATTCTGTTTGTGGGTGTCCCGGCTTAATTTCCCCCGGCTTAATTTCCGGCTGGAAGAAAGTCAGGACACCCATATCTGTAGGGGAAAGTCAGGAAGGAAAGTCATGACACCCATATCTGTAAAGTTGATCTTTTGTGGGTGTCCCGACTTAATTCTGTTTGGGGAGGAAAGTCAGGACACCCATATCTGTAAAGTTGATCTTTTGTGGGTGTCCCGGCTTAATTCTGTTTGTGGGTGTCCCGGCTTAATTTCCCCCGGCTTAATTTCCGGCTTATTTTGCGTCTCAAGGTGACTTGCGAACCAGGCAAGGCCGCAGAAGACCTGCGGCCAGCGTGAAATCAAGCCATCATAAATATTGGCTATTCGATGTTCATCGTGCAGGTTTCCCGGCAACTGTGCAGAGCAATTACTATAGGGACGAGTCATGATCCTTGTGTTCATCCGCTTCTTTTTCAATTTTGTCGCCGGCTTTCTGCACGTCTTTGCCTACGCCATGCATGGTGTTGCATGCGCCGATGCTTAACACGGAGGCGCAAAGCAAAGTGAGGACAAAGAATTTGAAAAAGTACCTGTTCATTGTGATCTCCACGGCATGCTTGCGGCATACATTAATAGTGAGCCATCGAAATCCAAGCACCAAATCTGGCGCTCAGGTCGGCGGACAATTGGTTTTTTTGTTGCGAGCACATAGTGTCGCTCGCTTAACTCAGCGTCTGTGAGTTGCCGAACAGATATGGATAACTGGTCAGAGGAAAAGCTGGGAAAGTCAGAACACCCATTTCTTTAAGGAAAGTCAGGACACCCATTTCTTTAAAGCGGAACTGTTGTGGGTGTCCTGGCTTATTGTGGTGGTGGGTGTCCTGGCTTATTTTCCTTATTTCTGGCTTATTTTCATCCTGGCTTATTTTCGGTGGGTGTCCTGGCTTATTTCCATCATAGACGACACGCCAGCTGCAGTAACCAACTGGCTGCCCTGGTATGCGGCAAAGCTCGGCGCCAAACGCCCGGCCAGGGTTCCTGCATGGCTGGTGCGTTTGCTCGCAGGTCGCTCGCAGAACACATGATGATCACCCAGGTGGGTGCCGACAACGAACGGGCCAAAAACAAACTGGACTGGCTTCCAGAATTCCCGACTTGGGAAAATGGTCTGGACAACCGCGTTTAGACTACGGGAATAGATCGAAGGGGTTCGAAGCGTTTCAGAACCCGTTCACATAGTCCCCGACACTTTCAATGGCCGGTTGCAAACCGGCAACTATATCGTCAACACCGTCCCAGTCATCTTATTTTAGATTCAGTCGCTATTCAGCACCCGTGCGGCAAACTCAAGTCGTGTTCAACCAACAGGAGTATTCGTAATGAAACGTATGACACAAATATTATCTTTAGGTCTGTTACTGTCAATCAGCTCAGTTGCGTTGGCCGAAAGAGGCAACGATCGTAACAATTATGGAGGCAACTATGGCGGACAACATTACAATTCTTATCAATATGACCGTCACGACAATTACCGTAATTATCGCGATGGCCGCCGTCAGTATTCAAGACATGACCGCTACGGACGCAGGCATTACGTGAACAACAATCGATACGCCCCCCGCCATTTACATCAGGGCCGTTATTGCTACGATTGGCACCCATACGGTTATGTCGCACCACGTGTTCGCTATGGGTACAGCGTTCCCGGCCTGGTGATTGGCATTCGCCCGAATGTAGGAATCTATATCGGTGACGGTCGTTGATATCTGAATGTGTTGATTGAGTGATTTTGAGAAAAAGCCTGGACACCCATTACGTTTATACATGGGTGTCCAGGCTTTTCCAGGCTTTTTTGTCCAGGCTTTTTTGTTTTCCGGGATTGAGTATTTAGGCAACACGTCGTCAGGCCAACGACTTGCGACTTGCTCTGAAGGAATACGGCCCGTCACCGAGCATGGCCTGGAGTACCAACATCAAGGCCCACACGATGGGAAGTTCAGCGCCACCCGCGGTGAAGTAGAATCCCTTTTTGACTGCCCAGAATTGCGCGGCACCGAGCATCATTGGAACAGCGTACAAGCTCACCCAGCGCACATAGATACCAGGAATCAGCAGCAGCGCACCAGCAAACTCCGCCGACAGGACGTACTAGGGAACGTACCAGGCATAGCGCTTGGCCAGGCTGGAAATCCAGTGATTGATCCCGCCGGGAAGGATCGCGAACTTCCAGTAAAGATGAGCAATAATCAGTGAGCCAAGCGTCACCCTGAGGAGTAGCGGCGCGTAGTAAGCGCTATTCCGTGTAGTCATTAATTGGGCTCTATTGTGTCCGTTTTGACCGGTTTGTCAGGTTTTAGCATGAGCGCTTGCTCGCTTTAGCAGCCACGCCAGGTATGCTGCTGCCGTAACGTCGTAAGCCAGGCAAAACTGCGGCCACCAGCCGGGAACGCCGGGATTATTGATGACTTGACCATGGACGAGATCAAACACTCCGTGTGCCACCAGCGCAATAACGACAAGCCAGAGTGTTGACCTAAAACCCCATATTGCAAGTACCAGGAAAACCACCCCGATCAACGACTCGAGAACCAGCATATCGGTTGATGCACCCTGCACCGCAAACAAAGCGTAGTAGGAGGCGATGACAATCGTTACTGTCGGATAAAAAGCCCGATCACGATCCAGGCCGAAGCCCGTAGCAAACAGCCCTACTCCGAGTGCCAGGAACACTCCGACTATCAATGCCACAATGTGCCCCTGCACCAAAAATGTATCCGGCCCCTGTTTGAAAAATGCACTTTGATACTACCTGCAGTTGTAAATGCCGAACACCTGGCTGCCCTCGGAAATTTCGGACTCGGCTACCACGGTGTCGCCGCCCAGGCGCCCGCCTTCGTTACGCGCCAGCGTCGCCAGTTCGTTGGCGACCTTGGTCGAGTTGCGCTCGACGCCGGCCACGCGGCTTTTCAGACTGACGGTCACCCTGCTCTTGCGCTGGCAGTTTTTGACGCCCTCCGCCGACGCCACGCGCACGGATTCGCCCACCGGTGTGGTCTTGACCCAGGTGCAGCCCTGCATACATCCCGCCAGCATGGCAACACTCGCAATAATCAGGTACTTATTCATTTTCTTACTGTCTCCAGTCTTGATTGTGCGCGGCTGTCGCGCAAGCTCCCAGGAATCCTCATAACCGATCCGCTGCTTGAGTGGAAACCGCCGCGGCATCAATGCCTGCTCGATGGTTGGCGGCTCTGCCAGCGAATCGCGCGGCATGCCGGCATATCACCAACAGCAGCAGTAGCATGGGGACTTGATGGACCACAGTCAACTCAATTCAACGGGGCTCGCCACTGCCAGGTATCCCGCTTTGGAAATCACCGCCACCGTCGAGCATCTGCTCAACCGACTCGGCTTATACCCGGCGCATTCAAAGCACCGGACGCCGTACACCCGGGTTCGGGTCGCACCCTAAAGCGTGGGTGCGCCGACGCATTGCCATCGGTTCGCCCAGGTGAACCTGCGACTCAGGTGTACATCGGCGCGGTTGTTTCCGCGATGGTTGCGGATTTCACTTTTTGCCCGTTTAGCGACGTATTTTTGGCAACCTCCCATGCTTTGGGATCATCGGTGGGGAACTGGGTTTTGTTTTTCCAGGGGCTGTTTACATCACTCCGGGTGAGTACCACCCGTGCGCGACGGATCATCGCCGCCCCAACCCCGGTCCGGTCAGTCTTCAATTGCACGTTCAATTGTTCCAGCAGGGCATCGATGGTGATTTTTCCTTTTTCGAATTCTTTCACGGCATTGGCGGCTGCGACCGCCGAGGTTTTAACAAAACCGGCTGCTCGTTCGGTGGCCATGCCGTAGCCCAGGGCGCTTTTCGGTTCGGGGACGACAACGGTCAGACTGGTGATGTCCGTCCAGGTGTTGCCTTTCTTCCAGCGTGTCCAGACGCACTGATCGTCAGCGATTTTCATAGCTGTGTCCACCGCCTCTTTTTCCAGGGCCGGATTCAAAAAGATCGAGGATTTGCTGGCGCCAAACGTATTGTTCAACTCATCAATCACGGTCTGAACAATCTTGGCTTTTTCCTTAATGACCCGCTTTCCGCTTTTTTCCTCCCACTTGATTGTGGTCTTCCATTGCGCGGTGTATTGGGCAGTGCCGGAGGGGTTGTGCGCCTGATCCGGAGTTACATCACTGGCCATGCGACGGGCCTGCCGCTCCACCCCGGTTTGCGCGCCGTGGCGGCCGGTTCCGTGTTTGTCGGAATCCTTGATTTCTTCCTCCTGCCATTTGGAGGCGTCGGCCATATCCTTGACCTTGTCACGGATAGCATCCCGGGCCCCTTTCAGTTCGGGGTTATCCTTGATTCTGCCCGGCTTACCCAAGGCCGTTTTCACGACCTCGTTAAAACGCGACTGGGTGTCCATAAATTCCTTCAGGAGGGCCTTGGCGACCTGGGTGTTGCCTTCCTCGGATTTCGCCAGCCCGGCAATCGTCGGCTTCAACAGATCCAACCTCTGTTTGGCCTGTTTGATTAATGCGGTGTTCTTCTCCACGCTTTGTTGTGCGCCTTTCCCTTTCCGGCTCGACATCACCTGGACCGCTGTCTCCGCTTTCGCGACCTCCTTTTCCAGGGATTCGATTTCTGCCTGCACTTTTTTGAGTTCATTCAGACTCTCCCGGGCGATTTTGTCGGCATCCACGAACTTGTCGCCTTTGTCCTTCACCTGCTTGCCTGAGTCTTTACGCAGGAGATTGCCCACTTTGGCAATTTCTTTCTCGGCGGTATTCATTTCCTTGAGGGCATCCGCGTATTTCCCTGCCGCCATGAATGCCTGAATGCGCCCAAAGTACTCCCGCAGGGCCTTGCGTTCCCCGTCCATCATTCGCCCTTTGATCGAATCGAATTGCCGGGTCAGGTTAACGACCTTGCTTTTGGCTTTGTTCTCCAGGCCGCTGTCAGTAAGCACGGCAGCGGCTCTGTTTACGCTAAGCTCTTTGACGTCCTTTAAATTCGACGGATTCCCCATATCCACCTTTACCTTACTAAAAGGGAGTTTCCCCATTTTCAGGGCAAATTCATAATTCTCTCCCACCTTCGCACACTGCCCTTTTCCAACGATCGGAGCATTCGTTTTTTTCGCAGCCTGAAAAATTTTTTCCACAGCCATGCTGCCTACAAGTAACAGCGAACCGGCACCGACATCGGTAAAAGGAAATTTTTCAAAATAATAAAAATCGGAGATATCCGATCCCATATCTTTGATTTCCTTTTTCAGGGCTTTTTTGTACTCATCGTGTTTCTTCAGGTTTTCAACTTTGAATGCCATGGTATGTCCTCGTTAAAAATTGTGTGTTGGCAGGTATGCCTTCGGGTTTTTGCTGCTCGGTAAGTTCGGGCAAAAGTTATCCGAATTGGGCCTGGATGGGCTTCGAACCGCAACCAATCGCGGCTGAATATAGAAAGAGTATAGTTGGCACAAAAGCCATTTTGGTATGAATTTTCAAGTGAGTTGCATTATTCACGCCGGGATACCAGGGGCGTAAGCGAATTCTGCCGAAAGGGACTGCCCGCTTCGCCGCAAGCCCGGTCATGACCAGCTTGCGCCATGCAGGCGAAAACGGCCCACTCCGGATAAGGTTCACCGTTGCCCAGTGGATCGGCATCCACCGGTCCCAGCTTGTGCACACCGGCGGTCAACCTAAATGAATCCTTGGAGCGCTTGCAATGCGTGTCGGGCAGGCCCGGCCGGGTCCAGCACCTGGGTGGTTCCGTGCTTGCGTCGCGCGTGGCGCAGTAGCCGACGAAATTCGCCAGGCGTGGGTCGTGCTGCTTGTCAATGGAATCCGGTTCGTTGCAGTCGGCATTGGTCACACAACTCGCCCGGCCGATCCCGAACGGCACCAGGTCCGCCACCAGGCAGCCACCGCCCTGTAGCGGCGCCGCAAGCGGATCGGTTGCAGCTTGCGGCGAACTGACAATAAACATGCCTGAAACCATGGGCTCAACCCCTTGCTGCAGTTCCACCTGACCACCCTGGATGCTCCACCCGACCGTCGTTTCAGTTCCCGCGTTTTCCCCGTCTGCACCCAGCAAACAGAATGATGTAATCAGCGCCAATCCAAGCAGAGCCGGTCTGTAAATTAGCATGACCATGCTCACCGGAAGCTGTACTGCATGGCCAGCCAGTACTGGCGGGGATTGCCGTAATAAGCCGTCACATTATCTTCCAACCCCTGGGTAATGATCAGACCCGAAACCTTGTATTCATTGTCAGTCAGGTTTCTGCCGTAAAGTCCCACCTGCCAACGACCACCGGCTTCAGTCCACATCATGCTCATGTCCCACAGGGCGTAGGCCCCCTGGTCAATCAGCGGATTGGGTGTGTAGGTCTGCACTTCATCACCACGCAAAGACAGGGTGCTAATGACCGCCAGGTCGCCGTGTCTGCCGAACCAGGCCACCGGGAAGCTGTATTCAGCACCGACAGCGGCGTTCCATTTTGGCGTGTTTGCGAACTTGCTTTCATCTGCCACGTCATTGCCAAAATCATCAATAAACTTGTTGAACCCGGCGCGCATCAAACCCAGCGCCCATGACAGTTGCAACATGGCATCCGGAAAACCGAGGTCTTCTCCCACGATAGCCTGCCCCTCCCATTCAAGGCCATATATACCGGCAGACGCGGCATTGCTGGTGACGCCGACGTACTGTTCGGCAACGCCATCACCGTTTGCATCAACTGCCTTGGAGCCTGGAATCTGCACATCGGTGTAGTGACTGTTGAAGACCGCCAGGCGCGACGTCATCCGTCCATCGAACAATGCCGCTTTCCAGCCCAACTCCCAGGACTTTACTTCCTCCGGGTCGAACTTCATATAGGTATAGATTTCAGCCTCGCTGACCCGTCCATCGCCATCAAAGTCCGGCGTGAAAGCGGTCAAACCGCGCGGGTCGAAGCCACCACCCTTGAAACCTTCGCTATAGCTGAGGTAGAGGTTCTGGCCTTCTCCCGAAAGCCGCTGGATCACCGCACGTGGCGTGAATTTCTCAAAGATCGCCGAACCCTGGAAATCCGAATCCGTTCTCACCAACACGCCTGTGCCGTCAAAAAACCCTGAAAGGCCATTCACCAGTATCTGGCGCAATATCCGGGCTGAGCGTTCGTCGTGGGTGTAACGTCCGCCGAGCGATACCGACCAATGATCGGTGAGGGCATAGCTCATGTCGACGAAGACCGCCCAGCTGCGTGTATCCACCTGGCTATGCAACAGGTTATTCAGACCGGGCCGGTGGATAATCTCACCCGTGGTTTCGAGTTGCGCCTCGATCTGCGTCGCAGCGCTGGCATTGATGGCAAACAACCCGGCCACGCCACTCCAGCGGCCACCATTGAACACTGCCTGCAACTCGGCCGTTTTCTGCTCGTTGCCGTCCCAGGTGGAGGGGTCAACATCGACCGTGGGGAGACTGTCGAGGTCCACCGGCTTCCAGGTATCGTCTTTACGGGACGCAAAAATACTGCGCAGGGTAACTTTGTCTGTGGCCGTCCACTCCGTCAGCAGCGAAACACCCTTGGCCTCGGCATCCGCCACGGGCACGGCGTTGCCGGCACGGGTGTCGAAAACATTCTTCAGTACAGGCGCACCGGAGTAAGCGCCCGGTAGCAGGCGGTGACCACGTCTCAGGTCCGATTTGTCCTTGAGCCAGTCGGCGGCCAGCCGGATGAACCAGTCCTCACCCGGCATCCATTCCATGCTGATGCGTGCGGCATTCACTTTCTTGTTGTAGTTCTCCATTCCCGTCTAGGTAAAGGTTGTCGCCGAATCCGTCACGATTGAACGTGGCGAAAGAGCCACCGATACGAAAGGACTCGGCCAGCGGCAAGGTAACTGTCGCGGTGGCATCCAGCATCGCGTAGTTACCCACGCGTCCCGTGCAGTGTCAATTCGGGCTCTCCGCCCAATCGCCGGGTAACGTACTTGATGGCGCCGCCGACGGTGTTGCGCCCGTACAGGGTGCCCTGCGGCCCGCGCAGTACTTCGATGCGCTCGACGTCGTAAATTTCCAGTACACCCGCCTGCGGCCGGTTGAAATAGACATCGTCTACGTACAAGCCAACACCGGACTCGAAACCGGCGATGTGGTCCTGTTGGCCCACACCACGGATATAGGCGGCCAAGCGCATTGTTGGTGCCGCGCGCTACTTCTATTATGGTGTTGGGAGTGGTCTGGCTGAGATAGGTCAGGTCCAATGCGCCCAGTTTGTCGAGTTCCTGCCCGCTCAGGGCCGTCACGGCGAGTGGCACATCCATGAGTTTTTCCTCGCGGCGTTGCGCCGTAACCACCACTTCCTCGAGGACTGCGGACTGCTCGTTCGTTGAGTCGTCTGTATCCGTGTCCTGCGCTACCGCGAACGACGGCACGGATGTTGCCGCCAGCGCAATCGAGATCGCGCTGGCATGGACAAACCGGGACTTCGCTACCCTCTTGCGCCAACTCATTCCGAGGGCTCTGCGGGTTTCATGCGCCTGATCAAGTCAGCAAACTCCGGCCGGTCCCGGACGCTGTTCCATCTCTGCTCCACACCCAGGAAAGCCAGCTTCGGGTCGCGTGCCTCATAAGCGCTGTCGAGCCAGACGAGTGCTGAGTCATCATCACCCAGTGCCACGTAGGCGAGCGCCATGTCGTAAGGCGGAACATAGTGATCGGCCGAACGCTGCAGCATTTCTTCCAGCAAAGCCTCTGCTTCGGGTTGCCTGCCCAGCCGGACCAGGATGCCGACTTCGTTCGCCGTGGCCCAGGTACTGCCGGCGGATATGCGCCGGGCGGCTTCGGCCTCCGCCAGCGCATCCTCGTTCCGGCCTACCGCCCTGTAGGCTCCGGCCAGCACGATGCGCGTGAGCCAGAAGTTTTCATCCAGTTGTCGGGCCGCTTCCAGCCGTTGCACAGCCTCATCGGGGCGTTTCGCACGCAGCAGGTAGCCTCCCTCGAGCGCAGCAGCCGCCATGTAGAAGGGGCTGAGTTCCCGCGCTCGCCGAACCTCGTCCAGCGCCTGCTCGCTCCGGCCGGAGTTGGCGAGCAGTTGCGCGTAGCCCAAGTGGCTCTCGGTGTCGTTGGGGTCCAATTCGATGGCGTGCTTGAAATAGGCTTCCGCCATTTGCCAATCCCAATCGAACCAATGCGCGATCCAGCCCAGCATTGCATAACCCTCAGCCAGGGTCGGATCAATCTCCAGGGCTCTTTGTGCGGCCAGCTTGGCATCCGGGTAATACTCCATGGGGGGTGCTTCGCCGGCAAGAGGGATACGGAACTCGACACCCGCCAGGCCCAGCCAGGCCTGGGCGTAGCCGGGGTCCAGTGCAACGGCCTCACGGAAATAATCGACGCTGGCGCGCAAATCTGCAGGCGTCAGGCGCGCCAGGTGGTATCGGCCCTTGAGATAGAGTTCATAAGCTTCGGTATTGGAAGTCCCGACCTGCGCAAGAATCTTGTCCCCCTGTTGCCCCAACTCGGGGGCCAGGGCAGTTGCGATGCGCTCGCAGATGTCATCCTGCACAGAAAAGATGCCGGAGAACTGTTCGTTGAAGGTATCCGCCCATAGCGCTGCGCCATCGGACACCCGCAACAGGCGCACGGTCACACGCATCGTCTCTCCCGATCGCTGGATACTGCCCTCGACGACCGCATCCACCCCCAGTTCGTGTCCCGCCTGCAACGAGTTCCGCTCCAAGTCGCTGTAGCGGCGCACCGAGGTAATGGGTCTGACAATGATCGCCCCTTTGCCGCTGAGACGGGCAATCAAGGTATCCGCCATGCCCAGTTCAAGCGCCGGGTCACGGTTCGCCTCCACCACCGGCAGGAAAGGCAGCACTGCAAGTGTGTGTGTGCTCGGCAGAACGTTTTCTGCATCCGGCTTGTTGCCCCACTCGAGAAACACCCCGGCAGCTACAACAACCAGCAATGCAGCCAGAATCCCGGCTAAGAGACGCCGACCGGGACCACGAGGCCGGGATGCCTCGACTTCGCCAGGCGTGGCTTCGACAGGCTGCACATCACCATCGAGCACGTAGCCGCGCTTGGGCACGGTGTTGATCAGTTTGCGGCACTCATCGCCACCCGCACTGATGAGTTGCTGACGCAATTGGTAAACGCACTGGGTCAGCGCCTCGTCGTAAATGGCGCCACCGGGCCAGATCTCCGCCAGCAAATCGGCGCGTGACACCAGTTCTCCCGGGCTGCGCGCAAGCGCCTGCAGGACAGCCATCACCCGCGGTTCCAAATGCACACTCCCCTCGCTCCCCCTGACGATTCCGATGTCCGGATCGACATGGAGATGCCCCAAGCTGAAAGGCGGAAGTTACTGGCACGCTCGCGTATTGCGGATCCTGCATGCTGCTCCAGATGCGAAAATGCTCGCATCCATTGTTGTGGACTGCGCTGTTATTCGCGTCATTGCTTAAGTGTAGGAAATCCAGCACAGAAATTTCATCCTGAGAAAAAACTGAGGAAATCTTCAGGTGATTGCACACCCGGGCACCGATGCTGAAGTCATGAACCCCTGACAATCATTGGCTGACGAACGCGAGGATGAAAAACATGAGAGCGAATACCCTGCTTGGCCTGCTACTGGCTTGCTTTTATCATGCGGCACTGGCCGATCCGTACTACACCGGTATCCCATACGCACCCTACCCACCCGGCTGCGTTACCCTCCCGCTTCGTCAGACCGATCTCTACGGGGACAACGTGGCCCTGTTTTACAGCGGAGAGGTGTG
Organism: uncultured Gammaproteobacteria bacterium; assembly: GCA_963727635.1. Lineage (GTDB taxonomy): Bacteria > Pseudomonadota > Gammaproteobacteria > Xanthomonadales > SZUA-36 > SZUA-36. Next base: position 62,574 of record CAVSHP010000019.1, on the reverse strand, counting down.
GCTGGACGCTGTCCACAAAGTGCAAAGTACGGATCCTTTCACAAACCGCGGCAAAGTTGACATGAATGTATATCGAATCGGCTGCGCAGAACCTGACCGCTCGGTGATTCTTGTCGAATTCAGGCTGCGGCCCGGGTGGATATATAATGAGAGTTACGTGTTGCCAACCCTCGGCGGCGAAGGCACCGCCATGCATATCGTCCCCTTCGAACTCAAGGCTGAACCAAATACCTGGGGCCAAAGCATTGCGCAAAACTCTCTGACCAGGCACTCATTCGGCGACTACACGGATGGCTGGGACGATCCGCATCGATTCACCTGGCGCTACATTTTGGATATCAATCCCGTGGGGCAATACTGGGACGCGGGCTTCCTGACGGAATACTACAACGGCTCGTTCCCGCTCGTGTTCTATGCAGAAGATGGCTCAACATTGTTAAATATCGACGTGCCGGCCACGCAGGATGCGCTGGAACCCAACCCATCCCTGCCGTTGAACGGACGCCTGTCCGGCACCTGGGTCGAGGAAGGCGCCGCCGACCAGGGCTTACTCCTTTCATTCAGCAACCCGGTCCCACCGACCGGTTCCGAAATAGCGGAGCCTGAGCTCTCGGACCTGACTGTTTTCCTCTCATGGTACACCTTCGATACACAGGGCAAGCTGCTGTGGCTTACCGGTGCGGGCCGCTTCCCACAGGGGGCCACCGAGGTATCGATTCCCATCGAACAGGTTACCCAGGGGCAATTCCTCGGCAGCCAGGTGGCTGAACGCGCAGTGGTGGGCAGCGTTCTGCTCAAGGCCCTGCAGTGCAATGAACTGGAAGCAGGCTATGACCTGGCCGGCCTGGGCATGGGTACGGGGGACATGCATCTGCAGCGTTTCGAAGCACTGGAAATCGCCGGCTACCCATGCCGTGACTACAAGGCAAGGCTGGACAGCCTGTCCCTGCAACAAAATAACTGACGCCAACTTCGAGGAGGATACAACGATGAAAGCACTTGCATACGCGCTGCTGGCCCTGCTGGGCTGCAATTCCGCCCTGGCGAACTCGAATTTCGTCAGTAACCCACGTCTGCCTTACCCACCGGCTTGTGCGCACGTCCCCACCATGGATGCGTCAGACCTGGCTGGATGAGCATGCGGTCAAGTTTTACGAAAAAGAGATTCAGTTGTACGACGCATTTGCCCATAAGCAGCATTCCTCTGGGGCTCAAGGCTTATCGCAGTCCCGTGTAGTGAGCCCGGCCGCTCGCTGATCTGGCTGCAGTTCAGTCTGTCGGAGGTATACGCTGACAGTGAAGTCGAAATCCAACTTCCAACCCTGTGGGCGAAGAGATCGCAGAATTCTAACAGAGGCCACTGACCCTTGCCTCGGAGCCCAACGGCTGGGGTTCCGGGAGTGTTTGACAGCGAGAGCGCCTACCTCGTCAGCAAACCTCGGGGACGACGATGCACGGAAGGATACACTTCCATCGCAGGCGAGCGGAAATGGGTGTTCCTGCTGGACGGCGGTCAAGCATCGCTGGATGAGTGGTGGTACTGCATCAGTTGGCTGACCGCTTCTGAGTATAACGCTCGCTTTCAAACTGTCACTGGTTGTGGACACAGTTTCACTGGTTACTGACAATCGCTCCCGGCCACCGCAGACCTGCTGCCTGCTGCCGGTGCCACGCCTCCCGCTGTCAGGGCGCCAATCCGGCACCTGGGTGATCGAAGGGGCCGCCGACCAGGGCTTTCAACTGGCCATCTCCGACCAGGTCGGCGTAAGACAGGACTCTGCGCCTGGCGTGCCTGATTTGCCGCTGGTGATCTTCCTCACGCAGTACACCTTCGATACCGATGGCAACATGCTGTGGCTGACCGGCGCCGCGGAATTCGAACCCGGCGCGAGCGAAGTAACCATTCCCATCGAGAGGGTCACCAACGGAGAATTCCGCGGCAGTAAGCGGGCTGATCGCGAAATCGTCGGCAGCGTCACCATCACGTCCAATAGCTGCAACGACCTCGGTTTTGAATTCGACTACAGCAGTCTCGGACTCGGTCAGGGCGTGAGACGCCTCCAGCGTATCTTCTCACTGGAAACGGCCGGCTACGACTGCCGCGATTACGAGGCCCGGGTTGCCGCAAACCACTAGTGGAAAACCAACACACAGGGGACAAAAGTTGGGATAACAAAAGTTGGAAAGTTGGACACCCATCTCTAAATTGAACTATGTGGGCGGCAAAGCCGCGGCAAAGGACACCCACGACGGTGGAATTGAATATTTGACAGGTGTCCTGACTTATTCATGGGTGTCCTGCCTTATTCTTCCCAGGTAATCAGGACACCCACAGCTAATCTGTATCCAAGCGGTGGGTGTCCTGATCTTGTTTGGCGGTGGGTGCCTATCTTGGCGTGGGTTTCCCTTATTCTTGTTTCCTGTCTTGTTGTCTCTGTCTTGTTCTTTGAGGGGGTGTCAACTAGCTGGCCGGTTTCAGAAAGGTATCAGTGCCGTTTATCCTCTGGCCAGATCAATTCCCTTGAGGGCTGTGAAGCAGATGTGGACAAGTTCAGTGTTGTAAAGTGTAATGGTTGCTGCGAGCAGGCTTCGGCGCCGATGCGTGAAAATCCGCAAGGCCGATAACATACGTTTGAACATTCAAAACAGGAGTTGAATAATGGGGTTACTGATTGCTGGTTTACTGATTTGGTCCCTGGTTCATTTCCTCCCATCATTGGCAGCGCCGCTGAGGCAGAAATTGATCACCCAATGGGGTGAAAAAGCATACAAGCTTCTGTTTACATTACTGATATTATCCTCGTTGGCGCTGATCATATTTGGCTGGCGCAGCACCGTACCAACCTTTCTCTACCAACTACCGGCATTTACCAGGCATATCGCGATGTTTTTGGTTCTGATCGCATTTATCCTGTTTGGCGCATCCAAGTATCCAACCCGTATCAAACGGTTTATCCGTCATCCACAACTGACTGGCGTCGCTGTTTGGGCCTTTGCTCACCTGGTGCTAAATGGCGATAGCCGCTCGCTACTATTATTCGGAAGCATGGGTCTCTGGGCGGTTTTGGAAATGGTGTTTATCAACCGGCGGGAAGGCGCATGGGTTAAGCAGCCGGTACCTGGCTGGGCAAGGGAAATCAGGGGGCTTGCCATCAGCCTGGTAATTTTCGTGGTTGTAGTGATGTTGCACCCGTATTTTACAGGCGTTTCGATTATATAAAATGAAAACCAAGCCCTCAAAAATCGGCCGGATAACTTTTTTGATAGCAGGGAGGCCTGCCTGGTTTTATTCTCGTGCCAGACTCTGACCCCAATTACTCAGAAATATTTTCCAACTTGATCAATTCGATGCGAAACATCATCGCTGTATCAGCGGGTACGACACCTTCGATTTCCCGCCCGCCCCAGGCCATGGAAGGGGGCAGCAGGAGCATTCTTTTTCCGCCCGGTCGCATACCGATCACGCCTTCGTTCCAACCCTGCATTACGCCGTTAGTGCCTATGACAAATGACACCGGCTGGCCCTGGTTACGGGAATTATAGATTTCCTTACCCCTGGTGCCATGTTCATCGACCCATCCGACAAAGTGGATGGTAGCCACCTCGCCGGTGGTGGCCACAGGACCCTGACCCAGTTGCAGATCCTTGAAGCGTAAGCCGCCGGGTCCAGCCTGGAAAGCTTCATCAGAAGCCAGGACACTGCCAGCAAGTCCAAAGGAAAGGACAAACGTTGCAAGTAAAAATATATTTTTCACCATTGGTTTCATATCACGAACATCCTGGTCACGGTGAGCACAGCGGGTCGTCAGCACCCCATTTCGAGCGGCACCATTCTTTTTCGGCCAACAGTGAGTGCCCGGCGGTACTGGGATGGAAGCAGTCACCATTGTTGACTTGACTCGATCCGAAACGCACATCGAAAATGTCAATATACTCGGCATTCAACAGCAGGCCATTTGCCTGGTATTCGGCGAGCACGCCACTCAGGACAGTATTGTAGTCATCCCTGATGCGGGCATGGAAGTCCTTGCGGCGCTGGCAATTCGCGCCATCGCCGGGGTAAACCGTATCGGGATCCTCACGCGAGGCATCGCTGGCACAATCGTCACCGGCGTTTTTCAGCAGGACCTGGCATGGAACAAAAGGCCATGCTAAAGCCCTGCAGTAGAAATTATCCCGTTTTGCGTTCCACAACCAGTAGATATCGGGGATTCCTGAAATATGTAAATTGACTGATTCGGGAAACGGCGTACTCGCCAACACATCCAGACCTGCGCGGTATTGGGTTTCAAACAGGCCCGGATCGGTCATGCTGGCAATATCATCGGCACAAACATCGTTGTTACCAAGCAGGATACTGACCATACCGGCGGTGCCGGGCGGCACGGCTGCAGCCTGTGTCGCCACTGCCTGCGCCTGTGCTGCAAAATCCGCCATCACAGCACCACTGACAGCCTGGTTGATAGCGCCATCCCTGCTGGCGTTATTTTCCGTGTAGGCAACCGAATCCAATACTTCGAAGCGCTCGTTCAGGCTGTTAACACTGTCGCCACCATCATAACCGGTGGACCATACCAGTTGATGGTTGGCTGCACCGATGGTGCCGTTGGCGGCTTCACCCTCACCTATGGAATCACCGACATTGAATTGGTTTGACGGAACCGAGACAGTAGCGGGAATGATTTGACAGAACAGATCGCAATTGCCCCCGCTTACCGGGTCTGCATAATCGCACTCTTCGTTGTATTCCACGATGCCGTTGCCACAAACGGGCGTGGCGCTGCAGGCATTGGCGCCGCAAATATTCGTATCACAGGTAGGATTACCACAACAGAAACGGTTCTTTGGCTTGCCGCCTGTCTGACCAGGACAATCGCTACAGCCCAGGCAGTCCTCACCGTCGTTACAGACACCATCGTTATTACAGGTGGTCGGTGGACAGACGCCGCAGTCGGTCGCACAACTGCTGCAGCTTTCACCTGCATCACAGGTTCCATCGCCGCACACGGCTGGTGCACTGCAATCCTGTGGGCAGCTGAGCTGGGTTTCACCACCGTTGCATTTGTTGTCCCCACACTAGGGTTTTGCCTGCCTGTGCATTACTTGCAGCGAAGAGCAAACCCAAAACCAGCACTGCCAATACACCCGTATATCTGTTGGTCAACCGTTGGCCCATCTTCAATGTTTCATCCCCTCGTCAATTTTAAAAAGTATAGCAGCTGAATTTTTATATGCACCGTTTAAGGAAAAGATTGAGGGGAAAGCCAGGGATAGTTGGAGATAAAAAAGTTAGAAAAAGTTAGGACACCCATGAATGGCACTAAGTTAAGGATATTTATCACCTTAGATGTCAACGAATTAGTCATTATATGAAGCGGTATTCGTAAGTGCTCATTCAATACAAGAACGGCTTAACTTAGTGCCATTCAGGACACCCATCTCTTTTGGGTTTTAGGGCATGGGTGACCGGGCTTTCTTTCTGCAACCATTCTTCACAATAAATATATATTTCACATAAATATCAATAATATACACGCCGGTCATTCAACGGTCAGGAAAAAGTCATTCAGCCGTCAAGTTTTTACCCCACATTTTGACAATGATGCGTTCCAAGAAAACGGCAACGCGCCAATGACGGCCCGCCGGTTCTGAACAATGTGGGTCCGGGTTGCATGAATTATATTGAGAATAACCCGACCACACTTTCATCAATCCAAACGAGGAAATGAAAAATGAGCGAATCGATCAATACCATCAACAATGGCGTAAACGTAGAGGCACTCCTGGGTGCACGTGAAGCATTGACCGCAACACCGGAAGCTGCCCGGTTCAACTGGCGTGCCAACTGCACATGGGTTAACGGCACACATTCCAGTACATCAATTGAAAAATTCTTTGGTCTTGGCGCGGAACAGTCGCATCGCCAGGTGTATACCTTTGATGCCGATCACCCGCAGATTTTTGCTTCCGAAGACAATGGCATTACGCCCCCGGAGTTCATCCTGGTGGGTCTGGCAGGCTGTCTGACCGCCGGAATCGCTGCGGTTGCACAAAACCGTGGCATCCAGTTGAATTCGGTTACCGCATCCGTCGAAGCTAACCATGGATCTTCAGGGTATCCTGGGCATTGATTCGGATGTGCGTAACGGCTACAGCAACATCAACGTGCATTTCAAGATTGACGCTGATGCCTCTGAAGAGGACATTGCCGCCATCGTTGCACAGTCGCAAAAACGTTCGGCTGTTTTTGATACCGTCACCAACCCGACCAACGTAACCGTCAAGGTCAACTAAGTCATGTCGGCGGCCTTGTCAGAGTTTCGCGATCACAGCGTTGACACACTTGTCATCGGTGCAGGTCACGCCGGCCTGGCCGCCAGTTATTGCCTCACCCAACGCTCGATAGACCACGTGGTCATCGAGCGCGGTGAGGTGGCTAACTCCTGGCGTCATGAACGCTGGGATTCGTTGAAGCTCTTCACCCCCAACTGGCAGGCCCGGTTGCCCGGCTACGGTTATTCCGGCAACGACCCGGATGGTTTCATGGCGGTCAAGGATGTCATTGATTTTATCGATGAATACGCAGTGCGCAGCAATGCGCCGGTGCAGACCTCCACGACCGTCACGTCGGTCGTCACGGAATGCAACCGGCTATCGGGTTGATACCGACCGCGGCACCTGGCATTGCCGGAGTATCGTCATCGCCAGCGGCGCCTGCAATTCGCCGCCTATCCCGACAATTTGCGGAATCATTGCCGGATGACATCCGGCAACTATCCTCCAGGGATTACCGTAACCCCGACCAGCTTAAAGAAGGGTGCGGTCATCGTTGTCGGTGCATCTGCAACCGGTCTGCAACTGGCAGAAGAAATATTATCGATCAGGCCACGCGGTCACCCTGGCGACAGGGGAACACGTCCGTCTGCCACGTGTTTACAGGGGCAAGGATATTCAGTGGTGGATGCACGCAACCGGTGTACTCGATGAAGGACTGGATGATATCGATGACATCAACAGGGCCAGGCGCCTGCCCTCCCCGCAACTGGTGGGGTCACGCAGTCTCGACATCTGGACCTGAATGCTTTGACCGGGCTTGGCATCAAACTGGTCGGACGCTGGATGGCGGTCAATAATGGCGTTGCACAGTTCTCGGGTTCACTGCCAAATGTGTGCGCACTGGCTGACCTGAAAATGAACCGCTTACTCAATGCCATCGACCAGTGGGTCGAGGAAACCGGCCAAAGCGGGGAGTTTGAACCACCCACACCGGTTCGAAGCCACACGGGTGGACCGAGTTACCCTGCCTGGGTTTGAACCTTGCAAACGAAAATATTCAAAACGTGATCTGGGCAACCGGTTACCGACCGGAGTACGCCTGGCTGAATGTTCCGGTGCTGGACAAAAAAGGCTGGATCAAACATCAGGGCGGTGTCGCTGAAAGCCCCTGGTATGTACGTACTAGGCATGCCGTTTTTACGCTGCCGCAAGTCCTCTTTCATCCATGGCATAGAAGATGATGCACGTTTTGTGACAGATCATCTGGACAATTATCTGAAACAGGAAAAATAAAAATGGCTTTTATTGAAACAATCAGCCCGGCAGATTCGGCAGGTGCGGTCAGGGATATGTACGAACGACAGCAATCGTCTTACGGTTATGTTCCCAATTATGCAAAGGTGTTCAGCCACAGACCGGAAGTCCTGGCCCGGTGGGGCCGCTTGCTGGCCGAAATCCGCAGACCAATGAGCGACCGGCTTTTCGAACTGGCAACTTTGGCCGCCGCCATTGAGCTAAAAAACACGGCCTGTTCGCTCGCGCATGGTCAGCAGCTTGCAGGTTCATCAGCCAGGAAGGCATTTGCCGCCTGGCCAGAGGGCAATACCCGGAAGAGCTTTCAAAAGCGGAAATAGCCGTGGTGGATTTTGCCCGGAAACTCGCCAGGGATGCTGCAAAAATTGACCAGCAGGATGTAGATGCACTTAAATCCCAGGGTTATACCGACGCGGAAATATTTGATATTGCCACAACCGTGGCAGGCCGGGCATTCCTGACAAAGATCATCGATGCGCTCGGTGTCGAAATGGATATCACGGCAAATAAGATGGACCCGGTTTTCAGACAGGCACTGACGGTGGGACGACCCATCGCAGAGGAAGCAGTTGAGCGCCTGGATTCAAGCACTTAACGGAAATACGCTAAAGTCGCCCGGTGTTAACATGCTTAAAGGAATAAGCCACGATTTGATCTGTTGCCTGACTCCGACTCCATCCAGTTTTTTGTAACCCCGGCAACTGGAACGCCCATTGGCCCTGGCACTTGGCTCTGACCTCGGCCATTGTGGGGCGGGCCCGTTCAAGGCCCGCCCCGTCTCTGCAGTATCGGCCTAGTGGTTGACCGGGGTCTTCACCGGGTCTGCCGGCCGTGGGGGCAAGGTGCCCGGTTGGGTCTTGAGACGCTGCAGCACTTCCGTGATGGCGCGATCCAGTTGCGGATCCTTACCTGACAGCAAGGCTTCGGGTGGGTTGTCCACCTCGATATCCGGGCTCACGCCCGTGCCTTCGATCACCCATTGGCCATCCGCGGATGCCGTGGCAAACTGCGGGACAAAAACAGTACCACCGTCGATCAGGTCGCCAAGGCCAGCAATGCCGACAACACCACCCCAACTACGTTTGCCGATCAGCGGGCCCAGCTTCAAGGTCTTGAACGCGGCAGGAAAAATATCACCGTCCGAGGCGGAGTCCTCATTCAAAAGTCCAACCATTGGACCGGTGAACACGGCGCTGGGGTACGTCCTGGGGTTATCCACACCGCGATCATAGTCCGTGAAAACATGGCCCCGGTCCAGGCGGTTGATGATCATCTGGGAAACATTGCCGCCGCCGTTGCCGCGCACATCGATAATCAGGCCCTGCTTGCGGATCTGACCGTAATACCACTTGATGAACTCATAAATGCCGGAGGCGCCCATGTCCGGGATGTGCAGGTAGCCGATTTTGCCGCCGGTTTGTTCCGTGACGTAGTCTCGATTGTGCTGCATCTCGCCCAGGTAGATCAGCTCATTCTCGCTGCTGATCGGGTTGATAATGACCGAATGGCGGTTGACCCCGGTTGCGTCATCGGCAACGGTCAGTTCGAGCAACTTTCCACCGGCGCCTTTGAGCAATGAATACGGGTTGATCTTCGCAGTCAGCGGCCTGCCGTTGATCGCCATGACATAGTCGCCTTCACTGACGTTTATACCCGGTTCCGTTAGCGGTGACCGGTAGCGGTCTTCTTCGTTCTGCCCTGCATAGATCTTGCCGATACGGTACAGGCCTGCCGATTCATCAAGTTTGAAAGTTGCACCCAGCAGCGCGTCCTCGGAACGCGCCGGTGCGCCCATATCGCCGCCGGCAATGTAGGCGTGCCCGACGCTCAATTCGCTGATCATTTCACCGATCACGTAGTTGAGGTCGGCACGGCTCGCGACGTAGGCCACCAGCGGACGGTATTGCTCCCGCAATGCCTCCCAGTCGTAACCGTGCATATTGCGAACATAAAAGTGGTCGCGGTAGCGCCGCCAGACTTCGTTGAAAATCTGCTGGTATTCCACCGAGCGGATTCGTTCCGCGGAAAGACCGGCGATATCGACGTTCTTCGCTTCCTGCTTGCCTTCGCTGATCTCGAAACGGTTGAGTTTACCCGATTGCAGGACGACCACCTTGTCGCTGTCCGCAGCAGCGACATAGGCGTCGATGCCCGAGGCGATATCAAATGTCTTGCGATCTTCCAGCGAGTAGGCGATCAGGGTCGGTTTTGCATAGGAATCCCGTCCGTAGAACTGGGCGCCGGCACGCACCATCAGCAGATGGTCGCCGTGGTCGGACAGGCCGACATAGTTGTCAAAGTCCACTGGTGCCCGCGCCACGCGGCCGGCCAGCCCTTCGAAATCGATCTTTACGCTCACGCTGTCTACGGATATCTTTCGCCTTTTTACTATCCTTTTTGTCACTGTCCTTGGCCCCGTCCTTGTCGTCTTTTTCCGTTACACCCTCGACATTCTTTGGTGCGAACGGATTGCTGGCATCAGCCGTCAGCATCATTGCATAAACGCCGGTGTTGCGACTGGAAACATAGTTGAATTCTATGTTGCCGATTTGCGGTGAGAACATCCGGTCAGACAGATAATAGAGTTGTTCACCTGAAGCGGAAAACACCGGGCTATACTCGCTGAACTGTTCACTGGTGATGCGATTAGACTTGCCGGATTTGCTGTCCCAGATAAAAAGTGACCGGTATCCACTCGGATCCTCCATCGAATACGCCAGCCAGCGGGAGTCCGGTGACCAGGAAAAGTCATGCCGCATGAAGCCTGGGTCGTCACCCACCAGACGCTGATTTTTACCGTCTTGACCGATCACCCAGATGCGCGCTTCGGCATCGCCGTAGGCCAGCATGGCGCCATCCGGCGACCAGACCGGGTGGTACAACCGTATTTTGGAGTCGCGGGTCACCTGTCTGGCCGGCGACAGGCCGAGGGCATCACGAACGTACAACTCTTCTTCACCGCTGGCATCGGAAATCCATGCGACTCGGTCGCCTTTCGGGGACCACGCCACTTCCCGGTCATGCGCTCCACTACTGCTGGTCAGGTTGCGCGACACACCCTCCTCAACCGGCACGGAAAAAACCTCACCGCGGGCTGCGATGACGACCCGTTCACCGTTCGGGCTGATGTCAAAATCTTCCAGGTGATCGGCAACTTTCACCAGTTCCGGCAGGTTCAGGCCGCTGTCGGCGGGTACCGTGATGTCGAGTGCCGAATCCCGATCGTCACCAACATCGAAGATGTGCAGCGTACCGTTCAATTCGTAGACGATACGGTGAGAACCGTCATCGCTGGCCCAGCGAACGTCCTGCCCCTTGTACTTCGTCAACTGGCTGGTGTCGCCGCTGGGGATGTCATAGCGATAGATATTCAGGTAATCGTCCCTGTCGGATACGAAGTAGATACTGTCACCCATCCACATCGGATCACGATCGGTGCGAATATTCTGGGTGATGTTTTTCGATCCCGAGCCGTCGAGGTTGAACAGGTACAGGTCCTGAGCCCAACCGCCCTGGTAGCGCTTCCAGGTGCGGAAGTCCCGAAACAGCGGTGAAAAAACAACCTGCGTTGCCGTCCGGCGAATACTCGCCTGCACCGGAAATCACCATCGGCAGCGCCTCGGGCAAGCCACCGCTGAGCTTGACCGTATACAGCCTGGAGTCGGTCAGCGAGAAACCTTCCCGTACCGAACGAAACAATACAGCGGACCCGTCGGGTGTCCAGCCGTAAACCTGGTGATCGTAGCCCCAGCGTGCCGGTAAAGGCCCTTCCGACGGATAGAAGGTCAGCTGGACCGGCTCACCACCGCCCACCGGGATGACATAAACCTGCTCCCCACCGTCGTATTGCCCGGTGAAGGCGATGTGTTTACCATCCGGTGAAAACTTCGCGAATAGTTCCTGTCCCGGATGCGAAGTCAGCTGCCGGGCGACGCCGCCAGCCGTATTCGCGATCCACAGGTCGCCGGCATAAGTGAAGACCACCTGGTCTCCGTGCAAATCGGGAAACCTGAGGAGTTTCGTATCCGCATCGGCGGCGGACACGACAAACAGCAGAATAACGACTGAAATGAACGTACGCATGGAAAATTCCCTTGGGTTCTGAAATTGATATTATTCGATTGACCTCATAGTTTATCGCGAGATAGCAGAAAATGCGTATGACATAAGTCCCGAATGCTCTGAGTTTGTCCTTTAAATCTTCATCCAACGCAAATGAAAGATTGGCCGATATGCCATCGCCACGAACACGAAAAATTGATGTGGCATCGCTGAGCTGGAGACGTAAGTCAGGACGCCCGGGATTTCACTGACGAGCCACATCATTGATGGCGGTGCGTAGTCCCTCTTCCAACACAGGATGGTAAAAAGGCATGTTCAAAAGCTCGTTGGCAGTCAAACGTTGCGCTATCGCCCATGCGATCAGGTGGGCGAGATGCTCCCCGCCCGGCGCAAAGAGTTCTGCGCCTAAAATCCGCTTGTCTTTCTTGGTTGCATAAACCCTGATCAACCCGGAGTTTTCTCCCATGAGTGTAGCGCGTCCTTGGTGTTTAAAACTCACCGAACCAGTCAGAAATTCCAATTCTTTTTTCAGCAGTTCGTGATGCGAGCACCCGGCCACGGCAATGTTCGGCGTACAAAAGGTGATGTTCAGTCGCGTCAGCCGGTCGTGGCGGCTTACCGACTTCTGCAGCGCATTGAGTCCGGCAATACGGCCTTCACTGGCAGCTTCGTGCAGGAGCGGTCGAATGCCATTGACATCTCCTGCCATGAAAACGGGTAAATCACCCACCTGCAGCGTTGCTGAATCGACCGCCGGCAGGCCTTTTTTATCAAGTTCAACGCCCAGGTTTTCTAACCCCAGGCCGTCGATCCCCGGTTCTCTGCCGACCGCGATAAGGGCGCGTTCGACAGCAAATTTCCGGCTTCCGGCCGATACCTGCAATGTTCCATTTTCGGCTGAGTCGATATTCGCCTTTGCAAAGCAAAGGTCTATCTCCTGGCTGAAGTGCTGCGCGGCATAATCCAGCAATTCAGGGTCGCTCAGACCTCCGATGTGGTTTGCAGTGTCCATGCCAACAATGTTCACTCCCAGCCACTGCATGGCTTGCGCCAGCTCTATGCCAACTGGGCCAAGGCCGATCACCGCCATGCTGGCCGGTAACTCTTCAAGATCAAATATGCTATCGCTGTTCACCAGGTAGTTACCGTATGCCTGCCATGGCTTTGGCATTACCGGTCTCGAACCCGTCGCTATAACCACGCTTTCGGCGCGCAGGCGCTCTCCTTCCAGATCCAGGGTGTGTGCATCGATGAACGTGGCCTTGCGTGAAATCAGGTGCTGGTCCTGCCATTGCTTCATGTCTTTGAGAACACCACCGACAAACCGGTCCCGCTGCTTTCGCACATGGCGCAAGACCTCGACGCCATTAATGTCCGGATTTCTTCCCGCCGGCAAGCCGAAGGCGGGGTGCCTGATGGATTCAAACTGCCTGGCCACCTGTATGAGTGCTTTGGATGGCATGCATCCAACCCGTGCGCACAGGGTTCCCAGCGGTCCGGGATCAATCACGACATAATTGTCCGTATGTTTGGCTACCGAGCTACGCGCAGTAAGACCTGCTGTCCCCGCGCCAATGATGGCAACTTCAACCTTTTTCATACCATTCAATCCTTTTTCTATTGGTATTACCCTCTCTGGGAAGCCTTGCGGAAGACTCGCCAGAAGCCAAGCATATCAATACGACCGAACATTTGATTCATTTGAACACATGCACACGTCAGCAATCGCCCTTCGACACCTCGGTACTCGCGCTGGCAATTCACGTAAAGACATCCCATTTGGCAAATACGGACTCCAGCCTTGAGACGCCCGCTGTCCTGGGGCTAGACTGTAAAGTCCAAAACTTAATGAAATGTTTGAAGGAGACCGCGTGCGAATCCGGGTTGGATTGTTGTGTCTGTTTGCCGGTTGGATGTCGATGTCCATGACCGTCATGGCACACGCCGATGCCCCCGATTTGCTACCGGTAGTGATCGATGCCGCCCAGGGGACGGTGGAAATCCGCAACATCGGAGATACCCCGGCGCAGCGCAGCCAGGTATTTGTCATTTGTTCAAAGTTTGATGCCGATAGCAAACACAGCGAGCCCTGCAGCGCCGGGTTGTCTTTGCCCGGTTACATCGGGAAGTGGAATGCCCTGCCCTACGATGTACCGGACCTGCCGCCCGGTGGCAGCTACCGGTTCCAGGTCTTTGGCGCGGGTGCGTTTCCACATACGCCCGGCAGTTACGGCGTGCAAATCATTGCCGATTCCGGCAACCAGATTGCCGAAAGCAACGAGCAGAACAATAACACCCGGCTGGATTCGGTCGTCAAGGCCGAACCGGGCATCGTCAAACTGATCGCACACGTTGGCACCGGCAGGCCGGAGTGGCCGATACATATTGTGGTTCGCAGGCATGCGACCGATACGGCAGCGCCGGGAAAGGTCGTAACCGTCGGCGACCCCCAGCTTTTTCCGCATGATATTTATCTGCCACCCGGGAGTTACGATATTCGGGTAACACAGCGCCAAACGTTCCTGAATTCAAGCATCAATCCGCAAGCAGATTTCCAACAGCTTCTGTCACAACAGATTGTCGGCGAGCTTGAGTTGGGAAATTTCTCTGCGGTGACCGTCGAGCCGGAAAAGGTCAGCGAAAGAACAATCAGTTTCAAACAACCCGCTCCGGGAAAACTGATGGTGCACACGCTGTGCGATGGTGAACCGGCGCGTGCCTACCTGGACGTCAGCACGCCCGACCAGGCAACCAGGCCGCTGCTGAAAAGTTATCCGGCCTATCTTGACTCAGATGTAGCGGTGAATCTGTTACCGGGTCGATACGAGCTGAAAATCGAGCCGGAGGATCGCACTAGAGGCTACCAGGGCCACGGCTACCGCGCACAAACGCTTGTCGTTGAGATCGAGGCAGGAAAAACAAGCGAAGAAACAGTAACGTTTACGGCGGCACCAAAGGGTCGCCTTGTGCTGACTTCGCTGGTGGATGGGAGCCGTGGCAAAGCGGAGATCGGTATCCGGCCTGCCGGCTCGACGACGAATTTCGGCGCCGTTATCGCCAGCTACAACCTGTTCAGCCTTTCCACCGGATTGTTACCCGGTCATTACGACATCCAGGTTCGGCCGCTTGAAGTTGCGCTGTCGGTGGGGGGCGTGGATGTTTTTCATGGCAAGTGGGAAGGCCCCGGACTCAAGACCCGGCGAGTGGATGGCATTGAGCCGGTTATTTTGCACGACATCGAAATCAGGGCGGGTGAAGTGGTAGAAAAAACCGTGGAGTTTGAAACATCAAAAGATAAGGAAAAAAGGTGAAAAAATACTATTTGAATTGGCTGGGCATGACATTGCTGCTGCTTGCATTGGCAGTGCAGGCGGAACCACCGTCAGCGCAGAGCGGGCAGACGGGCAACACCCTCTTTATCCTCGATGCCTCCGGCAGTATGTGGGGCCAGATAGCCGGCAAGCCCAAGATCACCATTGCCAAGGAAGTGATGGAAAAACTGGTAACTGAAATTCCCGCCGACAACCGCATCGGTCTGATCGCCTATGGTCACCGTCGCAAGGCCGATTGCAATGACGTGGAAACACTGGTTCGCCCCGGCACAAACAATACACAGAAGGTACTGGATGCGGTGAAAGGGCTGAACGCCAAGGGCAAGACGCCACTGACCCTTTCCGTGAACCAGGCCATCGACTTGTTGCGCCAGGAGACGGGGGGGTTCACCGTGGTGCTGGTCAGCGATGGCATCGAGAGTTGCGGCGCCGATCCGTGTGATGCGGTGAAAGCGGCGAAAGCATCCGGTATCAATTTTATTCTGCACACCGTGGGTTTTGGTCTGAGCAAAGAGGAGAGCACACAGTTGCAATGCATGGCGACGGCCGGGGGTGGTGAATATTTTCAGGCCGACAATGCCGAGGCGTTGCTCAAATCAACCCGAAAGGCGGTCAATTCGAAAGGCCCCGGGTTTCTGAAACTGACCTTGCGCGCCAATGGTAAACCGGTCAATGCCTGGGTAAGTCTCTCCGCTGAAGGTTCGACCGGGCAGGTGGAACTCACCAATGACGATGGCGTAGAACCCGGTCACGAGTGGCGTCTGACGCCGGGCACGTACCAGTTGGAAACCTATCCAGCCGGTTTGCGTGGCGCTGAACCGATGGTGTTGAATGGGATTACGCTCGAATCGGGCAAAACGGTGGAGAAACAGCTCGATTTTGCACAGGCGACACTGCAGCTGATCGTGACGATGAACGGTGAACCGGTGACGGTCCAGATTCAGCTCACTCAGCCCGACAGCGGCAAAGTCGTCTTCGATACGGCAACCTTTTCCACCTTTACCATGCATGGTGTCAACACGCCGTACGATATTCAAGTGACGCCCGGACGCTATCATCTGCGCATCCAGAGCAACGATCAGGGCGCAATCCCTTACGAAGAGGATATCGCAGTTTCCGCCGGTGAGGACCCGCTTGAAAAGCGCGTCAACTTCGACAGGGGGGAGTTGCAGGTGCTCGTCACCCTCGATGGCAAAGCGGTACCGGCGGAGGTCACGATTGCCGACAATGCGACACAGCAGAAGGTTTTCGAAACCTTGCCTTATGTCGGCAGCAATACGCCGTTTAGCGTCAAACTGGTACCTGGTTTATATCACCTGGTCGCGGTTCCGGCAGGGGTTGCCGGTTTGACCCCAAAAACCCTTGAAGACGTCGAGGTGAACGCGACCCGACCCAAAGAGCTTTCACTGGCCTTCACGATGCCGGAATCGCAAGAGGACGCCAATGGCATGGAACAGAATACCGACCGTCCCACCGGCGATTATCAGCAACTGACGCCGGAGCGTGACGACGCTGCGCTGTGCCAACTGGCCTGCAGCGCCGACGCCCGCTGCAAGGCCTGGACCTATGTCAAACCGAACACGGTCCAGGGGCCGGAGCCGAATTGCTATCTGAAAGATATTGTGCCGCCGGCTGCGCCCAACAATTGCTGTACGTCAGGTGTTATCAAGTGAGTAGATATTGAATACCTGAGTAAATCAGCGGAGTTAATCAGGACACCCATGTCTTCAAACTTGAATTGTTGTGGGTATCCTGATTTTTCCTCCTGATTTTTCCCGGATTTTTACTTGCTGATTTTTATTGCGGTAGCGATCCCATGAAAAGTCGCGGGGCGTGGATGCGAGGCGCTGGAACGTTGGCAGAACGGCGACTACGCGCTGATGCTCACCGACCTGCACATGCCAGAAATGGATGGTTATCAGTTGACCGAAGCCATTCGCGCCAGCGAAGACGGCAAGCGGCGTATTCCGATCATCGCTCTGACCGCCAACGCCCTCAAGGGCGAGGCCGAGCATTGCCGCGTCCATGACGATTATCTACAAACCACGCGGCTTGCGGACTTGGAAGCCATGCTCAGTAAATGGCTACCGGCTGCCGTCGTTGCCAGCGCGGATTCAGAAGAATAGCGGGGCATGACGAGCCCTCAGTCTCACCCTTCATTCCCCTTTTTTTCAAGGAATGTGTAAATTTTACAAGTTATGGATCGAACTTTCCCATCCTGTCATCAATCCGGGCTCGGTGAAATCCCGGCAGCTATGTCGGCCCGGGTTTGCATTTTGCACGGTTTGGCTTATGCGCACCCAATGCTGGCCGAAAAGCTGTGGACACCTGCCCTGCGAGCCTGATTTCCAGGCGGATACCATGATTCACAATTCACCACGATAAAGGTGGTCCCGACTTTTGCCGGGTACTGGGACCGAACAGGTCTCCGACAGCTCGAATTGATCTGGAAAACAGGCAAAGCCATTCTTAAAGGCGAAAAAGCTGATGACGATGGCTTAAGTGGGCACGAAAAGGTCCGCCTGGGCCAAAGCAATCCAGAGGAAAAGACTGACAAGGATTGATTTCCTGACGAAACCCCCTGCACTTTTTTGCAAATCCAGTGAATATCCGGTCATCAGCAGCCCTGGCTGCGGGGCTGAAATGCTCTGGCATGGAGATTGCATCTGTTATTAATGAGTCAAACACGGAGATTTACAGTAATGAATCATTCACTTGTTTCCAATTCTTCTATCGACCGGGTGCTGGTCGTGGTCGATTCGAACGAGATGATGCTTGACCAGCATGAGCAATCCGACCTGCTGCTGCGCGCCCTTGACCTGGCACATGCAACGGGTTGTGAACTTGAACTTTTCACCGCCTATTACGAACCGACATTCGAACTGAGCCCGTTTGCCGACCAGCAAGAAGTTAACAGGGAAAAAGACCGCTTGACCAGCTCGGCAGCGACGCGACTGGGCGAAATTGCACTAGAGCTAAGGAATCGTGGCGCTAACGTGTCCCACGAAGTGCGCTGGGATCATCCCTATGCGGACGCCCTGCTCAGAAAAATATCTGAAACGGACCCGGACCTCGTTATGAAACACACGCGTGGTCCCAACTACGTGCTGGGTCTGATCGACAATCCCGATTGGGAACTGATCCGGAAATCCCCGTCACACCTGTGGTTCGTCAAGCAAGGTGTGCCTGCTATCGAAATCGTGCTGACATCAATCGGAGGAACCGCCGTCGACGATGGCATCATATCCCAGGCAGACTACAAGGTCTTTGAAATCGGCAATATGCTGGCTGACTGCTTGGCCGCCAGGAACGTACCGGCACACAGCTTCGAGGTACCGAAACTTAACGCCTATGCTGCTTACGCGCCGATAGTGGCGGCTTCCGTGCAGATCACAGGGGAAGCGGATAGCTGGGAACAGATTGCCCGTTTGCATGGGCAGGCTATCAAGGAATTTGCACAACATTTCGAAATCGATGTACAACAGGTCCAGATATCGAAGGGTCATCCGGCCGATGTCATTCCGGCCCTGGCAAAATCATTGCACGCCGGCCTGGTCGTCATGGGGGCAAGAAACCTTAGTCGGTGGGAGCGAATGTTCGAGTCCGTGTCGGCCGAGCCAGTGCTGTCCACGGTGCCGTGCGATGTCGTTTTTTTAAAAGAAGCCAAGGGCGCAAAAATTCCGCAGGCCGATGAGCGACCGAGGCGAGGCATGCCGTCGGTCAATATCGAGATGGCCATTACGCAACCGGACAAAGCCTTCGAGTCACCGGGAGCGGTGGTAGAGAACGACGACCTGACGGTGGGCCTGAGACGGCGCATTCTGGATGCCTGGGAACTGGACGTAAACTCGCAGATGAGAGCCGAGAACGAAGGCGGCCCGATTCTGAAGGCGCCTGCCAACCTGCTGATGGAAATTAGCCGGGCGAAAAAGTCACTTGCCCGGATGGACCGGTAAGGCCATTGGCTTCCAGTGAAGGAACCGGTCGCCGGGTCGTTATGTCCAGCTATAACATTCACCGCTGCTACGGGCGCGATGGTGTGTACCGGCCAGACCGGACTCGCGAGGTGTTGCGGCAGATCGATGCCGATGTAATTGCCTTGCAGGAGGTTGAGACACTCAACAATGAACCGGGCCTGCGCGATTTCCGCTATTCGCACTGGATCGAATCTGGGTTGAACCACGCGAGAGCCTGGTCGGGGTGAAGGCCGTGAATAACGCCCAAACGCGAATTGCTTCCGATCACTTGCCACTGGTTGCTGAACTGGACTCAAGATTTTTTAAGTAAACGTCGAATCAGCAATGCGCCAGCAATTGAACAGCCAAAGCCAATCCATGGTCATTTCCGATGTAATCACAAGCAGGGTGAAGCAATGAAACAGCTGTCCGAATTCATAGACGCAGAGGTCGTCGATGCCAACGGAGATCCGGTTGGCGCCATCGATGAACTTGTACTCGATTGTCGGAGCGGAAAAATTGATCGGGTGATCGTGAAAACGGCAGACCAAACCCGGTTTTGCCTTAACTGGACAGACCTATTCGTCAGGGGCCATCAGATTCATCATGAAAAAAAAGGCTACATCGTAAGTATGGGCGGTTCTCAATCGGACCTGATCAAAGCCCCCCTGGAAAAATTTGCCGACCGGCTCGCAATTCCATTTCGTGATTTTTTCCGGGCACAAAGCGCTTCCGGCCGGGTACTCATATCCGCGACTTTCCTGGCGATGGTGGTGGCGAACTCCTTTGCCGGCGCTGGTTACTTCGAAATATTGCACCTTGAGTTCGGCCTGGTTCTTGGTGAATTTTCGCTTTCCATGTCTCTGCAACACTGGGTGAATGACGGCTTGATGGCGCTGTTTTTCTTCCTGCTGGGACTGGAACTGAAAAGAGAATTCCTGGTGGGTAAGCTGAGGGGGGTGAAACGCGCCTCAGCCCTGTTGTTTGCAGCGGCTGGAGGGATGCTGCTTCCGGCTGTTTTGTTTCTGCTGATTGCAGACCAGGAATTCATCAGGAATGGCTGGGCGATACCGGTTGCAACAGATACCGCGTTCGCAATTACGTTATTGAGCCTGCTGGGCAAGCAGATACCGGCTAGCGCCCGGGCCTTCCTGGTCGGGCTCGCCATCATTGACGACCTGGGTGCCATCATGGTGATCGCGATCGCCTACACGTCGGATTTCAACACCGCGTACCTGCTGCCTGTCGGCCTCACACTAACCGCCCTGATCACATTGAACCTCGCCGGTATCCAGCGCGGTCTCCCTTATCTATTGGTCGGAGCGGTTCTCTGGCTTTTGTTCCTGAAAATGGGTCTGCACGGCACATTGACCGGTGTCGTGGTGGCCTTGGCAGCGCCCGTGCGTCCACAAATCGCACGCAAAACGTTCCTGACGGCATTGAGGGAGAAACTCTGGCATTTCGAAGACACTCACGATGCGGAGACCGACAACGTGTTTGAACAGCCTGAACAACAACAGATTGCCCATGATATCGCCAGGGTGGCCGAGAAAGCGACCGTGCCATTGCGTCGTTGGGAGACGCGACTGGAGAAACCCATCAGCTTTATCGTCGTGCCTCTCTTTGCGTTGATGAACGCAGGCCTGGTAATTTCGGCGGAAAGTCTGAAAACGGCTTGGTCAAGCGATCTTGGCCTTGCTATCGCACTGGGGCTGCTGATCGGTAAACCAGCCGGCATCCTGGGCGGAATGTGGCTGGGCAGACGTCTTGGCTGGGCGGACTTGCCCGGGGGGCTATTGTGGCGTCATATCCTGGGTCTCGGACTGCTGGGCAGCATCGGATTCACGATGTCACTATTCATTACGAACCTGAGTTTTGGCGGCAAGAGCGACCTGCTTGAAATCGCCAAGCTCAGTGTGATCGCGACATCGCTTCTGGGCGGTTTGCTCGGCTACTCCTGGCTGCGCTGGGCGTGCCCGGCAAAGGCCTAGACTTGGAATTGCATCTGCGCCTGCACCAGCGCCTGTGAATTGACGCCGGACTCATATTTGTTCAGCCGGTTGTAGAGTGTTTATTTCGCGCAACGCCAAGGGTCTGCGCCGCTTCACTCTTATTCTCATCATGCGCTTCCAGACAGGGATTGGTCGACTCCAACGGGTGCGGTCACAGGCAACCGGTATAGCCAGTTCGCAGGCGATGCTCACAGCCCTCGCATCGTGACTCAGATACCCCGCAGATCAATCGCATTGACCACGCGTTCCACAGCGATGGTGTATGCGGCCAGTCGCAGATTGATATCTTCTTCTTCGGTCCGTGCATTGGTCTCCTGCCATGCCTTGTCCATTCGGTCTTTCAGTTCCCTGTTGACCTTTTCATCGGACCATTGGTAGCGGCTTTGATTCTGTACCCATTCCAGGTAGGACACGGTCACTCCGCCGGCATTGGCAAGCAGGTCAGGAACCACATGAATCTCCCGGTCAGCCAGGGCTTCATCGGCCTCGCTATCGATCGGCATATTGGCTGCTTCGACGATCAGTCCCGCTTTGACACGTTCCACATTGTCGGAGGTTATCACGTGACCAATCGCAGCCGGTATCAGGATATCGACGTCAAGCTCCAGCAGATCGTCGTTTCTGATCTCATCGCCGTTTAGTTCCACCTCTGGAGATGAAATAGGACGATCCGGGTTGTTCTGGTCCTTGAACAGCGGATCCAGTGGCAACCCATCCTCATGGTACTTCCCGCCACCAACATCGCTGACCGCCACCACTTTGGCGCCGCGTTCATGCAGAAACCTGGCGGCATTCGAACCGACGTTGCCGAATCCCTGAATCGCCACGCTTGCCTCATCCACGTCCAGGCCATGGGCCGCTGCCGCGAGTTCGGCAATCTGTGCAACACCACGCCCGGTTGCTTGCATACGCCCGTGAGAACCGCCAAGCGCCACCGGTTTGCCCGTAACCACCCCGGGTGAGTATCCGAAGCGGTGGGCGTAGGCATCGACGATCCAGGCCATTTCCCGCGGGCCGGTTCCCATATCCGGCGCCGGTATGTCACGATTGGGGCCGATAATCATGTCCAGTCTCGTCACCAAACGCTTGGTCAGGTTTTCCAGTTCCCGCGCGGAGAGTGCGTCGGGATCACAGTCGACCCCGCCTTTTCCGCCACCGAAGGGCAGACCGAGCAGTGCGCATTTCGACGTCATCAGGCGGGCTAACGCGACGAAATGGTCCATATCGACATCCGGATGGAAGCGCAGCCCACCTTTGAATGGTCCGAGGCTCTGATCATGTTGCACCCGGTATCCGGTATACAATTCCATTGAGCCGTCGTCTCGCTTGAGCGGTAATTCGATGCGTACTTCACGATAACACGAGCCTCAGCAAATGGCGCATGTGGGTTTCGATTTGCAGGTGTTCAAATGCATGGTCCAGAAATTGCTCACCCGATTTGATCGGTGACCTGCGCTCATGCTCACTTTGTATTCATGTTTGGTAACTCCTATTTACAGCGTTGTTTACAGTATTAGCAGGGTCCACGGAACACAAGGCGATGCCTGCGATGGACGCGCTCAAGTAATGAAATCTTATGCAGAATAATGCAAATTTTGGGCCAATCCCTGGCGACTAGATGTCATTTACAGAGCGCGTAACTGAACAAGCACGCGAAGGAACAAGAGAGTGCGTTTTGAATTCGAAAGCAGTCAGCCACTTGAAGTCTTGCTTAATCGCCCCCTCATCGAATCAACAGCCTGATTGATCAGGATGTTGACGGGATTGACCTGGCCTGGCCCGCGCCACTGATGCAACTTCAATCTTTTTAACACCATTCAATCCGATTTCTGTGGAATCGCAAATATTTGAAAGGTTTACATCGATTTTATAAATCCTGCATAACGTACGGCTCAGACAGTGTCACGCAACTGGTGAAACACGTAGCCACTTGCGGCAGGGCTCGTTTGGTTGCTCATAGCACAACAGATTCAATGAAGCCACTGGCATGGCTATTGCATTATTTATTTTCGATGTGTTGGCCCGTTGTATTGGCTTTTCTGACCATGAAGGGACGCTACTGAAGCGTGTGTGCAGCGTCATTAGTCCATCTTCAATCGCAAAACCTTAGCCACAGGAGTGAATAATGAACGTAGCAGATTCGATCGTTGAAATCCTGGTTGCTCACGGGGTAGAACATGTATTCGGCATACCCGGCGACGCGATCAACGACATTACTGACGCGGTGCAGCGTCGCGATGATATCAACTTTGTACTGACCCGGCACGAAGAAGCGGGAGCTTTCATGGCCTCTGCGCAGGCCAAACTGACCGGCCGCCTTAGCGCTTGCGTCGGCACGGCAGGACCCGGGGCAGTCCATCTGCTCAACGCTCTTTATGATGCGAAACTCGACCATGCCCCGGTCCTCGCGATCACCGGGCAGGTGGCGGCGGAATTTGTCGGAACCCAGATACCACCAGGAAGTGGACTCTGAGCGCCTGTTCGCAGACGTGGCTGAGTACTCGCAAACGGCGATGAGCGAAGATCAAATGCCAGGTCTCATGCTGGAGGCGTGCAAGGCAGCGATTTCCGCACCGGGCGTCGGCGCACCTGTCAATTCCCACAGATGTCGGTGGGCGGCGTGTCCGATCGAATCGCACAGACTTTCAATTGGGTTCCGAGAAAGGACAGATGCGGCCCTGCACAGCATCGCTGGATGAGGCCGCGGGACTCATCGACAGTGCCAGTAAAGTCGCGATCCTGGCGGGCATCGGCGCAGCCGGGGCCAGAGAACAGCTGTTGGCCATTTCACGTCACCTGAAGGCCCCTCGTAATTCGCACACTGCGTGCCAAGGATCTGATCGACGCGTGCGATGAAGCCTGTATTGGTGGTTTGGGCCTGCTCGGCAACGTCACCGGGTCTGCGGCCATGGAGGCCTGCGATTTACTGCTTATCGTCGGCGCTGATTTCCCCTACAAGGACTTTTATCCGGCAAACGCGAAAATTGTTCAAATCGAACCCAACCCGGTTCGTATGGGGAGACGTGCGCCGGTTGCGGCGCCACTCAGAGGCCAGGCGAAGCCGGCGCTGGAAGATTTACTGCCCCGGGTCAAGGAGAAAGAAGACGACTCTTTCTACCGTGACATGCAGCAACAGAAAGCTGACGAGAATGAAGACATGAGCTCAGCGGAACGATCCGACAGTGTACCGATCAAGCCACAACGCGTCATGAGAGAACTCTCCTCGGTTGCATCAGACAAGGCCATCTTTCTGGCCGACACCGGAACCTCCACCGCCTGGACCGCCCGTCACTTGCCCATTGGGGCGAAACAGCGTTACAGCTTGTCGTCCGCACTGGGTTCCATGGCATTCGCATTGCCTGCAGCCATCGGTGCCCAGTTTGCCTACCCTGACCTGCAAGTCATCGCGGTTGCCGGCGATGGCGCTTTCGCAATGTTGATGGCAGATTTCGTCACCGCGGTTAAATACAAATTGCCGATTACCTGTCTCATACTGAACAATAGCAAGTTGGGTTTCATAGCGCTCGAACAGGAAGCCAAGGGCCTGTCGCAACACTCTATCGACCTGCTCAATCCGGATTTTGTTAAATTCGCAGAGGCATGCGGCGGAGTTGGCTTTCGTGTGGATAAGCCGCAACAGCTCGCTGCTGTAATCAACCAGGCGCTTGCCTGCCCGCACCCCGCAATCGTGGATATCATTGTCTACCCTGACGAATTGATCTTGCCGCCCAGGGTCAGCGTAAAACAGGCGTTTAACTTTGGGCTCGCAAAAGTCCGTGAGGTGTTTTGATGACAGATAGTCAAGCACCCTATTCAACCTGCCTTACCGTTGAGACGCCGACATTTTCCTTTTAGGTAATGTTGAAAGAGCACCACCAGCTTGTTCAGCCATTATTGTTTCGGATCGCCTGTACCAGTTCCGCAATGTGCTCCGGCCATGATGTCCAATTCACGTGCCCGATTACGCAGTTTTGTCGAGGCAGTGGAGTAAGATTTTCAAAAGATCAGCAAATGTTTCAAAACAAAATGACAGGTCGCGTATTGCGCGGAAAATACATTAACAGTTTCGTCTCTGTGGTAGGGAAGAACCACTGGAAACTGTAGGCAAGTAACAAGAGTCCGCTAATGCCGGTGCTGTTCGCCTCGCGCCAATCACCCAATCACCCTTCCTTTTACAAGCATAAGTACGGACACCCAGGTGCTAAAACTTGGAAAGTGATGGGTGTCTTGACTTTCATGGGTGTCTTACTTTCCCCCATTGACTTTCCCCTCCTGACTTTCCCCTGACTTTCCTGCGGGCTTTCTCTGCAAACCCCGCTGCGCTAATTGCCATAAAGAGCGGCGATAGCCTCAAGTTCCGCAGCAAACCAGGCAGCCGATTTCCAGCGCCCGCCGGCCATGACACCGGTGATATCCTCGAGGTTGTCGGCGCTTTCCAGCGGATTGCTTTCCAGCAATATCAGGTCTGCGCGCCAGCCCGGCCGGATAGCGCCAAACGGCGTGGTGAGAGCGAGCTTGTTACTGATGAACTGACCGCCATTCCAGGTTGCGATCCGGATCGCATCCAACAACGAAATCCCGCAATTAAACAACGCCCGCACCTCGTCGATCGCGGAAAACCCGGGCACCCCCAGGACCGTTGGTGAGTCGGTTCCCATCGTCAGGGGCACCCCGGCCTGGTGCAACGCGAGGGTGAATTTCTGCAAAAAATTTGTGACGTTGGCGTAACCGCCGGCAACGCAACCATCGGGATTCCAGCGCCATTTGGCGGTGATGCTGCGGTTATTCAGACTGACGGTGGTCGGGTGCATGTAGCGGGTTTCCTCACGGGCCCAGTACTGCGCCACGCCTTCGGGGTCGTTACACCAGATCTGCCCGATGAGTTCCTCGATACCCATGGTGGCGGTGACGGTGGCGCCATCGTTCAGGGATTTTGAGGTGATAAAACCGATCTGCCAGCTCGGACTGTTGGTATTGTTCTGGAAATACTTCCACAGGTAGGCGCCGGAGTGCGCGACCATGTCCAGGCCACTGTCCAGTGTTTCTTCAGCGCTCAGGGTCTGCGGCAGGTGACCTATCACCGGCATGCCCAGCTGGTGGGCTTCGTCCAGTATCGCCAGCACGGCGTCCCGCGGTGTCTGGTTGTAGATCTTCATGAACTGGTAACCCGCGACCTGGGCATCGCGGGTGTATTTGCGGGCTTGCGCGGCCCCGGTAACCGAGCGGATATCGGGTCCGCCGTCGGATGTCGAGGCATCGCCGCGGGCGTACTGGGCAGCGTAGATGTTGGGTCCTGCCTGCTGACCCGCTTCTACCTCGTCGCCCCACCGCGGCAGCGGTTCGCCAAAGTCGCCGTTGTTCAGAATCGTCGTGACACCCTTGGCGAGGTATAACACCAACTGGCTCCTGGCGGATTCTTCAACCATTTCCAGCGGCGCGTTAAGACCCCGGAACTCACGCACGTTGGTCGCCAGGTGGGTGTGGGTATCGACCATGCCGGGCAGCAGGTAGCGTGAACGGCCATCAATCACTACCGCACCATCGGGGAGGAGTTCGTCATTCACTTCGGCAACCTGTGTGATGATGCCGTTTTCCACGACCACCATCTGCTCCGGATGGATGACGCCGGAGGGCATTTCGAGCAGATTGACATGCATGAACGCCACCGGCTGATCGGTATCCAGTTGTTCCGGGACTGGTGTATCCGGCAGCAGGGAATCGCATTCGAATTCATTGACGGGGATTGCGCGGCTGAGTGCAACAACACCGCTTTCGCCGGAGTCATCGAAATTGAAACTGAGTTCGGCTGAATTACAGGCCGTGAAGCGAATGCTGGCGGTGCCGATGGACTCGGATGTAACCGCTTCCGGACCCAAAAATGTACCGCCTGTGGTCGCATAGATCAGTGCCTGTACGTCGCTGCCCGAGTAACTTCCCTCGATCGTGTACCAGCGCTGATTGAGTGGATCAGCCAACAGGTTTTCAGAGGGCCTCGGGTAGCTGAACCAGCCGATGAAAATCACAGCGGGTGAATCGATCACCTCGACCAGAAATCCCTGTCCTGGCATCGATGAATTCAGCCATGCACCTTTCAGTGACGGGCCGATATTCAGGTCAGGGGGCTCCTGGGCGGCTGTCTGCTGGAACCAGGCGACGGCCAGGGTCAGCAGCCACCCGGTCCAGACATGTCTTCGTTTTGAATGTGTTTTTTTCACGTTTAAGCGGTAATTCAAAAATTGATTATCCCGCTTTGTCTAACCCGAGAAAAGCTGCAAATAGTGTTTTGGCCCGGACTTCCTTTCGTGCTGTCGCTTTAGGCGCTTCGGAAAGAGTCGGCCCACCGATGTCCTGAAACTTAAAAAGTGATGGGTGTCCTGACTTTTTTATGCTGACTTTTTTTCTTCGGAAAGAGTCGGCCTACCGATGTCCTGAAACTTAAAAAGTGATGGGTGTCCTGACTTTTTAACTGACTTGTCCTGACTTTTTTTATCGGATCTAAACCCGAAGCGGCGATAATCGCGGCAGCCAGCAGGGGGATCAATGTGCTCATTGCAATATTCTAGTCGTATCTATATATTCCTGCGTACCCGACACCATCTTCAAGCAGCGCGTGGTTTACCCCTACCCCGAATAATTGGAGGTATTATGAAACTCGATATCAAAGCCCTGGCGCTGGCCGCAGGTCTGCTCTGGGGAGGTGCGGTGCTGCTGGTTTCCCTCGGCAACATGCTGTGGCCGCCGTATGGCGGGGCGTTCCTGAATTTCGCCGCCTCGGTCTACCCGGGCTACAACCCGGCGGGCAACATCGGCTCGGCCATCATCGGTACGCTATACGGTCTCGTCGACGGAGCCATTGGCGGCGCGATCTTTGCCTGGCTGTACAACCGCTTTTTGCCCTAAACGTTACGCCATAGACACCGGTTGGCTTCATAGCCAATGTAAACCCTGAACTGCCAGGTTTTCCTGTGCGCGTATCATTCGCGCTTGAGAATGTGCTTGTTATCGTGAGCGGGCGGTCAACATGGCGTCTTACTCCATCCGAAACGCCGTCTTCAATGCCCGCACCGCTTATATGTGGCAAACTATCCGCATGGAAATCACCGGCCTGCACCTGCTGCTCACCTACCAGTGCAATTTTGAATGTGACCATTGCTTCGTTTGGGGCAGTGAGCGTCAGACCGGCACCATGACCTCCCGGGACATCGAATTGATCCTGGACCAGGCCATGGAAACCGGCACGGTCAAGTGGATCTATTTCGAGGGCGGGGAACCGTTTCTTTACCACGACACGCTGCTGAGCGGGGTGCAGGCTGCTGCCGCGGCCGGTTTCAAAACCGGGATCGTGACCAATGCCAAGTGGGCCGATAGTGAGGAGCAGACCCAGCGCCTGCTGAGGCCGTTCGCCGGCCTGGTCCAGGACCTGTCCATCAGCAGCGATGCCTATCACTGGAGCGAGCACTACAAAGATCATATCAACCGCGCCCGCGCAGCCGCAGAGCGACTGGCCATCCCGACCGATCTCATCAGCATCTCCCAAGCCGGTGACGCGAATTCCAAGCAGTCCTCAGGACAGATCCCGGCGGGTGAATCGGCGGTGGTGTTTCGCGGTCGCGCAGCCGCAAAGCTCGCATGCCACGCCCGTCTGCATCCATGGGAGCAATACACCGAATGCCCTTTCGAAGACCTGCGGGAGCCAGGCCGTGTACACCTCGACCCGCTCGGCTCTGTGCACATCTGCCAAGGCATCTCAATCGGAAACTTCTTCAAGCAACGCCTGCGGGAAATTTTCGCAGGCTATGACCCCGATGCCCACCCGGTCACGGGACCGCTACTGCGCGGCGGCCCGGCTGAACTGGCGCGTGCCAATGGCATCACCTGCCGCCCCGGTTATGCAGACGCCTGTCACCTGTGTTACGAAACCCGCCGGCATTTAAGACAGCGATACCCGGAAGTACTGGCGCCCGATCAAGTATACGGTGTGATCTGAATCTACCCGCGCTGGACCTGCCGAATGGTTTGACTTTTTTCTGATACCTAAAAAGTGATGGATGTCCTGACTTTTTTCCCTGACTTTTTTCCCTGACTTTTCCCCCTGACTTTTTCCCGGACTTTTTCGCATATGGGATCAGCGAACCACGGGAACGCTAAAAATCCGAATTCGGGTGTTTGAAGTGAGAAGAAAATGGGCCCAGAAAACAAAGTCACAGCTAATAACAGTCCAGCATACAAGCTCACCTGGCCAGCGGGTTTTCGTCGCGCCCGGACCCGAGTGCCCGGGCGCCTGGTAAGAGTTATCCCTTCGGAAACAGCAGAGTGAGCGCGTAACGCAGTTGCCAGTCCGCGCCGCCTTTCGGACTAGTGGCATACAAACCGGCACCAATCTGGTTACTCACCATCTGACCTCCCCACTTGGACACCTTGCTGTACGCCACGTTAACAGGAACAGTCCACTGCTTACTCTTCCAGTTATAGGTGCTCTCGCTATTCAGACTCACGGTTCTGCCTTTACCCAGACCTTTCGCCAGGAACGGTTGCAGAAACATCGAACTGATGTCGGCCGGGCCACTGGTATCCCATAATTGGTTAGCCAGCACACCGTAGGTCCAGGGACCTGCCTGTTTCAACATAACAATGGTGGGGCCGAACGCCCAGGTATTGGCACCGATACCATCCGTCCCGGTCGGGATCAACGCAACCGCGCCAACACCCCAGATCAATCCGGACGCACTTGGTGCCTTTGGTGAGGCCCAGACACTCTGGGTGAGATCGCCAAAACCAGACTGGTAATTGCCGGGCTGAACATTTTTCTGAAAAACCACCGGCATAATGCTTCGGGAAATCAGGTTCCAGTGCTTGGAAATGGACACCGGTACTACCGGCTGAATATTCAGCAGGTTCCTGTAGCCATCATCATTGAATGTACGCGCATAATTGTATTGCAGTGGAACGCTGATCAGCGACGATATTGGATTGGAAAGTTTTTTGGCCAGTTCATCGGCGTTGCTGGCATCGGGCGCGGCGCTTACCGTGCCTGATTTTGTCTTCGCCTCGTTGTCTGCCGATTGCTCGTCGGCCGTTATCTCTTCATCAGCCAATGCCACACAAGCAGACCCCAGCATGAAGACGGCAACCAGGGAATTGATCAATTTACTGAATTTCATTTGTACACGTATCCTGTTTAAGTTGTTTGGGTTAAGACGAGTCATGAAAGGACTCCACTTATAAAAATTCTTGAGTGAATAATTTCACAAGTTTCTTCGGCCAGGCCTGAAGTTTTCGCAAGATTCCTTGCCTGTCAACGCGCTAGTTTACCAGTAAAATATTTCAGTTGAATGACTTCTTCATGCTTTTCTGATGTCTGAACAAATAATATTTGCCGGGCAAATTCGGGTGGTGTGTAACGCGCATGCCAGGGTTGATTTTCTTCTTCCTTGACCAGGTAAAAAGTCAGGAAAAAAGTCACGGAAAAAAGTCAGGAAAAAAGTCAGGACACCCATGTCTTTAAACTGCTGTCTTTAAAACGAATTTACTGTGGATGTCCTGACTGACCTGGTGACCTGACTGATCTCAGCCAACCCGGGCGGTTTCGACGTGTTTCAGCGCGCTATTCTAAACCACGGGGCGCATTCCAACCGCAACCAGCCCCCTGGTACGCCTCAGAGTAACTGACGGGAGTTCTCCAAAATATCGGCGATAAGCAGTGGCGAATCGCCCCAGTTCAAAAAAGCCATGCCTGGTTGCAATGGAAGCCACGGTCGTGTGCGCTGGGTTGGCCTCGGTTAAAGCCTGCCTGCAAAGATTCAGCCTTCGCAGGTTGAAGTAAGCATACGGCGATTCCCCCACGATATCCTGGAACACATACTCTATCGTTCGTCGGCTGACGTTCAAATCGAGACTGATTTCGGGAACACTGGCCCGAAAACCGGATGCCTCGGCGAGGTGCAATACGCGGTCGAGCAAAGCTGATTTCGACGTTATGATATGGTGAGTCGTAACCGGTGATTCCAGGGCATCCAGCAAAGGTGCAAGCAGATCCACAAGGCTCCATTCACCCACATCCAGAACCGAAGATTGAGCAAGCACCGAATTCCAGAATCGGACTGTCTGCCACGCCGCTCCCGGTTCCACCTGAAGAAATTGTCCCTTGCCGGGAAAATCGCCAGGCAGCAGACCGGTCAGCCGTGCAAATATCCGGAGAAAATCCTCCTCGCGCATGGTAAGCACCGTAATGGTCTCGTTGGCCCCGGTAATCAGGTTAACCTCATCGGTCGAGCGGGCAATTGGAATGCAGGTACTGGATAGTGTTTGTCCCCACCAGCGGGTTTCCTGCCCTGCATTTGCCGGAATACCCAGCGCAATCATTCCAGGTAACAGGGTTCCAACCAGGTGAAGCCGCTGGCGCCAACTCTCCCTGTATAATGCGAAGCCATCACCTGCGAGGAATTCGATTCCTGCATCCAGGTTTCCGGCACTCAGTTGTACAAAGGAAGCGTCCCAGGAAGCGCTAACCGCATCTTTGTAATCAAGGATATCCGCGCCCTGAATGGATCCGCGTATGCACTGGCTTAAACCGCGCTGAAGGTAGATGAATTTTTGCGCAAATTGCATAGTAAACACTATACGAAGGAACTAGTATCTGTCGCAAGTCGTTTTTAAGAGGTCAGGGCCGTTTTCAGGTTTCCTGGCGCAAAGCCATATCACAAACTGTCACCCGCATTTCAGGAATCAGGTATGAAGAAGGTTTCCAGGCCTGCACTGGCCGTAATCACTGCTTTTGTTTTCGCAATGCCGGGTATCCGGGCGGTGCAGGCCGAGGTGTCCGCGGAAGTTTTGAAGTCATTATCAGTTCCTGACAAAATTGAGACGCCCATCGGCAAGTTGGAATTCTTCGACGGCGTGCCGAACGAGGCGACCATCGACAAGCTCTATGACAATCTCGACCGGATGCGTGCGGTCGAGGTTTACCTGAACAATCAGGGCGCCGCATCGTTGAATGCCATGCGCGCCGGCAACGCAGGCATCGGAGCAAACGCGTCAAACAAAGTCCCGATCAGCGAACAGCTGCTCAAACCCGAGTCCCTCTACCTGACCGGGAACACGTCGACTCTGTATGCAGTGAATTACCTCGACTTGAAGACCGACGGACCTCTGGTCGTCGAGCTCCCGTCTGGAATGCTCGGATTCCTCGATGATGCCTGGTTCCGGTTTGTCAGCAATCTTGGCGTAATCGGCCCGGATCGGGGCAAGGGCGGCAAGTACCTGCTGCTGCCTCCGGACTACAGCGGATCCGAGCCTGAGGGATACTTCATTGTCAAGCTCCCCACCTACAACAACCTGATGTTCCTGCGAGGCTCGATCGCGCACGGACTCGCGCCAGCCGTGGAGAACATCAAAACAAAGCTCAAAATCTATCCGCTGGCAAAAGCCGATAACCCACCTCCGACTGAATTCATCAACTTTTCCGGCAAAAGCTACAGCACGATCGTCAGCCGGGACTTCAGTTTCTTCGAAGACCTCAATAAGCTGGTGCAGGTGGAACCCACCGACGCGATTGGACCGGAGATGCGCGGTCAATTGGCGGCGATCGGCATCGTCAAAGGCAAGCCCTTCAGCCCCGATGCCCGCATGAAGAAGCTACTGAATGAAGCCGCAACTCTTGGCAACGCCACCGCGCGCGCCATCACTTACCAACCGCGCATCGACGGCGTCTTCATCTACCCGGACACCAACAGCTCCTGGACGACTGCCTATGCCAACAAAAACACATCGTTCGAAGCGGACGGAACAATGAACCTGGATGCTCGGGTATTGTTCTATTTCAACGCGACCGGAGTCACGCCCGCCATGGCGACGACTCGGGCCGGCGAGGGCTCGGACTATGCGCTGGCCTATCTGGATGCCGACAAGAAGGCATTCGATGGCTCGAAAACCTACAAGCTCCACCTGCCGCCTGACGTTCCCATTAACAACTTCTGGGCAGTCACACTCTACGACACGCAATCGCGCTCCTTGCTGCAAACCAGCCAGACATTTCCGACTGTCGGCAGCCAGAGCGAAGGATTCCAGAAAAACGAAGACGGCTCCTACGACGTCTATTTCGGACCGAAAGCACCGAAGGGTAAGGAGAGCAACTGGCTGGAGACGGTCCCCGGCAAGAGCTGGTTCACCATCCTGCGCATGTACGGGCCGCTGGAGCCATGGATTAACAAGACCTGGAGACCCGGCGAAATTGAATTGGTGAATTAACTAGCCATTGGTTTTCAAATATACGATTGTAATCTTTTGAATCACCTCATTTTTTTAGTGTTTGCAAAGGAAAGACTATGAACAAGATTCTTCAACTCATCTTCATTGCTTCAATCTTCGCGTTGGCAGGCCCAATTGCAAAGGCGGAAGCTCCGCCGAAAATGAAAATGACCACACCGATTCCGCCTCAAATCACCACGCCGGACAAGGTTGAAACCAGCATCGGCACCCTCAGGTTCACCGACGGATTACCGGACGCTGAAACAGTCCAGAAAGTCTATGACAATCTGGACCGCCAGCGTGGCGTGGAAGTGTTTCTCAATTCCATGCCGGGAGCTTCAATAAATGCAATTCGTGAAGGCATGCGTAGCCAGGGTGTCGATAACCAGACCCTGCTGATTTTTGAAAACCTGATGGATTCAAAATCCCTGTTCCTCACCCCCAACACCGAAACGGTTTACTTGATGGGCTGGCTGGACCTGAAAGACGGCCCCATCGTGGTGGAAACATCACCAGATATTCTTGGCATCGTGGATGATCACTGGTTCCGATACGTGGCCGACCTGGGTAACGCAGGCCCGGACAAGGGCAAGGGAGGCAAGTATCTGTTTTTGCCACCGGGTTACAAAGGAGAAGTTCCGGACGGTTACTTCGTGTACCGCTCCCCAACCTACGGCAACTGGATCATCGGGCGCGGCTTCCTGGTGAACGGCGACCCCAAACCTGCGGTAGAGAGCTTTAAGAAAACATGGCGTCAGTACCCACTTGCACAGGCTTCGAATCCCCCTGAAACGAAATTCATCAATGTATCGGGTGTGCACTTCAACACCATCCACCCGAATGATTTCCAGTTTTACGAAGATGTAAACACCATTGTTCAGGAAGAGCCGAGCGAATCACAGGAGCCGGAGTTGCTCGGTCAGTTAATGGCCATTGGCATTGAAAAGGGCAAGCCCTTTGCGCCCGACGAACGTATGAAAAATATCCTCACCGATGCTGTCGCCATCGGCAACGCCACTGCTCGAGCCATCGAGTTCCGCGCACGCAATGAGAGCGTTTTTTACTACCCTGAAAAAGCCTGGTTTACACCTGGAAATCCGGATGCCAGCTATTTGTGGCTGCACGGTGGTGCGCGTAATCTGAATGCCAGAACGAGGATGTTTTACGGTTACACTGGCGTAACTCCCGCCATGTTCATGAAAATGGTGGGTATCGGCTCGCAATATGCCATCGCTGCGGTTGATGCCGACAAGAACTATTTTGACGGCTCGAAGACTTATAAATTGCACCTGCCGCCAAACGTACCGGCAAAAACGTTCTGGTCCGTTGTGCTTTACGACACCCAGACCCGCTCCGAATTGCAGACCGATCAACGACTGCCAAGCACCGGCAGCGAGAAGAAGGAAGTTAAACAAAACGCCGACGGGTCGTATGATGTTTTCTTTGCCCCGAAGCCTCCGGCGGGGCACGAAAGCAATTGGGTTCAAACCGTTCCCGGAAAGTCGTGGTGGGTGATTTTGCGCCTCTATGGCCCGCTGGAGCCCTGGTTTGACAAGACCTGGCAGCCAGATGATATTGCATTAGTGAAATAAGTTAAAAATTTACCAGGAGAAATTTGAATTGAATCACCGATATAATTGTCTTGCAATTGTACTTTCTGCTGTTCTGGCGACTGTACCCC
This sequence comes from uncultured Gammaproteobacteria bacterium, assembly GCA_963727635.1. Classification (GTDB taxonomy): domain Bacteria; phylum Pseudomonadota; class Gammaproteobacteria; order Xanthomonadales; family SZUA-36; genus SZUA-36. The sequence continues at coordinate 27,695 of CAVSHP010000019.1, read as the reverse complement.
TGGCTGTATCAGCTGGAACCGCTATCGCAGTCAATGTTGATAATTTCGATAAGGCGCAGACGGATTTTGAATTCGCCGGAATCATCAAGCAGGCGGGTGGGGTCAACAAGTTGCACAGCAACCGTGCGCCCACCCCGATCGACAAGCAAAACATCATTCGAATGAATCGGGACACCCTGTACAGCATGGGCGTGGTCAATATTTCCAGGGGCGCAACCGTCACTCTGCCTGATGCCGGTAAACGCTACATGTCGTTGATGATTATCAACAACGACGGCTATGTGAATGAAGTTTTTTACGGCGGCGGTTCCTACAAGTTAACGGTGGAGAAATTTGATACGCCGTTCGTTGGCATAGTCGTTCGCACGCTTGCTAATCCGGAGGATGCTAAAGACCTGACCATTGCCCACAAACTTCAGGACCAGATCAAAATCACCGCAGGCTCTGAACAAGCATTCGTTTTGCCGGACTACGACAAAGCCAGCTACAAAGCGACACTGGGAGCAATTCTTGACCTGGCAAAGGGGTTGAAACGGTATACCGAAACCTTTGGCTCCAGGGCCGAGGTGAATCCTGTTCACTTCATGATAGGCACGGCATCTGCATGGGGTGGCCTGCCGGACAATGCCGCTCAGTATATAAACGTACAGCCCGATTTGCCGGTAGGTGAATACGAGCTCACGGTTAAGGATGTCCCGGTTAAAGGTTTCTGGTCCATCAGCCTCTACAATGCAAAGGGCTACTTCCAGCAAAACGATCTTAATGCCTACAGCCTCAATAATCTGACGGCCAGGCCGAACAGTGATGGCTCATATACAATACGCTTTGGAGGTTGCTCGACAAGCACGGAAAACTGCCTGCCCATAATGGACGGCTGGAACTACGCTGTTCGTATGTATGAGCCGAGCCAGTCGATTATCGATGGCAAATGGACATTTCCGGGGCCGCCGAAACCCAGGAGCTGAAGTATCCAGCCAATGCATAAAGAACACCATTGCATTGTCAATTTATAGTCACATAGCAGAACCGACTACCATATGTAGCCACCGCAGAAGGATTGAAATATGAAAACCCGAATGATTACTCTGGCCGTTACCGTTGCACTCTGCGTCAGCAGTGCCTGGGCAGATGCCGACAGCGCCCGGGAAGCCGCGAAAACCAAAGCAGCGTCGATACCGGACAAAATCCAGACGGTCGCCGGTGAGCTGAAATATTTTGACGGCGTACCAGTCGGCAACACCAACGACCTGGTTTATGACTACCTGGACCGCTCGCGTGCGCTCGGGGTGTATCTGGATAACGTCGGCGCCGTATCGATCTATGCGGTACTCCTGGGTATGGCCCAACAAGGCGCAGATGCGCCCAACAAGATTGCCATCTGGGAACAACTGATGGATTCCCGGACGCCGGTCATTACCTCCAACACCTCGACCATGTATGCCTATGCGCCCACGGACCTGGCTAATGATGGCCCCACCGTGATCGAAATCCCGCCCGGCATGCTGGGCTTTCTCGATGATGCCTGGCAGCGTTTTGTCGGCAACATGGGCGTCACCGGGCCAGACAGGGGCAAGGGCGGAAAATACCTTGTCATCCCGCCTGGCTATGAGGGTGAAATACCGGAAGGGTATTTTCTGCTCAAGCCCAGCACCAACAAGAATTTCCTCTTTTTACGTGGTTCTATCAAGGATGGTCTCACGGCTGCAGTCGATAACTTTAAATCCGGGCTTAAAATCTATCCATTGAAAGATGCTGCTAATCCAGCGCCCACGGAACTCGTCAACATGTCCGGCAGGTCGTTCAGCACCATCTTTCCCAGTACGTTGGAGTACTTCGAGATTTTGAACACGATCGTTCAGGAGGAGCCAATTGATGCGGTCGGGCCGGAGGTGCGCGGATACATGGCCGCCATCGGCATTGTTAAAGGCCAGCCATTCAACCCCGATGAGCGGATGAAGAAGATACTGACCGAAGCCGCGACGCTGGGAAATGCTGCCGGCCGTTCCATCACCTATGACCCACGCATCTCCGGGGTGAAAATCTATCCCGATTCGAAGAGCAACTGGATGATGGCCTATGCGAACAAAAACACGTCGTTCGAAGCAGACGGTGTGATGAATCTCGATGCGAGAGTGTTCTTCTACTACAACGCTGGGGGCGTAACCCCTGCAATGGCGGTGACGCATGCCGGAGCAGGCTCCGATTACGCACTGGCCATGCTGGACAGTGACGATCAACCATTCGACGGTTCGAAGACCTACAAGCTGCATTTGCCACCTGACGTACCGGTGAACAACTTCTGGGCCGTCACGCTTTACGACACCCAAACGCGCACCCAATTGCAAACCAGTCAGTTGTTCCCCACCGTTGGCAGCCAGACCAAGGGGTTTAAGAAGAATGCGGATGGTTCATACGACGTTTATTTCGCACCGGAAGCGCCGCAGGGCAAGGAAGGCAACTGGCTGCAAACCAACAAGGGCAAGAGCTGGTTCGCGATCCTGCGCATGTACGGCCCGCTCGAGCCCTGGATCAACAAGACCTGGCGTCCGGGCGATATTGAACTGGTGAAATAGACAATAAGGTCGGCAATCGTTTCCGAAGCACATCAGTAAAAAACCGCGGTTGGAAAGCTCCAACCGCGGTTTTTTGTGTAGCCCGCATTTCTCACCAGATGAACAAGTCATCACTTGATCATTGAATCCACAAAGATTTTTGCTCAGTCGGAAATACACACTCCTATTCCACTCCATCGCAATATTCTTTGTGACAAATACGTCTGGAACGGATTTGGACCGCAAAGCGACCCCGAAGGGGTGAAATACAGGGATGTATTTCATCAGTCCAAAGCTCTGCGTGATCATCTCGCCCCCTGGTGAGAAATGCGGGCTAAGCCATGCGACCCATTTTCGGGGAAAATCGTCTCAGTTGATCCTGGAAACCGCAGTTGACCGCTATGTTGAGGTTGTAACGACATGATTCCAGTGCGCTCAAACCCGGTGGGCGCGCTGTTTTGTATGAGGTGTGTGGCAATAAAAACACACCGGTTCATTTTCCGGTGCCGTGGGCGCAGGACAGTTCGATGAGTTTTCTGGTGACGCCGGATTCATTCCGCGATGTCACAACCTCCGCCGGTTTTGATATTGAAGTCTGGAATGACAAGACCGATCTCGCGCAGAAGGCATTTGCGCATATGACGGAACCCATGGGCGAGCCGGACCTGCCGGAACTGGGTGTGCATCTGCTGGTTGGAAACGATATCCTGACCAAGGCCTACAATCTGCATCGCAATCTTGATGAGGAACGTGTCAGTCTGATCGAGGCTGTCGTGGTAAAACCTGATTTTAATGAGCAGGGGTAAGAGTTAAATTAAACAGCAACGATTGAGCGGGTCACACCAGAGGTAGTTAAATTGACTCCGACCCTTGTGAACGCAATCGAGGCTTACGAAAACAAGGGCAAGATGTTGGCGGACTATGAAGCCAAAGCGATGACTCAGCCCGCGGGCCTGGCTATGCGCGTTTGTTGGTGATCAGTGTAATCCGGATACGGCAGACGTGGCGGATATCGGTTCCAGGTCAATGGTGTTACGTGTGCTTTCCGGAGAAAGGCGACTGGGCAAAATACATATCAAAGCGCTGTCCGATTGTTTTGGTATCGATCCGGTGCTGTTTTCTAAAAGAAGCAGTCCTTTAAATAATTCTCAGTTGTCAGCAACCTGCTATGAAGATATTCAGAACAGCTACGAGACAGGTTGGATCGATACATTAATGCAATAATGCAGGCCTGAGCCTTGCTCTCACCTGTTGGGCAAAGCACTATCAGCCGAACCCGTCCGGTTGCCCGAGAGCCGGGCACCGCCGCAAGCTGGGTTGTTCAGCTGACACTCGGCAAACCTACCACTGTGCTCAAGTGGCTGCGACTCTGACGGAAGCGGCAGGGCATCGGATAGTCTGACGACTGGAATTGGCTGGAAAGTGTCGGAATTGGGGGCGGATTTTTCGGCAAGGTCACCAAAATTGAGCAAAATGCGGTGGCGACAGCGAACTCGATACCCGTACTACCTGTGTGAACGGCTATCCAATACCATTGGATTTTAGGAAATGTATCGTTTATTCTTCTTATACATGTATTATCAGCAGCTCGAACTGGGTTTCAATTACCGCCTGAGCGACCTCCAGGCTGCACTTGGCATAAGTCAGTTGCAGCGGCTCGATGAATTCGTCGCACGACGCCACGTCATCTCCTCGCGTTACAACGAAGCGCTCCAATATCTGCCACTGGTCACCCTCCGGCAGCATCCGGACGGCTATTCTGGCCTGCACCTGTATGTGATCCGGGTGAAACCCGGTGAAATTCGCAAGACTCACAGGGAGGTGTTCGAGGCATTGCGGACTGCCGGGATCGATGTCAACCTTCATTACACCCTTGTCTACCGACAGCCTTATTATGCGCGGATGGGATTTACGTCAGCGGAATTTCCGGAGGTGGAACGCTACAATTCCGAGGCAATAAGTTTGCCGATATATCCAAAGTTAGCCGAGGATGAGCAGAATCATGTCATTGAATCAGTCAACTTGGCACTTTACTTCCTAGTTGATGATTACCATTCACTGGAACATATTAATCTATGTATGACTACCAACAGTTGAGCCTGGCACGAGAGGACATGAAGGCGCAGAGTGAACTGTATCAACCCACTGCCTTCTGGGGGGAAGCTTCATCTCGCATCGTCACCGAGATTTGTATGCACGCTGTCGAGCATTTTCGCTCATTGCCGAGTGCACTTGGTTTCTTCGTGCCTACCTATGGCATGCCTGGTGGTGGCTTCTCTGAGGAACAGTCACGTGGGCTTCGTGACTGGCTTCAATGCGAGTTTCCTCAGGAGTTCAAATCTCAGCTCGCGCTTGATCAGTTCCTGAAAGGTGAGATGTCAGCGCTGGCCGACTACCGTGTGCTGCTGGCGGCGGATGATCCTGACAGTCTGCCACACCTGCACACCTTTTCTGAAAGTACGGTCGGCAATCCGGTGGAGCATTTCGAATTTGATGGCCGTCGATTCAGCCGATCTTCGCTCAATTATTTACTTGGGTTGGCCTTGCTGAAGAAACATTTGGGTGGAGAGGTGCCGCGCACTGTGCTGGAAATTGGCGGCGGCTTCGGGACGCTGGGAGAGGTGCTGTCCCAAGCGGGTATCGACGGTCTGCGTTATATTGATATTGACATTCCCCCAACAAGCTTTGTGGCCCAGCATTATCTAAGTGAAGTATTGGGAAATGCTAATGTGGCAAACTATACGCAAACCCGCGACCAGTTGACCATAGATATCAACCAGCTGCCGCAAGCCAGCGTTTTTTGCGCTTGGCAGATTGAAAAGCTGCAAGGCAATGTGGACCTGTTTGTAAACTTCATTTCTTTCCAGGAAATGGAGCCGCATGTCGTAAAAAACTACCTCAGTCATGTCGCTCGTCTGGACGCACGCTGGGCTCTGTTGCGCAATATGCGAGAAGGCAAGCAAATTAGAAAAGGCAATAGCAGAGTTGGCGTGGATACGCCGATAATGTCTGACGACTACCTGGAGATGTTGCCTGGATACCAGCTAGTAGAACGTAATGTTCTGCCGTTTGGATATAGGACTGTGGATGGCTACCACTCAGAACTCCTCCTGCTGAGAAGTAAGTCATGAGTCACTATGCGATTGCTGTCATACCGGCGAGGGGCGGAAGCAAACGTATTCCCCGCAAAAATATCAAGGACTTTTGTGGGAAACCCATGATTGCCTGGTCTATCGAGGCCGCAAAACATCCGGGCTGTTCGACCACATCATTGTATCCACCGATGATGCCGAGATCGCTGAAGTGTCCAAGCAGTGGGGTGCAGAAGTGCCGTTCATGCGGCCAGCCGAGTTGTCTGATGATTACGCGGGCACTGGCGCAGTAGTCAAGCATGCGGTCGAATGGGCCATAAGTAATCTAGGGACCGTCGAATTCGTCTGCACCATTTATGCCACCGCCCCATTTCATCACATCCGCTGACCTGGTCAAGGGATTGGCGTTATTACGGGAAAGCGATGCCCGGATCGTGTTCACGGTGACAAGCTTCCCTTTCCGATACAACGCGCGATCAGGATCGATGAGAACGGAAGGGTCGCAATGTTCCAGCCGGAACATTTCTCAACGCGCTCGCAGGATCTGGAGCCTGCCTATCATGATGCCGGCCAGTTTTACTGGGCAAGAACCGATGCCGTTCTGAATCAGGTGTCCGCATTTTCAGTCTGCGGCCACGCCATTGGTTCTTCCCAGACATCAAGTCCAGGATATCGACACGATCGAGGACTGGCAGCGTGCCGAGTTGATGTTCGAGTCATTGCGTGCGAGCTCCAGATAGCCCGGCAGACGATTTAACCGCCAATCCTGGTGCACAGGCTTTCAACTTCCATCCAGAGAATCAAGGAAATGACTAATAAACGCACATCAACAAAAAAGTGGCAGCAGCATGAAGGCGCGATCGTGGCGTCGGCACAATGGCTTTGACGTGATTGATTGCGCAGCTTTGCGGTTTCAAGCATATTGTCCCATTCCGACTGAAGAGGAACTGGAAAAGACATACCAGCATGACTACTACACGCAAGAAAAGCCGCTCTATCTGGAACGGTATCGCGAGGATATTGACTGGTGGAACATGACCTATGCCGAGCGCTATCGAGACGCTGGAGCAGCACCTTCCGCCCGGCAAAAGGCGATTGCTGGACATTGGTTCGGGACCTGGGTTTCTTTCTGCTCAATGGACAAAACCGTGGCTGGCAGGTCAAGGGAATCGAGCCGTCGTTGCAGGCAGTAGAGCACAGCCGGGGCCTGGGGCTGGATGTTGCGCAGGGTTACTTTTCAACAGACCACAGCTTCCGGGTCTGGGTACTTTCGATGCCATCAACATGAGCCTGGTGCTGGAGCATATTCCTGACCCGGCAGCCTTGCTGGCCCTGGCGCATGGACAGCTGGATGACGGCGGCTTGCTCTGTGTTGTGGTTCCCAATGATTTTAACCCGTTCCAGCTGGTGGCACGTGACCATCTGGAATTCAATCCTTGGTGGGTCGCCCCACCGCACCACATCAATTATTTCAACTTCAGTTCACTTCAAAAACTTCTGGAGCGATGCGGGTTTGAGGTGATACATAAAGAAGCCACTTTCCCGATCGATATGTTCTTGCTGATGGGGGATAACTACATCGGCAATGATGAGCTGGGGCGTGCCTGCCATGGCAAGCGAAAGATGCTGGAATTGAACCTTTCAAGAGCGGGCATGGCTGAAATCAAGCGGCACTTGTATCAGAGTCTGGCAAATATTGGGCTTGGTCGGGAAGTTGTTCTCATCGCAAGAAAGCTCGAGCAGGTAGATCTGTGGTTGAGACTAATGAGCAAGGAACCATGGAAATGCCGAGAATTCGAGACGATAAAATGTCCTGTTTGCGCATGCATTGAATACGAGACGGTTTATCAATGCCATCAGGAGACCGGCTATACCCTCGGACGTATCCAGACATCATTCGTAGTATGCAAGGATTGTGGATTCCTGTTCCAGAATCCGCGACCCAGGCTCGAACTGTTGATGAGGCACTATGAGGAGAATATCGAAGCGTCAGGCTCCGTCTACCATGACCCGGGTCCGGATGCATCCCATGACACCAGGCAAAAAGCCCGGCGAGTATTCTATAAAAAATATTTTAACGAAATTAACAATGGCGCGCTTCTGGAAGTAAGTTGTTCTAACAGGCAGTTTCTTCTTGCCCTGGGATCAAACGGCTGGAAGCTGACAGGGCTGGAGGCGTCGGGAAAATCCCGCCGAGTCAGGCAATATTGAGGATTTCCAGAACGGCAAGGTTTCTCGAAAAAAGAACAACTCCCGGAGTGGCCGGACTTCACAATTTCACGCTGGAAGGGCCAAGGTAAAAAAATCGCCATTTACGGTGCCGGTGTTCATACCCTGTATCTTATGGACCTGTTCGATATGTCGGAGAACATATCGGCGATACTTGATGAGCGATCCCAAACTCGGCAATAAATTCCTCAGGTGGACGATTCAGACGAGTCCTTGCTGGAAAGCGGCCAGGTCGACGCCGTCATATTTTCTTCCAGGGCGTTCGAGGGTGAGATATACAAGCGGATCGCCAGGTACGCGACCAATCCGGGCGTTGAAATCGTTCGCTGTTATTCCTGAGCGGGCAGATGTTGTTTCCTGGCTGCACGCAAGGAGCAGAGAATTGCTGTTGCTACGGTTTGCGGCAGCCGACAAGGCAAATTGAATGAAGAAAAGATAATATTTCGATGGGGCATACGGGATCAAAAGTTTCGGCGACGATGCCCCGTTGCTGGTCCTGGTTGACTTGCTCAGGGAGAAACTGGGTGATGTCGACGCCGTTGTGGTGGCGAGACATGCAGGGGAAGACCAGTATTCAAGGTACGGGATCAGGTCGGTAAACGGTCTTGAGTATGAGACCAAGGAACAAAGTATCGGCAAATGGTTCCGCGGATTCAATCCGGACGATGACGAGACCGACCTGTGCCAGCTATACAGTGAGATCGCAAGCAGTGATCTGCTGGTGTTGGGCGCCGGGAATTTCCTGGTCGATTACACGATCGACCTGTTAAAGGCCCGATCCCGAGGTTTCTGGCGCTGTCCTTGATGGCGGAAAAATGTCGGGAACTCCCGTGATGTGGTTTGGCATTTCAGTGGGTCCGTTCAAAACACAACTTGGCAGGGATATGTCGAGACTTGCTGCCGGGCGGGTCGATGATCACGGTCAGGGATGGCAAGAGCCTTGAAGAACTGGAACAAATAAGTGTGAGGAAGCGGTTCATCAATTGCCGACCCCGTCTACGACTTCAGGATGCCGTCGGCAGGATTCCAGGGAAGTTCGCCGCCTGGCGCGATGCGCACGCAAGCAAGCGGTCTGTCATCGCTGTATCCGTGCGCTCGATCCCGACAGGTACAGGGATCGACACCCGGGATTTCATCTGTCCCATGGCCAGGACATGCGATATCCTGATGACGGAATTCGATCACAGTATCCTGTTTATACCCCAGTGCATATATGATCACGGGAATCGCAATGAGGACGACAGGAATATTGCCGGCGAGATAATAAAGCTTGCATCATCGAGAGAAAATATCTTCGCCGTGAATGACGATATCGACGTAACGGATTGCGCGTCCTTATATGAAGGGGCTGTCGCAGCTTTATGCACCCGTTTGCACGGCAATGTATTCGCCGCCATGCAGAAGGTTCCTGTAATCGGTATCAATTACAATCCAAAGGTATATGAGTTCCATAAATGGCTGGGCACGGAGGATGCCGTGGTCGAGAAATGGATAATATCGATCCGGGGACACTGGTTGATCGAATCCTTCGTGGCATAAGGGATGAGAATGGATTCAAGAAGAAATCCGGGAAGATTTTCGACACAGGTGTCCCGGAAGTCAGGAAATATGCCGACTATGCAATCGCTGCAATGATGCCTCCGGGATCGATATCAAGATCATCGAATTCACCGGAGGAAGTGAAATCAGTCGTTCTCTTAAAATCGGATGCAAATACCAAGTCATAAAACATGAATAAATTATTGTCTTCAGATATAAAAGAATTATCTGTCTCCGAACTTTCAGCACTGTCGGAATCGATCCGTGATTTTTTGATAACCAGCATCTCGCAGACAGGAGGCCATATAGGCGCCAATCTGTCAGTGATCGAGTTGACGGTTTCATTGCATCGGGTGTTTGATTCCCCCAAAGACCCGATCATCTTAGACACGGCCACCCGGGATACACCCATAAACTGCTTACCGGAAGAATAGATCTTTTCCCGACGCTCAATACGTTTGAGGGCATGAGCAGGTTCATCTCGCATGCCGAATCCGAGCACGACACTATCGAGGCATCCCATGCGGGGACATCGATCGCCATCGGTTCCGGGATCGCCTGGGCCTTGAAAGAGGCGGGCTCGGATAACCATGTCGTCGCAGTGATCGGCGATGGATCGATGGTGGAGGGCATGGCATTCGAGGGGCTGAATTTCGCTGCCACCTCGAACCTGAATATGGTCATTGTGCTGAACGATAATGAAATGGCCATAGCCCCGAGCGTGGGCGGCATGCGTCATTTGACCATGGGTCCGGATTGGCAACAAAAATCAAAGGCGTTCTTTGAGGGGCTTGGGCTGGCCTACATTTCCGTACAGGATGGACATGATGTCAAAATGTTGATGGATGCACTAAATGTCGCGAAGGGCATGACCAGGGCTGTATTGGTCCATGTCGAGGAGAAGGGACGCGGCCTTCAGTGTGCGAAGACTCATCCGTACAAGATGCACTTTTCCATGCCATTCGATCCGGTCAGCGGCGCAGGCGCCGCTCCTACCGTCATCGGCAAGACCTTTGCATCAGAAGCGGCGGAGCAGTTGCTGGAATCGATGCACCATGATCCAACAGAGCTATCGTCGTCATAACTCCCGCAACGCCATATGCATCCTATCTGCAAACCCTTGCCGTGGAATTCCCGGACCGGGTGATCGATGTTGGCATGGCCGAACAGCAGGCTGTCGGCATGGCTTGCGGATTGGCATTGAAGTGGATGAAGCCGGTGGTCTGTATGCAAACCACCTTTATGCAGAGGGCATTCGATCAACTTCTGCATGATGTATGTTTCATGAATTTGCCGGTTACGATCCTTGGCGTGAGATCGGGATTTTCCGGATATGACTCTCCGACTCATCACGGAATTTATGATATTCCCTATCTGAGGTCATTCCCCAACATGAGGCTGGTTTACCCATATAGCACACAGGATATCCGCAGTGAATTGTCAGCCAGATTGGCCGATCCGGTCGGGCCGATGGTGATACTGCATCCTTATGAGGTGATCTCAGGTGACGAATAGAGGCCTCGTACCGAAACAAAGGGGCTGGCCATGCTTGCCGAGGGAGATGCCGGCGTCATCCTCTTTTTAAGCAATGCGGTCGGCGTGGCAAGGATACTGCGCGAAACTCTGTCGAGTCGCTTCGGTAGCACTTTCAGCTTGTGCTGTGTCAAGGAGATCAAGCCTGCGCCCACGAAAGCCATTGCGAATATATGCAAGAAGACCTCAAGGGTGATCTGCATCGAGGAAGGCACCCTGCCGGGCGGTTTTGGCTCGATGGTCGGGGAGATATTGCTGGATCACCAGGTCGATGCATCAGTGTTGCGTCTGGGCATTCCGGACATGTTCGTGCCGGCAGGCAACAAGCAGGAGTGCCTGTCCCGCTCGGGCATGAGTGATCAGGATGTTTTGAACAGGGTAACGAGTTTTTGGCCTAATATTTCCCACAGGGTTGATTGACTTGATTGTTAGATTTGTGGATGACTGAAATGCAACTTTCATTAAAGAATCGTGTGACCATTATTACTGGGGCATCACGCGGCATTGGGGCGGACATCGCTGCCACCCTTGCAGGCAGCGGCGCCAAGGTCGTAGTAAAATATCTTCGGAATTCTGAATCGGCCCTGAAAGTAGTTGAAAAAATTCACGGCCTGGGTGGTGATGCAATGGTAGTGCAGGGGGATATCTCCAAATGAGATGAAGTAATCCGCATACCCGAAGCCACAAATTCAGCTTATGGTCACATTGACATACTTATAAATAATGCTGGCTATCTTGAGCAGAAACCTTACAGGGAGATCACTGATGAGGACTGGGATAAGACGATCAATACGCATATTAAGGGTACATTTCTTTGCTCTCAGCTTATAGCCCCATATTTCAAGGCAGCTGGGGGTGGTTGCATTATTAATGTTTCATCAGTTGGCGGGCAGATGGGGAATAGGTACGCATTATGCAGCGTCAAAAGGCGAGAATAATTTCTTCGATATCCTTGCAAGATTGTTAGCCGACGAAAACGTCCGTGTTAATGGCGGTCGCCCGGTTTTAAGCTCCGCCATGTTTGAAGACATCGCTACTCGTACGCCGCTCCAGCAGATCAAGAACCAACTGATGGGCCGCCCTGGAGAAGTTTCAGAAGTGGCTAGTGCCGTCCTTTTTTTACATTGGATGCAGCGAGCTACATTACTGGTCACGTGCTTAATGTTAATGGAGGGTTATTCCTGGGGTCTGGGAGCTAGTTTTGACCAAACCCAAACATGCCGAGCAACAGGAATGGCTGCTGATGCTCGGTGCGAGCGCAGATCAGGTGTTTGCAATACGGACTGCTCAGGGAATGGGGTTTTACGTGGTGGCGGCTGATGTAAATCCAGATTCACCGGGTTTCCAGATTGCTGATCAGTCGGCTTTGGTGTCTATAAGGGACATTCCTGCGCTGATTGGATTTATTAATGCATTCAAGCTCCAGGGGCATCGTGTAAGTGGTGTTCTGGTGCAAGGGAGTGACATCCCGCAGGTTGGATGTGCCTTGGCCGCGCACATAGGGTCACCTTCCATCCCGATGGAGTCGGCGCATGTATCCACGCACAAGTACAAAATGAAATGTCGTTTCCAGGAGCGAGGTGTGACGATCCCCTGGTTCTCGCTCGTCGAATCGACGGGCCAACTGAAAAGAATCGTAATTGAACGCGGGTATCCGCTGATTATCAAGCCGGTTGACCGATCGGTTCCGCGGGGTGTTTTATCTTGGTGAGGGCTGTGACTTTGATGATTTATTCCAGCAAAGCAGGCAACTCGCATACAGCGGAGAGGTGATGGCGGAAGAGTTTCTGCCCGGCTGCAAATCAGTACTGAAACAGTGATGTACCAAGGGAAAGCATATACGCCTGGCTTTGCTGACCGTAATTACGAGATGCTGAGGCATATGCCCCAAACATTATTGAGAATGGCGGCTGGATGCCGAGTTCCGTAACGCCAGAGCAGCGTCAGGCAGTAGAGCAGCTGGTGGAGCGTGCCGGACTCGCTCTGGGTGTAACCGATGGTGTAGTCAAAGGGGATGTGGTTCTTACACCTGAGGGCCCGAAGATGATCGATATGGCGGCGCGACTTTCAGGCGGGGATTTCTCTGAGAGTCTTATCCCTCTTGGGTGTGGAGTTAATATTGTGGAAGCGGCGATCAATATTGCTACAGGGCACAAACCGGAATTTGCAGAAACTTGAACCGCAATTTCATCTGGGTGTGGCAAATCGGTATTTTTTTCCGCCTTCCGGGAAACTTATAAGTATTGAAGGAAGTGACCTGGTGAATAAGCAGCCCTGGGTGAAAAAGCTTGAGTTCGGATATAAACCGGGAACTTGATCCCCAGATAAAAGTCATGCCAGAGATTTGGTGTTTTTGTCGTTGTTGGAGAAAATCGTGAAGAAGTCGAGGCGAGAATTTCCTGGGTCTCTATGCGACCATAAAGATTAATGTCGATACAGGCATTGCAATATGAGGGTCCCCACGTTCAATTCATTGCCGAAGTTTCGAGTAACCATCACCGTGACCTGTCGCGGTCTATTGAATTCATTGATAGCGGCCGCTGCGTGCCGGATGCTCTGCCGTGAAATTCCAGCTGTTCAAGATCGAACAATTGTTTTCGCCCGAGATTCTGGAGCGTCAGAGAAACATCGCAAACGCAAGGAATGGGAACTGCCGCTGGAATTTGTACCGAAGCTGGCACAGCGTTGCCAGGAACGGGAGATCGAATTTTCCTGCACGCCGTTTTATCTGGAAGCGGTTTCCGAGTTGCAGCCTTATGTGGCATTTTTCAAGATCGCTTCTTACGAATTGCTCTGGGATGATCTGCTGGCTGCCTGCGCCCGTACCGGAAAGCCGATCATACTTTCTACCGGCATGGCCACGATCGATGAGATCAAGCACGCAGTTGCGGTGCTGCAACAGAATGGGTGCAATGCACCGACCCTGCTGCATTGCACTTCTGCCTATCCCACGCCTTATACCGATGCCAATCTCGCCGCGATCGAGACCATACGCCAGGCCACCGGTTGCGAGGTGGGCTGGTCCGATCACACGGTGGAACCCGGTGTTATCCATCGGGCGATTCATCGCTGGGGTGCCAGGGTAATTGAATTTCATCTTGACCTGGAGGGCAAGGGGGAAGAGTTTGCGGTGGGGCATTGCTGGCTGCCGGAACAGATCAGTGCCGTGATCAGCGATGTGAAAAAGGGGTTTGTCGCAGATGGCAATGGCATCAAGGAACCCGTGCCTTCTGAATTGCCGGATCGTTTATGGCGTGCCGATCCGTCTGACGGATTGCGACCGATGAAAGAGATGCGCGAGCAGTGGAAGTGATTCAATTGAGAATGGTTGGCTTGGCGTGAACTTGAATATCTTATTAACCGAAATACGCCCTCCCCCTTGCAGGGGGAGGGCTGGGGTGGGGGTAGAGACTCCGATACCTTGCCACGGTTCTACCCCCATCCTAACGTTCCCCCTGCAAGGGAGGGAACATGAGTTGCCCAACGGTCAACCTGGCGTGAATGCCCTGATCGTCTGCCATGCCGGCGCAGGACTGGGTCTTGGGCACTTGACCCGCTCACTGGTGGTGGCACGCGCGTTACATCAGGAACTTGGCGCCGATGTGCGGCTTCTGGTTCAGGGTGAAGCGGTGCAGCGCGCCGACCTGGCCGAATTCGATCATCGATTTATCGGGCTTGAGGAAAGCCTGGATAAATTGATCCGCCAGCAAGCCCGGCATGCAGATGCGCAAATCGTGGTGCTTGATCTGCACCCGAGCCTGGTGCCTGCGGATCTGGACTCGCTCTTGCAGGAACTTCGGCAGGAGGGGCGCAAGGTCATCGGTGTGGATGGGCTTGTCAGCCACCGCGGTTCCCTGGACCTGATCTTTATTCCGTCATTCCGTTTTTCGCCGCCTGAGCATCTGGCCGGCGATGCGCCGATCCGGTTTGGATGGGATTGCTTTCTGCTCAATGTGAATCGTCCTGCCGTTGAGTGGAAATCCGGCGGGCAAGTACTCGCCCTGACCGGGGGTAGCGATGCGACCGGCCTGGGGAAGACATTGCCAACGCTGCTCAACGCAACCTTGCCTGACGACACCGAACTGCACTGGGTTACCGGCCCCTATGCACAACAACCGGTTTGGCCGGCTTCTCAACGGGTTTCCATGGTGAATCACAATCGCCCTCTGGCCTGGATGGTCTGATGGTGGGTGCAAATTATGCCGTGACAGTATATGGAGTGAGTTTTTTTGAATTGCTTCATTATGGAGTGCCAACCGTTGTGTTTTCGCCGTACGGCAACAAGGATGATTGAGGAGTTGGCCGCAATTGCGGCAGAAGGTGTTGCGCTGGTGGCTAGGGATGAGGTGGATGCAGTGGCTAAACTGAAAGAATTAATGGCGGATGATATGTTGGCAGCTTCGCTTTCACGGCACGCGCGGCAGAAGTTATCGTTTCCGGCGGACATAAATTTGCGCAGGCCGTGGTGAGTTTGATGGCTTAGTCATGGCGCAAGGTTATTTATTTTTTCACCTTAATCTGGCGTTTTCTTCGATCAAGACGGAGGCACGGCCCGAGGTGATCAGCAAATGCTATTGGCCATTGCTGGATTTGGCTGAAAGCACGGGCATCCCCATCGGTATCGAATTGACCGGCTGGACGCTGCAGCAGATTGCCTTGCTGGATCAATCATGGGTGGAACGCTTTCGCCGAATGCTTGAAAGCCGTCAGTGTGAACTGATCGGCAGCGGGTGGTCCCAGATTATCGGGCCGCTGGTTCCTTATGAGGTGAATCGCTGGAACCAGAAGCTGGGTATGGATGCTTACCGGTCAATGCTGGGGGTGACGCCCAGGCTCGCGCTGGTGAACGAGATGGCCTTTTCGACTGGCATGGTGGATGTGTATGCGGAGGCCGGATATGAAGGCATTGTCATGGATCGGGATAATGTGCGCCTGGCCCTTGGGCTGAATCATGCTCCGCTCTCCGCGACTCCAACCCATGCGCTTGGATGCGGTGATCAGTCTTTGCCCGTTTTGTGGTCCGATTCGATTTTGTTTCAGCGCCTGCAGCGGGTCGTGCATGGAGATATTCCTGTCACAGAATACATGACATACGTAAAACAACGAGCAGAGCATGATCGAGCCGTGCTGCCCATCTATTGTAATGACGCGGAGATCTTCGATTACCGGCCGGGGAGATTTACGGCCGAATCGCGCTTGCATCATGAAGGGGAATGGGAGCGATTTAAACGGGTCTGTACCCGGTTGCATAAGGACCTCGCGCTCGATTGGCTGAGTCCCAGTGAGGCGCTGGAAATTCAGGCATCAACGCCAAATCCGAATATCCGGCGTCTGACTTCCGTTAGCCAGCCGGTACCCGTGAAAAAACAGGCAAAGTACAACATCAACCGCTGGGCAGTGACGGGCAGGGATGATCTGTGGCTTAACACCATTGCCATCAGGTCCATCGGGCATTGTCGCGGACAGGCAATACGCAGGACGATGATTGGCGGGAACTTTGTGAACTGTGGGCAAGTGACCTGCGTACCCATATTACTGCTGATCGATGGGATGAAACTATCGCTCGTGTTACCAAAGCAAGTCGACGGTTGGGTCTAAAGGAATCGAAACGTGAGAACGGCAAAGATGTGGAAGCGCATCATTCTTTGAGCGAAATCAAGTTGCCGGAAGGCATCCAGGTCATCCAGGACGAGGAAGGGATTTTCTGGACGATCAATACCCCTAATCTCCATCTTGTCCTGAACGTGCGTCGCGGCCTGGCGATCAAGTCGCTTGCATTCAAATCCCACCGCTACGCGCCTGTTATCGGCACATTGCCGCAAGGCTATTTCAATACTATTGAACTGGGTGCAGATTTCTATTCAGGCGGGGTGCTCATTGAAGAGCCGGGTGAGCGCAGTCGCATCACCGATCTTGAATGGGTTACACCAAGCATCCGGCAGCAAGGTACTGAGCTGCTAATCAGCGCAGTGATCCCGCTGGTACAGGGCGCTTTGGAGAAGACAATCACGATTGATGATGGGAACGAACGGGTAAAGTTGACTTATAATTTTCAGCAATTCGAACGACCGCTGGGGGTAGTGCGTGTTGGAATAGTTACCCTCCTTCCCGATGCGTTTTCATTACCGCTAGAAGTGCGTTGCGCCAATGGCGGGCCAGAAGCTGAATTGTTTCAGATCGACCATGAGTTTAATCATGGTCAGGCCGCATCAGCATTCGTTTCAAGTACCGCGGCTTTCGGCGCAACAGAAGGGCAGCTCATGATTACAGACGCGGAAGACCACAGGCTGACTTTATCCTGGAATCCCGCAGACTGCGCGGCAATTCCCATGCTAAAACATCAACAGGCTGGCGACCGCCATTTAACCCGAATTATGTTTTCCCTGTGTGAATTGGACGACACAGTACGTGCCGGGGGTAGATTGATGCCGTTTACTGTTGAATTAAGTTCAGAATAAATACTTCGCGGATTCAATTTTGAAGTCCAACTGCAACTGGCGGTAAATATAGTTACCGAACGCACGTCTTAATATGATGGAGCAATATGATAGCTAATGATTAATGTGAGCGTAATCGAGCAGTTAAGCCTGAAGTGTCTGGGAATGACTGAAACAGTTGTATGCACGGCGACAAGTAGAAGAACAGCTCATTCATCATCCTGAAGTCTATATTTTAGGCTGGTACGGATTGGGGAGATTTACAGTCAATTTCCAATGAAGTTAAAATTAGTATATTAGTCAATCTATTTGCCTACATCATCACAACATATGATGTTTTTAGACACTTGATTAGTGAAGAATCAGTGTCGTCCCATACTACATATATCCTTCTTCGTTCTTTATATCTCAGAATTTATGGCTATTCTTCCAGGATTATTAGTTTTGTTTTTTGCCAATGATCGACAGAGATGCCGTAGAGTTGATAAAGCGAGATCTGGAATCAGTGCCCGCAAGTACTAATCCTGCATGGGCGGTTAAAATTTCGGATGTTTTTTCGAGCTTGAAAGGCAGGAAGGTTTGCGGCATTATTGGTTCACCTCTTTGGTGATCGGCCAGGTTCTTTTTGTGAACTCTATGTTACTGATCCAAAGAGGTTTTTTCTACTTTTTATTCTTATTGATCTCTATTCCTGGGTCTAAGGTCTTTAGTAGGGCGCCATTTTCAGAAAAGGAAGAATAGTATGCTCTCTGAACATTCAATTTTGATAACCGGGGGTACCGGTTCTTTCGGAAAAGAGTTTGTAAGGACGGTATTAAAAGAGTTCCCTTCCCTGAAAAGACTGGTCATTTTCTCTCGTGACGAATTGAAACAGTATGAGATGGCGCAAGAATTTCCTGCCGAAAAGTATCCCCAAATCCGTTATTTTATAGGCGATGTGCGAGATAGAGATCGACTGATTAAAGCTATGCGCGGTATCGATGTGGTGATTCATGCTGCCGCGATGAAGCATGTTCCCATCGCAGAATACAATCCTTTTGAATGTATCAAGACCAACGTTCTTGGTGCGCAGAATGTTATAGATGCCTGCCTTGAAACCGAGGTGACCAAGGTTGTCGCTTTAAGTACCGATAAGGCGGCGGCGCCAATAAATCTGTATGGTGCGACCAAGCTATGTTCGGACAAACTCTTTGTTGCTGCCAATAACATAAAAGGGAAAAGAGATATAAAATTTTCCGTTGTTCGTTATGGCAATGTTATGGGCAGCCGGGGGAGCGTTATCCCTTTCTTTCTGAACAAGCGGTATGAAGGGGTCTTGCCAATTACTGATGAACGCATGACCCGTTTTAACATCTCTCTAGGTGAGGGGGTTGATATGGTGTTGCGTGCGTTGAAGCTCATGTGGGGCGGCGAGATCTACGTGCCTAAAATCCCAAGTTACCGCATTTCTGACGTTGCCAAGGCAGTTGGCCCCAATTGCCGACAGGAAGTTGTTGGTATCCGTCCAGGGGAGAAACTGCATGAGGAGATGGTCACAGAAACTGATTCTATCTCTACCGTCGAGTTCAGGGATTATTTTGTCATTCTTCCATCGACACAATTATGGGATATCAGTAAATTTATGAGTACTTTTGGTGGTCAAATGTGCCCGGAGGGTTATTCCTATAGTAGCGGGACCAATAGCGAGTGGCTATCGGTCAAACAGCTTCAGGAGTTAATCCGTAGACATGTTGACGTCAACTTTACCACCGAAAATTTCTGACATGCCGTCCATGATTCCTTACGGACGCCAGGAGATAACTCAAGACGACATTGATGCTGTCGTTGAGGTTATGAAATCCGACTATCTAACCCAGGGCCCAATGGTTCCGCGTTTTGAGCGAGCGGTTGCAGACTACTCAGGGAGTGTGCACGCCCTGGCGGTCAACAGCGCCACTTCTGCCCTGCATATTGCCTGCTTGGCTCTGGGGCTTGGGCCCGGCGACCGACTCTGGACGACACCCATTACCTTTATTGCCTCCGCCAACTGCGGGCTGTACTGCGGTGCACAGGTCGATTTTGTCGACATCGACCCCCGTACTTATAACCTTTGCCCACAAGCACTGGAACGCAAACTCCTTGAAGCAGAAAAAGTGGGTGCTCTGCCGAAGATCGTTGTGCCAGTCCATCTCTGCGGACAACCCTGTGAAATGGAGACAATCCACCGCCTATCGCAACGCTTTGGATTCAAGATTGTTGAAGATGCCTCACATGCTATCGGCGGAAAATACCAAGGCGAATCAATTGGCAACTGTCGATATAGTGACATTGCGGTTTTCAGTTTCCATCCAGTCAAGATCATCACAACCGCGGAGGGAGGGATGGCGCTTACCAATGATGCCCGACTCGCCGAGCGGATGGGATTATTACGCTGTCATGGGATCACACGCGATCCGGCCTTAATGACCCAAGAATCAGATGGCCCCTGGTATTATCAACAGGTCGATCTTGGATTCAACTATCGGATGACCGATCTGCAGGCTGCGCTGGGGCTGAGTCAACTGGGACGCTTAAAAGAGTTTTTAGGCAGACGTCACCGTCTTAGCAGATGTTACGATGAATGCTTGGCCAGGCTACCGCTTCAGTTGCCGCAGCAAAGCCCTGATAGTTCTTCCGCTTGGCACCTGTACGTAATTCGCTTGCAACTTGATAAGATATCCAGGACGCACAAACAAGTTTTTGAGGCATTGCGCGAACAGGGGATCGGCGTAAACCTTCATTATATTCCTGTTCATTTCCAACCTTTTTATCAGCGGATGGGATTCAGGGTCGGCGACTTCCCTGAGGCCGAGCGTTACTATACCGAAGCGATCAGCCTCCCACTGTTTCCACTGTTGACGGAACAGCAGCAGGATCAGGTTGTTGAGGCTCTTGCGAGGGTGCTGAAATGAATCTCTGCGTAATCCCCGCCCGAGGGGGCAGTAAACGAATACCGCGTAAGAACATCAAAGAGTTCTGCGGAAAGCCCATGATTGCATGGCCGATTGAGGCAGCGAAAGCTTGTGGCTGTTTTGACTAGATAGTAGTTTCCACCGACGATAGCGAAATTGCTGACGTCGCTCAAAAGATACAAATATTTTAACAATTCCACACGTGAGAGACCTTTTTAATTGCCAGATAGGGCTTTCCGACTATACGATTGGAGTCGGAGTCTCCTTGGCATCGGTAGCTCTTGGGGCCACTGTAATTGAGAAGCACTTTACCTTATGTCGTGCTGACGGTGGCGTTGATGCGGCTTTTTCTCTTGAACCGGATGAGCTGGCAACGTTGGTCGTTGAGAGTAGGAGGGCATGGGATGGGCTGGGCCAAATTCAATATGGTGCCATTGGCAAAGAGAAGAATATGTTAAAACATCACCGCTCATTATATATCACCCAGGACATGCAGGATGGTGATGTATTAACTGAGGAGAATCTCCGGGCTATCAGACCGGGGTTAAGTTTGCCACCGAAATATTTAGACGTTATTCTTGGGAAAAAAGTGCGTATGCCCCTGAAAAGAGGAACACCGTGTAGTTGGGATGTTTTGGGTTGATATGGAAGTATTGGCTTCTTATCCTGTTGTTGATACTGAAGAATGTTTTGTAGAGGAGTTAGCTCATGTATTACGGCGACTTAAGAAATGCAAAAGCTGCATATAAAATAGGTGGTAATATTACTTCGATATTTAAGGGAGCAGTTTGCAATGCAATACAACACTCCTGAAATTATTGAAATTGCTTATGATCTTCAGGCTGGTTCTTATATTGAATATGTAAAGAGCAATAGAAGCTATTGGACTAACTATACTGCAGAAGTTGCATCGATATTGAAACAATACTGCGATAAAAAAGACAAGATTCTTGATGTTGGTACCAGGTGAAATGACAACATTTGGCTGGAGTATTCCAAAAATTGCTATAGCGCCGTAGTCTTGATTAGCTTTGCCGTGCGATATTAGTTGGAGTCGGCTTGATCAAAGGAAAAAGAGTTTCTCACCGAAGGAAGTTCCAGTAATTCAATTGTTCAATTAAAGTAAATCCTTTTGTTGCCGATCTATTTCAATTGCCATTCGTCGATGGTGCTATTGATGTCATCTGGACTTCTCATGCATTGGAGCCGAATGGGGGACACGAAAAGGAAGCTCTTGCCGAGCTTTTGAGGGTTGCAAGGAAAAAAATGATTCTGTTTGAGCCGTACTATGAAAAAAATACATCAAACAGGGAAAGAAACGGATGGAGCAACTTGGGTACATGAAGAGGCTTCCCGAGGTTATACAAGAGTGTGGAGCAAAATGTGATGAAATTATTCCACTACGAAATATCAGCAACCCATTGAATCCAACACACGCATTTATTGTTACACCAGAAAATAGCTCAAGGGAGAACAGCGAAGATATATTGTGGGCATGTCCTGCAACACAATTACCAATGGTGCGCAATGCGGACTGTTTCTGGTGCGAATATTCAATGTTTGCCTATCCGATCTTGCGAGACATACCTATACTTCGTCCGGAATACTGCAATTTTTGCTTCGGTTTTTGGTGATGTCAAATGACAAAAATAGATGAATTGAAAAAATTAGCCCCCCAGCAGCGTGCCGAGTGCCTGGAGCGACTTTTTCAGAAAAACAAAATATTTTTCACAAAAAACCATCCTGCCGTTGGCAACCTTTTGCGCTCTGTTGGAGCAGAGCCTTATCATATTCATGTAACTGATGATTTTCTCACCATTACCAATACCGAAACCGGTGAGCTATGTCACCCAGAAGTTGGACTGGATCGCTTTGCCGAAACGCTGGGAGGCTTGACGCATAATGCCTGGATCGATCTGATTGAAGGGAGGATACAGAATTATGCAGACCATGGAGAATATTCGAAGTTTCCACTCCGCTTTCAAGAGTCAATGATCGCGAAATTTCCAGGGCTGACGAACCGCATGGAACAAAAGCTGATAAATCTGCCCTCTCTTCCCAATGGGAAACATTTTTCAAACTCGGTTATTTTTCTTGGCGTCTTTCATGGTTTGCATATCGATTACTATTTGAGCCATACGCAATTGCAAAGTGCTCTGTTTATCGAACCAGAGCCCGCTCGATTTGTCCTGTCCTGCTACTTTCTTGATTATCAGAAAATTTCCGAGCGGTTTGGTACCCTGCTGTTGCATGTCGGAGCCGAGTTGCCTGACAGCAGCCTTGAACTGTTTTTTAACAAGTTAAAGCTAACGGGGGCTGTTTGGACTCGGGTTCTGCCTGGATATACCTTTGAGCATGTCGATTCAATCTTGCAGAGAATCCAGCTGAAATGGCGTCAGTGTGATGTCTGGCATCCGGCCGATTGGCAGCTCAATGGGATATATAATGCTATGGAGAACATCAACACCCACCGTATTTTCGCGGAACCGGCAACATTACCACCTGGGTGCCGGATTGCGGTCGTTGGAGCGGGGCCTTCCTTGAGCGAAAATTTGCAGTGGTTAAAAAAGCATCAGGATCAATTTGTTATTTTTGCGGTTCATTCTGCGGTATCCGCCTTAAATAAAGTAGGAATCAAGCCAGATTTTCAATTCTCTTTTGATATTCATCCATTCGGAGAGGAGGGTTTAAATCGTCTGCAACTGGATCCTTTAGTTCCGATTGTCAACACCGTCTGTGATGTTCCGGATAAGTTTGCGAATTTTAAAGAAGTTTTGATGTTGGTAGATCAGGCGGGCATTAACCCGGTAAGGTTCAATCATATGGTGCCATTTATTGCACCGACTACGGGAAATATGGCATTAGCCTTTGCCTGCTGGTGCAGGCCGGAACAGGTTTATCTTTTCGGCCTCGATTTTGGTTTTAAGGAAGCGGCCAAGACCCATGTCGCGGAGAGCACAGTCTACCAAACCGAGGCTGAGCACAAATCAGTGTTGTTTTCAGGTCATTTGCCAGTGGTGGCAAATTTCAGTGGATCAGAAGTGGTGACGCAGTCATATTTCAACCTGGCGCGTGTGCAAGCGCAAAACCCGATTTCCATGGTTGCAGGACAGGTCGAGGTGTTCAATTGCTCTGATGGTGCTCGCATTGAAGGAGCCGCCCCTTGTCGTGCGGATGAAATAAAACTCCGGCCCTACGACAAGAATCGGGATGTAAATTTGCTTCGTTCGATGTTTATCCCTTTACAGGAAGGCGTCCATTGGACGCCTCACCCTCTAGAGGGGAAGATTCAACTGGAGAAGTGTAAAAAAGCGATACTTTCAGAATTGAAGATGACGAAATTCAATTGGCTGAAATTTTCTAAATCAATTGATGATATCAGAGGTTGCGTTATCAAAAGAATGCCACAGAAGATCGCCCAGAATTGCGACAACAGGCTTGAACCTTATTTGCAGGTAGCCGACTTGTTACTGAGAAGCTGGTATCGTTTTTTGTGCTTTACCAATGATGCACAGGAATGGCAGCAGGTTTACGACGAAGGGTATGCGCAATTTTCCTCTTTGCTTAATGAGATGACCTGGCCAGAGGAGTTGTAGTAACAATCATCCTGGAAACCGCAGTTGGACGGGTTGGAGTGTGCGGTTTTTGGGGTGCATGGCAAGGCATAACGACGCGGACTCAATCGCCTTGAGCGATTTGAACAGCTTGAGCTGACCCGTAGAGTGACTAATTTTGCCGTGAGCAAAAATTGAACGCACGGAGTGTGGCCTGAAAGGCGAATTACAGGACGTAATTCGTAACGGCTGGATGCCCGGAATAATGGTTGTTCCATTCCTGGTACTCCGACAAACTCATATTGATGGGTTCAGTTGGCCTGTCAGTGTTCAGGGCAAGGCACGCCTCGCAGCGAATGGCCATAGTCCTTTGCAAGAGGCGTAACGCCGCCATGGACGCTGACAGGCCAACCCTTCGGGCGTTACTGTGGTGTTCCGCCACCGCGTTACAGCACTTGACAAGGACTATGGCCATTGCCTGCGTGCTGCGCCTTGTTGCGAAACACCACAGTAACGCTGAACCCATCAATATAAGTTTGTCGGAGTACTGAGAGTTATAACGCAGCCATGCGCCCCAAAAACCGTGCAATCCTGCCCGTAGCGGATTCACCGGATGGGTGAATCCTAAAATTACTGGAAACCTAACTGGAATCATGTCGTTACAACCACAACATAGCGGTCAACTGCGGTTTCTAGAATGATGGTCGCCGTTTGTTACTGGCAGCCGAGGAGCTCGAGCAGCACCGCGCCGTGGTCGTCGCGGATTCCTCACGCTTGCTGATCGCGCGTACATCCAATCTGCTGCATGCGCAGCATCGCCTGGTGGTGCCTGATCTCGCGGCAAAACGGCACTGCCAGATGGCCGGACTCGGTGTCGGCTCCATCCCGCGGCCGCTGGCTGTGCTGAAAGCGACGCGTGGCCGGCTGGTGCTGAAAGAACTGGCGGTGGAGCCTCCGCCGGTGCTGCTGCACCTCGCCTGGGGGCCTGGCGTACCGATAACGAAGGCAATGCGTTGCGCTGGTTTGCGGGTGCGCTGCAGCTGCGATCGATCGACTGGCAGCGTTTTTTACGGGACGCTATGACAGCGTGTTCACTCGTTGCAGTTCACCGCATTATCGTTTGGGAATATAAATATCCGTCACCGTACCTTCGGCTACTTCCGCGGCGAAGTTGAAGGTTTCCGACAGCGTCGGATGCGGGTGCACGGTTAACGCGATGTCTTCCACGTCCGCACCCATCTCCAGCGCGAGTACGGCTTCGGCGATGAGTTCGCCGGCGTTGGGGCCGACCATGGCGGCGCCGAGGATGCGGTGGCTTTCCTTGTCGAACAGTATCTTGGTCAAGCCCTCGCTACGACCGATGCTGAGTGAGCGGCCGCTGGCGGCCCACGGGAATACGCCTTTTTCATACTCGATGCCGTCGGCTTTGGCCTGTTCTTCGGTCAGGCCCATCCATGCGATTTCAGGATCGGTGTAAGCCACCGACGGGATGGTCTTTGCGTCGAAGAAGGATTTCATGCCGGCGATAACCTGTGCGGCGGTCTTGCCTTCGTGCGTGGCCTTGTGTGCGAGCATCGGCTGGCCGACGATGTCGCCGATCGCGTAGATGTTCGGCACGTTGGTTTTCTGCTGTTTGTCGACCGGGATGAAACCGCGCTCGTCGACGGTCACGCCGGCAGCTTCGGCGCCGATCAGTTTGCCGTTCGGGCTGCGCCCAACCGACATCAGTACCTTGTCGAAGGTGTCGGTTTCGGGCGCGCCCTTGCCCTCGAACGTGACCTTCAGGCCGCCTTTCTGCGCGTCGATCGCGGTGACCTTCGCATTGGTCCAGATGTTCTCGTAGCGTTTCTTGATGCGTTTTTCCAGCGGCCGCACCAGGTCGCGGTCACAGCCGGGGATCAGGCCGGGCGAGAGTTCAACGATCGAGACTTTCGAGCCCAGTGCATCGTACACCGTGGCCATTTCCAGGCCGATGATGCCGCCGCCGATCACCAGCAGGCGCTTCGGCACATCGGCCAGTTCGAGCGCGCCGGTGGAATCGATCAGGCGTTCGTCATCGTACGGGAAACCGGGAATGCGCATCACCGAGGAACCGGCAGCGATGATCGCATCGTCGAACGAGATGCTCGTGACGCCATCCTTGCCGGTGACTTCGATGGTTTTCGGCGAGGTGAATTTGCCCACGCCGGTGAGAATCCGCACCTTGCGCTGTTTCGCCAGGCCGGCGAGGCCGCCGGTGAGCTGGCCAATGACCTTATTCTTGAACGTGGCGAGTTTGGCGATGTCGATTTTCGGCTTGCCGAAAGTCACGCCGTGCTCGGACATGTCGGCGGCTTCGTTGATGATCTGCGCGGTGTGCAGCAGCGCTTTCGACGGGATGCAGCCGACGTTCAGGCACACGCCGCCGATGTTGTCGTATTTCTCGATCAGCACGACCTGCTTGCCGAGATCGGCTGCGCGGAACGCCGCGGTGTAACCGCCGGGGCCGGAGCCGAGCACGACGACCTGCGCGTGCATGTCGCCATCGGCAGGTGCCGGTACGGCGGACGGTTTCGGCGCGGTTTTATTGCTTGCGATTTCGGCCGGTGTTTCATCCTTGCTACCGGCGGCCGAGGCTGCTATTTCCAGAGTCAGGATCACATCACCCTGCGAGACCTTGTCGTTGACCTTGACCAGCACTTCGCCGACGGTGCCGGCCTGCGGCGACGGGATCTCGATCGTGGCCTTGTCGGATTCCAGCGTAATCAGCGGGTCCTCGGCCGCGATGCGATCGCCGGCCTTGACCAGAACCTCGATGATGTCGACATTGGTGAAGTCACCGATATCGGGTACTTCGACTTTAACAACTTTGGTCATAGTGACATCCGGGTTTTATCAACGGGGGTTACAGCAGCAGCCGCCGCGTATCCGACAGCACCTTGTTCAGGAACGCGGTGAAGCGCGCGCCGTCGGCGCCGTCGATCACGCGGTGGTCGTACGACAGCGACAGCGGCAGGATCAGCCGCGGCACGAACTCGCCGGCGCCATCGCCGTTCGTTATGTACACCGGCTTCATCTGCGCGCGCGATACACCGAGGATCGCGACCTCGGGTGCGTTCACGATGGGCGTGAACGCGGTGCCGCCGATGCCGCCGAGGCTGGATATCGTGATGCAGCCACCCTGCATGTCGGACGGCGACAGCTTGCGGTCGCGCGCTTTCTCGCTGACCGTAATGAGTTCCTTTGCGACCTCGATCAGCGACTTGCGGTCGACGTCGCGCAGCACCGGCACCACCAGGCCTTCGGGTGTGTCCACCGCGACGCCGATATGGATGTATTTTTTCAGCACCAGGTTTTCGCCGGTCGCGTCCAGCGAGGCGTTGAAACGCGGGAATTCCTTCATCGCTGATACCAGCGCCTTGATCAGGAACGCCAGTATGGTCACGCGCAGTCCATCGTTCTTGTGCTCCGCGTTGAGTTGTTTACGGAATTGTTCCAGTTCGGTGACATCGGCCTCGTCGAACTGGGTCACGTGCGGCACGGTGACCCAGTTTCGGTGCAGGAACTGGCCGGTGAGTTTGTTGATTTTGGTCAGCGGCCGGGTTTCGATCGGGCCGAACTGGCTGAAATCGATTTCCGGCATCGGCGCGACAGCGAGGCCGCCACCGCCGCTGCTCAGCGCCTTCTTGACGAAAGTTTTCACATCGTCTTTCAGGATTCGGCCTTTCGAACCGCTGCCCTCGATTCGTCCGAGGTCCGCACCAAGTTCGCGCGCAAACTTGCGCACCGACGGACTGGCATGCGCCTTGCGGAAACCGGCCTCGTCGACCGTTACCGGCTTCAGCGGCGG
>CAVSHP010000018.1:0-48946 GCA_963727635.1 uncultured Gammaproteobacteria bacterium | reverse complement strand
GGGCAAGATGACATCGTCCCTCCCGTGCATGGTAATGACCAAAAACGATTAACTCATCTTCTTCGCCAAGCAGTGAGTAGGTGGTCATCTGCCGACAGCGTATGTCTTCAGGAAACGCTCAAACAATGATTGGAAAGCGGAAATCGGGACCACCCCATTGTCGGGCAGACAATATATCCGGAAACCATGTTTTCAGTGTTTCGAGGTGTCCGGTTCCGTTGCTACGATATTCATCAGTGGACTTCCAGTGGGATATCCCTGGTTTGGTAGAGCGCGTTCTGTGTCTTGATTTGGGCGGGCTTCGTGTCCCGGTTACCGGCCACGGCATCGCTGCCATCCTGTTCCGCAGGCGCCGGTCCCGGCTGAAATGGCACCAACTGCAACGCGTTCAGCCCTTTTACCACCAACGCCGCCATCGCGTAGGCGCCGGTTTCGGAGAAGTGGGTGTTATCCTCGATCGGCCCGTCAGCACCCGCCAGGTGAAGGTAGACCGCTTTGCTTTCCGCCTCGCCAAGACCTGCCACAAACTGTCTACTCATCCGGGTCATGTCGATCAACGCAGTGCCGGTGCTCGCCGCCAGTTCCCTGATGGCGTTGGGATATTGGCCATGGGTTGGGACGAGTTTTCCGTCCTCGAATTTGCGCCTGACGATGGGTGTCAGTAATACCGGTGTCGCGTCATTTTCACGGGCCATGTCGATGTATTTCTGCAGGTAGGTTTTGAAATCGGTCTCAGGTTTCGTGTAACGTTCCGGGCTGTTGATCTTTTCGTCGTTGTGACCGAACTGGATCAGCAGGATATCACCGGCGCCAATCTGATTTTTAATTTCGGCGAAAAAGCCCTCGTCGATGAAACTCCTGGAACTGCGCCCGGACTGCGCGAGATCCACCACGTTGATGTCCTTGGCATAGAAGTCACCCAGCACCTGGCCCCAACCCATGCGTGGGAAAACTTCTGGGCCGTAGACACTGGCGGTGCTGTCCCCGGCGATAAAGATATCCCTGGCCAGTGTGGGTGCGCACAGCACGAAAAGGGCTGTCAACGAGACCAGGATCAGGGCGATAAAACGGTGTTGGTGCATCGGACTTTCTCGCTTCGCGTTGTACCCGCATACGGGTTTAGACTAACATATATTTTCACTGCCACCGGTAGCGCTTTATCCCGTCGGCCTGCTCTGGAAAATCACACCATGACAATATCACCCGCTGTTTACCGTATCGCCCTCGTTCTGGCCACGCTGAGTTTCGTTTTGACGGCCAGGGCCGCTGAAAACCGCAACCCGGTTCCAGAGGCAACCCTGCTGGCCAGTCAGCACATGGCGCGCTTCCCCGAGCCGTGGCTGATGCGCAAGTCGGACGGTGAATATGCATGGAGTTATACCCATGGCCTGGTCTTGCTGGGGATGGAACAAGTCTACAAACAAAACGGCGACGAGGCCCTTGCCGCTTACATCCAGACCTACGCAGACCACTTTATCGATGACAGGGGCAATATTGATACGCTGAAGTTGACCGAGTTCAACATTGATTCCATCCTCGCCGGAAGGGTGTTGTTTTTCCTCTATGAACGCAGCGGCGACGAGCGCTACAGGCTCGCCATGGACGAGCTGCGCAAGCAGATACAATGGCAACCGCGCTCCCATACCGGCGGTTTCTGGCACAAACTCAAGTATCCCTGGCAGATCTGGCTGGACGGTATTTACATGGCCCAGCCCTTTTACGCGCAATATGAAAAGGCATTTGGTGATAATCCGGCCGCATTTGACGACATCGTCGGCCAATTCGTGGTGATCGAGCAGAAAACCCGTGATGAAAATACCGGTCTGCTCTACCACGCCTGGGACGAAAGCCGTTTGCAGCCGTGGGCGGATCCCGAAACGGGCCGCTCACCCGGCTTCTGGTCGCGTGCGATGGGCTGGTACGCGATGGCGTTGGTCGACACGGTCGAATACCTGCCCGAGGGGCACGCAGGTCGCGAGCAGTTCCGCGGCATCCTCAAACGGCTGGTCGATGCGCTGATCCCGTTCCAGGATGAAACCGGCCTGTGGTACCAAGTGCCGGACCAGGGCGCACGCGAGGGCAACTGGCTGGAAGCATCGGGTTCCGCGATGTTTGTCTATGCCATCGCCAAGGGTGTGAGGTTGGGTTTGCTGGATGCCAGCTACGCCGCCGTTGCCAAAAAAGGTTATGCTGGACTGCTGGCGAATATCATCTCGACCGACGCCGACGGCATGGTGCATGTCAACGACATCTGCCGCAGCGCAGGTCTTGGCGGCACACCCTACCGTGACGGAAGCTATACTTACTATGTGACCACCGATCGCGTCAGCGACGACGCGCACGGCATCGGCGCGTTTCTGCTGGCCGCCAGCGAAATCGCGCTGCTCGACTGAAGCGGTTCACTTGGCCTGCGCAGACACGTACCACCCGGTTCAGGGGCGTTGCGTGCAAAACACCCGTGTCTGAATCAGCTGGTCGGGAGCAGACCCGAGCCGCTCTGGCGCATTTTTTCATTTCAAGGTTTGCTGCGGTCATCGGGACTGTTTGATCCGCGGCATAACGGGCTTTACACTCGAAGTGCCAAATTTTTCCTGCACTTATCCAGGAGTTGATACTTGTCGCAAAGTGACACCTCGCAGGACTACCTCACGCACTATTTCGACATTGCGCGCTACCAGTTGTTGTTCGCCTTGTTGATTGGCGTGTTTCTCGCGCTGTTCCTGCTGGTGTTCCAACCGTTCGGTGTGAACAATTTCGACCCGACCTTTCACATCAGCCTGGAGTTCGCCCTGGCGGTGGGCGCCTTCGGGTGGTGGTCACGCCACGGTGGTCGCGAACGAATTCCTGCTGCGGCCACTGGTCTGCGCCGGCTTACCCGCCGCCGGCTGGTCGCGTGGCTGGTGTGGACCCTTTGCTGATCGCCACGGGGGTGTTCCTGCTCTACAACAAGCTGGGCAACTGGCACGATTTCCACTGGTCGAGCTACCTGGGTTTCATTCGCGACGTCAGCCTGCTGAACAGTCTTCCGCTGGCCGCCTTCCTGTTCTACATCCGCCACGAGTGGCTGAAATCCGAGTACGTGCAGTTGCGCGCCATCCACCTGGCAAAATCGCCGGCCCGCTTCGTGCATTTTTCCTCCGATAACGGCAAGGACCAGGTGGCGGTGGCGCTGGACGACCTGTTGTACCTGGAGTCACAGGACAACTACGTGGCTGTCACCTGGGTGGAGGGTAATACACGCCGGGCCAGCCTGATCCGCTCCAGCCTAAAGCGCCTCGAAGAGATCCTGGAAGAACCGCTGCTGGTGCGCTGCCACCGCTCGTATATCGTCAACCTGGCGCGGGTGCGTGGCTGCCGGGGCAACCGTCACGGACTGCAACTCACCCTGGAAGGGGCGGATCGTCGGTGCCGGTCTCGCGCGCCTACACCGAAGACCTGTTGGCAGACTGGGGTTTGAACAGGCATGCGGACTGATCCGGGCCGGGACAATTATCCCTCAAGATCGAAATTCGTCCCAAAGTCTTTACGCGCTGGATCACAGGGTTTTGCCTGTCTAGCATGGAATCACACCCACTGCTGGAAGGAGAGACCAAAATGCAACAAAACCAAATCCCTCGATAGCCCCGTGGCCGATAATGGATCCGCTACGGCGCCTGGAGCGGACTGATTTTCTCGGTCCTGTTCATGAGCACGGCGCTGGTGCCCATGCCGGACCGGCTCGAGACCGTGTTCGCGCTGGTCATGCCATTGTTCCTGCTGGTGGGCCACGTCGGCCTCTACCACTTCCTGTCGCGGCACCGGCAGGCCTTCACGACCCAGTTGGCGGTGATCCTGGGCATCGGCGCACCGGTGCTGGTCAGCGCCATGCTGACCGTGCAGATGTCGCTGGTCTCCTACATGGGGCGTTACTACACCCCGTTGGACGAAGCCACCAAAGCCGCCAGATCACGATCTGGCGTGCGGTCGATTCGGTGCAACTTGGCCTGGATGTCGCCTGGGACATGTTCATCCTGCCGACCATCATCCTGTTCTCGCTGGGCCTGATGAAGCACCCGGCCTTCGGACGGGTATTCGGCGGTATCGGCCTGTTCTTGGGTGTCGTCGGCCTGTTCCTGAACATCTGGACCTTCCCGACACCCCCGATCAACCTTGGCCTGCCGGATGTCGGCCCGTTCGCGGTGACCTGGTACGGCATCCTGTTCATCCTGATGATCCGGGCGCAGCGCAAGGTGCTTATTCCGGTAACGGCATAAGCCTGGTTGTTAACGGTTCGTTGGATTGAAACGATGACCGTACCCCGGGTTGGGTACGGTCTATCAACCAGGGGGGCAGATACATTGCTTTCCAATATTGGGACTAGACTCGTTATCTGTGTAGGCGCCGAAGCCATGCAGCACCTTACTTCACGGAAGTTTTGCCGGTTTCTATTGATCAGCGGGGAAGCCAAGGGGGTGTGGTGTCTTGTTTCAGGACACGCTGTGAATACGTCCTGTACGCTCGGACTCGGCTTCCTGCCTCGTACGGTCCTGAAACAAGACACCACACCCCCTTGGCTTTGTGCGAATTCACAGGGCAATGGTTTCTGACAGATGTGCACGGCGGTTGACAGACGCTGGGGCGGGTAGTCATTACCAGGACCGTACGAGGCAGGAAGCCGAGTCCGAGGACACAGGGATGTGCTTGAGCGCGTCCCGGTAACCACTACCCGCCCCAGCGGCCCCACCGTACATCTAAGAGATGAAACCGGGAACCGCTCGAGAGGCTGGCCTGAGCCATATCAAGTCCGTCCCCTGTTGGAAAACCACGCGTGGATGCAATCTAGTGAAAGTAGGCGGAATGATCCACCGGGTATATTTCGGATCCCGCTCTTGGTATCGCGGACTCGATACCGGAGTTTCTCCGCGTGCGTCCGGCGCTGTATTTGAAGCCCGGGCCGCTTTTATCCTCGTCGCATTGCAGGCAGGGCCGCAACTGTCCTGACTCGTTCACATTGTCGCCGGGATAGCGTTTGAACAGCAGATTAAACAAACCGTAATCGCCGACGCAGACACCGAGGCACTGCGCTTTTGTCTGGCGTGCGTTGTAGGCCCACGACTCCGCGCAGTAGGGTGTGAAGCCGAGTGTTTCTTCGAAGCACTTTTTCTTGCCCGACAGGCCGAAGCGTCGTGAGCACTGCCGCGCGGGTGTGGTCAGGTCAGGCGTGGCCAGGTAGACGGCGAGATCCTGCAGGGTTGAACAACTGCCGCAACGTCCCTGGTGGGTGACGGTAAAGCCTTCTGTGGTGGCCGCTTCGGCCGATTCAAAACCGCGTAATTCATAATCCACTTGATCTTCATCGGTAAAACGGATCGCGCAGACTTCGGTTGCATGTCCTCCATTTGATTGCCAGCTTGTCACGGTTTCGGCGGCCTTTGGTCCGTAGGGATCAGCCACGCTGAAACCATTGGCGCGCTCGGCATCGCTGAACTGGGTTTCGATGACCGCATCGATGTTCACCGCCCGGGTTTGTTGCAAACGCGCGATCAGGCCGGATGGTGTGTCCGCATGGATACGTGTCGCACATGTCCAGGTGCACAGGACACAGATGAAAATTGGAAAAACTTTGCATCGCTGCATGATGGCCTACATCGCACTCCAGGCGATCCAGGCAAAAAACACCAGTACGCCGACAAGCACGGCCACGGTCAGGGGCTGGTTGCGATAGGTCTTGCCCACCCAGGCCGAACGGCCGTTGAGTAGCAACAGCGCCAACGCCAAAAAGGGGAAAAACCAGGCCCCGACCACGGCATAGAACTTCTGCACTTCACCAAAACCGCGGAACAGGCCGGCCATCGGCAGCAGCGCCATGGCGGCGAGGTAACCCCGATAGGCCGTTGAGCGGGTGTCCACGCGCATTTCTTCAGCTGAAATTTCCCGTTCTGGCCCGCGTAACAAGCCCCAAAGGTCGGCGAACAGGTAGGGTACCGCCTGCCAGACACCGAGCAGGCTGCTGTAAACCGCGCCGAGGGCGCCTGCCAGGAATATCCAGCGGCCTGTCGTGCCGAGGTTTTCCACCAGGCGTTCTGACAGCGTGACGAGCAGACCGGCGCCGCGTCCCTCGATTTCGATGGTGCTGCCGATGATGACCATGGCGATACCAAAAAGGGCGGTGACGGCATAGGCTACCGCCAGGTCGAGACGGCAGGCGCGCAGATCATCCTGGCCCGTGCGGTCGACTTCGCGGATCCAGTAACCGTAGCAGAGCACGGTCACGGTGCCGCCGATGCCGCCCATCAATGCGACCGTCCAGGACAGGCCGCCGTCGTCAGGCTTGGGGATGGAAGGAACGAACAGACCGTGCAGCACTTCCCCGGTGCCCGGCCACAATATGGCGGCCGTGACCACGACCGTGACAAACATCAGGCCGATGCAAACCTGCATGATACGGCTGAACAGGGGATAACCACCCTTCAGGACCAGCGCGGCCCCGGTCAGGCTGGAGAGTATGCCGAACACGATCTTGCCGTCGCGGGCGTTATCGAACACCGGGATCATGGCGTGCAGCGTCACGCCGCAGGCGCCCATCAGCGCCGAGGCGACAAAGAATGTCCAGAACACCAGGTAGGCGAGGAAAAACCATCCGGTCAAGCGGCCGAAATAGCGCACGACACCCTCGAGCAGCGTGGTTCCGGTGGCCAGTTGCCAGCGGGCGAGACCTTCGTTGACGACAAATTTCAGAAAGGAGCCCGCGAGTGCAGCCCACAGCACCGCGACACCGAGGTGGCTGCCGGCAAAACTGGCCGTGGCGAGATCACCGGCGCCAATGCCGGTTGCAGCCACCAGCAAACCGGGTCCGATGATGGAGATATTGCGTTTCATCCGTTTGTTTTCTCCCTGCTCCGCGGGAGATTGTGAATCATTTTGTCGTAATAGTGAATTTTGGGAATAGAATGGGAAAACCAGTCTCATTGAGCAACAGGGATGCCCCGGCGCAGACAGCGATTCGTAGTGCCCGTTGCCATATAGCGTCCAGTCGGTTTGTCTGTCTGCCCTGCAGGGTCCGGCAGTGGCAATTGAATGAATTGTCGCGTGGGACGGTCCTAAACAACAGCACCAAACAGGTTAACCAAAACATGAAAAAGTTCCTCTCAATTACCCTCTTGGCCATCGTGCTTTCAGCCACGGGTGTCTATGCCCAGGCATCCGGGTTCAGCCTCATCAAAAAGACGGTCATCGGCGGCGAAGGCGGTTGGGACTACCTGAGTGTGGATAGCCAGAACAGGCGCTTATACGTATCTCATTCCACCCAGGTGGAAGTACTCAATGTGGATACCCACGAGAAACTGGGTGTAATACCCGGGTTGCAGGGTGTGCACGGTGTCATTGCAGTGCCGAAAACCGGTCGCGGCATCACCACCAATGGCCGCTCGGATACGGCCACCATTTTTGACCTGGAGACCCTGGCTGTGATTGCCGAACTGCCCACAGATAGAAATCCTGACGCCCTTTTGTACGATCATTATTCCGATCGGGTTTTTGTCTTCAATCATTCCGGCGGCAGTGTCACGGCTATCGATATCACGGCCGGCCAGGTTCTGGGTGAACTTGTCCTTGGTGGCGAGGCTGTTGAAGCGGGTGTGTCCGATGAAAACGGCACGATCTTTGTCAACCTGGAAGACCTTGGTGAAATCGTTTCATTCGATGCCAAAACCCTTGAGTTGAAAGATCGCTGGAACATCGCACCCTGTGAAGAGCCGACCGGTCTGGCCATGGACGTGAAGACCCGCAGGCTGTTCAGTGTGTGCGGCAACGGCTTGATGATGGTGGTCAACGCCGACGACGGTAGTGTCGTCGCGAAGCTACCGATCGGCAAGCATGTTGACGGCGTCGTCTTCGACCCGTTGACCAGGCAAGCCATCAGTTCCAACGGTGAAGGAACGATGACCGTCGTCCAGGAAGTTTCTGCCGACCATTACGAGGTCGTTGAAACGGTGAAGACGGCGGTGGGCGCACGCACCATCACCATCGACCCAACAACACACCATGTTTTTCTTTCCACCGCCCAATATGGCGAAACACCCCCTGCCACAGCTGATAAACCCCACCCCCGTCCGGCGGTTGTTGCAGGCACGTTTATGGTTTTGGAGCTGAGTAGGGAATAAGTTTCATAAGGGGCTGGATACACTGCAGTCCCACTTAATCCGGTGGGGACACTGGGGCGGGTAATTATTACCAGGACACGCCCATGAACCCATCCCTGGGGGCTCGATACTCGGCTTCCTGCCTCGTACGGTCCTGCTAAAATCACCCACCCCAGCGTCCGGCAACCGCCGTGCAAATCCTCCAGAAACCACTGACCGATGATTTACCACGTAGCTGAGGGGGCGTAGTGCCCTGTTACAGGACCGTGCGAGACAGGAGTCGAGCCCGAATCCCCATGGATGGGTTCACGATGTGTCCTGAAACAGGACACTACGCCCCCTCGGCGCCCATGCAGACAAGGAGTCAATGTCAAATTGTGGTCAACACCAAGCAAACTGGAATGGGTTTTTTACTTCAGCATGACAAATTCAGATTAAGTGGGACAGTAGTCGCTCAGCACCAAATATTACGGTGGATTTATCAGTCCGAAGGGTCGTACAGTTCCCTGAAAACCAGGTACATACACAGGGCAACCGGGGCGGGGAGTACATGCTCCTCACCGGCACTGACGATTGCATAGTCCGACGATTTCAGCCAGTGCCTGATCTTGCCCAGCACACCGCTGGACGTTTGATCCGATCGCTTCAGTCGCGTGAGCCTGGCCATCGGTTTGTCGCCGCGCAGGATGGCCCAATCTCCTATGTTGATGCTGAACATTCTGTCACCAATGTTGGTGGTCGGATCGACAAGCCGGAAAACTTCGCGGCCGTCGTCGGCAAGCAGCACCAGCACCGTCCGGTAAATCGGGTTGACCAGCTTTGCCAGGATTTTCTGATCGAACTGCATTGCAACGTGCTGCTGCGGGTCGGTCACGATCCATCGCGATGGCATGATTTTCCTGTTGGGATGCATCTGCCATTTCTTGCCATCGCCATCCAGGACCTCGACGGCAGTAAAAACTTTGTGTTTGGATAGACCGCAGTTCGCGGCTTCCTGTCCAGTGTGTTCATCGGTCACGCGGAAGGATTCGCGGTGCTTTTTCGGCTTGTCGCTGTGCTCGTACGAGCGGTGGATTCGGTAACAGGCATGCATTTTGTCAATCGATTGAAGTCGCCCCCTACTGCGGGCTTCGAGATCATCCAGTCTGCCCGAAGATGGAGTATAGGCAATTCAATGGCAATATTGCCAGATGACAGAGAGCACCACGATCTACCCGAAGTAAAAGCTGACCCCGAACGGCATAGTGCCTGTTAAACGCGGATAGATGTTTCTACCCGCGGTTTTCATTGTATTTATCACACGCGTATGGCCCTTGCGGATGGCGGCGAATTGATTGTCCTTGCGTCCGGTCTCATTGACCTTGGCGAGGACCGGCAAGTCGACGGGCTGATCAGGAAATATGGATATTTTGGAACCCCGCATACCTTAAAGCCGGTTGCTGAGAGCGAGGACCTGAGCAATAATCTGGTGGCGCATTTGATCCACGGTTCTTCCGGGCGCCGAGCAGGATTTCATGAAGATCATCATTGACGACAAGATACCGTACATCAAGGGCGCACTCGAACCCTTTGCGCAAGTGCTTTACCTGCCGGGGAAACAGACCGGGCGAGACGTGGTTAAAGACGCCGACGCCCTGGTCACAAGAACCCGTACGATCTGCAACAGGGCACTGCTGGAGGGTTCAAACGTCAGGTTTATCGCCACGGCAACCATTGGCTTCGACCATATCGACACGGACTACTGCAGGACCGCGGGCATCGAATGGACCAACGCACCGGGTTGCAATGCGGAAAGCGTCAATCAATACATTGCCTCGGCCCTGGTCTCGTATGCAAGACGCAAGGGCTTTGTTTTAAAAGACCGGACCATCGGTATCGTCGGCGTCGGACAGGTGGGTTCAAGGGTGGCGAAAACCTGTGAAATCCTGGGTATGAAAGTGCTGTTGAATGACCCGCCCCGGGAGAGACAGGAAGGTGCCGCGCAATTTGTTTCCTTGCAGGAGATTCAACAGCAGGCGGACATCATCACCTTTCACGTTCCGCTCGACATGGACGGTATTGACCGCACCTGGCACATGGTGGATGCCGGCTTCCTGCGGGGTTTGCAAAAGAAGGCGCTGATTATCAATACCTGCCGGGGCGAGGTTTTCGACAGCGGGGCGGTTTACGCCGCAAAAGTTTCAGGATCGCTGTCGGGGATGATTATCGACTGTTGGGAACACGAACCCGAACCGGACCTGGATTTGTTAAAGCGGGTGGATTACGCCACACCCCATATCGCCGGATACTCCAAAGACGGTAAGGCCAACGGCACACGTGTCAGTGTCCGTGCCGTCAGCCGGTTTTTCCGGTTGGGAATCGATGATTGGGAACCACGTGGGATCGAAGCGCCCGCCAACCCGGTTATCGAAGTCAACGGGCGCGGTCAAAGCGCTGAGCAGATCCTTGCCGACGCCATACTCGCAACCTATCGAATCGAAAACGATGACAGGGCCCTGCGGCATGAACCCCTGCTATTTGAGCAATTACGGGGCGACTATCCGGTCAGAAGGGAATTCGGCTGCTATACGGTCAGGGCCGCCAATATCGGACCCGGAGTCATGGACAAGCTCGAAAATCTGGGATTCCAGGTCTTGAAGCATTGAACGGATGGTTTGCTCTGCAGGCAGCGACATCCACCTCAACCGGGTTATCAAGGCAGGCTTTCCGCCTGATTGCCCATGTTGGCCAGAGATTTGCTAGCAGACGCCAAAGCTGTATGATTCCGCCCTTCAGAACGGATAACAAAAAAATGTAGTGACCCGGATGCGACCCGCAGGATCAAAAAGACCAGTCAATAATCGGGAGCGAGCCCTCAATTGGGTGTTCGCTCTTGGATTCGTGGTCATCTGGTACGGCTTGCTGCAAGGGATTACCACCTGGGTATTTCACGTGTCGCTTTATCGGAACGCCATACCACAGGATCTGATCGCGAATCTTGTACTCGGGGCGTTGATCTACGCGCTCTCACGCAATCTCGCCTGGTACCTGCCCACGATCGCGCTCCTGATGGCCGCCCTGCATCTCTCCAATGCCGGCAAGCTGGTGGTGCTGGGCGGACCCATCATGCCTGACGATGCGCTCGCGGTCATTAACCTCTTCCACTTGTTCGAAGGCTGGCAACTGGCTGGCGTGGCAATGGTTCTACTTGCGCCCATTATCCTGCTTGTACTGGCGATCGCCTGGCGTTCGCGTTCAACGTGGGTGATATTGTGCATACTGGCGATCGCCGGATGGGGGCTGGTGCAGGCGCCTGCCGCCGTATCCCATTCAATGGACAGGTGGTTTGGCGACACCGTCTGGAACCAGAGGAGCAATTTTTCCGGCCGCGGTCTGCTCATTCACATGCTCCAGGAGTCCGCCCGTTACCTGGCCCGCGGGGCCAACCCCCCGACCAGTGCCGAAGTTGCCCGGGCGTTGCACGAAGTGCGGCAGGCGGAGCCTGGTCCGGTGTCAACTGACGTGGAGAGCACCACACCCCGGCGTAATGTGCATGTGATAGTGCTGGAATCGTTCTGGGATCCAACCGTTCTGACCGCGGCCGGATTCTCGGCGGATCCGATCGACCCGGCATTCCGCGCCTTGTGGGCCGAGACCGGCAATACCCGGGTGCTTTCACCGGTTTTCGGGGGTTATACCGCCAATGCCGAATTTGAGGTGCTGTGCGGTTTTCCGGTCACCGAAGACGCGGTGTTCTTCGAGGGCTGGCTGAGACACGATGTGCCCTGTCTGCCGCGCCATTTGAAAGGTATTGGCTACCAGAGCATCGTCTCTCACCCGAACGTCGCGGCTTTCTGGAATCGTGTCAACGCCTACCACCGCATCGGCTTCGATCTGTACTGGGCAAAACCCGACTTTGTGCTCGATGACATGAACCGGAACTTTCTTGGTGATGCGTCCTACTACCGGCAGGTGTTTGAGAAAATCACACCCATGCTGGATAGCGGTGCGCCGATTTTCAATTACATGCTGACCATATTCGGCCATCTTGACTACCCGCTCAACGAATCTCGCCCGGCCGTCATTCAGACCACCGACGGCAACAAGATGATCCACGACTACGCCAACACGATGTACTACAAGTCACGTGAACTGATGGCGTTTCTCTCCGTCCTCCGGGCCAGGGACCCGAATGCCCTGATCGTATTGTTCGGCGACCACGCGCCTTTTCTCGGGCCCAACTTTGGCGGCTATACCGAATCCGGACTGCTGGCCGACAAGCGCTTGAGTTTCACCGACATGATGTTTGAAACCCTTGTGTCAACGCCGCTGGTCGTCATCGATGGAAAACGGGGTCCATTGCAGCTGGGTAAAGTGCCCATGTACCAGCTGCCCGGACTCATTCTGGATCTTTTGGGAGACCGGCGCCCATCATTGATGCAACTCGCTTCAACCTCGCCCGATGCGCCTGTGCGCCCCCTTCCCGGTATGTATTTCCTGGTTGATGGGGAGCCGCCGACGGTCTGCCGGGGAGGTCAGGACAATCCCGCCCGTTGCGAGGCTTCTGGCCGCTGGCTACAGGCCATGATCATCCTGGCAAGGGACCTGTTTGGTGGGTCTCAGCATATCCTGACCGACA
This sequence comes from uncultured Gammaproteobacteria bacterium, assembly GCA_963727635.1. Classification (GTDB taxonomy): domain Bacteria; phylum Pseudomonadota; class Gammaproteobacteria; order Xanthomonadales; family SZUA-36; genus SZUA-36. The sequence continues at coordinate 36,208 of CAVSHP010000018.1, read as the reverse complement.
ACAACAATTAGCTTAGCTCATGGCGCCGACCAGCCTGGCGGGTAACCTGGGCAGACTACCGATAAAGGCGACCAGCACTGCAGCCAGGTAGGGAATGCCCTGCACCGCCAGCACCCAGGTCCAGACCTGAATATCCAACATACTGGTGTCATCGCGGAGAACGTAGATACCAACAATCGACAATGACAGTGCCACCAGGAATAGAAACTCCTCGCGCGCATCCAGCAGGGAATGGATCAAGGCATTGCTGCTGGTGTGTTTGGGTGTACGGAAAAATCCGATTTTCCGGGTAATAAAACCAGTCACCATGGCACGGGCGATGGTATGTGAAAGCGCCAGGCCGGCAAGACCTGCCGCCACACTCTGCCGCAGCGTGGCTTTTACCCGTCTGCGGTAAAGGAAAAACATTTTGAACATTTTGAATGCGAACAGGGAAAGCGGCAAAATCGCGAAAATCATATTCGGCGGCGGGACTGCTTGTGGCCAGAGCAGCATGCCTATCGACCAGGCCAGCGCAGCCAGGTTGAAAGCCAGGGCGAAGCCATCAGCGAGCCATGGCAGCCAGCCTGCAATAAAATGATAGCGTTGCCCCCAGGTCAGTTGGCTGGATTCCATCCCAAGCAGTTGTGTCAGGTGGTGCCGGAGGATCAATACTGCGCCATAGGCCCAGCGGAATCGCTGTTTCTTGAAGTCCGCGAAAGTGTCGGGCATCAACCCCTTGCCGTAGCTTTTTGGAATGTAAATCGCCCTGTGCCCCGCCTCGAAAATACGCAGACCCAGTTCGGCATCCTCGGTGATGCACCACTCGCCCCATCCGCCAACCTCATCAAGTACCCGCCGTCGAACCAGTGTCATGGTGCCGTGCTGGATGATCGCGTTACGCTCGTTACGGGTCATCATGCCGATATGAAAAAAGCCCCGGTACTCGGCCATGCACATCGCCTTGAAAGCGTTTTCACCACCGTCCCGATAATCCTGCGGGCCTTGGACAATACCCATTTTTGGATCGCCGAAGTGGGGTGTCATGTCCCGCAGCCAGTCGGCTTTGACCAGGTAGTCGCTGTCGATCACGGCGACAATTTCCGCCTCGGGATTGGTCTGCTGCAGGGCGAAGTTCAGTGCCCCTGCCTTGAAGCCGCTCAAGGGATCGACGTGAAAGAACCGGAATTGCGCGCCCAGGCGCTCGCAGTGAGCCTGCACCGGTTGCCATACCGCCGGATCCCTGGTGTTGTTGTCGATGACCAGCACCTCAAAGCGTGGATAGCGCAACGCCGCCAGTGCATCCAGTGTCTTGATCAGCATGTCAGGCGGTTCGTTGTAGGCGGCCACGTGCACCGAGACCAGGGGAAGTTGCTCGTCCGTCAAGCCAGCCGCAAGTGGCACAGAACCAAGAGGTTCCAGCCACACGGCTTCGGCAAATTCGTGCGCTTCCGCCAGCAGCACAATGACAACGCCAAGGGCTGCAATGAATAACATGATCCCCATCGCCAGCGTGAGGGGTGTCAGGTACTGACGGGAGTACTCGTAAACCATCCATACCGCAACGGTCGTAATCGTATAGGCCACCAACGCCAGGAAGCCGCGACCACGGGCCATCAGCCCGACACTGTCACGGAACAGGAGTGCCAGCAACAACACTGTCAGCCCGATACTGATGGCCACGAGCCCCTGCCAGCCGGGTATCCTGACAACCGGTGCGGTAAACTCGAATTTGGGCTCACGATCGATGTTATACACACCCCAGCTGGTTCCCGCCTCCCCCTCCAGTTCCCGTTTATAGAGCTGGTCGAAAGCCTCCATAATATAGTAGGCGTAACCATTTTTTTCCGCGATCGCGAGAAAACGCCGCAGGAATTTGGCCTGGTTGGCCTGCGTGGCACTGGCCGCATTGCGGCTACGCCCGTTGCTGGGCCAACCGACTTCGGCAATAACCACCTGCTTGTTCGGATAGGCGGCCCTGAGCTGTTCGTAGCGTGAAACCGTATAATCCACGGCCTGCTCCACGCCGATGCCTTCCCAGTAGGGCAATATATGGACTGCTATGAAATCGACATGCTTGACCAGTTCCGGATATTTGAGCCAGATGTGCCAGGGTTCCGCCAGGCTGACCGGCGCCCACACATGCTTGCGAACCCGATCGAGGTAGCCGATCATTTGCTCGACCGTCTGGTCACCCCGCAACAGCGCCTCGTTGCCGACGATCACGCGGACTACGTTGTCATTTTTTTTCCGGAAGACCCTGATGAGTTTCTCGATCTCAGCGTCGTTTTCCGATTCATCCCGACTGATCCAGGCACCCATCATGACATTGAGCTGATGTGCACTGGCCAGTCGTGGCACTTCAGCCATGGTCGACTCCACGGTATAGGTGCGCACCGCATAGGTCTTTCCAGCCAGCAGGGCGAGATCTTCGTCGATCTCTTCAACCGTGGGGAACTGCCCCGCCTGCGGCGCCTGGGTTCCGCGTAACGGCGAGAAGCAAAAACCCTTGATCGTGGCAGGCCACGGCGGCTCAATGTAGGAGTGGTTAAGGAATGCCCACAACGCAACGGTCAAACCACCCATCAGAATAGTTATCAGAAAACCGGCGCGATTCATTGACTATGAAGTCTCGTTGTTATTGTGGTCGCCAATTGTAAGCTTTCACAAAAAAATAGTCACAAGCAATGCCGTGGCAAGCGTACAAAATACCGGTCGCCCCGTTAGCTATTTCCTGATGGTGATACTGAGTATTTTCCTCCGTGGCTAAAACTGGGTATAAGCGACGAGATCGCCACTAGCACCCGTGTGCCGAATGCGAGCGGGCTGTGGGTGGATGCGCCCCACCGGGCGATCGGTGTGGCCACTGTTGCTTCCATCTGAATCTGAGATTTCTCATGGCTTCAAGTAATAAGCCCCGATGTCCGGGATTGTTTGCCGTGGTTAGTGACCACAATTGGACTATTGTTTTGATTTCAGTGTGGGCGCCAAGGCCATGCAGTACCTTACTTCAGGACTCGCTGTGAATATCGTGGCGCACGTACGCTCGAGTCGCGACATCCGACGATACGCCATCGCTAACCTGAGCAGGTAACCGCTCCTCGGCAGACTGCTACGCTGCGTGTCTCTACCGTCACGTGCATCACCGGTGCAGTCGTGCGCGTCCCTGCGCCCGCGGTATACCGTTCATCCTGAACATAAGCGCGTCCTGGCAATAACTACCCGCCCCAGTGTCCCCACCCTTCCAGATTAAGTAGGTCAGCAGTGGGGTGTTAACCGGAAGCGAATAGACACTGGGCTTTTTTCAGGTTTCCGTTATGATTTGCAACTTATGAAAGACCTGACACAAGGATCGATCCCGAAACACGTCGTCGAGATGGCGGTGCCGATGGCGATCGGCATGCTGGTGCAGACACTCTACTTTTTGGTGGACCTGTATTTTGTCGGCAGACTCGGTGAAGTCGCACTCGCAGGTGTCAGCGCCGCCGGCAATACCATGTTCATGATCATGGCGTTGACGCAGATTCTGGGTGTCGGCACCGTGGCGCTGATCTCGCACGCGGCCGGCCGCAAGGACCAGGCCGACGCCAACCTGATTTTCAACCAGTCGCTATTACTGGCCACGGTACTCGGGGTTGCAACGCTGGTCTTTGGCTATGCCTGGTCAGAGTACTACATGGGCACCATCGCGGCTGATCGGGATACGGTCGAAGCCGGCACCACCTATCTTTACTGGTACCTGCCGGGTATGGGTCTGCAATTTGCGCTGGTCGCCATGGGCTCGGCCCTGCGCGGCACCGGCATTGTCAAGCCGACCATGATCGTGCAGATGCTGACCGTAATGTTGAATATCGTGCTGGCGCCGGTGCTGATTGCCGGCTGGGGCACGGGACACCCGCTGGGCGTCGCCGGTGCAGGTCTGGCGAGCACGCTTGCCATCACCGCAGGTGTGGTCATGTTGTGGTTCTATTTCTCACGCCTGGAAAAGTACGTGGCGCTCAACCCGGCGCTGTGGCGGCCGCAATTGCCGGTCTGGAAACGCATGCTTGGTATCGGTTTTCCTGCCGGTGGCGAGTTCCTGCTCATGTTTGTTTTCATGGGGGTGATTTACTGGGCGATCCGTGATTTTGGCGCGGCTGCACAGGCAGGTTTTGGTGTCGGCTCGCGGGTCATGCAGGCCATATTTTTGCCGGCGATGGCGCTGGCGTTCTCGGCGCCGGCCGTTGCCGGACAGAACTTCGGTGCGCGGCTCCCCGGGCGCGTGCGCCACACGTTTCGCTGGACGGCCCTGATGAGCAGCGCGTTCATGCTCGGTCTGACCATTTTTTGCCAGTTTGAAGGGACGCTGCTGGTGAAGGGTTTCTCCTCCGATCCGGAGGTGATCGAAGTGGCGATCAGCTTTCTCAAAATCATATCCTGGAATTTCGTTGCTACGGCTTTCATCTTCACCTGTTCCGGGCTTTTCCAGGCCATGGGCAACACCTGGCCCGCCCTGTTGAGTACGTCCACCCGCATCCTGACCTTTGTCGTCCCCGTCATATGGGTCTCGCAAACCGAGGATTTTGTAATCGAGGACGTGTGGTACCTATCGGTCGCGGCCGTCGCCTTCCAGGCGCTGGTCAGCTACCTGCTGTTGAGAAGGGAGTTCAGAACTCGCCTGGTATTTCCAGGTTAATTCGTGTAACCGTTCAGTCATTCCTCAGGATGTTGTGCCGTGCTCACCAGTCCTCGTCTTCCTGCTGGGTTTTCAGATCGGGGTGAGTGGTGGCTATGGCCAGGCTTGCGCTCCACAATGCCTGAAAATTGGGTAATTGCAGCTCGCTGCCCTGTTTCAGAAACACCGGTATCTGGTGCAGGGGCGCATCTACCTCCAGTTGTTGACCGCCGCTGTGAACCTCTCCGCTCCACAGATCGATCCAGTTTTCACCGGCGGGCAGGTAGACGCTGTGCCGTCTTTTATCGACCTCCCAAACCGCGCTGACCAGCAGATCGTCGCCGTAGAGATAGGTTGACCAATCCTGCCAGGCCTGTGGCTGTTCGGGATACACCAGGTACAGCGGTTTCACGATCGGCGTGCCATGCCGGTTCGCCTTGCGGGCGGCGGCGTAGCTGTAATCGATCAGGGCGGTCTTTATGATCGAGTAAAAACGCAGGGCGGCAATGACCTCGGGGTTGTAGTGTGGTTCGTCCGGTAAATCCCAGATACCGTGATTGGCCACGGGGCCAACTTCCATGATCGGCGAGAACGCGCTGAAGCCCAGCCAGCGCGTGAAGACTTTCTGATCGAATTCAGCGGCCTGGTAGCCGCCGGTGTCCGAACCCCAGACCGGGTAGCCCATCAGGGAGCAGCGCAACATGGCGATTATGGCCGAGCGCAACCCCCATTCGCTGCCGCCCGTATCGCCCGCCCACATCGCGCCATAGCGTGAACTGCCGGTGTATTGCGCGCGCGGAAACAGCAAGAAATCATCACCCAGGACAGGATGCACGGCATCATAGGCGGCCTTGACGTACTGGCGTGGGTAATCGTTGTAATTTTCACGGTAACTGCGACCGTCCGCTGTCCGGAGGTCCAGGTCATCACGCAGTTTCTCGCCGTCTGCGTGGTCCATCTTGAATCCCTTGATGCCTTGCCGCGCCAGTTTTGCCGGACCGTTTTCACCCCACCAGCGACTTGCCTCCTCATTGCTGAAATCCATCAATACCTGCCGCGAATCATTCCACCACGGCTTGCTCTGTAACTGGTAGTTGTGCTGTTCGGCGTAGTCGGCCATGTCGCCCATGACAAACGGTGCGATCCACAACATCAGTGCAATGTTGTTTTTGCCCAGCCAGTCGATCATGCCCTGCGCGTTTGGAAAGCGTGCGGGATCCCAGTCAAAATTATCATAACCGCGTGGACCGGGTCCCCAGGGGCGGTCAATCCAGTATGCGCTCAGGGGGATGTCGAAGGCCTGCAACATCAGGATATCTTCCACCACGCTGGTGTTGTAAGGCGCATTCGCCACCGTGCCATCAAAATAAACGGGGTTGTTGTCACTCTCATCACGCCACCGCCACGGTCCGAACGCCCACTTGGGCGGTACCAACGCGGGGCCTGCCAACAGGCTGCGGGTTTGCACGATATGCATCGGTGAACCGCCGATGAAACGAAAACCGAGTTCGGGGCCTTCAAATTCAATGGCGATTTTGGTTTTATCCGTTTTGCCAAAATCGAAAACGCCGGGCCAGGTTCCGTCAAAGGACAGTCCGTAGTTTTCGGAAGACAGGTAAAATGGCGCATAGGCAGAAACCGTGTAGTTGACCTTGACCCCGACCCGCTGGCCGTGGAGGTTCATCGCCGACTTAAGACCCGGCTTCCAGCTTTCCTCCTGCGCACCGTCCACCACGCGCTCGAATACCCCACTGACGTATTCCGCTTCAGCTAGCGGCAACTCAAAGCCCCAGGCGCTGATATTGGGGTCGGCGCCGGATCGTAATGCGTCCTTATCGGGTTGCAGGCTGAATTGCAGATGCAGGTCCTGGTCCTGCAGCGATTGAATTTCAAGTTGAATGAGTCCCAGTGGCGTGCGCCAGCGCATGATGTTCTCATCAACGGGATGCAAGACTTCGATGAATTCCCCATAAACGCGTTTGCCGTCAACCACCATGTATGGCCGGCAATTGAGCATGTTGGCGATAAAATCTGCGTGACTTACGGCCGCTTGGGCCAGCGTGGAAAACATTAGTGCAAAGCAGAGTGCATAAAAACTTTTAAAAAAACGATTCATATGGTCCAACCACTTGTTATTCAGGAATCCTCGAGCGGAATTCAATTGTTTATATTGAAATACGAAAGAGTCTGACAACGAAACCGGCGGTATTATCCTGCTGCAACGAAATCGGGCATCGCCTGGCACCGGTAGGGGGTGCTCATGGCTGTTGCCTGGAGATTATCGTTTGCTGAATCCGGGCGGCCAGTTCCGTCGCCTCATGTTTTACTCGCGTAGTATCGATGGTCAGAATTTCCCTGTCCTTCATCAGGATTTTTCCATCTACGACAACGCTCACGACGTCCTGCTCATCGGCCACGTAGACGAGCTGCGATATTACGTCGTAAGTCGGTTGGAAGTGGACGTCATCGAAAGAGACCTGGATGATATCGGCGCGTTTGCCGACCTCCAGCGAACCGATGCTGCTGCCCAGGCCGATGGCCTCGGCGCCGCCACGGGTAGCCATGTTCAGAACGGTCTTCGCGGGCATGACTTCGGGGTCCATGCGACTTACCTTTTGCAGAAACGCGGCGAGACGCATTTCCTCCCACATATCTAGATCATTGTTACTCGCCGCACCATCCGTGCCCAGACCGACACGGACACCGGCCTCGAGCATTTTGACGACCGGTGAAACGCCGGCGGCGGTTTTCATATTCGAGGTCGGATTGTGAATGACACCCACCTTGCGTGCGACGAGGATCGGGATTTCCGCATCGGTGGGCCACACCACGTGTGCGCCGATGGTCGGCAGATGGAGCAAACCGATCGAATCAAACAGTTCGATACTGGTCATGCCGTAGTGGCTCTTGGCATACTCGACCTCATACATCGACTCGGACATGTGTATGGCGATGCCCACACCCGCGCTTTTCGCAGCATCACGAACGTCACGCAGTTGTTCGATATTCAGCGTGTAATCGGCATGCGGGCCGAATATCGGCGTGATACGGGAGTTTTTCCCCTGCCAACGCTTGATGAAGGCCAGGCCCTTTTCGATCGAATCGGCCGCATTCGCGGCGCCCGGGCTGGGTCGTTCGATCACCGTGGCCGATACCAGCGCGCGCATGCCGCAGGATGCGACCACTTCGGCGATCACATCCGGGTAGTAATACATGTCGACGAAAGTGGTCGTACCGCCGCGGATCATCTCCCAGCACGCCAGCTCGGTGCCGATGCGTACAAATTCGGGGTCTACAAATTCGATCTCGGCGGGGAAAATATACTTGGTCAGCCATTCCAGTAGCGCCATGTCTTCGGCCATGCCGCGCAACAGGGTCATCGCCGCGTGCGAGTGACCGTTGATCAAGCCAGGCATCACGACGCGGTTGTCACCCTCAAGCACGCTGGCGGGCTGGTATGCCGAGAGTATGTCTTCGACCGGGCCGATCGCGACGATCACACCCTGGTCCACGACCACGGCCGCGTTTGCATAAACGGAACCGGCGGTGTCCATGCTGATGATGTGGTCGCCCTTGATGACCAGGTCGACCGCTTGCCTGGCCGGGTGCTTTTGATCTGTCGATTCCTGTGCAGGTGCATCAGGACTGTGCAGACACAGGCCGGCCAGCAGCGTGAATATGACCGGAAGGGATGCATGTTTTGTCATTATTTATGGACCCTCTGATTATGCTTCATCAAGTGGATTGTGCTGTGGATATCGGCCCGTTCGGGTGCGCGATCGGATCGGGCCTGCCCCGGTATGACGGCTAGCTTGCCTTGCGCGCGAGCAGCATTTCGTCGAGGTCGTCGAGTACCCTCGAAAGGTTGCGTGCCGCCGGTGCGTGGCTCGAATGGCCTTCGCAGATGCTGTTGGCAAGCGTGCGCTCCGGGTCATTGAGTAGTTCCATGTTGAGTGACATGCCGCGTTTTTCCAGCACCGGACCCAACTCCTTCTGGCGCGCCAACAGGTCCTTGCGGGTGACCTGGTAGGAATGTTCACACAGGGCATTCCGGCTGCTGTAGCTGAAAATATTGGTGAAGAAAATTTTCTCGTCCTTGCGGTGCGGTTCCAACAGCATCAGGTCGGCCGAGGGGTGGCTGCTGTAATACTTTCTGAAACCGGCTTCCATACGCGACTGGATCAGGGCGCGAAATGTCTGTGACAATATCAGCGGCAATCCACCACGCGTCAGTCGCTGGTCCGAAGCTTCGGCGTTCAGACCAATTTCACCGGAATCGTAAGGCACCAGCGGGTTTACGCCGATCAGCAGGTCGACACCATCGTCCAGCGCGGCCGACGCGTGCAGGGTGCGGCGCAAGGCGCCATCGACGAAAAAGTGTCCGTCGATCTCCACCGGCGGGTAGAGGCCGGGCAGGGCGGCGCTGGCCTGCACCGCGCGCGAAATACTGACATCGCGGTGTCCCTCGCTGCCAAAACGCACGGCAGCGCCGCTGTCGAGGTCAACGGCCACCACATACAGGGTGCAATTCAGGTCATCGAATTGGTTTCCGTGTCCGGTGGCACTAAATACAGATTCCAGAAAGTCATGGATGGATTGGTTGTCAAAGATACCGCTGGGAATGATTTTTCCCAGTTGCCCGACCAGTTGCGTGATATTCGATGTGCCCGGGTGGCGGATAATTTTCAACAGGGATTTGGCCAGCACCGAAGGTAGCATGGAAACGCGTTCGTAATATTCCCTGAAAGCCGGGCGCATCAGGCTTTCAGGATCGAAATGGATGCTGGCGTACTCCTGGCCCATGAATATCCTGCACATCTCAACCGTGGAGATGCCATTGGCGAGACTGGCGGCAATAAGGGCGCCTGAACTGACACCCACGTAAACATCGAGATCATGCAATTTCAATCCGTTGATACTTTCATCCAGCGCACGCAACGAACCGAGCTCAAAAATCGCGCCAACGGGACCACCGCCCGCGATTGCGAGACCGGTTTTGAACTGTGTTTTTTTCTTCCCGGGTTTGAGCGCCTGGTGTATCGTCAGCATTTGCAGAAGTCTCTGTGAGTGGTCTCAATTTTAGCGGTGCCGGTTGCGATTGACCAGAGCGGCGCCATATTAAAAGTGTACTCACGCCACGTGGCGTATTTCAGCATGTCATCATACGACTGGAAAGGATTGCATTGACGCAAAATGCGGACCATCTCAGGCAGGCCCTGGCAGACAGCCACGCGCTGGCGGAGCGCCTTGATGAACCAGGTTTCCCGCGTGCGGAACTGGAGCGCTTGCAGGACTGGCAGCGCCAGCGCCTGGCCAAAAGCTACCAGGCACTGATCAGCCAGGCGCGTTACCGCGCTGCCGGTAATTTCTTCCTGGATGAAATCTACGGCGGTTTGAATTTCCGTGAGCGTGACCAGCAGATGGAACGTGTCCTGCCGGTGATGGTCAGGACGATGACGGAAAATATGCTGAAGTGCCTGGCCGAGGCTTTTGAACTCCAGTCATTGAGCCTGAGTCTCGACATGGACATGACCGCGGCGATGCTCCAATCCGACTGGGATGACTTGAACACGGATCGCTATGGCGAAATCTACCGCCGCTGCGGGCGTCCGGAGGATCGAAAAAGACAGATTGAACTGATTGGCAACCTGGGCATGGAACTGAACAGGCTGGTGCACCACCGCGTGGTCATGTTCCTGCTACGCTCACTCAGGGGTCCGGCACGTGCGGCCGGTTTTGGCTTGTTACAAACCTTCCTGGAAAATGGGCTGAAGGCGTTTCAGATCATGGATGATGGTACCGAATTCATTGAAACCATCTGGCATAACGAGGACAGGATCATGCAGGCCCTTTTTGCGGGTGACAAAAATCCGTTCTAGGCTGGTTTCTACTCTCCCTCTTCAAAACTGCAGCCAAAGTGCTTCTCCAGGTAACGCACGATTTCCTCTTCGATGGGCCCTTTGAGCATCATCAGCATGAAACCCAGCCTGGCCTGGATCCTGAGTTCGGTTGCGCCGACGTCAATCCGGCCGCTGACCCCCGGGCGCTCGAAGTGGATCACCTCGTCTTCCCAGCCATAGTCAATACCAAACTTCTCCGCCAGGTCGCCGGACAGTTCATCGGCAGCGTTCAGTGCGTCCTCGTGGCTGAGATTGTGAAACGCATGGATGTCGATGGTTGACATGTGCTGAAGACCTCCTTTGCTCGTGGCAGTTTAGCAAGCAAGCGATGCGGGTTGCCAAAATTGTGTTAAAAAGTGCCCTGCCGCTACGAACCTGGCGCCGCCGGCGGCAAAACTTTTGAATTGATCTAGATCAACTACAACCATAGAAGCATTTTGTTTTTCCAGTTACTGCCGTATGATTGATTAATAACCAAGTGCTTGGGGACCGACTATACCTGTGTTTTGGTAACAAACTGGATTCATCCAGTATATAAATTCAGTCTTGCCCATGACTGGTTGTTGTTTCCACCGAAGCATTCGGATGGCGACACATTGCTCTGTACATCATTTATGGGGATCTGAAATATGAACAAGCGTCCGACCCTTCTATACTTCTCACTATTTGCATTCATCACTTTTCGTCCAGACTGCGGCGGCGGAAGATTTCAACTTTCCAGGTCTGAGCGGCACAGTCACGGTGACGCAGGACCAATATGGAATACCAACGATCAAGGGTGATTCAGAACTGGATGTCGTCTTCGTGCAGGGTTACCTGCACGCACGCGACCGTTTCTTCCAGATGGACCGTGACCGCAAGGGTGCAGCGGGACGTGCAGCAGAACTGCTCGGCTCGGCCGCCCTCGCTTCGGATGTACAGACGCGTACCCTCGGCCTGGCGCGGGCTGCAACCAAGACGTGGAGTGCACTGGATGCGGAAACCAAGGGTTGGCTGCAGGCCTACGCCAACGGCGTAAACACCTATCTGAGCAACAACCCCCTGCCGCCGGAGTACACCGTACTCGAACTGACCAAAACTGATCCGTGGACACCGCTGGACAGCGTCCTGATCGGCAAGGGTCTTGCAGCGGGATTCTCTCTCAGTTTTGATGATGTGGACTCCACCATCAAGCTGGGAGCGTATAGCGCCGTCGGCGCCCTCGCCGGATTTAATGGACCGGCGCTGTTTTTCGATGACACGCATCGTTCCGCTCCACCGGATGACCGTGTTACCGACCCCGACTTCCTGGCGGGTGACGGTGCTTCGACCGAGTCCTCCGCGGAATCCGTCCAACCGCGACTCGGCAAGACACACAGTATCGAACATGTCGGCGACAGCACGGTGTCTGCCAAGACCTTCAGCATGGCGCAAAGGGTCCGCGATAAAATTGACAACGCCCCGCTGACTTCGAAGTACTTACAGTCACAGGAGCAGGCCAACGGCAGTAACGCCTGGATGGTTTCCGGTGCACATACCGCCAGCGGCAACGCGATGATCGCCAACGATCCGCACCTGACCATGGACACACCCGCCATCTGGTACGAAGCCCACCTGGTGTTTAACAAGGATGGCGAGGAATGGCATGTCAACGGCGTCAACCCCCCTGGCGAGCCGGGCGCACTGCTGGGTTGCAACAATAATGCCTGCTGGGGTATGACCGTTAACCCGCTGGATATTACGGACTTTTTCAATGAAGAGTTCCTGACCAATGCCCTGGGTCTGCCCACACACACCCTGTACAAGGGCAATCCCGAACCGATCCAGCAGGTGTTTAACTCCTGGTTTGTCAACGTCGTCGGTGACGGAATTCCGGACAACCTGGTGCGCGCCAAAGTTGGTTATCTGACCGGCGCACTGACGCTGGTCATACCGCGCCGGAACGACGGACCGGTACTGGATATCGACGGTAATTCCGGGCTTTCAATGGCCTACACGGGATTCCGTGATACATATGAGCTGACGATGTTCCGTAAACTCGACCTCGCCTCCAACCTTGATGAGTTCAAGGAAGCACTGCAGTATTTCGATATCGGTGTACAGAACGTTTACCGTGCGGACGTGGAAGGCAACATCGCCTGGTTCACGACCTCCGAAAAACCCTTGCGTGAGGACCTGGCCAATTTCACCATCGACGGTCTGCCACCGTGGTTCATCCGCGATGGCACAGGTGCTGCAGCCAACGAGTGGTTGCCGGTCTCGAACCCGCAACCGCACCAGGCGCTGGATTTTGAAATCCTGCCGTTTGATGAAATGCCGCACATGGTCAACCCGGCCAAGGGTTATGTGACCAATGCCAACAATGACCCGGTCGGCACCACGCTTGACAACGTGCCATACAACGAGGTGCGGCCCGATGGTAATGGTCTGTACTACCTCAATTCACATTACGCCGCGTACCGCATGGGCCGGGTCGACCGCGAGGTCAGGAAGCTCGTCGATTCCGGCACACCGATCACACCGGACGATTTCAAGCGCATCCAGGCCAATGTAAACCTGCTGGATGCCGAACTCGTATTACCGACCGTGCTGGGCATCATGTCCCAGGTTCCGGTTCCGCCAGGCTCGCCGATGGCGCAGGCGCTCGATGTGTTATCCACCTGGGACTACAGCGCCCACACCGGTATCGCTGAGGGCTGGGATGCCGGTGACGACCCGGATTACGCCGAAGCTCCGGATAACAATGAAGTGCGTAACAGCGCCGCCGCGACCGTATGGGCGATGTGGCGTTCCATGCTGGTGCAGAACACCATCAACGCGACCTTGACAGCTTACGGCCTCGGCGACTACCTGCCGCCGAGTGGCCTGGCCTACGACGCGTTCAAATACCACCTGGAACATTACCCGACCAACCACGGCGTCGGCGCCTCCGGCATCAACTTTTTCTCGCAGGGCCTGGCCGAAACCGTAGCGGGCAGCCTGCAGATGGCGCTGGACCGCCTGGCATCCGACGAATTTGCACCTGCGTTTGCCAATTCCACCGACGTGATGGACTATGCATGGGGCAAACTGCACCGCATCGTCTTTAACCACACCTTTAATGAGGACCCCTTCAACATACCCAACGGTGGTGGTTTCACGGATCTTGCCCCCGACCTGCCGGGTCTTTCCAGGCAGGGTGGTTATGAAGCGGTGGATGCCTCTTCACATAGCGCCACGGCGGATACTTTGAATGGATTCATGTTTGGGCACGGACCCAGCCGGCGGTTCGTCGGTGACATGGACCCGATGGGTGTGACCGCCCAGGAAGCAATTCCGGGAGGCCAGAGCGGGGTCTACTACAGCCCCAACTACTCCAGCCAGTTACCCTTGTGGTTGACCAATAATTACCACGACATGGCATTGAGTGACGCCGAAGCCTCGGCCGTTGCGGTTTCGACGATGACATTTGGCCCTGTTACACAAGCCAAAGTTTCTGCAGAGGAGAACAACAATGAATAAGCGCTTACTACTGGTTCTCTTCACCGTCCTTTTCGCGGCCAATACGGTGGCTGATGATGAATATTGTGAATTCGGCAACCAATACGCGACCAACAAGGACGGCAGTATCGTCACCGGTATCCTGACCGCGAGGTTTGATCCAGCGACCGCTGTAACCCCGGTTCCGATCAACCTGTTTTTTCTCGGCACGACCGACTTCACCCTCAATCCACCGGTCGCTGACCCTACCGACTATAGCGATCCGCTGGTGGCCCTGAGCGCCATTGACGGTTTCAGCACCACTGAAAAGTGGGTGACGAATTTCAAGGGTAATCCCTACCCGCTGGATCCGTCCACGATTGTCGCGGGCCAGTCCGTGCGCATGTTCGAGGTCAGCACCGTGTTCGGCACGATCGTCGCCGTCAGTGGTGTCGTCCGTGAACTGACCCCGGGATATGAATACGTCGCGACCGCCATCGGCAACACGCTGGCGATCATCCCGACCAGTCCGTTGCAGGAAATGACGACCTACATGGCCGTATTGACCAATGACATCAAGGATACCCAGGGTAACGATGCGACACCTGACCAGACCTACTACCTGTCAAAGAGACCGGTACCCTGGGTTGATGCGGAAGGACACAGCACCTATTCACTGGTCAGTGATGAAAGTGCGGCAAGCCTTGAAAGCCTGCGCCAGATAACGCTCGGCCAGGAAAGGGCAGCGGAAAGCGTGGGTATTCCGAAGGAAGATATCATCCTCAGCTGGACCGCGCAGACGGAATCCATCACACCGGTATTGAAGAACCTGCGCAGCATCGCCAGGCCGGCCCCCACCACGGTGGGCCCGACCAACATGAATACGGCAGCGGTTGGTGGCTTTGGCATGGCGGATATTTACGCCGGCATCATCACGATTCCGTATTACCTGGGTGTCCCCAGTGCGGAAAACCCCGTCGCCCCGCTGACGGATTTCTGGACAGCGGAACCGGGCGCCTATGTCGCACCGTTTGATGCCCTGGGTCTGGACCCGACATCGACAAACGTCACCGTCGCCAATCCATTTCCGGTCGTTACATCCATGCAGACGATACCGTTGCTGATGACCGTGCCCAACGCGTCCAGCGGTCATACACGTCCTGCCGCCGGCTGGCCGGTAGTGATATTCTTGCACGGTATTACCGGCAACCGTACGCAACTGCTGGCAATGGCGGATTCTGCCGCGGCAGCCGGTTACGCGGTCATCGGCATCGATGCCCCGTTGCATGGCATTACCCCCAGTGACACGTCACTGGCGCCGCTGTATATCGAAAACACCCAGTTTGCAGCGATTGCAAATGAACGTACCTTCGATGTCGATTACGTCAACAACGTCACCGGTGCACCTGGACCGGATGGCCTTGTCGATCCATCCGGCACCCATATCATCAACCTGGTCAGCATGCTCACAAGCCGTGACAACCTCCGCCAGGGCGAGGCAGATTTATCCATACTGGCTGTAACGGTTCCAAGCATCAGCTATAACGGCGATATCCTGCCCGACCTCGATGGCTCGACCATCATGTTTGCCGCGATTGTCAATGGGCTCTATCATGGGCACGCCTTTTATTGCTCTCGAGCCCACGGTCAATAACGCGTTTCTTTCGGTGCCGATGGGTGGCATTGCCAGGGGTCTGGAAGCCTCCCCGACATTTGGTCCGAGGATTCGCGCCGGCCTGGCAGCGGTGGGTGTTCTGCCCGGCACGCCGGACTACGAGCAGTTTTTTATCGTCTTTCAGACCGTGATTGACTCGGGCGATCCGATCAACTGGTCGCAGGAAGCTGGCCTGTATAACAACGTGGTCCTGCATGAAGTGATCGGCGATACCGTTGTGCCCAACTACGTTGCAACCGCACCATTGTCCGGCACCGAGCCAATGATCCGTGTCATGGGCCTGACATCCTACTCGAGCACGCAATCCAACCCGGACGGACTAACCGTGGCCGGAAGGTTTTTGCCGCCAGCCAGTCACGGCTCATTCCTGAGCCCGACCAGTGCACCAGAAACGACGGCAGAAATGCAGAAGCAGATGGCTTCTTTCCTCGCCACCAAAGGCACGACGGTGGTTGTTGAAAATAGCGCGACGATGGTGGCGGTGACACAGGCCGCCACGCGGTCCGCGCCAGGACTGAAGGAAAAGAGCAAGACAAATACAGGTAAGCAAAAGAAGCCTGACAAAAAGACAAGCAGGCTCGAGTCGAGCGGTATGTCCGGCCAGGGCACCAATCCCGACCGTTTGAACAACTACGAGTAGGGAGAGGGAGATGAACATGAAAAGAGCAAAGAACCTCGTGAAACTAAGCGTACTGCCGGCGGCACTGTTAGCCCTGGCAGCCGGCAACGCCAACGCCCTTGAAATTTCCAAGGGCGAGTTGAGCGGCAGCCTGGATACAACGGTCAGTTATGGCGCAGCGTGGCGTACCGCTGACCTCGATCCGAACAATGTCGGCAAGGCCTATACCAATCCGTTGGACTTCCTGTTGACCAACGCCGAACGGCGTGCATCCGTCGGCCGCTGGTCGGTCAACGGCGATAACGGCGACCGCAATTATCCCAATAGTGGTGACTTGGTTTCCAATACCATCAAGCTGACTTCCGAACTTGACGTGGGTTGGAGAAACTACGGTCTTTTCACCCGTTTCACCGCCTTCTACGATTTTGAGAATGTCAACAAGGAATTCCTGCCAAGGGCGGCGGAATCGCGTGTCGAAAAGGACGTGCGACTTCTCGATCTGTATGTCTGGGGACAGCACGAGATCGGTGAGCATTTCTTTAACTGGCGTATCGGCCGACAGGTCGTCAGCTGGGGTGAGTCGACCTTTATCCAGGGGGGAATCAACGTGATCAACCCCGTGGATGTCTCCAGGCTGCGTGTGGCCGGTGCCGAACTGAAGGAGGCCTTCGAAGGCGTCAACATGTTGTACGGCACCATCGACCTGACGCCCAGCTTATCCCTGCAAGCGCTGTACATGTTGGAGTACAGGGAAATTATTCCCGATCCTGTCGGTTCGTTTTTCTCGACCGATGATATCGCCACGCCGGGTGGTTCCTTCGTCATGCTGGGTTTTGGCGCACCTGACCAACCGGTGACCAACCCCGACCTGTATTCCACGGTATGTCAGCAAGGCCATTATGACCAATCCGACTCATCACTACCGGTCGAACTGGTGGCTGCCGGTTGCGCCGCCGCGGTGGGACGGGTCGATGGCCCAAGCACCAGCAACAGCGGGCAATATGGCGTTTCATTGCGCTGGTTCGTAGAGGCGCTGAATTCCACCGAGTTCGGTTTCTACTACCTTAACTACCACAGCCGTCTGCCTCTCATCAGTGGTATTGCCATCACCACGACTGCCCCGAGCAGCGGCAAGTATTACACCGAGTATCCCGAGGACATCCATCTCTGGGGCGCCAGCTTCAATTCCAATATTGGCACCTGGGCATTGGCCGGTGAGGTCAGTTACCGCCCCAACGCGCCACTGCAGATGGACGATGTTGAACTGCTGTTCGCAGCCCTGACCCCGCTGAACCCGCTGATCGCCGCGCCGGTGGAACGTTTCAAGAGCCAGATGGGTGAATTTGCCCCTGGTGAAGGAATATCCAGGCTGGACCAGGAACAAGGTCTGGCAGGCACAGATGACCACCACCAAGCTGTTTGGCCCCACCAATATTTTCAAGGCCGACCAGATAGCGCTTTGTTGCCGAGGTGGGTTTCAACTACGTTTCCGACCTGCCCTGCAAGGCATGCCAGCGTTACAACGGTCCGGGTACAGACACCGGTGGCGGTGCGGACTACCTGACCGGTGATTTCCGCAACCCGTATCACCGAACCGGCCGGGTTTGCCGACGATTTCAGCTGGGGTTACCGTATGTTGGCGCGCGCTGACTACAACGATGCCTTTGGTCCCGTGACCGTCAGCCCGAGTTTGGCCTGGGCACAGGACGTCAGCGGTACGACCCCGGGACCGGGTGGTTCATTTATCGAAGGCCGCAAGGCCATCACCATGGGCGTAGGATTCAACTACCTGGAACAGTGGATATTTGACCTGTCCTACACCAATTTCTGGGGTGCCGGGCACTATAACCTGTCCCATGACAGGGACTTCTTTGCCGCCAGTGTCCGTTACTCATTCTGATCCGGAGAATCTCATGCAAACGTTTACAAGAATTTCGCTTTCACTCTGCATCGGGTTGACTCTGGGTGCAGGCCTAATCAACAGCCCGGCATTCGCAGGCGCCAAACCCGACCAGGTGCACCGCCTCAGCGAGGACCTGACACCGATGGGCTCAGAGCGGGCCGGTAACGCCGACGGCACCATTCCCGCGTGGACGGGCGGTATTACGACGCCACCGCCGGAATACAAACCCGGCGATCACCATCAGAATCCGTTCCCTGAAGACATGCCCCTGTTCCGTATCACCGGGGCGAACTACAAGGACTACGCCGACAAGCTCAGCGTGGGCCAGAAGGCGATGTTTGAAAAATATCCCGACACCTATTACATGGATGTTTATCCGACCCGTCGCAGCGCATCATTCCCGGAGCGCGTCTATGAAATGACTGCCAAGAACGGCGCCACCGCCAAGCTCGGTGAGAATGGCGAAGGTGTGCAGGATGCTGCGGAAGGCTTCCCGTTCCCGTTTCCGGAGAACGCCTATGAACTGATGTGGAACCACAAGCTCAAGTACAAGGGTATCGGCGGCGTGCGCTACAACACGCAGATCGCACCGACCGTGAGCGGTGACTTCTCGGTGACGGTGATACGCGAAGAACTGCTGGGCTTGTACTACAAACCGGGCGCCACCATAGAATCAATCGACAATATCCTGCTGTACTTTTTCCAGGAAGTGGAGTCCCCTCCGAGGCTCGCAGGCAATATCCTGCTGGTGCACGAAACCCTCAACCAGCAGGTCACGCCCCGCCAGGCATGGATCTACAACCCCGGCCAACGCAGGGTGCGGCGGGCGCCAAACGTCGCTTATGACAACCCCGGCACCGCGTCCGACGGTCTGCGCACCAACGACATGACCGATATGTTCAACGGCGCCATGGACCGCTTCAACTGGAAAGTGATCGGCAAGAAGGAAATGTACATTCCATACAACTCCTACGGTGCGCACGCCGAGGGCATCACCTACGAGCAATTTATCCGCCCGGGTCATCTGAACCCGGCACTGATGCGTTACGAATTGCATCGTGTCTGGATCATCGAAGCCGACCTCAAGGAAGGTATGCGGCACATCAATGCCGAAACGCACTTACTACCTGGACGAAGACAGCTACCAGATCGCACTGATCGACCATTACGACGCCCGCTTGCAATTGTGGCGCGCATCCGAATGCCATTCGATCAATTACTATGATGTACCGACCACCTGGTCCACCATCGAAGTGCATTATGATCTCCAATCCGGCAGATATGTCGGGCAGGGGTTCGACAATACAATGCCGGTCAATACATTCAATGTTGAAATGCAGCCAAGCCAGTTTACCCCGCAGGCGCTGCGCAACCGCGGTCACCGCTAGTGATATTGAAAAGGCCGGCGTTTGCTGGCCTTTTCATTTGCCACGTTACATAATCAGCCGATGATCCGTTCAAACCTTTTCGGTCCGCGCTTATGTCTCGCCCTCTTCATGGGACTCTTCGTCCTGTCCGTAGCGGCGGATGACAGCATGGACATCGAGTATGCGGAAAAAATGCCGCTGGCGACAAAATCCATGTTGCTCGATATTACCCGCGCAGGAAATACGCTGGTTGCGGTCGGAGAGCGCGGGCATGTCGTGACCTCAACGGACGGCAAGACCTGGACCCAGGCTGATGTGGTGCCGACCCGATCAACCCTGACCACGGTTTCAGCGTCGGTGACCGCTTGTGGGCCGGCGGACATGATGCGGTTATTCTGACCAGCGGCGACAAGGGCAAAAACTGGACACGGTTGTTTTTCGACCCGCAACGCAACCAGGCCGTGATGGATATCTACTTTACCGATGAAAACAACGGAATCGCCATTGGATCCTACGGTTTATACCTGTATACCAGTGACGGCGGCAAAACCTGGGACGAGGGCGCCGCTGACGAGGAAAGTGATTATCACCTCAATGGTCTGATCTATTTTGGTGATGACAAATGGATGATCGCGGGCGAGGCCGGGCATTCCTACCGCAGTTACGATAACGGTGAAACCTGGGAAGAACTGGATTTGCCCTACGAGGGTTCGATGTGGGGTGGTTTGAAAATAAACGACGACTGCGTCCTGTTGTATGGCCTTCGCGGCCACGTGATGGAAAGCTGCGATTTTGGTACAAGCTGGACCAATATTGACACCGGTTCAGAGTCCAGCATTTCGGGCGCCGCGGAATATGACGATCTCGTGCTGTTGGCCGCCAACACCGGGATCGTTTTGCTCAGGAATGATTCCAGCGGTTTTCGTGTCTATCACCATTCCAGCGGGGTGGATTTTGCTGCCGCGATTTCGCTTGGAGACGGCAATTTCCTGTTGACCGGTGAGGACGGCGTGCACGTGTATCCGGAGGTAGTCAATACCGGAGGCAGTCAATAATGGAAGTGCCGATGACTGACTCAGAAAACACCCTTCTGCACAAGATCGCCACCTTCCTGATCAACAACCGTTATGGCATTGTCGCGCTTTTCGCGCTCATCACCATCGGTATGATGTTTTCGATTGCAAATCTGCGTATCGAGACCGGGTTCAAGAAGCAGTTACCGCTCAAGCACGAGTACATGCAGACATTTTTGCAGTACGAGAAGGAATTTGGCGGGGCCAACCGTGTACTGGTCGCGCTGGTTGCGCGTGATGGCAACATGTTCACACCCGAGTTCTTCGAAGCTTTCGAAGACATTACCAACCAGGTGTTTTTCATTCCGGGTGTCGACCGCGCCAGTGTGCGGTCGATCTTCACGCCCAATGTCCGATTTGTGGAGATCGTGGAAGACGGTTTTGCCGGTGGCAATGTCATTCCTTCGGATTACGCGCCCTCCAAAGAGATGTTTGAGCAGGTGCGTTCAAATATCGTCAAGTCGGGTGAGGTAGGACGCCTGGTTTCCGCAGATTTCTCTGGCGCGATGGTCTGGGCCAACCTGCTGGAGGAAAATCCACAGACCGGTGAAAAACTGGATTACCGCGAAGTGGCTGCACAACTGGAGGCAATACGCACCAAGTACGAGAACGATGATTTTACCGTTCATATCATTGGTTTTGCCAAGATCGTCGGTGATATTTCCGATGGAGCCAGGTCGGTTGGCTGGTTCTTC
The DNA here is from genome assembly GCA_963727635.1 of uncultured Gammaproteobacteria bacterium. Lineage (GTDB taxonomy): Bacteria > Pseudomonadota > Gammaproteobacteria > Xanthomonadales > SZUA-36 > SZUA-36. Next base: position 14,905 of record CAVSHP010000018.1, on the reverse strand, counting down.
CTGATTGCATTGCTGGTCACCGCTTCACTTTTATATGCGTATTCCAGGTCCACCTGGTTAACGATCCTGCCACTGGCCTGTTCACTGGTTGCCGTCATCTGGCAGATGGGCATATTGAGCCTGCTGGGCTACAGCCTGGATCCGATGAACATTCTGACGCCATTCCTGATTTTCGCCATCGGGGTCAGCCATGGCGTGCAGAAAATCAGTGCCTGGCGTGTGGAGAAGGAATTCGGTGGCCACACCCCGGATTACTGGCTGCTGCGCGGGGTCAAATCGCTCGAGGATGTTCCACGCCGCTCGCCGATGCATGGTTCACGCGAGACCATCAAGAAACTGCTCGCGCCGGGCGTGATCGCACTGGCATCTGACACGATCGGATTCCTGACCATCCTGTTTATTCATATACGTATCATCCAGGAACTTGCAATTACGGCCAGTATCGGTGTCGCGGTCATCATCCTGACCAACCTCCTGTTGCTGCCGGTATTGTTGTCCTGGGTCCAATTGAAGAACCCGGACAGGTACCGCACCCGGATGATGCGCAATGCTGCGAAAAAGTCACCGTTGTTTGATTATCTTGCAGATTTTACCAAGCCCAGACGTGCCGCCTGGGTCATCGCCATTTCGGTGGCGTTATTCGTTGTGGGTTACTGGCTGGCCCTGGATATGAAAATTGGCGACTCGGAAATCGGTGTGCCGGAACTGCGTCCCGACTCGCGTTATAACCAGGATGCGCTTCTGATCTCCGAAAAATTCTCACTTGGTGTGGATGTGCTCACGGTGGTGGCTGAAACCACGCCCAATGCCTGCACTGAGGATTATCCGATCATGGAGACGATCGATCGTTTTGCCTGGGACATATCCAATGTGCCCGGTGTGCAAAAAGTGATCACGCTGCCGATGGTGGCCAAGGTGGTCAATTCGGGTTGGAACGAGGGCAATATCAAGTGGCGTATCCTGCCCAGGGATAATTATGTCCTGCGCCAGGCGCTGGGCGGCATCGACACGGCGACAGGATTGCTGAATGCAGACTGCAGCGCCATGCCCGTCATGATATTTACAACCGACCACAAGGCGGAAACCATCGCCCGCATCGTCAAACGCGTGAAAGAGCTGCGTGACCAGTTGAATATTGGCAACCTCAATTTGAAGATGGAACACAAGGTTCTGGAGGAGATGGCAGCCGAAGGCGATATCTCCCCTGAAAGTCTGCAGTTCCGCCTGGCGACCGGTAATGTGGGTGTGATGGCCGCCACCAACGAAGATATCGCGGCGGCGGAGAAACCCATGTTGGCGCTGGTTTATGCTTCCATTATCATCCTCTGCCTGGTGACTTACCGGTCGGTGCTCGGAACCCTGTGCATCGTCCTGCCGTTGGTGGTCGTATCAACCCTGGCCGAAGCACTGATGGCGGTATACGGCATTGGCTTGAAGGTGAACACGCTACCCGTGGTCGCCCTCGGCGTCGGCATTGGTGTCGACTACGGCATCTATATTTACAATCGACTGAATATTCTGTTGAAGGCCGGCTACTCGTTGCGCGATGCTTATTACAGGACACTCAGGCTGACCGGCAGGGCGGTGATATTCACCGGTTTTACACTCGGCGCCGGTGTCGGCACCTGGGCATTTTCGAGTCTGCAATTGCAGGCGGATATGGGTATTCTGCTGTCTTTCATCTTCCTCGCGAACATGGTGGGCGCCATCGTTATCCTGCCGGCGCTGGTCCGCTGGTTGATGCTGCGCAACCGGGATACCCTGGTCGATAAACCCGCTCCACCCGATAGCCCGCTCGCAGCAGAACTTTGAAGTTTTTCGCATGAGTATTATCAATCGGACGAATGTTTCCGACCTCCGCGGCGCCCTGCGTCTGGCTGTGGACGCGACGGTTGGTATAACCGATGTGGTCGAGAAGATGCATCACACCATCCAACTCAGGCACGCACCCCTGGGTGAATCGCGTGCTGGCAGTACCGGCGGTGTGACCGGCTTTGTGTACCGCAGTATACGCGGCACAACCCGCCTGATCGGCAAGGGTCTCGACGCCGGTATGACACCGGTCATTTCAATGCTGCCCGAATCCGCTTCAAACACCACCCGTGACGCCGTGGTCGCCGCGCTCAACGGTGTCTATGGTGATCACCTGGTGGAAACCGGCAACCCACTGGCTATCCGCATGGGTTTTCGTTACCGGGGCCGGGTGCTGCACCCGGACCGGCCGGATTTGCCGCCGGGCGCCAACGGAAAAATCCTACTGTGGATGCACGGATTGTGTCTCAATGAGGGACACTGGAGTCGCGATGGTTTAAACCGCGGAGAAGCGCTTGCAGACGATCTTGGCTATACACCACTATACCTGCGTTACAACTCCGGTCTGCCGATCCAGGCCAATGGCCGTGAACTGGCTGCAATGCTCGAACGCCTGCTGCAAAACTGGCCGCACCCGCTGGATGAGCTTGTCATTGCGGGGCACAGCATGGGTGGACTGGTCGCACGCAGCGCCTGTCACTACGGCAGCCAGGCGTCTCACGGCTGGTTGCAGCACCTGCGCAGACTGGTCTTTATCGGCACGCCGCATCACGGTGCGCCGCTTGAGCGCGGTGGCAACTGGATTGATTACGCGCTGGACCTGAGCCCGTACACCGCGCCATTCACACGTCTCGGTAAAAAACGCAGCGCCGGTATTACCGACCTGCGCCACGGCAGCATAACCGATGAAACGCAGGGCTTTGTGCCGCTTCCCGCCGGTATCAAATGTTATGCGATGGCGGCCACGCTGGCCAAAAAGCCCAGCCGCATCCACGAACGCCTGATCGGTGACGGTCTCGTGCCCGTCGACAGCGCGCTTGGGCGCCACCGTGACCCGGCCCTGATGCTGGACATCCCTGAAGAGCGTCAGTGGCTCGGCTACGAAACCGGTCACCTGGAACTCCTGGGACACACGCAGGTATACGCACGGATGCGTGACTGGCTCGTACAGGTGTAGTGTCAATCCTACTCTGATCTGCTACCTCTTAACGGCTATGGTATCGAAACATGCACGAACCCTGCCTGTCTGATGTAACCTGCCTGGCGACAGCCAGCCCCGTCGTGCATGGCACCGTACGTTTTAGCAATAATCACTGGGTAATCGGCAGCCGGGTGCTCGAGCAATTGCGCACGCGAGCTTTTGCAGAAGCGTAAACTGGGGTGACGGATTTACAGGCAGAACAGGAAAAACCAGACCCGGGAACGTATGGAAAACAAACAGGCAACGATTCTGCCGGTCGATAAGAAGGCTGGTGTGGGTATACATTTCACCTCGCTCAGCAGTCCTTACGGCATAGGCGACATAGGCGATAACGCGCTGGCCTTCATTGACCACCTGGTCAGCATGAAGATCAGTTTCTGGCAGTTTCTGCCTGCCGGTCCAACGGCTTACGGCGATTCTCCCTACCAACCCCTGTCGGCATTCGCGGGTAATGAAATGTTGATCGGCATAGAACCACTGATCCGCATTGGGTTATTGAGTCCCGGTGAGGCCGATACCCTCAAAAACTTACCCGCTGCAAGTGTTGACTACGGGCAGCTGCTCCCGATCAAAAATGCGCTACTGACACGTGCGGCGGAGCGCTTTGCAAGCGTGGCGGGCGCAGAGCTGAAATTGGCCTACGAGGCTTTTCTGGCCTTGCATGAGCGTCAATGGCTGAATGACTACGCGCTCTACCGCATCCTCAAAACCCGACACGGCGAACGTCCCTGGCCGGAGTGGGAAAAACCCTGTGCTCAACGTCAGGCGGAGGTGATCCGGGAGATCCAGAAAAATAGCCAGGCAGATATTGAGAGGCTCAAGATCATCCAGTTTCTGTTTGACCAGCAGTGGCGGAAACTCAGGCAATATGCACACCAGAAGGGAATTTCCCTGTTTGGTGATATGCCCATTTATATCGCGCTGGACAGCTCGGACGCCTGGGCGCACCCTGAAATTCTGCTGATCGACAAAAACGGTCGGCCTTCGCACGTGGCGGGCGTCCCGCCGGATTATTTCAGTGCTGATGGTCAGCTTTGGGGTAACCCGCTGTACGACTGGAAGTACCATGAAGCCAATGGCTACCAATGGTGGATAGAACGTCTGCAGCATGCCGCCAGCCAGGTGGACCTGGTCAGAATTGATCATTTTCGCGGTTTTGAATCGTTTTGGGCGGTTCGCTTCGGCGCAGAAACTGCGCGTGAGGGTGAATGGTTGCCGGGCCCTGGTGATGGTTTGTTCAATGCCATGAAGACGGCGCTGGGCAGCTTGCCAATTGTTGCAGAAGACCTCGGTGTCATTACCCCCGAGGTCGATGCCCTGCGCCACCGCCACCATTTTCCCGGCATGAAGGTTCTGCAGTTTATGGTGGGTGCGCCAGACTTCGACATCTCGGACATCGGCAGGAATTGCGTGTGCTATACCGGTACCCATGACAACGACACGACGGTGGGTTGGTTCAACGGCGGCAATGATGACACGAGGACGCAAGAGGAGATCGTTGAAGGCCGGAAAAACACGCTGAAGGCCACCTCCGGAAGTGAGCAGACCATCCACCTGGACCTGATACGCCTGGCGTTCAAATCCCAGGCCAGGCTGGCCATTGTTCCGCTGCAGGATTTTCTCGGCCTGGGTTCGGGTGCGCGTCTCAACACACCCGGAACGACTTCAAACAACTGGCGCTGGCGTGTGACCGAAACGCAATTATCCGCGCAATTCTGTCAATCTGTCGCCGATTTGATACTGGAAAGCGCCCGTTACTGAGTGATTCACGCTACACTTTGACTGGCATGTTTAGCAAAAAAGGAGGATTCTGGTGAGCACTCAAATATTGGCGGATCAGGGCCGTTATGTCAGTCGACTAACCCGGGATACCGTGGCCATCATCCTCGCCGGTGGCCGTGGTTCGCGTCTTTATGAACTGACCGACTGGCGCGCCAAGCCGGCCGTTTATTTTGGCGGCAAACTCCGCATCATTGATTTCCCCCTGTCCAACTGCATCAATTCAGGGGTCAGACGTATCGGTGTCGCAACCCAGTACAAGGCGCATTCGCTGATACGGCACCTGGTGCATGGCTGGACGGGTTTCCGCTCATCAAATCGAGAATTTATCGAAATCCTGCCGGCCTCACAGCGCGTAGGTGATGACTGGTACCTGGGCACCGCTGATGCGGTATTCCAGAATCTCGATATCCTGCGTACACACCAACCGCGGTTCGTACTGATCCTGGCAGGGGATCACGTGTACAAGATGGACTATGGCCGTTTCCTGGCTTTCCACGCGGAAAAGGGCGCGGACATGACGGTTTGCTGCATGGAAGTACCCGTGAAGGAGGCCGCAGGCCAGTTTGGTGTCATGACGGTGGACGAGGAAGGCCGCGTGATCGAGTTCAATGAAAAACCGCAACACCCTGCCTCGATTCCCGGCAAGGAAGGGGTGTGCCTGGCCTCCATGGGCAACTACGTTTTCAACACCGAGTTTCTCTACGAGCAGGTGATAAAGGACGCAGACACGCCGGGTTCCGATCACGATTTCGGCAAAAACATCATTCCGTCGATCATCCAGAATTACCATGTTTACGCCTTCCCGTTCCGTGATGCGAAAACAAATGAACAGGCGTACTGGCGTGACGTGGGTACCCTGGATGCCTACTGGGAAGCCAACATGGAACTGATCTCGGTGGTGCCCCAGCTTGACCTTTACGACAAAAATTGGCCCATTTTGACCGACCAGCAACAGTTGCCTCCGGCAAAGTTTGTCTTCGACACGACGGAAAGACGTGGCCAGGCGACGGAGTCCATGGTCTCGGCCGGTTGCATCATTTCCGGCGCCACCGTCAGACGCTCACTGATTTTTTCCAACTGCAAGATTCATTCGTATACCAGTATCACGGATTCGCTGGTCCTGCCGGAATGCGAGATCCTGGATGGTTGTACCATCCAGAGCGCCATCATTGACCGTGGATGCCTGATCCCGGAAGGCATGCAAATTGGCGTCAATCACGACGATGACCGCGCCAGGGGTTTCCGCGTCACCGAGGGTGGCCGTACGCTGGTTACCCCCGGCATGCTTGAGCAACCGTTGCACCACACGCGTTAGGACTCCCGGGGACGATGGATTCGGTACGACATGACCAGTTTGAATAGAGCGACACTCAATGCCTTAGCCGGTGGTCGTCACGGCAATCCCTTTTCCCTTTATGGTATACACAGGGAGGATGGCCGCCGCATTGTCAGGACCTTTCAACCGCAGGCGGCGTCCGTGGCCCTGCTGGTCGAAGGCGCAGATGAACCCATACAAATGCAACGCGTCCATCCGGATGGCATATTCGAGGCGGAAATGCCGCCGCGCAAGCGTCATTACCGGTTTCGAATCAGGCATGCGAACGGCTCCAGCTGGGATCTTGAAGACGCCTACCGCTTTCCGTCCATGCTCGGGGAGTTCGATCTTTACCTGATCGGGCAGGGCTCCCACCGGGAAATCTTCAAAAAACTGGGTGCGCACCCTGCACAATCACTGGGTGTCAGTGGTACGTTTTTTTCGATCTGGGCGCCCAATGCCTCGCGGGTCAGCGTCATCGGCAGTTTCAACAACTGGGATGGGCGCTGCCACGTCATGCGTTTGCACCCCGGCAATGGCCTGTGGGAAATTTTCATACCCGGGGTCGGGCAGTGGGATTACTACAAGTTTGAAATGCTGGATAAGCAGGGTGAACTGTTGCCACTCAAGTCCGATCCCCTCGGCCAGTTTCACGAACCGCCGCCGGGTAATGCTTCTGTGGTTTACCAGAGTCATTACGATTGGAAAGACAAGCCCTGGACAGAGACCAAAACACCGTATCCCAGGATGGATCAGGCCATCAGTATCTACGAGGTGCACCTTGGTTCATGGCGGCGTGGCGAAAACAACCGCTTCCTGAGCTACCGGGAACTGGCCGACGCCTTGGTCGATTATGTCCGCGAGATGAATTTCACCCACGTGGAATTTCTGCCGGTTACCGAACATCCGTTCGATGGTTCGTGGGGTTATCAGCCCATTGGATTGTACGCACCAACCCATCGTTTTGGCCAGCCGGATGATTTCCGTTACCTGGTTGACCGCTTTCACCAGGCGGGCATCGGCGTCATCATGGACTGGGTGCCGGCCCATTTTCCCAAGGATGAACACGGTCTGCGGCGTCTCGATGGCACCGCCCTTTATGAGCACGAAGACCCCCGCAAAGGTGAGCACACGCGACTGGGGGACCATGATTTTCAATTATGGCCGCCGCGAAGTGATCAATTACCTGGTGGGCAGCGCACTCTGCTGGATCGATGATTTTCATATCGATGCGCCTGCGGGTCGATGCCGTCGCCTCGATGCTTTACCTGGATTATTCGCGCAAGGAAGGCGAGTGGCTGACGAATGAGTTTGGCGGCAATGAACACCTCGAAGCGGTCGCGTTCCTGCGCCAGTTCAACGAAATCATCCATACCTACAAGGCCACCAGTTATGCCGAGGAGTCGACCGCGTGGCCGGGTGTCTCGCGGCCTACCAGTGCGGGCGGTCTCGGCTTTACCTTCAAGTGGAACATGGGCTGGATGAACGACACCCTGTCCTACATGAGCGAGGATCCGGTACACCGCAAGTACCACCACGACAAGATGACCTTTGGCCTGGTTTACGCCTTTGATGAGAATTTTGTCCTGCCGCTGTCGCACGATGAAGTCGTGCATGGCAAGCGTTCACTGCTCGGCCGCATGCCGGGTGATGAATGGCAGCGTTTTGCCAATTTACGTGCCTATTACGGCTTCATGTACGGTCACCCGGGAAAGAAACTGCTTTTCATGGGTAGCGAAATCGCCCAGCAAAGGGAGTGGGACCACGATCGGTCCCTTGACTGGCATTTACTGGAACAACCCTTGCACCGGGGTGTGCAGACGCTGGTTCGGGACCTCAACCGGATTTACCGGGATATCCGGCATTGCATGAACTGGATTTCCGCCACGAAGGTTTTGAATGGATAGACTGGCAGGACGCGGACAGCAGCGTATTATGCTGGTTACGCCGGGCAAATGATGGCAGCATTTGTCGTGTGTATCAGTAATTTCACACCACTGGTGCGTGCCGGCTATCGCATCGGTGTACCCAACGATGGCTGTTTACACGGAGTTGCTCAATACCGATGACGTCAGATATGGCGGCAGCGGCGTCGGTTTGCATGGCGAATTACATACGCGAAAACGTTACCGCACACGGCCGGCAACATTCCTTGCAAATTGACCTGCCGCCACTGGCAACGTTGATGTTAAAAATAACAATCCCGTTTAAGGGAAACGGAGAACGAAAGATGATAGACCCGTTATCAACTGACAGCATAGGTGATATGGAGTTATTGAATCCGCCACCTCTGGGGATGGATGCAGACGCCATCTTGCCGATACCATCCATTATCACCGCCGGATGCTGGGCAGGCGCACGGTACACAGCAGGAAAACTTTCTCTACCAGGCGCTGGTGCATGCCACCCGGGACCGGCTCATGGAACGCTGGATCGAGACCCGCACCAATCTGGAGCGCACCATGCCAAACGGGCCTGTTACCTTTCTCTGGAATTCCTGATGGGGCGTTTGCTGAGGAATGCCTTGTTGAATCTTGGTATTACCGAGCAAACCAGCGAAGCGCTGCATCGGCTGGGTGTTGAGCTGGAAGACATTCATGAGCAGGAGCACGATGCCGGTCTCGGCAATGGAGGCCTGGGACGACTGGCGGCCTGTTTTCTGGATAGCTGCGCCACCCTCAGTTTGCCGGTTACCGGTTATGGTATTCGCTACCGTTATGGCATGTTTCACCAGCGTCTTGAAAACGGATGGCAGGTTGAAGAGCCTGATGACTGGCTGAGGGAAGGTTATCCGTGGGAGATCGAACGGATCGAGCGCGCCCAGACGATCAAATTCGGTGGCCGTGTCACACGATTACAAGGACTCGCTGGGCAAAATGCACATCGACTGGGTCGATACTCATGATGTTCTGGCCATTCCCTATGATTTGCCCATTCCCGGTCTACAGGAATGACGTCGTCAATACACTGCGCTTGTGGTCCGCGGCGGCCACCGATGAGTTTGATCTGGAAGAGTTCAATGCAGGCAATTACGCCGATGCAGTAGCGGCCAAGAATGAGGCCGAAAATATCACCATGGTGTTGTACCCCAATGCGGAAACCGAAAATGGACGGGAACTGCGTCTGCGTCAACAGTACTTTTCTGGCCTCCGCCAGTCTGCAGGATATATTGCATGACTGGGTCAGGCATAACGGCAATGATTTCACTCATTTTGCCGACAAGCACTGTTTTCCAGCTGAATGATACGCACCCGGCCATCGCGGTACCGGAGTTGATGCGCTTGTTGATGGATGAGCATGGCTCGACTGGGATGCCGCCTGGAAAATCACCACGTCCACCATGGCCTACACCAATCACACGTTGTTACCCGAGGCGCTGGAAACCTGGCCGGTTTCGATGTTTGAACGGTTGTTGCCACGCGTGCTGGAGATCATCTACGAGATCAATGTTCGTTTCCTGGCCGAAGTCAGCCGGCATTGGCCTGGCGATACCGAATACCTGGGCCGGATGTCGCTGATCCAGGAGGGACAGGAAAAAAGCATGCGCATGGCCTATCTGGCCATTGTCGGCAGTTTTTCGGTTAACGGCGTTGCCGAACTGCATTCGAAGTTGCTTAAGCAGGGTCTGTTCAAGGATTTCGCCGATCTGTGGCCGGCTAAATTCAACAACAAGACCAATGGTGTCACCCAGCGTCGCTGGCTGGCCGGCTGTAACCCAGCTCTGGCTGCCCTGATCAACGAGCGCATCGGCGAAGGTTGGGTGACTGATCTCGAGCAGCTTGAAAAACTACACCTTTGGCCGATGATGCCGACTTTCAGCAGGCATGGCATGCAGTCAAGCAGGCCAACAAAGTCCGGCTTGCGGCGAATATAAAGATCAAAACCGGACTATTTGTCGACCCCGGCATGATGTTCGATGTCCAGGTCAAACGTATCCACGAGTACAAACGTCAGTTGCTGAATGTCCTGCACGCCATCCACCTGTATGACCGTATTCAGCGCGGTGATGGTGATCAACTTGCCACCACGGGTCATCATTATTGGTGGCAAGGCTGCGCCGGGATACGAGATGGCCAAGAACGTACATCAAGCTGATCAATAATGTCGCCTCGGTGATCAATACCGATCCGGCCATGCGAGGCCGTCTGCAACTGTTGTTCTATCCGGATTATAACGTTTCGGCGATGGAATTGATCTGCCCGGCAGCCGACTTGTCCGAGCAGATATCCACGGCCGGCAAAGAAGCCTCCGGTACCGGCAATATGAAGTTCATGATGAATGGCGCAGTCACCATCGGTACGCTGGATGGCGCCAACGTGGAAATACTCGAGGCCGTCGGCGAGGAGAACTTTTTCCTGTTTGGTCTGACCGTGGATGAGATCCCGGCGGTCAGGGAGAACTATGACCCGCAGTCGATCATCGAAGCCGACAAGGATTTCAGCCGGGTTATGCGTTTGCTGGATAATGGTCATTTCAACCAGTTTGAACCCGGTATGTTCGATGCCATTATCGTGCTTTGCGTGACCCGCATGACCCGTGGATGACGGCCGCAGATTTTCGCAGCTATATTGATAGCCAGGAAGCTGCGGGCCAGGCCTACCAGGACCAGCAGCGCTGGACCCGTATGAGTATTTTGAACAGCGCCAGGTCCGGCCGTTTTTCAACCGACCGCACCATGCGCGACTACAACCGGGATATCTGGCACCTGGAAAAAATCACCAACGGAAACCATGATCCAGGCTGGCAGCCCGGAACAATTGGGGGCCCACTGGGACGGACAGGGTGTCAATTTTGCCCTCTACTCGTCCGCAGCCGACGCAATTGAGCTTTGCCTGTTTGATGAATATGGGCAGCAGGTCAGTGTTTTAATCTGCCGGACTGCAGGATGGTGTCTGGCCCGGTTATTTGCCGGGATGCGAACCGGGTCAACGTTATGGTTACCGTGTCCACGGGCCCTGGGCGCCTGAGTGGCTTGCGCTTCAACCCGTCCAAGTTATTGATCGATCCCTATGCGCGTGCACTGGAAGGTGCATTCCACTGGTCCGGCGCCGTTATGATTTTGACCAGTCAACCACCGGTCGCCGTTCAACCCAACCGCACCGACAGTGCGGCTTTTGTACCCAAGTGTGTGGTGACGGCCGGTATAGACGAGTTTCAGGGTACCCGCCCGCGTATCCCGTGGTCCGAACCGTCATCTACGAGGCCAATGTGCGCGGCTACACCATGCGCCACCCGGAAATCCCGGAACATGAACGTGGCAAATTCCGTGGCCTGAGCAATGGAAAAATCCTCGAATACCTGAAAGCACTGGGCATCACTTCGCTGGAACTGATGCCGGTTCATTCCTTGATCGACGAGGGTTTTCTGGTCGGGCGGGGTCTGAAAAATTTTTGGGGTTATAACAGTATCAATTTTTTCACACCCGGGGAGCGTTATGCATGCCAGGACGCCTGTCTCGAGTTCCGGGAAATGGTGAACGCTATTCACGAAGCCGGTATCGAGGTCATCCTGGACGTGGTTTACAACCACACCGGCGAAGGTGGCGGCAAGGGCCCGACACTCAGTTTTAGGGGTATTGACAACCTCACCTACTACCGCACCGAACCGGAAGATCCCCGGCCGCTATATCAATGACACCGGTTGCGGCAACACGCTCAATGTCGATCATCCGCGTGTGCAGGCGCTGGTCATGGACAGCCTGGTTTACTGGCACAGGAACATGGGCGTGGACGGGTTCAGGTTTGACCTGGCCCCGGTGCTGGGCCGGACACTGCTGGGCTTTAACCCTCCCATACGCTTTTACAACAAATCAATGACGATCCGCGCCTGGCAGGCGCCAGGCTGATCGCGGAGCCCTGGGACCCCGGTCCGGGCGGTTACCAGCTGGGTCAGTTTCCATCACGCTGGGCGGAATGGAATGACCGCTACCGCGACAGCGTGCGGCGCTTCTGGCGGGGTGACGAGGACCTCCTGAGCGAGCTTGCCAGACGTCTGCATGGCTCAGCCGATATCTTTGAAGCCAGTGGCCGCGCGCCACAGGCGAGTATCAATTTCGTCACCTGGCACGACGGATTCACGCTGCGTGACCTGGTCAGTTACGGCAGACGGCACAACGAGCCCAATGGCGAGGACAACCGTGACGGCCATCGCCACAACTACAGTAGCAACCACGGCGTCGAAGGTGAGACCGGCGACCCGCAGATCAAGCAGTTTCGCCGTCGCCAACGTCTGAATATGCTTGCCACCCTGTTGTTTTCGAAGGGCACACCGATGTTGCTGGCAGGTGATGAGTTGGGTAATTCCCAGTCCGGCAACAATAACGCTTACGCACAGGACAATGAAACCGGCTGGCTGGACTGGAGCGGGCTGACGGTTGATCCCGGTTTTTTGCACCAGGTACAGACCCTGATCAAACTGCGCGGGCGCCTGCCGCACACCAGGCGGACGACCTGGCCGCATGGTTTTGATTACAACGGTGACGGTCTGCGCGATATCGAATGGCTGCATCCCGGCGGCGGGCGTATGCAGACGGCAGATTGGCACAGCGAATCCGCGCTAACGGTTTTCTTCCCCGAAATGGCAGACTCCAGGCCAGGCGGGCAACAGGATACCCCGAATGGCCCGGTGGCGGTGGCCATCCTGTTGAACGCAACCTTGGAATCAAAAGATTTCACCCTGCCGCAGATACACGGCCGGCGCCTGGGGCCTGGTGTTTCACAGCGCGGAGTCAGAACCCCTACAGACCGGCGCCACGAGTTGGCAACTGCTGCCGCTTTCCATAGCCTGTGCGTTCTATATCCGCACCGCGCCAGTAGCCGGGTAAACCTTCACGGCTACGTCAGAAAATCTTCATTGTCCTGCCGGCTCAATATATCCTTGATTTGGGCCGCGTTGTCGGGAAACGTGCCGAAAGCGGTATGATAGGTCAGCGAACAACAGGGTAGATTGCAACAGGGTAAATAAATGACCGGGTTTTTCGACGAAATGTTGGGTAATGAAGATGCGGGCGGTATGCAAGTCATGCGCGACCCGTATGAGGACTATGGCCGTTGGTTCAAACTTGAGGATCCCAAGCGTATTCATCTGAAAGCAGCGCAGGCCGAAGCATTTTTTCGCAAGACCGGGATCACGTTCAACGTCTATGGCAGCCAGGACGCCGATGAGCGACTTATCCCTTTTGACGTGGTGCCGCGGATCATTTCGGCCGGCGAATGGCGGAAATTGTCACGCGGTATTGAACAACGCGTGCGTGCGCTCAATGCATTTCTTCACGACATCTATCACCGGCAGGAGATACTGCGCGCGGGTCGTGTTCCAGTCGAGTTGATCGCCAACAATGAAGCCTTCCTGCCGCAGATGGTGGGGGTCGAACCGCCCGGCGGGATTTTCACGCATATCGTCGGCACCGATTTGTCCGCACCGGGGCGGATGAATTCTTTGTCCTTGAGGACAACGCCCGCACCCCCTCCGGTGTTTCCTACATGCTCGAAAACCGCGAGACCATGTTGCATATGTTTCCCGAGTTGTTTGCGCAGATACCGGTGCGCGAGGTGAGCAGCTACCCGGCCGATCTTAACCGCTCACTGATGGCCTGCGCACCGCCTGCGTGCAACGGCAAGCCGGTAGTGGCGATACTGACGCCGGGTATCCATAACTCGGCCTATTTCGAGCACAGCTTCCTTGCCGACCAGATGGGTGCAGAACTGGTTGAAGGACACGATTTACGCGCTATTGACGGCAAGATCGCGATGCGAACTACGCGCGGCTATACACCGATCGACGTGTTATACCGCCGGGTCGATGATGACTACCTGGACCCGCTGAACTTCAAACCGGAATCGATGCTCGGTGTTCCGGGCATATTCGATGTTTACCGCGCCGGCGGGATCACCATTGCCAATGCGCCCGGAACCGGCATCGCGGATGACAAGGCGCTGTATTCCTACATGCCGGAAATTATCGAGTTTTATACCGGCGCAAAACCACTGTTGAACAACGTGCCGACCTGGCGTTGTTCGCAGGCGGACATTTCCATATGTGCTCGATCACCTGGCGGAACTGGTGGTGAAGGAGGTACACGGTTCCGGTGGCTACGGCATGCTGGTCGGGCCGGCGGCGAGCAAGAAGGAGATCGCTGTTTTCAGGAGAAACTCAAAGCCAGGCCTGAAACTATATTGCCCAGCCGACGCTTGCACTCTCCACCGTGCCGGTCTTCAGCAAGAAGGGGCTGTCCCCCCGCCATGTCGATCTGCGGCCCTTTGTACTGATGTCCCCTGACCGGATATACATCACCCCGGGCGGCCTGACCCGCGTGGCGATGACCAGGGGTCGCTGGTCGTCAATTCCAGCCAGGGCGGCGGCACCAAGGATACCTGGGTGCTGGAGGAATGAAGCGATGCTAGGCAAAACGGCAGCCGGCCTGTTCTGGATGTTCCGTTACCTGGAGCGTGGTGAAAACGGCGCGCGTCTGCTGGAGGCAGGGTTTCGCATTGCGCTGACACGCTCTGCGACAGCATCGGCGGAATGGAAATCGATTCTCGCGACCTCGGGTGCGCTCGGCGATTATGACTCACGGGATGGCAATTACGATTCGGCCCCAGGTGATCAACTTCCTGTTGCGTGACCAGAGCAATCCGGCCAGCGTGATTTGCAATATGTGAAGCGACCACGAGACGATGCCAGGCTGGTGCGCACGGCGCTGACCCGCGAGGTCTGGGAGGCGACCAACGAGGCGTGGATCACCTTGCAGGCGCTGCTCGCAAAACAGGTGAAGGAACGTGACCTGCCAGATGTGC
>CAVSHP010000017.1:0-561914 GCA_963727635.1 uncultured Gammaproteobacteria bacterium | reverse complement strand
TAGCCTTAACGACCTCACAGCCAAACCAAACAGCGATGGCTCATATACAATCCGGTTTGGAGGTTGTACGGCGACCACGGAAAACTGCCTGCCCATCATGGAGGGCTGGAACTACGCCGTTCGCATGTATGAGCCAAGCCAGGCAATTATCGATGGCAGCTGGACATTTCCGGGGCCGCCGAAGCCCAGGAGTTGAAGAGCCGAGCCGGCGCATGAAGAGCACTTCTTGCGCCGGCAAATAGCATACGCAGTGGAGTTGTCCACAGTTTTAGTCACAGCAGAAGGATTGAAATATGAAACCCCGTATTATTACCCTGACACTCGCCAGCGCACTGTGTATGACCAGTGCCTGGGCAGACACCGGCAGCGCCCGGGAAGCCGCGAAAACCAAGGCGGCATCGATTCCGGACAAGGTCCAAACGGTAGCCGGTGAACTGAAATTTTTCGATGGTGTACCGATAGGCGACACCAACGACCTGGTTTATGACTACCTGGACCGCTCGCGCGCACTCAACGTCTACCTGGATAACGTTGGTGCTGTATCGATTTACGCCGTACTCCTCGGCATGGCCCAGCAAGGCGCCGATGCACCGAACAAGATCGCCATCTGGGAACAGCTGATGGATTCCCGGACGCCGGTCATTACCTCCAACACGTCTACCATGTACGCCTACGCCCCCACTGACCTGGCTAAGGATGGCCCCACCGTCATCGAAATCCCGCCCGGCATGCTGGGCTTTCTCGACGATGCCTGGCAGCGTTTTGTCGGCGATATGGGCGTCACCGGGCCGGACAAGGGCAAGGGCGGAAAATACCTTGTCATTCCTCCCGGCTATCAGGGTGAGATACCGGAAGGGTATTTTCTGCTCAAACCCAGCACCAACAAGAATTTCCTCTTTTTGCGTGGGTCTATCAAGGATGGTCTCGAGGCTGCAGTCGATAACTTCAAATCCGGGCTAAAGGTTTATCCATTGAAAGATGCTGCCAATCCAGCGCCCACGGAACTCGTCAACATGTCCGGCCGTTCGTTCAGCACCATTTTTCCCAGTACGTTGGAGTATTTCGAGATTTTGAACACCATCGTTCAGGAGGAGCCAATTGATGCGATCGGGCCGGAGGTGCGCGGATACATGGCTGCCATCGGCATCGTCAAAGGCCAGCCCTTCAACCCCGATGACAGGATGAAGAAGATTCTGACCGAAGCCGCGACACTGGGTAATGCTGCCGGCCGTTCCATCACCTATGACCCACGCATCTCCGGGGTGAAATATCTATCCCGAAACGAAGAGCAACTGGGTTACCGCTTATGCAAACAGGAATACCTCGTTCGAAGCGGATGGCATCATGGGCCTCGATGCGAGAGTGTTGTTCTACTACAATGCCGGTGGTGTAACACCTGCCATGGCGACGACCCATGTGGGCGCCGGTTCTGATTACGCATTGGCTTTCCTAGACGACAACGACAAGCCCTTCGATGGCTCGAAGACCTACAAACTGCATTTGCCACCCAACGTACCGGTGAACAACTTCTGGGCCGTGACGCTCTACGACACGCAAACACGCACCCAGTTGCAGACCGGTCAGTTGTTCCCAACCGTTGGCAGCCAGACCAAGGGATTTAAGAAGAACGCGGATGGTTCATACGATGTTTATTTCGCGCCGGAACCGCCCAAAGGCCAGGAAGGCAACTGGCTGCAAACAAACAAGGGCAAGAGCTGGTTCGCCATCCTGCGCATGTACGGCCCGCTGGAGCCCTGGATCAACAAGACCTGGCGCCCAGGTGATATTGAACTGGCGAAATAGTAAATAATGTCAGTGATATTTGGGGTCAAAGTGAGCTTACCCGGTATATCGGATACATAAAAAAGTCAGAGAAAGTCAGGAAACAGAAATAGTCAGGACACCCATAAGAAAGCCAGTTCACTGATATGGGTGTCCTGGCTTTTCGTACTGATATGGGTGTCCTGGCTTTTCGGTTCGTGTAGTGTCCTGGCTTTTCTCTGTGGGTGTCCTGGCTTTTCGTACTTCATCTGCGCGAAGCCCTATTGTCTTATGCCGGATAAGTCAGCACGGCAGAACACGCGTCCTTCCATAAGCGTTCATCCGCAGAGGCGAGCTTCTCCAGGTCTGCCGGTGTGGCGTTGTTGTCATCCACCCACAGACGCAACAGATCACTGCCGTTGATCAGGTCGATGGCCAGTTGATCGTGTTCGTACTCATAAGGGAAATCGCGCCAAATTTCGTAGTCGGGCCTGATCCGGCGTAACGCCTTGAATACCAGCGCCATCAGACGCCACGGTCGAAACGCCTGGTGATCGTAAGCGGCACCCTCAACATGAATCTGCACCCCGGCACAGAGCTGACCTGTGTGCTTGTGAAAGGTCGGTTCAAACCAGCACTCACGCAGGATGCAGCCCTCCATCCATTGGGGTGCAATTTGCGCCATGGCCGCGAGTAGTTTGCGGGTATCGATGTCCGGTGCGCCAAACAGTTCCAGCGGACGGGTTGTGCCGCGGCCTTCGGAGAGTGTTGTACCCTCCAGCATTACCGTTCCAGCGTAGCAACGCGCCATCCAGAGGTTGGCGGCATTGGGGCTGGGGTTGATCCAGTTACGTTCATGCAAGGGCCAGCCATAGCCCGGTGCGGCGCCCGCGTTGCCAGCCATGCATGCTGATCACGTCGTAGTCCACGTCCAGGTTCAGGGTACGGATAAACCAGTGGCCCATCTCCCCCATCGTCAACCCGTGCCGCATCGGCATCGGGCCGGCGCCGACAAAACTCTCCCAGCCGGGACGCAGTATCAGCCCTTCCACCGGGCGGCCGGCAGGATTGGGCCTATCCAGAACAATCACCCGCTTTTTGTACCTGGCCGCCGCTTCCAGCAGATATTTCAGCGTCGTGATAAACGTGTAAATGCGGCAGCCGAGATCCTGCAGGTCCACCAGCAACACGTCGAAATGCTGCATCATCTCCATGCTGGGGCGACGCACCTCGCCATACAGACTGAAGACAGGGATGCCGTGAAGCGGATCCCGGTAGTCCGCCGACTCAATCATGTTGTCCTGCTTGTCACCCCGCAAACCGTGCTGCGGACCGAAGGCAGCGGTCAGATCGATATCATCCAGCTGGGCCAGTGCATCCATGCTGTGCACCAGGTCCCGGGTAACCGAAGCGGGGTGGGCCAGCAGCGCAAGCCGACGGCCCTGCAATGATTTACGCAGTTCGGGTTCTTCCAGCAGACGGTCAATTCCAAATTTCATCGGGGTATTTTACACCTTGGGGGTCAGGGTAATGAGACGGGAACAATGCCCGCAGTATAGCCAGCCAAACGGCAGGACGCCCATCCCCATGAAGCAGTTTTGTCGTGGTTCTGCCTGATTTTCCATCTGCAAGCTGCATTCGAATTGATAGAAGACTAAACTTATACACTGAATACAAACGCTAAATGGATTTTTGGCAGATCAGATAGAACTTGAACAGGGAACGTCAATGGAAGGTCGCATCGGTCACTATTTAATTGTCTCTGAATTAGGGCGTGGTGGCATGGGTGTCGTTTATAAAGCCCATGAAGAAAGTCTTAACCGCTTCGTCGCACTCAAGGTACTCGGCAAGCACCTGTCCGAGGATGAAAACTTCGTCGAACGATTCAAACGCGAGGCGCGCAGCGCCGCCGCTCTCAACCACCCTAACATTGTCAAAGTGTATGCGATTGATGAATTCAACGGGCAACATTACTTCGCGATGGAGTATGTTGAGGGAAGCTCCATTCAGCAGATGGTCAAGGAGCAGGGCCCGATGGAACCGGTTGCCGCGGCACGTCTGATTCTGCAGACTGCCTCTGGACTCGGCGCCGCGCACGCAAAAGGAATCCTGCACCGCGATATTAAACCCGCAAACCTGTTGCTGGACGAAATTGGACTGGTGAAGATAGCTGATTTTGGACTGGCCCTGTTGGCCGCCGGAAACACGCGTCTTACGGCAACAGGTATGTTTATGGGTACACCGGGTTACCTCTCACCCGAGCAGTGCCTCGGCGAGGGCGTCGACCAGCGAACAGATATTTACTCATTAGGTGTGACACTTTATGAAATGATCACCGGGGTCACACCCTTGAATGCCGATTCACCCTTGGCGTTGTTACGCCAGATCATTGATGTCGAGCCAAAAGATGTTGGTGAACTCAGACCGGAGGTCCCGGATACGTTGCGCTTCATTGTCAAAAAGATGATGGCCAAAAAGCCGGACGACCGGTACCAGGACTGCCCTGCCCTGATCGCCGACCTGCAAAACTGGCTTGTCAGCGTTGGAACGGTGACTTCCCATTTAAACCCCGAAATCACGGCAAGATCAGCAACCGTGAGATCACCCGATACCGACACCACGGCAACGGTCCTGATGGATAGTGCACATTTTGTCGCAGACAACAATGATGCTGAAACACGTGGTAGTGCTGACAGAAAGCCCCGTGTTGCAATGATCGCGGTCATCAGCTTGCTTCTCCTGGCGGTTGTCAGTTATGCGGCCTGGTATTTCCGCACAGCAGATTCCGCTGGCGATCCCACGGCAAAAAAGTCTGAAACTACTGAAGTAGTTGCAGACCATGGTGGTACTGAAACGCGTGGATTGATGACGGTTGCCGAGAATCGCGACGCAGTCGAAGCCGTAAAAATAGCAAGCGATCATGTCGTGTCGCCAACAACAGCGGACGAAACTGTTGAAGCGCAGACTGCCACTGACGAGGACCTGGATAGCGGACAGAATATCATCGGGAAAAGCACTGCCAGGAAGACTCAGGAACACCAGGATTACCCACAACCCGACAGCCCGCAAAATGCCGGCCAGGTAGTACCTGAAGGTACCCCTGGAACTGATTTCGATCCCGTCAATGGCGGTGGCTTCCGCAGCCACCACTAAAACGGACACCGGTCAGCTGTCTGACCGACCCATGCCTGATCAAACCATGCAGGATGAACCACGATCTGACCCTTCCTATAATCGCGCCGAAAACAATTCGTCGCTCACCTCAAGTGAGGCACCCATTGGGACGGGTGTGGCGCTGGTCAGCATCGGTGATCGCCTTTTGGCTGACGCTACGACTGACTATATCCGGCAGATACTCGAACGTCACAGCATCACGGTCCTGGATGGTATAACGATCCCGGGCGTTGCCAGCGTACTGGAAAATGGTGGTAGCTCAGTCGAAGAGCTGTTTGCGCCCGCACGCACGTTACCTCGTGTTGATCCGTGCGGATTACAATGGTCAACGCGAACTGTCCTATATGGGCCGCCACGACACGGAGTATCAAGCCAGGCTTAGTGTTGAGACACACGATATGCTTGATGGCAGGGCTATTGGCCCCGCCATCCACACTTCAATCGGTTACACCCAGTTAAGTGTGAATGCGAAAGTCGAAGAAATTATCAGGCCCAAATTCGGGCCGATTGCAGGCGATTTGGAAGGAGTAAAAACAAACCTGCGGTTAATTGGGTTCTGAGTGGCAGGACCTGGCAAAACATTTAACCACATAAATTTTTTTCACGGAGGGAATTGGTCATGAAAGGATTGTTGAGATTTTTCGTCTGGATGACGATCATTGGCATGGTAATGCCGGTGAAGGCCAAAGTGCCGACCGAAGTGCAGGCCGGGCAAAGTTCAGGTGGTCTTCGCTATACAATCTCAGTAGCGAACTTTGAGAACCGCTCCGGGTGGAGTGGCCAGTGGAGCATTGGCGATGCATGGGATACGGTGCTGACCGATATGCTCAACCAGACCGGAAAATTTATCGTGCTCGGTGAGACAGATATGCGCGCCGCAGCGATGGAAGAGCAGGATTTAGCTGCCTCCGGTCGTGCTGCCGGAGGTAACAAAGCTCCGGAGACCGGACAAATGACACCTGCGCAGTTGATCGTCAAGGGGGCGATAACGCATGTGCAGGAAACTACCGGAAGCGCCGGCGGCGGCTTTCACATCAAAGGTTTCAGAATCGGCGGTGGCGGTGGCAAAGGCGAGGTGAATGCCACGCTTTACATAGTCGATACCAGCACCGGACAGGTTGTGGCATCCAAAAGCGTCGTCGGCACACATAAACGTTCGGCAATGGATGTCGGCTATGCCGTGGGAGATTGGGGGGCGGCATTCGGCGGCGATAAAAAAGATAACGTCGGGCAGGCTGTACAGGATGCCTGCGCGGAAGCGGTCGACTTCATGCTGGAACAATTGCCCAACCTGACCTGGACAGGCTCGGTTGTCCTGGTCAAAGGTGACAAGATTTATATTAATCGCGGGACACGCGAGGGTGTGGCTGTTGGCCAGGAATTTGTCGTTGGTGAGGTTGAAGTGATACGCGACCCGGATACAGGTGAGGTGCTCGATGAGAGCATGACAGAATACGCCCACCTATCGGTTGATGAGGTCAAAGAAAAATTGTCTATCGCCACTGTAACATCTGGCGACGCCGCTTCGGTGATGAAGGGCATGACCATTCACAAGCCTTAGCCCTGTGCCCTTCTAAAACAGAACAGGGATACGAACGTGTGCCCCTTTTATCAGAGAGTTCCGGGGAAAAGTTCTGGGGTCAGAGTGAACTGACCCAGTTTATCGAGCACATTAGTTCATGCAGCGTGGGTGGCTTCTTTCTGTTATCCACTGACGCCGGTGTTCGAAGTTAAAACCGGTTCTTGCGTCTTTGCCGCACAGGAAGGCGCGTCGTACACACCGTGAGATACAGTGATAGTAGGGTGTGTCATCCAGTGAGACCTGGCGATTTCTGGGCTGTGGCATATGGCTAGTCTAGACCGGCAGGGCCAGCGCCAACAGGGCAATATTACCTTGCGACTTGTAGGATAATCACTGAAGTGTGGGTGTCTTCTTTCTTTTCTTTCTTCTTTCTTCTTTCTTACCGAATCCACGCTGGGCATGGAAAAAGACAAAGGGAAAAGCGAAGACACCCATCTCTATTACTTTTATAGTGATGGGTGTCTTGTCTTTTTGTTAACCTCTATAGTGGTGGGTGTCCTGACTTTATTCTGACTTTTCTCTGACTTTTCTGTTAAAACTGGAGGACTGATATGAATACATTGATGAAAGCTGCTTTTTTGGTAATGCTACTTTTTGCAAGTTCTGTTTGTATTGCTGAACCCGTGGGTATTACACCCGACTTGTTCTCTGTGGAAGTCATACATAATGGTCAACCCGTCAAAATTGAAAGGAACCAGGACAATAAAAATACCATCGAGGCGGATTACGCTCTGACATCGCGTCCCTGTCCGCCGTTTTGTATCAAGCCGATCAAGCTGGCACCCGGTATTGAGACCATTGGCGAACTCGAGATCATCGACTACCTGGTCGCCGCGGGCAAACCGGGAAGCCAGATCCTGGTTATCGATTCACGTACACCCGACTGGGTGGCAAAAGGCACCATTCCGGGTTCGGTCAATATCCCCTGGACCCTGTTGGATGAGGATACGTCCAATCCGATTACCATTGCTGAAAACCTGACAAAACGCTTCGGCGCCCGCAATGACGACGTATTCTGGGACTTCTCGGAAGCGAAAACCCTGGTACTGTTCTGCAATGGTATGTGGTGTGGTCAGTCACCCAGGAATATACAAACCCTGACAAAATATGGTTACCCTGCTGACAAGATCAAATGGTATCGAGGTGGTATGCAAAATTGGCAGGCATTGGGTCTGACCACCGTAAAGGGTGTAAAACCTTAATCCACATCAGGATCAGGGAAGTCCAGGGATCAGAGCCAGCATGCCAGAGACCTGTGTTCTGACTCTGGCACTTGAATCTGACCCCTTCATTCCTATCGTATCGTTAAATGCAATAGCATAAAGTGTACAGCGGTAGGTAATTTATGGTTTACGCAAAGGCCAGTTGGCCGGTGTAAATGAGAATGCTTTTCCAAATCGGGGTTCTATGCAAAAGCGTGCAATATATGCAATTCGAAGATCAAGCCGGCAAGCAGGTATTTTTATAAATAATTATAATAAGTTAGCTCAGCATACCAACGGCTTCCCGGACAATAATTAGATATTTAGATCAGAGGCAGGCTTGCTCAAACATGGCAAAAAAAGACGATATCAAGCTCACCATCAGCGAACGTAAGGAAGCGAAACGACGCAGCGCACCCGGCGTCGTCGTGGTCTTTGAGGCGATCCGCCAGCAAGCTGAAGAAGAACTGGACCGCCCTAAGCGGGCCCTGTTCTGGTCAGGTCTCGCGGCAGGACTGTCCATGGGGTTTTCGTTCCTCGCCGAAGCCCTGTTGCAATCCGGCCTGCCCGATACGTCATGGCGATCACTGATATCAAAGCTGGGTTATGCCGTCGGATTTCTTATTGTCATTCTCGGGCGTCAACAGCTTTTTACCGAAAACACATTAACCCCGGTATTGCATGTATTAGAGAAAAAAACCCGCAGCGCATTAGTCAATACCGCTCGCCTTTGGGGAATCGTGCTCGGTGCGAATCTCCTCGGCACACTGGTTTTTGCGTTTACCTTGTCAACCGCCTCCGTGGTTGATGCCAATGCCATGTCGGCATTAGATTCTATTGCGGTACAAGCACTGGACGGCGGGTTCTGGAACACCTTGCTACGTGCTATTTTCGCAGGCTGGCTCATTGCACTCATGGTCTGGTTATTGCCTGTTGCTCAAGCTGGACGGGTGATTGTGATTATCATCATCACCTATCTCGTCGGGATCGCAGGTTTCCCCCATATCATCGCCGGTTCCACCGAAGTCTTTTATGCCTTAATGACCGACACGACTACTCCCGCTGTCGCCATCGGACAGTTTTTTGTGCCGACACTGATCGGCAATACTATCGGCGGCGTCGCCATTGTTGCGGCAATCGTTTATGCACAGGTCTATCCACACACAGATTAAATTATTGAGAATTAATGTGGGTGTCCTGACTTTTTTTGACTTTTTTTCCTGACTTTTTTTTGTAATATGGGTGTCCTGACTTTTTTGCTGACTTTTTTTTCCTGGCTTTTCTCCCCCATCACTTTTCTTGGGTGTCCTGACCCGACAGTGATATTCTGCCCATCATGAAATACCGGAGCGCACAATTCATAACCCCCGGCGAAGCAACTTGCCCCGCCGGGGAAACCGATGACCGGCTCATGTTCACGGATGTCAGCTTCAAGGAAGTGGCGGCGTGGCAAGCCAACAGTGCTCCGGATATGCGCAATGTCTACGGCACCGACAGCACGGTTCAGTTCGGTGACCTGCGACTGCCGACTGGCGTAACACCACCGGACGGCTATCCCGTCATCGTATTCATTCACGGCGGCGCCTGGCAATCGGAGTGGTCCAAGAGTTACACCGAAGCCTTCGTCGAAGCCCTCACCCTGCAGGGGTTTGCAACCTGGGACCTTGAATTTCGCCGCCTTGGCAATCGCGGCGGCGGGTATCCGGGCACCTTCGAGGATGTCGCCGACGGTGCGGATCATCTCCGCGTCCTGGCCCGGTCCCACCCCCTGGATCTGGACTGCATTGTCGCCGTCGGCCACTCATCGGGAGGCCACCTGGCCTTGTGGCTGGCGGGTCGCAAGCACCTCCCCGAATCCAGCCCGCTCTATCGGGCCGAACCGCTGGCGCTTGGCGCTGTCATTTCCATCGCCGGCATTAATGACCTGGACTTGGCTTACACCCTGGGCGGCAGGACGGACGTCCTGGCCCTGATCGATGCGGATTCGCTGACCTCCGGGGCGGCGCGTCTGGAAGAGACCAGCCCCGCCCGCTTGTTGCCCTTGGGCGTGCCGCAGTCAACGATGATCGGCGACAGGGATTCCCCATGGCGGCTGGATATGACCGAACGCTATGCGGTGAAAAGCACGGCAGCGGGGGACCTGACGAAGGTGATCATCGTGCCCGGGGCAAACCACATGGACGTCATGGACGCCCGCTCCGGTTTTGCCCAGAGTGTCGCGGAGGAAGCACGGCGTTTACTCCGGCGCTGACGGATCGATAGGGTCAGGGTAAAAACTCAGAATACAAGTCATTCAGACACTGTAATTTCCAGGAACCCCAAAGATTGAAGAGAACAAGTCAGAGAACAAGTCAGGAAACCCATTAATTTATGAGTTAAAGATATGGGTGTCCTGACTTTTTTCTCTGACTTTTTTCCTGACTTTTTCTACAGGTCGCTGGGCAGAATGATGCCGAGTTCCAGCCTCTGCTGACGCCACAGTTCGATTAGCTCCGCTCGCCTCTCCGGAAACTGCTGGCTGAGGTCGGTCGTTTCCCCGGGATCGGCTGCCAGGTCGTAGAGTGCAAACCCCGTCTCTTCGAACGGTGATTCTATCTGTGTGATTTTCCATTTTCCCTGGCGAACATACGCCCGGTTGCGATGAAACAGCGTGAAGACTTCGTTTTCATCATGAACCCCCTCAGACGTGCCGCTTAAGATCGGTTCGATACTCTTGCCCCGCATCGGCTGCACCGAACCGTCATCGGGGTAGTGTGCGTTTGCCAGGCGATGAAGGTCGGCGCCAGGTCCATCACGGTGACCAGACCACGATAGACCTCATCGCGATAGTTGACGCCAGGCCCGGCGATGATCATCGGCGCGGTGATACCACCCTCGCTTGTGTAACCCTTGTGACGCTTGAACGGGGCCGTGCCGGCTTCAGCCCAGCTTGCGCCGTATGAGACAAATGAGTCCGGGCCACCCATGTTTTCATAGCGGTTGTCATAATGGGCCCGGACATAGTCCTGTATAGGGTCCCCGGTTATAAAAGTCACTTGGCGCGGCGCCGTTATCCGACATGAACACGACCAGCGTGTTTTCCGCAAGACCCTTTTCCTGCAGGTAATCCAGCAGCCTCCCGACGTGACCGTCGAGGTTTTCTACCATGGCCGCGTAAAGCTCCATTTTGCGCGACTCTCTTTTCTTCTCCTCCGCGCTGAGACTGTCCCAGGGGGTGATCTCTTCCCAACGTGGCGGAAGGTTCGAATCCTCTGGAATGATTCCGGCCTTCTTGAGATTTAAAAAATTCTGCTCACGCAAGACGTCGTAGCCGTCATCGTAAACCCCCGCATACCGATCGCGTTCCGGTTCGGGCACCTGCAACGGCCAGTGCGGTGAGGTAAAGGCGGCAAAAGCGAAAAACGGCTGGCCATCACCACGGTTGGATTCGATAAACTCGATCAGATGATCGGTATATAAATCTGTTGAATACACGCCGTCAGGGTAACTGGTCACTACGCCATCGGCACGATAGACGCTGGGTGCATTTTCAAAACCCCGGCCGTCAAAATGCGTGGCGGCGCCATCGAGCAAGGTCCAGGAACGTTCGAAACCGGCGGCTCTCGGGCTGTTTTCATCCTCGAGACCCAAATGCCATTTGCCGGCGATGTAGGTGTGGTAACCCGCAGCCTTCAATACGGCCGGCAGCGGCGCGATGCGATCGGACAGATGACCTTCATAAGACTGAATCTTGCCCTTGAGGGCTTGCCCGGGTTGCTGGCGGCCAATACCAGCCACGTGATTGTTGTTACCGCTGAGCAGCATGGAACGCGTTGGAGAGCACATCGGCGCGGTATGGAATTGCGAAAAAATAATGCCTTTGCGGGCCAGGCCATCAATACGCGGCGTGCGAATCGAGCTGCCGTAGATACCCAGGTCAGCGTAGCCCAGGTCATCGGCAACAATAAGCAAGATATTCGGGCGCGCCTGTTGTCCGTTATCTTTACCGGCCCCGGAAGCAAGGCAGGGCTGGACGCCGGCAAACATGCCCAACACGCAAAAGAATAAAACACGGACCTTTACTCTGCCCGGTAAGTAAGGGAGCATCATCGTCTTCTTGTTTTTATTCATAGCCAAGGAATATTGGACGGGCAGGCTGGTAATAGCAATAGCAAAGCGTTCAGTACGTCAGCTGTGGCAGCTATGGGGGCAGAGTAAAATGAAACGTACTGCAGGCGTACTCCTTCCCTTTACTTTGACCCATAACTTTTAGCGAAAAGAACAGTGAATTACCACTTAGCCGGCACGACAATTCACCATTAATCAAGCAAAGTTCGGGCGTCATTTGATGTTCAGTATATGTAGATTTGTGGCAATATAGCTTTAGTGCTTCCTATACTCCAAGGGGACTGCATGCCAGACGTATTTATTTCCTACAATGCGGAAGACCGCCGGCGTATCCAGCCGCTGGTGCAGTCGCTACAATCGGAGGGCTACTCGGTCTGGTGGGACCAGCACATCGGCGCCGGCGACGAGTGGCGGCAGACGATCGAACGGCAGCTCGATGCAGCAAAGTGCGTGATCGTCGCCTGGAGCAAGCACTCGGTCGGGCCTGAGGGACATTTCGTTCGCGATGAAGCTACGCGGGCGCAGCAGCGCGGTGTTTTAGTTTCCGTCACAATCGACAACGTTCGCATTCCGCTTGGTTTTGGCGAGAGGCAGGCGACATCGTTGCGCGGCTGGCGCGGGGACCCGTCGGATCCACGTTATCAGGCAGTACTGTCTGCAGTGCGGCGAATAGCGGGAGGCGGCTCCAAAGAAAGGACGAAGGCGCGTCCACAGCCGCGGATCTCCCGACGCGCAGTGATTGCCGGGGGCGCCGTTGCCCTGGCCGCCGCCGCAGGCGGCTGGGTCCTGTTGAAGCGCGGCGCAGCTGACGCAGCGGACAGCATCGCGGTGCTTCCGTTCACCAACCTCAGCGCAGATCCGGAACAGGCCTACTTTGCCGACGGCATCGCCGGAGAAATCAGAAATACCCTCACACGGGTTGCGAGGCTGAAGGTCGCAGGCAGCACATCGTCCATTGCCGTCCGCGAGGACGATGCTCAAACGGTCGCAAAGAAGCTTGGAGTCGCCAACATCCTCACCGGGAACGTGCGCCAGACTCCATCAACAATACGCGTAACCGCCGAGCTGATTGACGGCGAGACGGGGCTAACCAAATGGTCACAGAACTATGACCGCGCCCATGGTGACGCGATCAAGATTCAAACCGATATCGCGGCAGACGTCGCGCGCGCCCTTGCAGTTGCGCTCACCGCAAGCGCCGAAGAAGTGCTGGCGGCCGGAGAGACCAGCAACATCGCCGCCCAGACTCTCGTCTTTCAGGCCCGGGACCTGAGCTATGAATTTACGGTACCGGCTTTCCAGCAGAGCCTGCAACTGCTCGAGAAGGCAATTTCGCTCGACCCGAACTATGCGCGCGCCTACGCAATGAAATCTTTTGTGGCCAATAATCTGGCGAGTCGAACCGCACGCACGTCGGCCGACTTGGCGAGCGGCCGGGACCAGGCGTTCCAGTACGCGGAAGTCGCGCTTTCCATCGCGCCGAACCTGCCGATCGCACACTCCGCGCTCGGGTTCGCGTATGGTCTCAACCTGCAGGCGAGCGAATCGCTTCGCGAGCACAAGATCGCGCTTTCACTCGCCAGCGGTGATCCCGATGTCATCCGCAATTACGGGTGGGCCATGAGCAGCATCGGCCAACCAGAAGAAGCGCTCCGGTATGTCGACGAAGCGCTTGCGCTCGACCCCCTCAACTCTGCCTCACATTATGCGCACGTGTCTGTCTTGTTCTACGCGCATCGCTACGAGGAGGCGGTCCGCTATTCTCTGAAGCTGCAGCAGGAATCTCCCGAGCTGTTCAGATTCCCGGCCTTGCTCGGGCATTCGCTGCTGATGCTCGGTCGAACCAAGGAGGCGGCTCTTGCGTTCGGGGAGAACATCACTGGTGAAGCTTTGCTGGCCGCAAGAAGCGGCAATCGCGAGCTTGCTCTTGCCAAACTCGCGGCATTGAAGGAGCGCGATAGCGAATTCGGGAGTGTTGATTTTGCCAGGGTTTACGCACAGCTGGGCGACAAGGACGCCGCGTTCGAAGCGTTGAATCACGCATGGGACGTCCGCGACTCCGGTCTTCTGAGTCTCAAGACCGACCCCTATCTGGACCCGCTGCGAGGCGATTCACGTTATGCGGCGCTGATAAAGAGGCTCGGCCTGCCTACCTGATGTCCGATTTTTCGTCCGAACGGGCGATGGTTTCAGAAGCATCCGGCAGCGCAAGATGAGCGCCGCTCTGGAAACCGGAATTCTCAAAGAGTGATTCCGTGAACATGACTTCCGAGCCAGGGCAGTAAGCGATACGGATAAACTTTATTCTCACCCCAAACTTACTACAGGACTACTCTATCCCTTTACTCTGACCCCATGACTTCCTGGCGAATGCCAACCACGATCAGCGCACCGGGAAGTCGAAATAGGTGTCCGGGTAGGGTTCGTCGGCCAGGGTGAAATGCCACCACTCCTGTTGCAAGGGAACGAAGCCATGCTGCAGCATCAGCGACCGCAGCAACAGGCGGTTGGCATGCTGCTGTGTGGTCAACCCGTTGTATTTCGGCCAGGACTCCGGCCCGAAGTGGTCCCAGGGCGTGCCCATGTCCAATGGCTCGCCGGTGCTCGCGTCGGCAATGGTCAGGTCCAGCGTGCTGCCCCTGGAATGACCCGATCGCTCTGCGATGTAGCCTTCTGCAAACAGATTGCGCTTGTCCACGTCCGGATAGTAGGCTGCCTTGTTCAGCTGATCCTCCAGGTCCTGCGCCCAGCGGATGAAGTGGTCGACGGCGCGCTGTGGACGGTAACCGTCGTAAACCAGCAGGCTCAGGCCAAACGCGACCAGTTCCTCCTGGACCTGCGCCAAATGCTCAGCCGCCGGCCGGGTCAGGATTAACCGCTTGCCCTCGTAGCCGTCCACGGGACATCCCATGAAATTGTCCGAAGCGCGGTAGCGCAAATTGACCTGCAGGCCGGGAATGACCTCGTCAATGTGCACAAAGCCAGGTGGAATTTCGCTGACAGCAGGGACGGAGGCGGCCCAGGCGGGCGCGGCACCAAGCAACAATACAAGCGCGAACAGGCGTGCGGGACGCATGACCACATGGTGGCAGATGGCCAGGGAAATTTTCGTCAGGCTTGCAGTTCCCATGTGGATGCTTCCACTCACTTGACCCGTTTACCGTCTTTCCAGACGGCTTCGACCTGCCACAAGGTACCGATATCCTGTGTCGGATCCCCTCTCACCGCTACCAGGTCCGCCAGCAAGCCCGACGCGATGCGACCGCGATCCGGGAGATGCAGGATATCTGCGTTGCCGCTGGTTGCAGACTTCAGCGCGTCAATCGGTGTCATGCCGTGCGCCACCATTAGTTCGAGTTCCCTGACATTCTTGCCGTGGGAAAAAACGCCAACATCGCCGCCAAAGCAGATACGCACACCGGCTTCCAGCGCCGCCTGGAACGAAGCCCATTTGTCCTTCAGTTTCTGCGGCTCCGCGGTCTTTCCTTTCTCATAACCATCGAAATATTCTGCGTAGGCCTCGGCGGCGGCCAGTGTCGGACACAACGCAACACCGCGTTCCCGCATCAGCCGAAACACTTCCAGCGACCCCCGATCGCCATGTTCGATGGTTGCGACGCCCGCCTCCACGGCCCGCCGAATACCTTCCGGCGTCGTCGCATGCGCCGAGACGTACCTACCCGCGTCGGTCGCGGCGCCGACCAGGGCTTTGAGTTCACTCTCCATAAATGTTGGCTGAATGGCGCCTTCAGGGCCCCAGGAATAATCGGCATAAACCTTGATCCAATCGGCGCCACGGCCAATTTGCCCGCGAACGACCCGGATAATCTGCTCCACACCCGACGCCTCCTCGGCGCCCTGGGGCGGATCGAATGCATATAGCCAACGTCGTGGAGCATAACTACCGGTGGCGACGATGGCGCGGGTCACGGCCAGAATGCGCGGCCCCGGTACAACCCCGGCGTCAATGGCCCGGCGCAGTTGCACGTCGTAATCTTCGGCGCCTTCCGTGCCGAGATCCCGTACAGTCGTGATGCCAGCCTGCAGCGTAGTTTGCGCGTGTGCCACAGCTTCCGCCATTCGGTATCCCAGCGGCTCTTTCAGCACCTGCTCGTCCCAGAGTGTCTCGTTGTAGGGATGTAAAAAAAGATGTGAGTGGCCTTCTATCAGCCCGGGGATGAGCGTCAGCCCGGGCAGTTCGACCCGTTCTGCACCCGGCGGGACCTTTACATCACCCACACGGCCAACCGACTCGATCCGCCTGCCCATAAGAAGAACAACATAGTCTTTTTGCGGGGAGTCCTGTGTGCCATTCCAAACTGCTTCAGGAACCAGCAAAACCGGCTTGGCGTTGTCGGCAGTTTGTTGCGTTGCCCCGAAAACGGGTGTCGTCAAGGTAACGAACAGAATGAAAGCCGCTATCAATGGTCTCGTGCGCATGGGTACTCCGGGTGCTTCCGAACATTCTCACTTATAGAATTTTCTATTGCAATCATGGGCTGGCCTGCCCTACCAACGCCTGCCTGGCTGGTATGACGCCGACCAACTGGTCCCGGATGCATTTATCTATCGCCGGCAGCATGCGTTTTGACACGTTCAATCACGACCATATTGTTGTGCGTGGAATCTTGGTTCATGATTGAACCTGTAAATAACAATAATCAACACAGGGTCCATTCATGTCAGCGACAGATCAATCCGTAGTTTCCACTCCGTCCAACCGGCCCAGCAACGTTCGCTGGCGTATTCTTTCCGTGCTGGTGTTTGTCGCTTTTGTGTCCTACCTGCTGCGCGGCAACCTGTCCATTGCCGGCGCTTCCATGGTGGAAGACCTGCAACTCACCGAGATTCAGTGGGGCTGGGTGATGGCGGCTTTCCCCCTGGGTTATGCACTGTTCCAGTTTCCCGGCGGTTGCTGGGGTGATCGCAAAGGCCCGCGCCTGACGCTGACGCTGATAGCGATCGCCTGGGGCCTGCTGATCGCGGTGACCAGTTTCACGCCCAGCCGCGAAGTCGCGCCGGTTTACCTGGTGATTGGTATCCTGCTGACCGTGCAGTTCCTGGTCGGGGTTGCCCACGCGCCGGTGTTTCCAATCACCGTATGCGCCATTGAACGCTGGTTTCCGGTGGGCAAATGGGCCCTGCCCAACGGGCTTACCAGCAGTGGCCTGACCGTGGGTCTGGCGGTGACTGCCTCCGCCCTGCCCTGGCTGATGGGGAACTACGGCTGGCGAGTTTCGTTCTTGATCCTGGCGCCGTTTGCCTTCACCGCCGCCGCACTGTGGTGGTGGTACGCGCGGGACTGGCCCAAGCAGCATAGCGGCGTCAATGCCGAAGAGTTGGCATTGGTGTCTGCCGATGTTGTGCGTGCACCATGCGAAGCGGGCGCCACGCCAGCCTGGCGCCGCGTATTGAAAAACCGCGACGCCCTGTTCATGACGTTGAGCTACGCCTGCATGAACTACGTCTTCTACGTTGTGTTCAGCTGGGGCTTCTACTACCTGGTCACGGTCAGGGGTTTTGCAGCTCAGGAGGCGGGTTTCCTGACCTCCGCGCAATGGGTGGCCGGCGCGCTCGGGGCTTTTTCCGGCGGCTGGTTTGGTGACTTCCTGTGTCAGCGCATCGGTCTGCGCTGGGGTTGCCGCTGGCCCATCCTGGTGGGCAGTGGTGTTTCTGCATTACTGTTGATTGGTGTTGCCTACCATCCAAACGCATACGTAGCCGCGGCGATGCTGGGTGCCTGTTTCTTTTTCAACCAGTTCACGGAAGGCGCTTACGCCGCAAATGGCTCCGCCATCGGTGGGCGTCATGGTGGCGCTGTTTATGGTTTGATGAATACCGGGGCCAACATGATGGGCTTTGTCAATGCCATCCTTTTATCCAGCGTAGCCGCCCTGCTCGGCTGGAAAATCGCCATTGCCATGGGGTCGGTGTTTGCGCTTCTGGCCATTGTCTTTATTTTGCTCTCGAAAGCCGATCAGCAAATGGATCAGGCCGATTAGGCTCCACTCATGTCTTTAAACTTGAATTGATGTGGGTGTCCTGACTTTTCCTGACTTTTCTTCTGACTTTTCTCCACGTTCTCAGAAGAAATGCATGATAATTATGCACCAGGCTTAAACAGGAGGCCCCGTGCTTTTAGAACAAATTGTCCCGGCCCTTCGGCTTTCTATTGGACCTGTTATTCTTATCTCCGGCGCTGGTCTGGTGCTCTTGTCCATGACCAACCGCTACGCTCGCGTGATTGATCGTGCACGAACTCTGGCCGAGTCATTACGCCAGAACTCAAGCGGAAAAAATGAACGGATCAAATCTCAGATTCAAATTATTGCCCTACGGGCCAGAAATCTTCGTCGGGCCATAGCGTGTGTATCCGCCAGTCTGCTGCTGGCAGCAGTGCTGGTAATATCCCTCTTCCTGATTACGCTCCTTGATCTTAATGCCGTGGGGTTAATCATCGTGTTCTTTATTTTGTGCATGGTTGCGTTAAGCCTGGGATTGATCATTTTTATTCAGGATGTAAACCATTCTATGGCCGCTTTAAAAATTGAACTGGGGGATGAGTGGCGGAATTGAATATCGATTTTGTGTATGCTTTTTCTTGGCAAAGTAAACTTGGGTGACAGAAAAGTCAGGGCAGCTAAGTCAGGACACCCGTATATTTAATTATTGAAAGTGATGGGTGTCTTCCTTCTTCTCTCCTTCTTCTTCCTTCTTCTTTGCCAACTCGTTGGATTGGTTTTATCTGGCCTGTTTAATATCCGGTTATTGCGAGGCTTCCGAGGTCTTGCGTCCAAGCGGAATCGAGAATGTGGCAAACACTGAAGTGCCCTCAACGCGATTTTTCGCCGCAAACTCCCAATAGCCGCGCAGGTTGATATAGGCAGGCTGGTCGTTAACCGTGAACGAATAACCTATTTCCGGACCAATCGAGGCGATGCTGGACTTGAGGCCATCGTAGGACGGAACTGGGCCCGAGTCGCCTGATAACTGGCCATAGACATAACCGGCAACTCCGACTTGCCAATGTGCGTTCAGAAACTGTGATGCAGCCCAGTCCAAATGTGCGTCGACCCCGTTTTGGTAGTCGGTGTCATCGTTTGTGAAGTTATAGGTGAATCCAAGAACGGCTGAAAACTCATGTCCCTTCGTCTGATCGAAATAGGTGTAGCCTGCGCCGGCATCAACGGCGGCATGCCCGATGCCAATATTCACCATTCGGTCCGGGTTATAACTTCCGGTTGGAATATTACCGGTAACATAGGTCATCCAATTGTTGTCGCCCTTTACCCAGCTGAGGCTCGCTATTGGAGACAAATCAGCAAAGGCGGTCACGGAATCGCTGCGGCTTAGTTGGTTCGGAAATCCTGTTACCGAGACGCGGGCGTCCGCGCTGTTGTTGCCCCAGCCAAACCCCAGACCCAACGCGAGCTGCCCACCCCAAACTTTAGTGCTTGGCGCGTAGGTTGGTTGTACCAGCAGCAACGGCATTGTGGTATCCAGTCCGGCTGTCACCAGGTTACCAGGTCGAAGCTCTATGTCGTCAGAGACGCCGCCATCATAGTAGTAGCCTTGTGCAGGGAACGACCACCCGGGAGAGACCGGAAGGGCAGCAAAGCTCGCGTATTGCCCCGAGAACCAGAATGCAACACCACCCTCGTCGGCACTTGCGCTGGACGCCAGGCCGACCAAGGCTGCGGCGACCGGTGGAATGAGAAAGGACAGCCGCTTGCGAGTCATTGTGATTCGGTTAATGTTCCCCACGCAATCATTCCTTTTTGTCTTTAGAATTGGCACACTTCGCCCAATTTTTCAGATGGACCAGAAGGTCACGTGCCCCCATTGGCTGGTCCAGTATTAAAATAAGTTTAAGCGGCTATTGCTTCCGCACTCTGCCGGTCCAAGTGTTTCGCGTGCGGATGGTCGGTAGCCCGACGTGCCTTGCGATCATTTGGTGTTTTAAAACACCCTGAGGTCAGAGTCAACCCCGCAACCATCAAACACCACAGCCTATACGTCATGAGAGCATTTTAGTATGCTCTTGGAACCAACCTCCTGTCAGGATCACCATGAAGGCATACCTTTTCACAACCCTGTTCTGTATGTTTCTCAGCCTGCCATTGTTTGCGGATAACCTGTCCCACTGGCAAAAGCTCGCAGAAAATGGAAGTGCCAATGCCCAATTCAACATGGGTGCTATTTACGATAACGGCGATGGTGTGCCGGAAGATGATGCCGAGGCAGCAAAATGGTATCAACAGGCCGCAGAACAGGGTCATGTAAACGCCCAGTTTAATCTGGGGGTTATGTACGCCAATGGCGAAGGTGTGGCCAAGAATGCCGCCGAAGCTGCCAACTGGTATCGAAAAGCCGCGGACCAGGGTGACCACCGGGCC
Source organism: uncultured Gammaproteobacteria bacterium (assembly GCA_963727635.1). Classification (GTDB taxonomy): domain Bacteria; phylum Pseudomonadota; class Gammaproteobacteria; order Xanthomonadales; family SZUA-36; genus SZUA-36. The sequence continues at coordinate 541,692 of CAVSHP010000017.1, read as the reverse complement.
CAATACAACCTGGGAGCCCTCTATGCAAATGGTGAAGGCGTACCGCAAAGCAACATTGAGAGTTATGTCTGGTGGAACCTCGCGGCGATGTCAGGAAACAAGAACCTGGAAAAAATGCGCGATAGTGCCGCCAAGAAACTGACGCCCGAGGAACTAAACCTGGCCCATCAACGTACCGCCAAATTGCTTGATGAAATCCAGCAGAAAAAATGAATTGAAGTGGCAGTCCATCTTCAATTCCTGAGAAATTTATTTGGCTCTGTTCACTTGACCCTGACCCCGCAACTAACTGTCACTCGACAGAAGATGCAGGAATCAGGAAACCGGGGTTGGAGCGCCGGGTTCAGGTCATTTTCCCATCGGACAGATAATAGGCTGTCAGGGAGATGCTGTTAACGATCCCGTGTCCGATAATCACGGGTAACAGCCGGCGTTTGCCAAGCAGGTATATGCCGGCAAAAATCACCGCTACCACCCCGGTACCTACCATGCCGGGAACACCCTGATAGATATGCAACAGACCAAAGATAATTGCATGTATCACTATCGCCACTGCCCAACCTGCCCGTCCGTGGCCAAAAAGATCAGCCAGGCGGTTAAGCACAAATCCACGCATTAACAGTTCTTCGCCAAGCGCAGCGCCAAACCAGACAACAACGACCAGGTAAGCGATGAACAAATAGGGCTTTCCAAGCAGAAACACGAAACGTGCGGGGGCTTCCGGCGGTGTCACCCAGCCAAAATATTCGCTGACAGGGGCAAGGATGAAGCCCATGAAAGCAATTACTGAGGCGGCGGCAAGCAAAGCCAAGCCGAGGCTTATCGCCCAATCACGTATCCCGCTTGGCAATACCAGGCCGAGGCCGCGCCAACTCGCCCCACGCTTCTTCATAAAGATCGTTGCGACGATGATTCCGCACCACATGGCAATCGAACCTGCCCCCGTTACTGACAGCCTGTCCAAAATATCCTTAATGCTCAGCATGATGGCAAATACAACGGCGATTTCCGCTATTATTTTCAGGTCAAATACTTTTTTCACTAAGTTCTCCTTGGTTTGTTTTCATGCTCTTGGCCGGCCGGACGCGAGGTGGTCCGTTTATTATCAGGTGGCGCTTGTGCGGACTTGCGGTTGCGCAAAATCAGCCTTGCCTTTTTTCCAGAAATAGATCGCGAACGCAAACGCCACCAGGGCCGGGACGGCACCGAACTCATCCACGTACCAGGCAGATCCTTCATTCTCCAATGTCAGCGGTGCGAATACTTTCTGCAGAAAAATATTTCCACTCATATGGAAGATGACCGCCGTCCAGAGGCTACCGGTTTTGAAACGCAGATAGGTCATGATCATGGATTCAGAGACGATGAACAGGGTGAAAAAGAATAGTTGCCAGGTCAAAGGGATTCCCTGGTTGCCGTAGAATCCCATAAAAATCATTGGCCAATGCCACACGGACCAGATCAAACCGCTGACAAGAGCAACATGGGTGAAGGACATGAATTTGGCCAGTTCAGGTACCAGGAAACCTCTCCAGCCAAGCTCCTCACCCAGGACTGAAGGTAGTAACAGTACAAATCCATAGCTTGCTGTAAGGGCAAAATGAAAAACGATGACACTCGTTTCACTCCATCCTTCCAGGTTGTAGTCCTGCATTTTTTCAAGCACGAAGGCAGAGTTGTACCAGCCACCAAGGCCGGCGCCCCAAATGATCAAATAAGCCACCAGTGCAATACCGAGGGGTAGCAGATAACTCATCCACTGATATTTCCACCGCCCCCAGCTCCAGCCAAGCTCTGCCAGGTCACGCTTTCTGATAAGACAGGTCAGGATCGTCGCAACACCTACAGCCAGCATGACGGGTGTGCCTCTGCCCAGCCTGAAGATCAACCAGTAACCGAGGGCCGTAAAGGCAATCAGCAGTGCAAAGAAAACGAAAAGGCTAATGACGGTGTCTTTGGAAACTTTCAATCGACTCTCCGTTCGGTCTGGGAAAAGGGTATGGGTTAGCGGCAGACTTTATCCCGGCAATCAGCCATAACGGGACATGTCCTCTTTTATGTTTAAAACAAGACGTCTGCTTTCCGGTTTAGTTACAAGTTCTAGAATTCTATTTTAAATAAAATGGCCTGGAGCCTTCCATTCAACAGGAAAAGTGTTCCAGAAAAGTGAAAGGAAATAAGTCAGAAATAAGTCAGGAACAGAAAGAAAAAGTCAGGAAGAAAAAAGTCAGAAAAAGTCAGGACACCCATATCTTTAAATGAAAGAAAAATGGGTGTCCTGACTTTTCTCTGACTTTTTGTCCTGACTTTTTGACCCCACAACTTACCAACAGGGCAGTATTACGTTGCATCTTGTAGGGCAAATGATTAAGCATGGGTGTTTTTTGTCCCTAACCCCGTCCCATTAGTTTTTGTTGTTTGTACTATCATTGCTGAACATGGTTATGCTGAACATCCCGGTGTGTTGCGTAATCGTCGGGTTGGAAATTCCGGAGACAGGAAAAAGTAGAAATGGCAAACATTTTAGGTGCGAACTCCGAAGTTGGCGTATTGAAGACAGCAATGGTCTGTCGCCCAGGACTGGCCCATGAACGACTTACCCCGAAAAACTGTTCAGACCTGCTTTACGATGATGTGATTTGGGTGGAGCAGGCAAAACGGGATCATCGGGATTTTGTTTCAAAGATGCAAGAACGTGGTGTGAGAGTGCTGGAAATGCACGATCTGCTTGAACAGGTGCTGGATCTGCCCGATGGCCGTAAATATATCCTTGATCGCAGAATCATACCGGGCTACATCGGTGTGCCAATGGCAAAAGAAGTGCGCCCGTGGCTGGATGAAATGCCCTCCACACAGCTCGCCAGCCACCTGATTGGCGGTATTGCACCCAGTGAATTGCCATTCACCCATGAAGGGATCTTCAGTTCCTATCTGGATGATGATGGGTTTGTACTGGCGCCTCTCCCCAACAGCACATTTACGCGTGATACCACCTGCTGGATTTATGGCGGAGTCACGCTTAACCCCATGTTCTGGCCGGCCCGCAGGCAGGAAACACTTTTAACCGCTGCAATCTACAAGTATCACCCCTTCTTCACCGAGAGGGAGTTTGAAATCTGGTGGGGCGATCCAGAGATCGACCAAAAGCTGGCCTTTGTCGAAGGTGGGGACGTAATGCCTGTGGGCAATGGTTGTGTGTTGATCGGCATGGGTGAGCGCACCACCGCCCAGGCTGCTACCCAGTTAGCCCAGGCGCTGTTTGCCAAAGATGCCGCGGAACGCGTCGTCGTCTGCCAGATGCCTCATTCACGCGCTGCCATGCATCTCGATACCATATTTTCCCTGTGTGACGTTGACAAGGCGACCGCCTACATGGATGTCTGCGACATGCTCCGGTGCTTTAGTATCCGGCCCGGTGACCATGAAGGAGATCTGGATGTGCGGCTTGAAAAGGGACACCTGATTGAGGTGGCGGCGGAGTGCCTGGGTATCAGGAAACTGGAAGTTGTTCAAACCGGCGGCAACCGCTACCAGCAGGAAAGAGAGCAGTGGGATGACGGAAATAACGTGGTGGCTCTGTCCCCGGGAGTGGTGGTCGGATATGACCGGAATACCTACACCAATACCCTGTTACGCAAGGCAGGCATCGAGGTCATCACGATCTCCGCTTCCGAACTCGGGCGTGGACGTGGTGGTGGTCATTGCATGACCTGTCCGATCGAACGCGAACCAGTCTGACTCGTGCCTGGCTGGATAGAAAAACAGTGAAAAAAGTCGACACCCTTGTCTCTCGCCGCCAACTGCGATGGGATTCCTGCCTTTCTTCAAATCTGCCGCAAAAAGCGAAAAAAATCGAAGACACCGAAAAAAGAAAAAAGCCAAGAAAAAAAGCCAAGAAAAAAAAAGCCAAGACACCCATCTCTTTTAACCTCTATGGTTGCGAGGCAGCACTAAAGCTATATTGTCAGAAATCCGTGTATACAACCGATGATCCGAGGTTCTGGTTTTCAGCCAGGCGGTGGCTTTCTCCGCTTTGCATGTTGTACACCCATAATGCGGACTTTTCCTGCCCCCCGAAAACACTGTGCCAACCCTCCTTCAGGATCAATGCGTTTTGTCCATCAATATAAGTCAACGCCTCAAATTGCTTGCCTTCAGGCAGTGCCAGGGCGCCGCTCACATCGCCATCCAGGTTCGTGAGAATGTAACGCGTATACGTCATTTGGTTCGACCGCTCTTTGCAGACCAGTTGTTCGAGGTCACCGATCCAGACCGCTTGGGCCAACCGGCATACCGCGGATAGCCGATCCAGGGATTGCAATTTCCCCGTGATTACATCGTAAGAGCGAATAAGCCAATCCCCTGCATCACTGACTTCGAACAGCACCGTGTCTTTTGACACAACCAAAACCGTGGAGACCTGGTTCGTCTTGTGGGTAAAAATGGTTTTACTGTCGGAGTCACCGGCAAGCTCGACGGCGAATAATTTCTCGCCATCGTCGTAAACGACAATACCGGAGCCTGCGAGATAACGGGCAAGAACTCCGGAATACAACGCGGCTGTTTGTCCGGTATTTACGTCCACCCAGGAGATGCGATGCACTTCCTTGCGGTTGATCGACGCCGATTCAGCGATCAGAAGTCTGTTCTCTAAAAAATTGCTGACATCGTGTATGATTTCATCGCCCAGGTTGGTGACCACGGACAGGCTGCCATCCTTAAGACTAAACCGCATCAGGTAGTGCGTCTGGGCGAAATACAGGTACCCATGATAGCCGGCCTGATCCCCGGAACGGCATGACACCACGATTGGAATCAGCAGGATGAAAAGCAGTATAAGCAGGATTTTGCGCATTAGCGTGAGACTGTAGCCTGTGGATGTGAAGGGCGAGAACCGGGAAAGAATACAACTTGCAGAACAGGAACACTAGCCGCCCCTTTGACACATTGGCTGGAGGAGCAGGATCTCATCTGCCAGCGGGGGGCAGCTAGTAAAAAAAGACAGAAAAAAAGACAGAAAAAAAGAAGAAATCAGAGAAAAAAGACAGGACACCCATGTCTTTAGTTGTTGAAAGTGGAAATGAAAAAAAGTCAGGACACCGGAAAAAAGTCAGGACGCCCATGGCTTTAGTTGTTGAAAGCGATGGGTGTCTTCTTTCTTGGTTTCTTTCTTGGTTTTCTTTCTTGGGTTTCTTCTTTCTTGTTTTTCTTTCTCATTTCTTCTTTCTTGACTTCTTTCCTGGATAAACCCAAGGTGGATTAAACAGCTTGTTTTCGTCGCCTTGTTTATCGATAATTTACATTCAATCCAAGTGTCTTCTGACACGATATCCATCAGCAAAAAAGGGAACCTATGGATGTCTTCGAGTTTGCGGATCGCAATCATCACTTACTCGATAGATGCCTTTCAGGGGAGTTCTTACCTGCTGCACCGCATATGCGACGTGTGGCTATCCAGGGGTATTGATATTGCAGTTATCAAAGGCCCCGATCAAGTCCTTCCAGATGCAGACCTGGCTATATTACATACTGATATCACGGCGATCGGAGAGGACTATGTCAAGATCATCGATCACTATCCCCTAGTCCTCAATGGTCGCGTCATAGATATATCGAAACATGTTTTTAGCGACCTCATCGTTGGCCGGGACAGCGCCTATAAAGGGCCTGTCATTGTCAAGACCAACGCAAATTTTGGCGGCATGCGAGAACGCCAGGAGAAGTTTCTGGAAGGTGACCATCAAGCCAGCATTGATATTCAGCGTCCTTGGCGCAAGGTTGAGTGGTTGGAAGAGTATCCGACGTTCAACTCTCTGCGTGAGGTGCCACTGGGTGTTTGGCGGAACGACAAACTCGTTGTTGAGAAATTTCTCACGCAACAAAATGAATCTGGTGAGTACCTGTTAAAAATCTGGGTGTTTTTTGGCGATCAGGAAATTTACTACCAATGTGTTTCAGATGAACCCGTTATCAAGAGCCACAACACCAAGCGCAGGGAGTTTCTCGATCCAAGCGACCTGCCTGACAGCCTGCGTGAGACGCGCAGAAAACTGGGGTTTGATTTCGGCAAATTCGATTTTTCAATTTTTGATGGCGAAGCCGTGCTCTACGATATCAACCGGACACCTGGGAGCGCAAAAAATGTCACCAACCAGCATGAGGCTTCTGAAAGGATTCACAGGCTGAGTACTGGTCTCGATTATTTCACCGATCAACTTCGAGTGCCGCAACCATGAACCCGACGCCCGATATGCACCTCGACAAGCAACATGTTAACGATCTCTCCTCCGTGTATATCACAGAAGGGGTCAAGAAAGATTGCTGGGAGATTCTCGGGATTGATATCTCGGACACTTTACTCAAGGCGCGTCTGAGGATGACTTCATTTTTTGTGTCTCCAACGGATCCGGACGGGTTTCACCTTACGATTTTTTCCACCCAGGAGTTTCTCGCACAACTGGCAAATATCTATTTGCACGTGCTGGAAGGTTACACCATGAAAAGCAAGGAGACCTGGATGCGGGAATGCACGATCACCAGTCGATCGACCATCCGTGACCCGGAAAACATCATGGTGGAAATGGATTTTTTTGGCCGGAAGAAACTGGGGGATACGCTGGTTTGCACGGCCAGGTGTCGTGTGTACGACGACCGGGGAGGGTTGTTCACCGCAAAGCTCAAGGGGCTTCTTCGTTAGTTCCGTATACTTTCAGCAATCAAACTGTACGGCTAAAGTCCTGAGCCCCCGGAACAACGTTTTCTGTTGCCAGTCGGCTTTAGCAGAACAAAGCCTGATTTTGGGAAATGCCTCCAGCAAGCGACAAAAAGCAATCCTTGCTTCCGTGCGGGCCAGTCTTTCTCCCAGGCATTTGTGAATACCGAGACCAAATGCCAGATGCATGTTTGGATTACGTCTAATATCAAACCTATCCGGGTCGGGAAACTGCTCCGGGTCCCTGTTGGCCGCGCCAATGACCGTGGCAATCTGCTGACCTTTTTCTATTTTGAAACCACCAATGTCGAAATCCTGAGCCGCGACACGAAAAGTTGTTCGTTGCAGCGGGCTTTCAAAACGAAGCATCTCGTCAATGGCTTTTTCAATCAGCTGCGGTTCTTCTCTTAACAACTCCAACTGTGCAGGATATTTAAGTAAGGTATAGAGACCATTCCCGAGCAGGTTGACAGTGGTTTCAAATCCTGCCAGCACGATTAACATACTTAGACTCAGAATCTCGACCTTTGTTGGTGCGCCACCGTCGCGACGCTGCTGATTGAGATGGGCTATCAGTCCGCTTCTTCCCTTCGGGTCAAGCTCAACCAACCGGGTCAGGTAGTGGGTCATGGCCAACAAACTTTTCTGTTGACACTTGAGTGTGCCCTCATCCGCCAATGAAGAATCAAAACCAGCCAGTAAATCACTGGCCCAGGATTTCATTTGTAACATGTCTTGCGAGGGCACACCGAGAATATCTGAGACCACCAGGATTGGCAGGGGGATTGCAAATTCCGCCATGAAATCAACTTCATTCCCCGGCGCAATATTGGACAGCAGATTGTCTACTATAACTTTGATTTTGCTTGCAAATATCCGAGCCTGCCCGGCACTGAACAAGGGAGCGATCATTGCTCTCAAGCGGGTGTGCTGTGGCGGATCCATGTTAAGAAGCATGTGGTCGAAAGCAGTAAGTTCATCCACTGCTACAATGCGGCTCACATCCTTTGAGATGGTGTTATTTTTTTCCCTCAGGATGGTTGCAACTTGACTGTAACGGGAAACAAGCCATAGCCCGGGTGTGCCGGAACGCGCCTGGTGCGAAATCCAGGTTGGTGAGCCTGTCGCTCTGAGCTGCTGGTATGCAGGATATGGGTTTTCTATGAATTTTCTACTGCTGATATCGATCAATGGATTAACCTTTACCACGTGACCCGAATCGGCTGATCAATATACGTTCACACGGTGCAACGGTCATCCGCCTGCCATGCATAAAGCGTGTGTTATCCATCAGAAGTAAATCCCCTGCCTGCCATCGGTGGGCAAGAAGAATGTCATCATGTATATCTATGAGTTGATTGATGACGGCTTCCGTAATCTCCTCGCCATTTCCAAAAAAAACCTGATTGTCGGATTTACTATAGACCTTGTTGTCCTGATAGCTCGGGTGATTCACATACGGCAAATGTGCGAGCAATGCATTGGCGAATGCCGGTTTGCCAAGGGGTGTCAGTGTGAAGGCGTCAGTTTTATAACGGATTTCCAGATTTTCATTTTCAAGCCCGAATTCGACCCCTGGAAATTGACAGAGCAGTTGCTTTAATTCATCGATGCTTTCAACACCAAATTCCGCCTGCCAGCGCGCCGGTTCCCAGTGTGATTGGTAAATCACCCCGAACGCCATGAGCTTTGTTCGCAGGTCTATCGGCAAACGATTATAAAACGCCACACCGTCAATCAATGTGGTTTCACCGCCCGTTTCTGATGGTGGTGTAACGCAATAAAAAAAACATAATTCCGGCGGTGGCGGCCAGGGGCGGTAGGTTCCCTCGCTGTGTGCCAGCAAGCTGAAATTATTCCTGAAAACCTCGGTGCTGAAACCATCCCCCTGCAGTTTACGGAGAGCGACGCGGGTGCCAACCTTATGGAAGTCTTTGCAGAAATTACTGGAAAACGACTCGAATGATTCAAGACTGAAATCGAAACCGCGAAACAAAATCACACCGCAATCATCCAGGCATTGTAAAACTTCAGCCTTATCCAGATTTTCGAAGTCATTGCTGCCCATGACCCTGATGTGGTGAATCGCATCTTCAGGCATTGAAACTCACCGGACGAATTTTCATGCGAGGATTGTAAACCAAACTCGCTAAAACGAGACGCTAAAACGAGACACCCATGACTTTTCCCCGCTAAAACGAGACACAAGAAATATCGGGACATCCACGGCTTTTCCGAATCAAGTTAATCCTGGCAACATAGCAAACACTTAGAATCAAGGCACTTGTCTACCAGTTTGAAAATAACTCATGATAAATGGCTGATTGAGAGATATTGTAGCGGCTGTTCTGTGACCGTCACTCAGGGCTGAGTGTCCGGAGCTTAGTACAGGTTCAAGCTGTTTGGGTTGTCAGACCCGTTCCGGACAGAGGTGTTTTCCAAATGACTGGCCCTTCACAAACCGCCGTCCCACCGATTTGGCGAAGGCCCTGAGCATGCTCACCGGACCGAGTGCAGCCGATGTGTATTTCTCCTGCTTTGCAAGGTATTCAAGTACGGGTGTCGCCTGCATTCCCAAACGGGTCAGTATCGGTGGCATTCCGGTCGGAATGTAACCCCGCTTGTTCTCTTTGATAGCCCTGCCTGCCCAGTCCATCAACTGTAGGTAGTCTTTGAGTTTGAATGGAATGCCGTCTGCGGCCTGATCGGTAAAGGGTAGTAGCGGGGAGTCATGCGCAGAGACAATACGTTCCCGGATCGAGGTGTACTCTGAATGCTCCGGTGTCCTCGCCATCGCGGCGCGTATCGGATTTAGATCTACGTAGGTCATGCAAGCCAGTACCGCCCGCTCGTCCAACAGCGCCTGGGAGGTAAAGCGGCCTTCCCAGAATCTGCCGGTGCAGTGGTCCTCGGCATTGGCCATGCGGGCTATGGGTTCATTGATACAGCGCATGAACCAGGAAATATCACACAGGCGCTTACGCCATGTAGCAAACAACTCAGCTACCTGTTCAAACTCAGGAGCGGTTAAATCCGTAGCGGCTAAATGGCGGTGCATCAATATGGGTCCGGTAAAGATTTGCATCCAGCGTTCTGCGACCTCGCGGTCGGACCACGCCACTGCCTGATCCTGGTTGATACGGATCACGATGTGATAGTGGTTGCTCATAACCGCGTAGGCACACAGATCAACGGCAAATGTGGAACAAAGCAGTTTTATGCGGTCGACGATCCACTGCCGTCGGTGTTCGAAGTCAAAACCGGTTCTTGCGTCCTTGCCGCACAGGAAAGCGCGGCGGACACACCGCGAGATACAGTGATAGTAGGGTGTGTCGTCTAGTGAGACCTGGCGATTTCTGGGTTGTGGCATATGGTCATTTTAACCAGACAGGATCAGCGCCAACAGGGCAATATTGCTTTGCGTCTTGTAGGGCAATTGCTGAACTGTGGGTGTCTTCTGTTTTTTTTGTGGGTGTCTTCTGTTTTTTTTTCTGTTTTTTTTTCTGTTTTTTTTATTGCTGAACTGTGGGTGTCTTTTGTTTTTTTTCTGAACTGTGGGTGTCTTTTGTTTTTTTTTCTGTGACCGTTACTCAGGGGTGAGTGTCTGGAACTTAGTACAGGTTCAATCTGTTTGGGTTGTCAGGCCTGTTCTGGACAGAGGTGTTTTCCAAGTGACTGGCCTTTCACAAACCGCCGCCCTACCGATTTGGCAAAGGCCCTGAGCATGCTCACTGTTGCTGACCACCTATACAGTTGATGTAGTGAACGACTTCACAGTGCGTCCTGGCATTTTTTCGCTATACTTATCGCTATACTCAATTGACCCACGTTAATTCAGGACAAGACAAGCATGAAGTGGCTGAAACGGAACTTGAGCGGCGATGACCGCAACAGTTGCAGGATTCCCGGCACACGGTTGGCCGGGGACTGATGGAACTCGTCAACAGCACACCAGTGCCGGCGTTTCTGTCGGTCATGACCGGACTCAAGCCCGAGCAACGGGGCGCGCTCGTGACCGCCAAGGCCACGTTCCTCGTGGGCAGCGATGGCCGGGTTCAGTTGGACCGCGAATCCCCCATCGAAATCTTCGAACAGGATCAGGAATCTGAAGCCGGGTTGATGCCCCCCGATGTGCAGGCCAAGCTCGGGTCCCGGTTCGAAGTGATGGTGATTGGCTCTGCGCACAGCCCCACGGGCGAGCCAGTTCCGGAAGTGCTGGTACAACTCGCTGTGGGTGAAGATCATCGAGCCATCGTCGTCACCGGTGATCGTTACTGGGAAGGCAATGGCGAAGGCGCGCGCATCGGTGCGCCGGAACCCTTCCTGTCCATACCCATGACCTGGGAACGGGCATTCGGCGGCACCGTGGAGGTGGAAATCGACGAAGGTGCCTTTTTGGACGTCGCCGATGCCAAGAACCGCGAAGGCAAGGGATTCGACCACCTCGCCCAAGTGCGCTCCCTGAATGACGCATTCAATTGCCCGGACGGCTACCCGAAGTTTCCGCAACTTCGTCCCCTGCCCAACCTGGAGGACCCAGAAGCACGTGTGAATGCCTGGAGCAGCGAACCGCTAGCCGTGTGCTGGGCACCGTCACCATCGGCTTCAGGTATTTTCCTGGAGCGGTTACGACGTCGTTATGGTGATAATCCACCCCAGGAACCCAGGATGGATGATCCTATGCTGCAGGAGCGGGCCCACCCGGACTGGATCATCGACACGCCGCCGGAAAAAGCGGTCGTGCGGCTGACCGGCATGTGCCCGCACGGCGCCGAACTGGCCTTCAGTCTTCCCCAGGCACGGGTCATCGCCGAAATTCGAATCGGCAAGCACAGGCGCGATACCGAACTTCACCCGCGGACGCTGATCCTGTTACCAGAGGAACGGCGCTTCTGCCTGGTCTTCCGGGGAGGAGTGCGCTACCAGTACACCGGCGACGAGGACCGGGTGGCACGGCTCAGGGTCGAACGCGGTTGGGTGCCGGCGATCAAAGCCGGTCCGAGACGGGTCGAGACAGCATGATTCTCTGCCCTGTCAATATCGTCTGGGACATCACCTACGGCATGTGTTTTCATACGCTGTGGGCACCGCCGCCATCCATCCCGCCCTTGCCAAATGCCTTCATTCCCTCGGTGGAAATCCCCGCCCCGCAGATGTGGACGGTCGGGTATCTGATGGGCAAGAACAAGTTCACCACCACGGTGATGACCTGTAATATGCCGACATGCCAGGGAGGACACGACCTGGGACCGCTGATCCCGGACCTCACCATCCCCCCTGCAAACGTCTACATGCCGCCCATCGGCTGGCCGTTTTCGAAGCGGGCGATTGTGTTCCAGGCCTCCACGGTGTCGCTGCAGGGAACTCCCGCCGGTTGCGCAGCTGCGCCTTTCTTCCCGATGATGACCTGCGGCGACCCGGTATCCCTGCCCTCGGTCTTTCCCATTCCGATCAATTACCTGCACCGGACGTTTGTCGGCTTGAGCCTGGGGGACATTCTCAGCGGTATTTTGAATATCTGCATTTCGGTGTTGATCGACGCAATCTTCCACAAGATCGGCGGTGGCGCCGGGAATCCCGGTACGGAAGCCGCCGAGCAAGCCGCCGAGCGCGCGGCCAAGGAGGTTGCAGAGGAAGTCGTCGAAGAAGCCGCCTCCACGGTGATTGCCCGGGAAATTCTCGGCAAACTCGTTCCCACTTCACCAGCTGCGGCCGCCAAGGCGGTCGTTTCAGCGTTGGCGGGCTACGGAGAGAGCATGTTCAACGAGTCGCTGCATCCATCGGGCAACGCACCGTCAACGAAGGTTTCGATCGGCGGCGGCATCGTGCCGACACTCGACCTCACCATCGGCGGCCAGCCCAACCAGGGGCCGGACAACGCGCCGGCGGGCTCCGGCGAATTGGCACGGGGTCATGCCGGCGACGAGCGTGTCACCGCCAGTTCCGAAGGCGGAAACTTCGGCGACCCGCTGAATATTTTCTGAGACTGAGGACCCGTGTCGATGCCCAAAACCAGTCACCCTGAATTCGACCTCGCGCTGCGTGTCCTGCCTTTTCCTGACCGGCTGACCACCATTGGCCGCGTTATCGTCAAGCTGACCTATGCCATCGACCCGGGCGGGGGCGCGCCACGGCTCACGGCGCCTGCTGCGCTGGTCAACGATATCGAAGATGAGTCGCTGGAGCCGCGAATGCCGCCCCACTCCGATTTCTGGCCGGCGAAAAGGCTGGCCGACTTTGCAGTTATCGGCAGCGCCTTCGCCAAAAACAACAAGCCGGTAACGGAACGGCTGGTCGAACTGGTGATCGGTAAACGGCACAAGGTCATCCGCGTTCATGGTAATCGTGAACTCAGTGTCGGGCGCGGCGGAAAGGTCCACATCGGGGCAGCGGAGCCGTATATCGAGATGCCCCTGGGTATCGAGCATGCTTACGGCGGCCTGGATGGCCGGGTGAAATTCGACTGGAACGACCCCGTCGAAGTGGTCCCCGTCGCCATCAAGGCCGACTGGCCCGGCTTATACCCCCGCAACCCCTGGGGTCGGGGCTACCTGTGCGTATCCGACCCGGTGGCGGGACTCACCATGCCTTCCCAGGAGGATCCGCTGCAGCCGCTGACGGCCGACACACTGATCACCAATCCCGAACTCTGGTTCCAGCGGCCCATGCCCGCATATTTCGACTGGACCCCGATCAACTGTTTTCCCCGGAACCTGTTTTTCACCATCGAGTGCGAGCCCTGGTTTCCACCGCCCCTGGATGAGCAACTGCCGGAAATTCGAGACAAGATACTGCCACCGGACTACCGTGAATATCTTAAAGATCAGTTGCTCGGCACTCCGCCCCATTGGCGGTTCATGCAGGAATCAGCGCCGTTCCAGAGTTTTGGCCAGAAAGCCCTTCTGGCCGCGCCCATCAGCGTGACCGGTATGCACCCTGAATACGACGAGCTGAAGTTCACGCTGCCGCCACCGCCAGAACTGATTCTCGCGTTCGAAACCGAACGCCAGACGCCAATACCACGCTTGACTTCCGTTGAATTGCATCCCGCCGAACTGACCGTGAGCGTAACCTACACCACCGAGATTGCCGCGCCGCGCATGTTCCTTCCCGGTGTACATCCTAAGATTCCATTCGGTGTCATAGTGAACGGTTCCAAGCCGGTCTGGTTCGACACCCCGGCCACCATAAAGTCCGTCGTCAAGGCGGCAGAAACCGAAACCTGACGAGGAGAAAAACATGAGCAATGTCCCCTACCTGGACCTCAAGAACGCCGCACTGGCGGTCGGCGACACCATCCTGGCGACCATCGTGGAAGAAGCACACCCGGCCCTGCCAGCGCGTGTCCGCGTGTCCTGGAAAGATGGCGATGGCGCCGAACGGGCCATGTGGGTCGCCAAGTTGCAGGGCCTGGTGCCCCGGCGTGAAGACCGGGTCATCGTGACGTTTCCCAACAATGGTGCTGAACCGGTGGTGACCGGGGTCGTCGACAGCCTGTCCCCGAAGCCCGACCCGCGGCGCAACCAGGGCCCGAACCTGGTGCTGAAGGAGGACGAGCGTCTGCAGATAGCCGGCCCGGATGGCAAGGCCTGGCTCGAAGTGGAAGCGCACCCCGAAGGTCCGCGACTCCGCTTCCTGGTACCGCCGGAGGGCCTGGAACTGCCCGGCACCGTCAAGATCACCGGCGATGCCGTGGAACTGAAGGCCCGTCGTGGCGAGGTTCGGCTGGATGCGAGCGGGGACGTGTGCGTCAGTGGGGAAATCGTGCGTCTGAACTGATCCAACCCACAGCTGCGCAAGACCGGGGTCAGTGTAGTCTTGCGGAAGCCGCACATCTCATCCAGTGCAAAGGTTCCTGTTGTATTTCTGTCAAAGCGAATGGCCCCGGGCGTTGCCCGGAGCCTGCTCTCCTCCAGATGCTTAATCTTTCACTTTGACCCGCGAAGCTTTTCACGTTGTGTAACGTAAATCTCGCCCGCCCGGCCGAAGTTGACACGCTTACCGTCCCACGAAAACGATGATCGTGTTTCACCGTCAGCTGTATTGATCCCGGCACCGAGGTTAACCGGTTCCGAGAACGGCTCGTCTAAATGATTACGCCAGGCATAATAAATGTCGAAGCTGCCGAAGGCTGCCTGCCCGCCGCCCCAGGTAGGCCGCGAGGATGCATAGACTATCTCCAGGCCATCCTTCGATACGCTGGGCATACGGTCGTCGTATTCGGTATTCAATTCATCCACCGCTACACCAGGGAGGAAGCTGCCGTCGGGCTGCATCATGCTGACGTATAGATCGTGATTGCCGGTGTAGTCGCTCGAGAAGTACAGATAGACGTTGCCACCGGCTTCAACGAGGGACGGACTGAACTCACCGCCGGGCGTGTTAACGCCGTCGCCGCTTTCCGCGCAGCCGAGATTCAATGGTGTTTCCCAGCCATGCGCCGGGTTGTTGCGGGTCAGATAGATATCGCCTCCCCCACAGGCGACGTCGTCCGGTTCGGCCGGGCGAGTGGAAACAAAGAATAGATATTTGCCACCGACCGGCGTTGGGCAATAATCGTTATCGGGCGAGTTGACGGGTGCGCCAAGGTTATCAGCCAAACCAAAAGCGGCATCCTTGTTTGGCCGCTGCGCTACCCAGATGTCCAGACCGCCCCAAACAAAAGTCAGGACACCCACGAAACAAAAGTCAACCGAAACAAAAGTCAGGAAACGAAAAGCCAGGACACCCATGTCCGAAAACTTAAAAAGCAACTGGTGTCCTGACCGTTCCTTTTGAGTTTGCTTTATAGTCACCTCTTGACTCCATCATTTGGTAATCGGATGGGCGGGAGCGTTTATATGAAGACCACAACGCTGGCACTCAGGAAAACTGAAAAACTGGAACTCAGGCTCAGCGAGTTGATTGAAGAAGTTGCCGGCTTGATGCAAAAGCCCGCGTCACAGCGTGATCGGTGCGGTCTCGAAAACGCATGGCAAAACGCTTCGCACCTGAAGACGGTATTGAACACACAGACGAGGATTCTCAAAGAGATCAAAAAGCCGCTGCGCCAGAATATGTCCTATACGGAATACCGGGCGCAGTGCGATATTTTTGAGCGGGCCAGTGCTCACCAAATGCGAATGCTCGAGTGGAACCGGATTGACCGCGTTGTTCGGCAGCACCTTGATCCGGTCAGGACACCTTTGCTGCCGGCATTGCGACCCGGTGGGGGAGACGCTCTGCTAACTCACCTTTACGATGGGCTTCACCAGCTGGCCAATCCCACGAGCCAAAACCCGGATGCCTGGAATCACGGCTGCTTCCCCGATATCGCGTTTCCAGCCCGACTTTTTGATCTTCTGATGTCAGCGGCCTATCGTATTGGGCTCGCGCAAAATCCATGCCGCTCACTGCGATTTCTCGATGTCGGATGCGGTGGCGGAACCAAAGTATACGCAGCAACGCGCTACTTCAAGCATGCACACGGGCTGGATTACGATCCGGGATATGCTGCTGCCGCGCAACAAACACTGCAGACATTAGGCGCATCCAGCAGCACTGTCATTCAAGCTGACGCTCTGGCCTTTGATGCCTATTCGGAATATGACGTGATCTACTATTACCGTCCTATGCGAGACGATGAGCTTTTGGAAAAGATGGAACACCACATCATAAGTCATGCACACGTTGGAACGATTTTGGTCGCCCCTTATAACATCTTATTGAGAGACCGGCCCGAAATGCCGTGCGCGAAAGTTGAAGGGCCAGTTTTTGTCACCGGGATTGAGCAAGCCGAAGCGGATCAACTCAGATCCGATGCCGAGGCGACTGGCACCGAAATCCTGGAAAAAAAAGCCGATCAGGCATTTAACCCGGACTATTGGGCGCCGATACTGAATGCGGCTTCATTCGGTGGCAAGGAATTCTGACCTGACGCCATGGCCTGGACAGCCGGGCCAAGATCCTGCTCAGTAAGGTGTACCGTCCTTGTGCAGGTATCCCCCGCTGTTTCCATAGCGACCGGCCGAGAATTTCATGTCGATGTCGGGATACTCGCCGTGATCCTTGTCATTGCGCGAACCGACGACGAGCAGCTCCGCATCCTCTGCGGAGCGGTTCTGCAGGCAATGTCCGTTCCGGTCACCGGCCGGAAACCCGACACTGTCCCCGGGTCCGAGCCGTTCTTCGCCACTATCGTCTACAAGTACGACTTCGCCATGCAATACATAGACGAACTCGTCCTCGTGAGAGTGCCAGTGGCGCTGACTTGACCAGGTGCCCGGCGGCAATCGCAACAGGTTGACACCAAATTGTGTCAGCCTGGCCGCATCGCCAAGCCGTATCCATGAGCGTTTTTGGCATGGTTCATCGAAAGGTTTTGGATAACGTGTACCGGAACTTTTCGGTGCCAGGCTGTTGTCAATCTTGGGCATGTAATCCTCCTTGCGCGATTTAGAAAAGATGCATATTTGGCGTTAGTGTAAAAAATATTTGTGGGAATATTTGAATTGGATATGGCTGTCCTGATTTTTCGTCCTGATTTTCTCTGATTTTTCTGAAAGAACAATGGGTGTCCTGACTTTTTTCCCTGACTTTTTCCCACTGACTTTTTCTTCCCTGACTTTTTCCAATAAACTCAAAGAATAGTGGGAAAGAATAGTGGGTGTCCTGACTTTTGTCCTGACTTTTTTTCTGACTTTTTTTGACTTTTCTTTGTGGGTGTCCTGACTTTTGTGTCCTGACTTTTCCGCTCCTGCTAAAGTAGCGCCATGGACCCTGTCATTACGCTCAATAGCCTGACCAAGACCTACGCTTCCGGCCTGGTTGCCCTGCAGCCGATCGATCTCACCATCGAGCGCGGCGAGATTTTCGCATTGCTCGGCCCGAACGGCGCCGGCAAGACCACGCTGATCAGCATGGTTTGCGGCATCGTCACGCCGACGGCCGGGCAGGCACTGATCGACGGTTATGACGTGGTGCGCGACTACCGCGCGGCACGGGCCCGCGTTGGCCTGGTGCCGCAGGAACTGGCCACCGAGACTTTCGAAACCCCGTGGGCGTCGACGCGCTACAGCCGTGGCCTGTTTGGCTGCCCGCCCGACCCGGCCTACCTCGAACGCCTGCTCCGCGACCTGTCGTTGTGGAACAAGGCGCATGACAAAATCCAGACGCTGTCCGGCGGCATGAAACGGCGCGTGATGATCGCCAAGGCGCTGGCGCATGAGCCCAGCGTGCTGTTCCTGGACGAGCCCACCGCCGGCGTGGACGTGGAGTTGCGCGCCGATATGTGGGCGCTGGTGCGGCGGCTGCGCGACCAGGGCGTGACCATCATCCTGACCACTCACTACATCGACGAGGCCGAGGAAATGGCCGATCGCATTGGCGTGATCGACAAGGGCCGCCTGATCCTGGTGGAAGAGAAGGCCCGCTTGATGAAACAGCTCGGCAAGCGCCAGCTGATGGTCCAGTTGACCGAACCGCTAACCGAGCTCCCGGCTGCGCTGGCCGAGTGGAAGGTGGAATTCGGTGACGACAACTCGCAGCTTCGCTACGTGTTTGACGCCAACCGCGAGCACTCCGGCATCCCCGAGTTGCTGCGGCGGCTGGATGAGCTTCAGATCAACTACCGCGACCTCAACAGCAGCCAGAACTCGCTGGAGGAGATTTTCGTCGGACTGGTCGGCCGCCGTCAGGGAGAATCGCAATGAGCGCAGCCGTTCCGGTTCCGGCCTTCAACCGCCGCGGTGTGTGGGCCATCTACCGCTTTGAACTGGCGCGCTTCGGCCGCACGTTGTGGACCAGCCTGTTCACGCCGGTCATCACCACCGCGCTGTATTTCATCGTTTTCGGTGCGGCCATCGGCTCGCGCATGGGCACCGTGGACGGCGTCAGTTACGGCGCGTTCATCGTCCCCGGCCTCATCATGCTGTCGCTGCTGACCGAGAGCATCGGCAACTCCTCGTTCGGCATCTACTTCCCGCGCTGGACGGGCTCGATCTACGAGGTGCTGTCGGCGCCGTTGTCGCCGTTTGAGATTGTGCTGGCCTATGTCGGCGCCGCCGCCACCAAGTCGGTCATTCTCGGGCTGGTCATCCTTTTCACGGCGAGTTTCTTCGTAGACCTGCACATCATGCATCCGCTGTGGATGGTCGCCTTCCTGCTGCTAACCGCGGTGAGTTTCTGCCTGTTCGGCTTCATCCTCGGCATCTGGGCCAGTAGCTGGGAACAACTGCAGGTGATTCCGATGTTGATCGTAACCCCGCTGACTTTCCTGGGTGGCGCGTTCTACTCCATCGACATGTTGCCGGGCAACTGGAAAACCATTGCCCTGTTCAACCCTATCGTCTACCTGATCAGTGGCTTCCGCTGGAGCTTCTACAACACCTCCGATGTGGGGGTGGGCATCAGCCTCGCCGCCGTACTGGGCTTTCTGCTGCTGTGCCTGACGATCGTGTGGTGGATCTTCCGGACCGGGTACCGGTTGAAGAATTGATGCGCCTGACAAATCGACACGTATCCATTTTCAGAACAGCATCCGGCTCCTTCCTGTTTCCTTTGGTATCGTGCTGCTGGAATATTTTGGGTTCAGTTTAAAAATGGGCTTGACGTGACCGGGGCAGGATAAGTATTTACGCTGACCCCAGGTATTGCCGGTCGCTTAATCTTGGTTCTTATAAAAAATATCCAACGTCTCAAGCGCCAATAGGAAAGGCTCGGCGCTATCCTCGCTATCCACATTCTTGACCACCGCAACGGCACGTCCGTGATCCCTGCACAGGATCAGCATGGTGGTGCCGCCGGTGCTGCCACCCGAATGCATCACCGCGTGGGGGTGTTCCGCCATGATGCGCTGGGCGTCCGCGTCGTCAGCGTATTTTTCCAGGTAACGGCCAAAGCCGATCTGCCAACCGATGCCATATTGGGAGAACCTGCCGTTGGACATCGCTGCCGGCTGGAACATTTGCGCGACCGTTTCCGCTTTCAGGAAGACGCCACCCAGATGCGCCATCGCGAAACGCGCCACATCGCTGGTGGACGCGATAAAACCGCCGCCGCCCCATTTGTAGCTGTGGTCGGTCTGTGGCGCATTTCTCAACTCGCCCTCGACGACCGTGTAGGGCCGTTGCCGGTTCGGAATAATTTCAAATTGAATATCGAAGGCGCTGTCCTGCATATCCAGCGGTGTAAACACCTGCTGCTGCATGATTTCCCTGAAGCTGCGTCCGCCGTCCGCCCCCTCAATCGCCGCACTCACCAGGGTCCACGCGTAGGTGGAATAACTTTGTGCGGTTCCCGGCTCGAACAGCAGCGGCGAGTCCTTGAAAATATCCAGGCTGTCGATGATCGTCGGGTAATACCGATTGGATAAAAATTCATCGCCCTCGTAGTGGCGGATACCGGAGGTGTGCGAGGTCAGCTGGCGCAAGGTGATGACGGCGTGTGTTTCCGGCCATGCTGGCACATAGGTCCGCACATCGACATCAAGGTCGATTTTGCCCTGTTCGTAAAGACGCATCAGTGCTGCCGCGGTGAATGGCTTGGCGACACTGCCGATACGCATCTTGGTACGCGTTGACATGGGGACTTTATTTTCAACATCCGCCCAGCCAAACCCGCGCGCCCAGATGACACCTTCCCCGCCGGCGATGGCTACACTGATACCGGGCACCGTGGGTGAAGCCACCGCCTGTTCAAACAGGGCGGTGGCCAGTGTTGCTGCATCACCGGTCTCCGGTGTTACGCTGCGAACGGCGGTCGCCTGTGCGAAGACCGGGAGGGATGTAGTCAGTAGCAGGGCTACGATTAAGCTTACGAATTGTTTCATGTCAGTTATCTTTCCCCGATTGGCTAACTTGCAGAGCGGCAAAACACGTTGTTGTTAATATGGTTTTTCCGGAGCTCCATCAAACCGGTCATTGCTTTGGTTGTCAAGATAGATAATCCATCCTCTTAAGCTTAATAGTGGTGCAATCATTTACTTTGACGTGAATATTGCAAATCAAGCGCAAGAAACCGGTCAAGATCATTGTCTGGCCCTTATCACCGGCGCAACCGGAAAGCGCCGGTCTCGTTAAGCGGAAAGCGCTGGATGGAAAGCGCTGGACACCCATCACTTTTACAGGTCAGAAACATGGGTGTCTTCACTTTTTTTTCACTTTTTTTCACTTTTTCTTAAATTCCGATAGAATTTACTTTCCTTGTTACACAGTTCAGTCGATTCCATAAACACAACCGGCAAGTGGAGTATCACACCATGAAAACCAGTCTATTTTCCGTCGTAAGGTGGCACAATAATCTGCTGCTGGCCGCCATTGTTTTCTGCACAGCAAGTGTCACCGCAGCACAAACCCAGGCGCAGTTAACGGGTGATCACGTTGCCACCAACCAGGGTGATCTCATCATTCACCCGGTGAATCACGCCAGTTTTGTGATGCAGTGGAACGGCAAGACCATCTACGTCGATCCGGTGGGTGGTGCAGGACCCTATATCAACCTCCCCAAGCCGGATATTATTTTGCTTACCGACATTCACCCCGATCACTTCAACACCGATACGCTTGCAACCATGGAAGAAGCACCTGTCGTAGCGCCCCCGGCGGTCTTCGAAAAAGCACCGGACAATCTAAGACACATGTTCACGACGATCATGAAGAATGGTGACACGGCAACCCTTGACGGAATCGGTATCGAGGCCATACCGATGTATAACATCACCGAAGGACGACTGCAGTACCACGAAAAAGGCCGGGGTAATGGCTACCTGCTGACTCTGGGAGATGAACGCGTTTACATCGCCGGTGACACCGAGGCCATTCCGGAGATGCTGGCGTTGAAGGATATCGACGTGGCCTTCATTCCGATGAATCTACCGTACACGATGACCGTGGAGCAGGCAGCAGAGGCGGTGCGTACGTTCCAGCCAGACATCGTCTATCCCTACCACTATCGCGGCAGCGATGTAGAAGAATTCAAGCGACTGGTGGGCGACGCTTCGGACGTGCGCCTGCTCGACTGGTACGGACCTGAATAAAAAAAGTCGCGTGGAAAAAGTCGCGACACCCATGTATTTATAACAAGACTTCTGGGGTCAGGGTGAGCTGACCCCAAATATTGCTTGTCTCCGCTTTTTCACAACCGGGCCAACAGATCCTGCGTTATTTCGAGGTGTTTCGGCATCTTGTAGCGAGTGTATGCCGAAGCCGCCTCTTCCAGCAGTCCACGGGCACTTTCGGTATCGTCCGCCTGGCCCCGGCGCAACAGCATGGTTGCATACCAGCGGCGCACCTCACCCTGTTCCGTTGCATAGGGTAGTTCATCAGCCTGTTTGAGCGCCTTTTTGAAATGACATTCGGATGCGTCGAAGTCACCCGCAGCCAGCGCACCGATAGCGGCGGTCTTTTCCACCAGTCCGGTGTGAAATTGTTGAACGAACTCGCCGCTCGAAGCCTGCTCGCGGACCAACGGATAAAGTGTAGCTGCCTCATCCATGCGACCGAGCGCGGCCAGTGCCTCGGTGGCGGCCAGCACAGTCTGCTTTTTACCGGCTGGCTGCCAGGTCATTTCATCCGGGACGGCAGTCTTAAGCCGCTCCCAGACTGCCTCAAAATGCACCGGATCGATCGTCGCCAAACCGAGCAAACCATAAGAGACATCGCCATGGTCCCAGCAGGTACCCGATATGGCGCCGTCCAGGGATACTGCGTAACTCTTGAGTGCATCCTGCCAAAGCCCGGCGCGCATTTGATACAGGGCGAGCACCCCGTAAAAATGACCGGCCCAGGGCATTCCATAGGTGTCGTTGATTTCCGTTGATCGCCGTGCACATTCTATGGCGTTATCCAGCCGGCCGCCTGCACACTCGAGCATGCCGCGCGCCAGTTCACACATAATCTCGGACTGGATGTCAGCGTTCTCCACGGCCAGCTGTTTGACCTCCGCTTGAAGCGCCCTCGCCGCCGTGAATTCTCCGGTGAGTGTCAGGCCAAGCAGGTGCCATGTCAGGCTGCCGGTCAGGTCCCTGCCGTGATGACCGGCGCGATTCAGTTCAGCGGCACGCCCGCCATCAGCCGCAATTCCGGCGCCATTCATATTCTGCCAGTGGTTGATTGCCCGGTTACGCAGAACATCCGCGAGCAGATCCAGGTCGCCAAGCTCCTGCGCCATGGCCAGGGCTTCATCATTGCGCGCTTTCGAGTTGCGCACATCCGCTGCCAGCGCATGGGCCAGGCCCAGGGCCGACAACAGGGAGCAACGCGCCGCTGATGGTTCTTCGCCGACCAAAGCCAGGCCTTGCTGACACAGGTCCAGGCTTTCCTGCACCCGGCCTTCGAAGGAGTAATGAAAGCACAGGCGGACGATGATCTTTGCGGCCTCGGCACCGCGTTGCAGCTTGCTGTAGATGTCCAGTGCGGCGTAAAGATCGGCATCAGCCTTGAGGACAGCGTCACTGCTGCGCAAAACACCACAGCGAAAAAGCAGCCCTGCCCGCTCCAGTTCCTGATCCTCGGGTATCAAGGTCAGTGCATTCTCGAGGTGCCCTACCGCTTCCTCCATCGCCGCGGCCTCGCTGGCGCGGTCGGCAGCGATTTTCAGGAACCGCACGGTTCTGCCAACCTCCGCGTTGCCACCGGCATTGAAAAGATGCAAGGCAATATCAGCCGCAGTGGCTCGGGATTCGCCGAACAAGCCCTCCATCGCATCTGCGATCTGCATGTGCAGTCTCTCCAGGCGCAAGGCAGAAACGCCATCCAGCAAGGTCTGGCGCACGAGTGCGTGAGCAAATTCAAAACGGGAAGTGCGCTGGCCGGTGAGCGGAATGATGAGCTGGGCGGATTCGGCTTGTTCAAGTGCATCCAACAGTGCATCCGTCGCCGGGCCGGCGATGTTTTCCATGACCCGGGGGTCAAAGCGGAAACCGATGACTGCAGCAATCCGTAAGGCATCACGCGTGCTTTCACCGAGGCGCTCCAGGCGTTGCTGTATCACCATGCGAACGCTGTCCGGAACGGGCAGGTTTTCAAAGTCGATATCGATACGCCAGTTGCCCCCGGCATCAAATAAACGGCCTTCCTCGGCCAGGTGTTGAAAAACCGATTGCACGAAAAAGGCGTTGCCTTCGGTTTCCTCGAATATCAGCCTGACCATTTCCGCGGGTGGATTCGCGCCACCCAGGTTGGCCAACACATCCGCGACTTCGGACTCACTCAAATGGCGCAAGGCAATGCGGGTAACGTATTCCTGGCGCACGAACCCGGCCAGTACACGGCGAAATGGCCGACCTATATCCATTTCAGAATCACGGTGCGTGATGACCATGAGCATGGGCAAGGCGGGCAGATGCGGGGCCAGGTGCTCGAGCAGGAGGGTGCTCGATTCGTCCGCCCAGTGGAGATCATCCAGCAACATGATCACCGGCGTGCTCTGGACCAGTCGCGTCATGAACTCGAGGACCGCGTTGAACAGATAGCGCTGCTGTTGTTCAGGGGGCAGTTCCAGTGGTTGGGGCGTATCCGGAAACAGACGTCGTAGCTCAGGCAAAATTCGGGTCATCTCGGCAGTCGTTGAGCCCAGCACATTCAGCAGCTTGGAGCGGGGCAAGACCCGGACTATGTTTTCCAGGATTTCAGTGCTTACGATAAAAGGCGCGCCATGCTCCTCGTAGGCATGTCCGGTCAACGGCAGCATACCAGCATCCTGTGCCAGCGCCATGGCCTCCTCACCCAGCCGGGTTTTACCAACGCCGGGTTCTCCGCTGATCAGAACAATGCCGCCATTGCCAGATACTGCGTCATCAATTTTTCGACGGATAACATCGCATTCATTGTTGCGGCCTGAGAGAGGTTTCAGCTTTCGCCGTTCCAGCTTGAGTGAGGCTATGTCGATTGGTATCGGCGTTGTCTCGGTTGCCCGGGTATCGTCGGAAAGGGACCGGTCAACTGACCCATCCTCAGCCTCCCGGGCTTCGGTTCGCTCAAGCCCGGCCGGAGAAAAATCAAATACCCAGGAAAGGAACAACGCCAGTGGCAAACCGGCAAGCAGAATACCCACAATGATGCGGCCCCACCACTGCGGGAGTTGTAGCATGCCGATCAAAACGTCGCCGGCCTGGAGCAGTACCCAACTTGCGATCACGTAGGCAATCGCGACCCGAATCACTTTTCTTCTCCTAAGTTCTTTCCAGAACTGCAGCATTAACAGGTCCGTAGGCTAATCAAGGTGCGCTAAGAATAGCACCAGGAGCCAAGAGTGGTCAGATCAGATACATTGAAATTTCCATTATGCTTCGGGCTGCGGAGTTCCGAAAATTACAAGCTACAGGAAAAGTCATTAAAACCAAACATAATGTCAAATACACTTGACTTGAAGCTTTGTGTATTTTATCGTTAACAAAAGACAAGTAAACATGACTTTATGACAAGGAGATATGACTATGAATACCACCGAAAATTCACAGTGGCAGCAACAACAACGTAACAGCACTGCCAAACTCGCTGTATGGACCGTTGCCTGGCTAATGACTCTGGCGCTGGCCACCTTTGGCCCGGCGCTGTTATGGCAAAACTCCAGCTGGAGCCTGAGCGCTACCGCTGTCAATGTAGTCGTCGGCATTGGCATGCTGATCGCCAACCGCAATCAGCTGCGCAGCCTGGATGAGCTACAGCAAAAAATTCAACTGGAAGCCATGGGTCTGGCACTGGGGGTGACCATTGTCGTTAGCCTTGCGTACACCACCCTGGAGGCCCAACTCCAACTCAATGTAAAAGAAAGTTTTTCGAACCTGATGTTTCTCATCAGTGCAACCTACATCATTGGCCTGCTAGTGGGACGGAGAAGGTACCAATGAAAAACCGTCTGAAAGTGCTACGCGCTGAGCGCGACTGGACCCAGGCGGATTTAGCCAACGCATTGGACGTATCCCGGCAGACCATCAATGCCATTGAAAAAGGCAAGTTTGATCCCAGTCTGCCGTTGGCGTTTAAAGCCGCCCGCCTGTTTAAGCTGAAGATTGAAGATGTTTTTACTGATCAGGCAGACAACTAATCCAAGCAAACAAGGGCCTATACAAGGCCCTTGATACTTTGTGCCTGTGCCTCGCCAATGCTGGATTGTGGAAAAAGTCGCGACACCCATGTATTTATAGCATATGGGTGTCCTGACTTATTTGTGCTGACTTATTTGTAAGGGACGTGGGTCCCTTGTTTCTTTTTTTTCTTTCTTTTTTCTTGTTTACCTAATCAAGCAAATGCCTCGCGAAGAAATCCACCGTGGCCTGATCAGCCTGAAGCCAGGAAGCGTGTAGCAAAAAGCCGTGAATTTCATTCGGAATCACCAGTTCCTCGTAAGGTAAATGCAATGCCTCGAGCCTGCGCGCCAGGTCCACTGTCTGGTTAAACGGTACATTGCGGTCATCGTCACCCTGAATCAGCAATACCGGTGACTTCCAGCCTTCGATGTCCGCGTCCGGTGATGCAGCCCAGGCGACTTTGGTGAACGCATCGCGATCGCCTTTCTCGTACCGGCTCTCGGGTTTGCCAATCCATTCATCCAGCAATTGGGTCCAGTCGTGTACACCGTGCCAGTCGACACCGGCGGCAAATATGTCCGAATTGCGTGCGAGCGCCAGTGCCGTGAGGTATCCGCCGTAAGAGCCGCCCCAAATGCCAATTCGCTCCACGTCGACAGAAGGAAGGGTCTTCAGGTATCGCGCCCCCGCCAGGACATCCAGATACTCCGATGCCCCTGCCGGACCGGCGTCGTCGGGCTGGTGAAACGCACGGCCATAGCCGATCCCAAGCCGGTAATTGACCGAGAGCACGGTAAAACCATGCGTGGCCAGATATTGATTAACCGCATAGGCGTTGCTGTAGTAGTCCATGTAGTGCCAGCCCAGCAGCATCTGCCTGGGCGGCCCTCCGTGCACGAAAATAATGGCCGGGCGGGGAATTGATGGATCGTCCGCGGCGCTCTGGAACAGTTGTCCGTGAACCGTGGTGCCGTCGCTTGCCTGAAAGGTAACCGCCCTGGGTGTGACCAGCTGTGCGGCGGGAAAATCATCCGGCAACGCGGCTGACGCCAGGCGGATGAGGTTGGTACCGTCCTCGGAAACCATTGCAACCACCGGCGGTTGCTGCGCACCCGCGGTGATATAAGCGACACGATTTTGCGCTGCGCTGACGGGCGTCCAGTCCAGTGTCTCACCGGAAGTGAGCGCCACCGGTTCTGCCCTGTCTATCGGCACACGAAACAGATGCCGGCGGTCAAAATCATCCGGCGTCACACCGCTGTTGGCATCGTAGATCAACGAATTAAGATCGCGGCTGAGGGTTACGTGCTCGACCATGAAGGCGCCGGGTGTGAGTAACAGGGCTTCACCACCGGCGGCGGGAATGGAATACAGATGCTGCCAGTCGTCCAGATAGGCGAGAAACACCAGGTGATCATCCGCCGCCCAATGCAGATTGGATTCACCCGCGACTTCCGGGTAAGAGCCCGCAAGCGTGTCGGGGCTTTGCCAGACGGGATGTCCCGCGCCGTGTACTGTATCTGCCACCCAAATTGACCACGGTTGCGGCACTTGCTTTAAGAGCGGTTCTGGCGGCCCGCCTTTTCCGGGGCGCCGCACGAAGGCAATGCGTGTTCCGTCGGGGGACCATCGCGGCGACAGATCCAAATTGGTGGACGGGGCGAGGAATGTCAGCGCTTTGTCTTTGGCGTCAAAGATTCCGATGAACGCGTGACCGCCCCGGTTGGAAACAAAGGCCAGTCGGCCACCGTCAGGTGACCAACGCAGATCGCTGACCTTACCCCGATCGAAGAACAACCGCTCTGGCTTGATTTTGCCTTTGAGTGTCAGCGTCCAGGCCTGGTCGTCCTTGATAAAGGCGAGTTGTCCGTGTGCCGATATGGCCGGATAGTCGCCTTCGGCCAGCATGCGCGGTTTCTTGCCCGGCTTTGAGACCTGCCAGATCGTCACGGCCGGTTGCACGGAAGACGCTGCCGGATCGGGTTCCAGGTTGCCCTCAGCAGGCCAATTGGCGTCGTGATCACCGCCACGAACAAAGACCAGGTAGGCGCCATCCGGAGAAAACGTAAGCTGGGTGAGTTCCTGCCCATCGTCCTGCGTATATTGTGTCACCTGACGGGGTTCGAAGCCGGGACCCCGCGCCAGCCAGATATTGCGCACGCCATCCAGGTTCTCGACCCAGGCGATGGCGTCGGCCTGTGGCGCCGCTGCGAGCGCTCCCGGATATGGAAAATGCAGCACTTGTTCCATCGTGAATTCTTTTGGTGCTTCGGCTTGAGCAACGTAAGGAAGCCAAGCGAGTATCAGGACGGCAAGAGCAGATGAAAGAAAGTTGCGCATATTGAAGTACCCTCGGAAGATCGGCCTGGCCGGGCCGGTGAGAAATTTGCCTGAGTATAGGAAGCATTAAAGCCATGTTGGAATACATTTTCAAGTATTGAGAAGTTCGTAAATTGATATTTTCCGGCCAGGTGAGTGCGATACCAGAACACACAGCGTCAGGACCACAGTGTCAGGACAGCCATACCCCTGCGGATAACCTTGCGGTCGAATTGTTGTGGGTGTCCTGACTTTTTTTTCCTGACTTTTTTTGTGGGTGTCCTGACTTTTTCTTTCTGACTTTTCTATACCGGTCCTGATTGAGAGCGAAACCTTCCCCAAGCGGCCACACTCCGCTACGATGACGCAAACGAGTTCGTGGGAGGTGATCCAGATGACCGAAACAGCACCGCAGGCGAAAACATTTTCGACGGCAGAAATGGGTATGCTCGCCCACCTGTATCGCGGAGAGGTCTATCGCAGCACGATCTGGCGTACGCGGCTTGACAACACCACTAATTGGGCGGTGGTCACGACCGGTATCGCGCTGTCTCTCAGCTACTCCAGCGCCAACGCGTCGGCGTTGCCGTTGATCCTGGTCGGCCTGCTACTGGTGGTATTTTTACTTCTTGAATCAAGACGTTACCGGTACTTTAATGTGTGGCGCGCGCGTTGCCGTTTGATGGAAATCGAAGTCATCTCACCGTTGCTGCTCGGCAAGGGCATAGCTCTGGACGGAAAGTGGAACACCATGCTGTCAGACGACTACCGGCGCCCCCATTTTCACATCAGTTACATTCGCGCTATTGGCCGGCGCCTGCGAAAAAATTACAGTTTTATCCTCGTCGTCCAGGCGATTGCCTATTGCGGCAAACTGGCGATACATCCGACTCCGTTGACCCACCTTGGTGAATTGATCCAGCGTGCCGCAATCGGTGCAATTCCGGGAGAAGTGGTGTTGCTGGCTGGCGTGCTGTTCCACGCTTGCTGGATGGGCATTGCCTATATAACCCTGACCATCGAACGCCGCTATCGCAAGCCCGGCGCATTGATCTCGATCGCCTGAACAGGGTAGCGTTCAGTAGCGGGGGATTTTTTGCATTTGTCCCGCTGGTTGCCAGGAAGATCGGTCATTCAAATTTCTATAACTTCAGCCGAAAACGCCAGCCCTGGTGGAGCGCGACGTCGGGGAGCGAAAAGTCAGGACACAAAAGTCAGGACATCCATGTCTCTATTTGCTGAAAGTGATGGGTGTCTTCTTTCTTGTTTCTACCTGTAACCCATTAGCAAAAGTAAAATTCAAATATTGCACTATAATTTGCTTAGGCCGCATGGATAATTTAAGGCCGACCTCAAGAGGAGCTGCAAGCTAGCGAATATGAACGATATTTCGTAATGGTTGGATCCTAATCGCCCATTTGTAAGTGATTACAGGAAAACATAAACAAACGCTGCGCACAGCTTCAAACCTGAATTGTGAAAAATCAATCGCCAACTGGAGAGCGCCGTGGCCAAGGATCAAACCGCCAAGATAAACCAGTATCACTTAACCGCCCGGGCCGACGCACCCGATTTCAGGGACTATGTTTACCGGCCGGCCCTGGTCAATCTCAAGCCGCGACTCGAAGTTCCCGGCAACCTCCACATTCGAGACCAGGGTAGTTCAAATGCCTGCACCGGTTTCGGACTGGCAGCGGTCATTGACCGACTGATAGTGGAAAGCAAGCGCGAGTTGAACGGCTGCCCCATCAGCGTCAGTTCCCGCATGCTGTACGAAATGGCCCAGAAATACGATGAGTGGCCTGGTGAGCAAGACATTGGATCAAGCTGCCGTGGCGCCATTAAAGGCTGGTACAACATGGGCGTGTGCCAGGAGGACTTGTACCCTTTTGTCCAGAAGGCTGACCAGGGTTACACGATCGATGCAGCCAAGGACGCCCGCAACAACACCGTTGGCGCCTACTACAGGCTGGGAACCCGTATCTCGGACTATCATGCGGCACTCACCGAAGTCGGCGCCGTCTACTGTTCCGCCAATGTGCATAAAGGCTGGAATAGCCCGGACAGCACATCCGGCCTAATCGAATATGACAAGAAAACGCTCGGTGGCCATGCCTTTGCCATCGTAGGATACGACGACAAGGGTTTCTGGGTGCAGAACTCCTGGGGCACGGGCTGGGCAAAAGGCGGCACGGCGCTTTGGCCCTATGAAGATTGGCTCCTGAACATCAACGACGCCTGGGTATTCCGCATGGCATTGCCCACGCCGCAGATCTGGGCCCTTCCCAGTCGGGCAGGCGTCAACGCAAGTTCTGCTGAAAAATCGAGCAGTCCGAACCGCGCAGAGATCGCCGGACATTTCATGCACGTGGACGACGGTCATTTCCAGGACACCGGCCGTTACTGGAGTACGCTGGACGATGTCAGCCTGACCGCGAACCTTGTAGCCAATTCGAACGACTACGATCACCTGTTGTTCTATGCCCACGGCGGCCTCAACAGCCCCGAAGCTTCCGCCCGTCGAATCGCGGCGATGAAGGAAACCTTCAAGGCAAACGGGATTTACCCTTATCACCTGATGTACGACACCGGCCTGCTCGAAGAACTCAAGGATGTCATCATCGGCCACCGGGCGAAAGCCGATGCCCGCGCCGGTGGCGTCACTGACTGGATCGACAAATTGGTTGAGAAACTCACCCGTGTCCCCGGTCGCGCGCTATGGCGAGAAATGAAAGCAGGAGCCGAACTGCCCTTCGAAGACAAGCACGCCGGTTCACAAACCTTAGCCGAGTTTTTGAATGCCTTCCACGCATCGGGGAAAGCCAAGAAAATACACCTCGTGGGCCACAGCACGGGAATGATCCTTCTTGCTCACCTGTTGCGACGTCTTGAAGTTATGTCACCCAACCTGGCCATTGAAACCGTCAGCTTTCTGGCACCTGCGGGTTCAGTCCAACTATTCACCGACCATGTGCAGCCGTATCTGCAAGCGCCCTACCCCAGTTTCCGTATCTCTGAAATGGCTATCTACAACCTGACCGACGAAATGGAGCAGGATGACGAGGTCACCAAGGCCTATAACAAATCGCTTTTGTACCTGGTATCACGTGCTTTCGAAGAGACCATACCCGAAAAAATTCTGGGCATGCAGATATTCAGCAAGACCGTGGAGAAGCGCAAAAATCTTTCCCGGCTTTCAATCCACTACTCGAAAGGAAAAGTTCCGGGCGCAAGAGTAACGGCCAGCGAGTCACATGGTGGGTTCGATAATGATCCATTGACGATGAATCATGTTTTACGGCGGGTTTTGGGGAAGAAGCCAATTTTGGAATTTACAGCGGAGAGTTTGAAATATTGAACAGGAGTAAGGATATCCATCACTTCCAGCAATTGAGAACATGGGTGTCCTGACTTTTTGGGTGTCCTGACTTTTTGCTGGAACATGGGTGTCCTGACTTTTTGGGTGTCCTGACTTTTTGCTGGAACATGGGTGTCCTGACTTTTTGTAAGTTTACTCTGGCACTCTACTCTGGCGCCTCAATTTCCTCTCTCAACATTTCGACAGGCCGGCGTTTGTGCAGACTCAACTGAAAAGCTTAAACCAATATTAAGAAAATATAATATAATGCTGAATTCAAATTCATAAGGAGTAAAGTCGTGGCATACGTGGAACTGACCAAGGAGAACTTCGAAGAGGTCATCACAAGTAATGATACGGTGGTCGTCGATTACTGGGCGGAATGGTGCGGTCCGTGTAAATCCTTTGGCCCAATATTCGAAAAAGTATCGGAAGATTTTCCTGGCGCCGTGTTTGCCAAGGTAGATACCCAAAATGAACAGGAAATCGCTTCCTGGTTCCAGATTCGCTCAATTCCGACGCTGATGATATTCCGTGAAAAGGTCATCGTCTTCTCGCAGGCGGGCGCATTGCCCGAGGGCGCATTGCGTGAAATCATCGGCAAAGCCGAAGCCCTGGACATGGTAGAGGTGCACAAGCAGGTGGCTCAGCAGCAGGCGAAAAAAGAGCAACAGGCTCCCCACACCTGATTCAGGTTAAACAGCTAATGGGGGTCAGAGTAATATCAACTGTCACCCCAGGCAGTAGCGTTGGCTGGGCAACCCTGTCCGGTCTCGATATGAAAACACACAAGCAAGCCAGGGGCCGCATGCAGGAATCGTTGAGAACGTTTTTGGATACGGCTTTTGGGCGCGGGCGTTAAATGCGACAGCCCAAAATACGCCAGGTAGAATTAGCCGACATATCGCTGCAGGTCGCAGAGTGGCCGGGCAGCGGGGACCCGGTTTTGTTGTTGCATGCAACCGGCTTCCACAGCCGGTGCTGGGACGAGATAGCACGCCGTCTGCCGGATATCTGCCTGTACGCCATCGATCTGCGCTTTCATGGAGGCAGTGGACGCAGCGGTGAAGTGAATTGGCAATTGATGGCCGATGATATTGAGCAGTTACTGCAAAAACTGGATTTGCGGGGAGTAGTGGGCGTAGGCCATTCCATTGGCGGATACCTGGTGGCCTGTGCCGCGGCCCGACAACGCGAGCGGTTCAAACACCTGGTGCTGATCGACCCGGTTATTTTTCCACGGCAACGGTATGTTGACCGATTCGAACACCAGGAAAGTATTGATCCTGCCCGGAGCCCGGTGAGCAGACGCAAGAACCAGTGGCGGGACGCCGAGGAAATGTACCAGCGCTTTCACAACCGGCCCCCTTTCGATCGCTGGCAGACGCAGATTCTGCGCGATTACTGCGAACATGCACTGCGGGAAGTGCCGGGAGAAAACGATTTGCAACTCGCTTGTGACCCGTTGCATGAGGCGGCGATCTACCTGAGTCAGAAAGGCAATGAGATCATTCACGATTTGCTACCACGGCTGAGGTTGCCCGTCACCCTGTTGCGCGCCGCACCGGATACGGAAAATTTATACAATTTCGCCGCCTCGCCTACCTGGCCCGGTCTGGTGGATGCGCTACCCGATGCGAGGGAAATATACCTTCCCGGCATGAGCCACTTTATTCCAATGGAAGACCCGGATCTCGTCGCCAGTGTCATTCTTGAGGCAATCGCGCAGGAAGAAACCTGACCTCGTTTGTTCATCCCTCTACTCGGGCCAATTTCGCCCTGACCCCGCGATTTCCAAAATTACATATCAGGATGATTTTTCGCCGATAATGTCGTGGTCGGCAGCATATTGTATCCAGCGATATCTGGCGGGTCAGAAGAATTTATAAGGGAAAGAAGAATGAAGCAAATACTGGTGATTTTATTATCTGGTTTACTGGCAGCATGCGGGTCGGAGGATACGGCTATGAACAGGAAAGCGGCAGCGGATAACAAGGAAGCCCAGCTGGATCAGATGCTGGCGCGTTATGCTGGCCCTGATGTTCCGGGCGCTGCGCTGATGATTATCAAAGACGGCCAGCCGATCGTTAAGAAAGGCTACGGTATTGCCCATTTTGCTAGCAACGCACCTGTGACCAGCCAGACCAACTTCAGACTGGCCTCGGTGACAAAGGAATTCACTGCCATGTGTATTCTGCAACTGGTTGAAAAGGGGGATCTGACCCTCGAGACTTCTCTAACAGATATTTTCCCCGGGTTTCCGGACTATGGAAAAACCATCACGATACGTCATATTTTGCAGCATACGTCCGGCTTGCAGGATTATGAGGTGGTGATGTCGGTAGACTACGATCATCAAATCACGGATAGCGAAGTGCTGCAATTAATGCTGAATGTTGATAGCACCTATTTTCCAGCGGGCGAGAAATACCAGTATAGCAACACGGGATATGCCGTTCTGACACAGGTGCTTGAAAAAGTAACCGGGCAGCCATTCCGGGCGTATCTGAAACAACATATTTTCGACCCGGCAGGCATGACCAGCACACTCGCTTTTGAGAACGGCATCAACGAAGTCCCCAATCGTGCTTATGGCTATACCATCGAGGATGACGGCACGGTGATTGAAACCGACCAGAGCAGCACCAGCGCCGTACTTGGCGACGGTGGTATTTATTCAAATCTTGAAGATTTCTATAAATGGGATCAGGTACTTTATACGGACAAGTTGCTGAGCCAACCTTATATGGATCTCTATTTCAAAGAAAACCAAACCAATGACGGCAAGGATATCGGCTATGCTTTCGGCTGGCGTCGTGAGCAATATAACGGTTTGGATATTATCTTTCATACCGGCAGTTCCATTGGCTTCCGCAATATTATCTACCGTGTTCCGTCAAAGAAATTTTCTGTTGTCCTCTTTACCAACCGGAATGAGGGCGGAGAATTCACCACATTGGATACGGCACATAAAATCATTGACATGTATCTTAAAGAATAGACCAACAGGTTATGGGGTCAGAGTGAAGGGCTTTAATGCGTCTTATACCCGGATTCGACGCTCTTATGTCGCTCATGAAATCGATGGGATAATGCGTCGGCCAGGTCGGTGCCTGGCACGGTAGGTACACATGAAGTTTATACGCCGTGTACGAGTTTTTTTCTAAACTGAGACGGAGGAGAACTCGACATGATAAAACCCCAGCGACATTCACCCGACCGGACCGGTCCGAACCCAGGTAACGTTGTTTGCAATGGAACTTGACTCATTTGTTCTATCCGCTGTATTGCTGCTGATTGCGGCTTCGGTCGCCGTGGCGCTATTCAAACACCTTGGGCTGGGTTCGATGCTCGGTTTACTGGTCGCCGGCATCATCGTCGGGCCGCATTCGCCGGGTCCGTACATCACCACTCACGTTGAGGACGTCCGCCATTTCACCGAGCTGGGTGTGGTGCTGCTGCTGTTCCTGATCGGCCTGGAAATGAAGCCGGGCCGTCTGTGGGCGCTGCGGCGTAACGTGTTTGGGCTGGGCTCGCTGCAGATACTGCTTTCCGGCGTCGCCATTGCCGCTTACATGGCGTTGTACCAGGCGTCGTGGAAAACAGCGCTGCTGATCGGCCTGACGCTGGCCCTGTCCTCCACGGCGTTTGTCATGCAACTGTTGCAGGAACGCGGTGAAATCGCCAGCCGTCACGGCAGCACCGCTTTCGCGGTGTTGCTGATGCAGGATCTGGCGATTGTGCCGCTGCTGGCGCTGGTGCCGATCCTCTCCGACACCGGCGCGCTGTCCTCCGAGGTTCCGTTATGGGAACAGATAGCCATCATTGCAGGCATGCTGGGCCTGGTATGGGGATTCGGGCGTCATGTGTGCCGTTCGCGCTGGACCGGCTGTCGCGCCAGAACAACCGCGAAGGTTTTTTGATGGTGGTCATGCTGGCGGTGTTTATTGCCGCCTGGGCGATGCACCAGGCAGGCCTCTCGATGGCGCTGGGCGCCTTCATGATGGGCACGCCGCGCAGGAAGACCGCAACTGGATGAGGAAGAGCACCGCTTCCATCTCCAGAACGAACCAGACAAACCCAGGGTTATCCTGGGAGGCTACGGCCGTGTCGGCCATACTGTAGCCGTGCTTCTGCAAAGCAGCGGAGTTCCGTTCCTCGCATTCGACACCGACCCGAACAATGTTGCCATGGGAAAGGCAGAAGGCTTCCCGGTTTATTACGGTGATATCGGTGACCTGGACCTGCTGAATGCCGCGGGTGTTCAGCATGCCACGCTGATCGTACTGACCATCGATAACACCGCAACCAAGCTGCGTGTCATCTCGCACCTGAGAACCCAACTACCCCAACCTGAACATCATTACCCGCGCCCGTGATTTGAAATCTGCCGGTAATTTGCTTAAGGCGGGCGCGACAAAAGCCTTCCCGGAAGCAATTGAGAGCAGCCTGCTACTGGGGGGCAATGCGCTCAGTATGGCCGGCGTGCTCACGGACGATGTCGACCAGTTGTTGCATGATGTTCGCAAGTCGGATTACGACCTGGTACAAATGCCCGATGAAAATGATGAATCGAAGCATCAAAAGCATTGACCACGCCGATGCCCGGAGGATCATGAGATTGGCAAAAAGCCAGGACAAAAAGCCAGGTTACCCAAAACTTTAGACTCAAGAAGTCATGGGTGTCCTGATTCTTCCCCTTGATTCTTCCCCTGAATCTTCCCCGGACTCTTCCTTCCCCTGAATTTTCACGATTTATGCGGGTCACTCCACTTTTCTCCTGGTCGCGTTCGCGGTAAAGTACCGGCGCCGTTCACACACCGGGAGATTGCATGATGCGCTTCGTGCTACGTTTCACCTCGATTGCCATCTTCACCCTGGCATGGTCCTCGCTGGCCTTGGCCGTGTCTCCGGCGCCGAGCTTCCAACTCGAGGACCTGCGACGACTGGTGAGCCTGAGCGATGCCAGGATCTCCCCGGACGGTCGCCAGATTGCGGTGATCGTCTCGACGCCGGACTGGAAGAGCAACGAGCGAAGCGAGGAGATCGACCTCGTCGACGTGGCCACTGGTACCCGGCGTGCCCTGACCTGGAAGCGCACGGGCCTCTCGTCGCCGACCTGGTCGCCGGACGGCAGCCGGCTCGCCTTTCTGGCCGACGACCTGACTCTCTACCGCGATGCCGCATCCGACGAATCCGCAAATACCGGTGACTCCGGCGAAACCGAGGCCACCAGCGGCGAGGACCCGGGTTCGAAGAAGGACAAGGACGAAAAGCAGGCCCAGGTCTTCGTCATGTCGATGCAGGGTGGCGACCCGATCCGCGTTACCGCCGCCAAGCACGGCGTCGATGCCTTCTCCTGGAGCCCCGACGGGGGGCAGATCGCCTATGTCACCGCCGACGAGTCGGCCAACGCCAAGGCCATCGAACACCACGATGACGCCTTTCAGGTCACCGACAACCACTTCCTGACCCGCGCCGCGCTAACGCCCGCACACCTCTGGTTGGTGCCGGCGACCGGGGGAAAGCCACGAACGGCTCACCCAGGGAACCTACAGCCTGCAGACCGACCAACAGGACCGCGCGCCGGTGCCGGCTTGGTCGCCCGATGGCAAGGAACTCGCATTCACCCGATTCCCCGGCCCCTATTGGGGTCCTTCGTTCCAATCCGCGATAGATACCGTCGCCGCGACCGGGGGCGAGCCTGCCGCGCTCGTTTCCGCGCAAGGTTCGACGCAGCCCGCGTTTTCGCGGGACAGTGGCCTCTTGGCCTACCAGCGACCGCGGGATGGCGATCAGAACAACGGTTCAGCGGTCTACGTGGTGGAGCGTGGCAACCAACGCGACGTCACCGCAGCGCTGGCTCGCGACTTCCACACCTTTGCCTGGTTGCCAGGTGGCAGATCGCTGCTGCTGGAAGGCTACGACGGCACAACGGCTTCGCTCTGGGAGCAGCCGCTTAAGGGCTCTGCCCGCAAGCTCGACCTCGGCGAAGTGGTCGCAAGTGCCGATCTCAGCGTCTCACGCACCGGCGCCGTGGCCTTCGTCGGCGGCACCGCGAGCCATCCCGACGAGCTCTATCTACTGGAGTCGCCAACAGCCAAACCACGCCGGTTGACCGACCTCAATGCCTTCGTTGACGAGCTCACGCTCGGCCGCGTCGAACCGATCGAATGGCAGGGCCCCGGCGGTATGAACGAGGACGGCGTGCTCACCTACCCGGTCGGCTTCCACAACGGCCAGTCATACCCTCTGGTGCTGGTGATTCACGGCGGTCCGGAGTCGGCTTCGACGGTGAAATTCTCACCGCTGCCGCAGCTATTGTCTGCGGCCGGTTTCCTGGTGTTCCAACCCAACTACCGGGGCAGCACCAACCTGGGCGATGCCTACCAGCACGCGATCTTCCGCGACACCGGCGCGGGCCCGGGCGAGGACGTCATGGCGGGCCTGGCCGCCGTCCAGGCGCTAGGTATCGTCGATGCTGATCGTATCGGTGTGTCGGGCTGGTCGTACGGCGGCTACATGACGACCTGGCTCACCGGTCACTACTCAGGGTGGAAGGCCGCCGTGGCGGGCGCCGCCCTCACCGACTGGGTGATGGACTACAGCGTCGCCTACTACCAGCAGGGCGACCTCTACTTCTTCGGTGGTTCGCCGTGGAACGCTGAGTACCGCGATATCTGGCGCGAGCAGTCGCCGATCAACTACGCCGACAAGGTCACCGCGCCGACCCTCGTCCTCGGTGACGTCGGAGACCCGAACGTGCCCCTGCTCAACAGCTACGAGTGGTATCACGCCCTGCGTGACAACGGTGTCGACGGTCGAGTTCTGGGCCTACCCGGTGGATACGCATTTCCCGAAAGATATCGTGCGCACCACCGACGTCTATCGTCGCTGGGTAGGATGGATGACCGACTACCTGAGGTAGCGAGGTAGCGGTCGGATTTATATCAGGGCGTCTCCACGCGGCCCGTAACGGTACTTTCGTACACCGCGTACTCCAGGAAAAGTACTTTCAACCAACTCTTCCTCGAACCGCAACGTGCCCGTAGCGCCTTCATAGCGTCCCGTTCCGCCCGTTACCTCAACGTCGTAGAATGTGAAGCTCGATAACTCGTGGAATAAATCAGGAAATAAATCAGGACACCCACAACATCAAAACCGTAATTTAACCGTCTGGCTTGCACGGCTTATGTCGATTTCAAACCCACCAGGCCGGTGGTGATTGCGACGCACTGCTAGTACGTCTGTGCAGGTGATGTGGTGTCCCTGGATAAAGGCCGGGGCGGCCACGGCCGCCCCGTCTTTCAGTGCGTTTTACGACTGGCCAGAAATGGTCAGTTGGTTGTTGACCTTGTCTACGCCTTCAACATTGTTGGCGATGCGACCGGCCAGTTCCTTGACCTGCATTGATTTGACATCACCGTGTAGTGTCACGGTTGAAGACTTGGTATCGACATCGATGCTAAGCCCATCCGTGCTGTCGTTTTCGAGCAGCGCATATTTCACCCTGGCCGTTAACGTCGCGTCGGTCACGTAATCGCTGAAGTCACGA
This sequence comes from uncultured Gammaproteobacteria bacterium, assembly GCA_963727635.1. GTDB lineage: Bacteria > Pseudomonadota > Gammaproteobacteria > Xanthomonadales > SZUA-36 > SZUA-36. The sequence continues at coordinate 502,742 of CAVSHP010000017.1, read as the reverse complement.
TCACTTGGCGTCTGCCTTGTGTGCATCCGGCTTGACCATGAGTTCGTTGTCGACCCCGGTAACGCCATCGATACCCTGGGCGATCTCAGCGGCCAGATCCTTGTCGACTTGCGAATCGACTTCGCCGGTCAGAACGACCTTGCCGTTTGCAACATGCGTGTCGATCTTGAACGGGTTCAAATAGCTGTTCAGCATGTACGAAGTTTCGATCTTGCCGTCGATCCAGGCATCACGCGCCTCGCCTTTCCAGTCGGCGGATTGTCCCGCCATCGCGTTGGCTGAAATTCCAGCCGTGAGCAGCAATGCCGGCAATGCCAGCTTGATAGTGTTTGCAATCGGTTTTTGATTCAAAATTTGCATATATTTACCTCCATAGGTTTCGGAAAATGGTTATTCACCCCTTTTCCGGACGTCGAACTGTTTTGGTGGCAGTGTCTTCAGGGTCCGGGGGTTCATGTCATCAGGTCCGCCGTATCAGAGCGGCGGTCTGCCCCGCAATGCGCCGGCAACCAGTGATATCAGCAATAGCGCCAAAAACACGAAGAACAGTATTTTTGCGATTCCCGCCATGGTGCCTGCGATCCCGGTGAAGCCGAGTAAAGCGGCGATAACTGCGATGACAAAGAATGTGATTGACCATGTCAGCATGGTGACCTCCTTGGCAATGATTGAGTTGGAAGGATGTCATGCTGACCGGCAGCGGCGCCGATCACGCATTCCTGCAACAGTTGTCTGTTCATAACTATCCTCCTTCGGGTCTAAACTTCGCCTCACCGGTGCGGGACAGATGCGGATTTGCCCGGTCCACACCAATGACGCTTGGGTAGATTAGATGCAATTACCGTACCAAATTGATAACATACTGATATAAAGGAATAAAAATAGGATTATTGAGAGTTGAATTTGGTAGCTATTACAAAGTTTTGAAATTTCTGCATGCTGAATTGTCGCCAATTGGCAACGCACCCGTGGCTTCGGGCGCCGACGGCTCTCAGCAGGGTGGTGGGTATGAAACCCGGACCGCCGCGGTGAACTACTTGAGTTGTTTGACGTAGCGCAAGGTGATGAAATTAAGGATGGCGAGCACCAGTGAAATTTCGTAGCGATGGTATGCCACGGCTATGCCTATCGCGCCGGTCATCCACAGGCTCGCTGCGGTGGCCGTCCCCGTTACATCGCCCTTGCTCTTGATGATTGAGCCACCGCCAAGAAAACCCATGCCGGTGATAATTCCATACAGTACCCGGGATTCGGCATCGGACGAGTCAAGCACCTGGATCCCGACCAGCATGTAACCGCAGGCCGCCACGGAAACAAGCGGAAATGTCCGAATACCGGCGCTACGGGCTTCGTTTTCACGGTCCCAGGCCACCGGCAACGCCAGCAAGTAGGCGATGCCCAACTGCGTGAGAGTGTTCAGAATGGTCTGCCAATCAATTTCGAACAACGATTTACTCCATTATTTGTTTCACCTTCAGATTATAGGTTACGCATCAGGAAAACAAATTGCAGGCAGCGGCCGGCCGGCATCGCCTGGTTCCCTGTCCCCGGAGCGGTTACGCCATGCTGCCTGGCAGATGTTTCCAACGCGAGCCTGGACAAGTGATTATGCCCGCATCCATGGCAGTTCAATATTCTGCAGAGGTAGCGTAAACTCCATTTGCTGGAGATAAGTGATGTCTGACGGGGCCCGCTTCCCTGGATGTAGCGGGGTGAAACCGATCGCCGTATTCAACCTAATTTGGCCGACCAATCACATGAAGACAGAAAAACCCCAGGCATTGATACTCGATGAAGACAGCGGGCATACGCAGTCACTGAAAACCACCCTGGAATCCGTCGGCTTCCAGGTCATGGTCACCAGTGCTGTTATCGATCCTGCTGTCGATCCCAAAATCGTTTTTATCAATATGGATCTTCCGCAGATCGACGCGATAGGCCTGATTTCGGGCCACGCGTTTCGTCATTCGGTTGAAATCGTGCTGATGGCCGATGACGATGATCCACCTTCCGTCCGCAAGGCCATTGCAAATGGTGCAACCTATTTTTTCTGCAAACCGTTTGATCCGGAATTCCTGCGGCACCTGGCAGAAGATGTATACACCGAGGTGGCCGATGACCCGGACGAGCAGCGGGAGCGCAGTGTCGGCCCGCTGGATCAGTTTGGCCTGTTGAGGGGCAGTTCAAAACCCATGCGCAAGCTTTTTCGGGTTCTGCGCAAAGTGGCGCCAACCAGTACCAGTGTGCTGCTGGTCGGTGAAAGCGGTACAGGAAAAGAGTTGGCGGCAAGCACGTTGCATCAAATGAGCAATGTCGCAGACGGGCCATTTGTCGCTGTCAATTGTGCGGCCATCCCTAAGGAACTTTTTGAGAGCGAACTGTTTGGCCACGAGAAAGGCAGCTTCAGTGGCGCCGGGCAGCAGCACAGGGGCTTTTTTGAGAGATCCGAGGGAGGCACGTTGTTTCTCGATGAACTGGTCGAAATGCCGGTCGAGTTACAAGTCAAGTTGCTAAGGGTCCTGGAGGCAGGTGCTTTCAGACGGGTCGGCGGCGAGATGGATATCAACAGTAGCGTGCGCATTATTGCGGCGACCAACAAGGATCCTGAAGAAGCCATCAGCGAGGGTCTGCTGCGTGAAGACCTGTATTATCGAATCGCCCGTTTCCCGATATTTTTGCCGCCGCTTCGCAACCGCGGCAGCGATATCCTCGGCCTGGCACATTTTTTCCTGGATGCACTGAATGAACAGCACGGCACTTTGGTAGGTATGGACGCCGCAGCGGAAGAAGAACTCGAACAGCATTGTTGGCCGGGCAACGTACGGGAGCTCAAGAGCGTGATTGAACGGGCCTATATCCTGACCAACACGGTAATTACACCTGAACAACTACCCAGGCTGGGTGATCAGCTCAACCCGGATCAGTTGCGTATTTCAGTGGGCGAGTCGATTGAGGACGCAGAGCGAAAACTGATATTTGCAACGCTGGAAGCGCATGACGATAACAAGAGTGATGCGGCCAAGACCCTGGGCGTTTCCCTCAAGACGCTCTACAACCGCTTAAACAAGTACGAATCTGACGACGCGGACTAGCCTTCGGCCCGCCGTATCTCAGCCATTTCTGCCACGGATTGCGCGGATCAGTTCGGCTTTGCGCATCTTGCTGCGGCCTTCGATATTCAGTTCACGTGCGCGATTTCGCAATTCCACAACCGTGCGCTCTTCCAGCCGGCTATGCGGATTGCCTGTCCCCTGGCTGCGGCTACGTGGCGTTCTGCCTTCCAGGCGACGTTGCTTGTTGACCGTTCGCGCTGCGATCTCCCTGGCGCGTTTCGGTGTCTTGCCATCTTTTCGCGCACTGTTCCTGATGTGCTCATACATACGTTCGTCTTTATTTGTCCACTCCTCCGGCATCGCGCAACTCCCTTACTTGAACTTTGCAGCAGCCGATTGCAAGGATTTACCGAGGGAGTCCGTTGCCGATTCGAGACCCTCTTTTATATCTTCCCATGCATCGTCACTGGCTGTTTTCAGCTCGGCAAGCTTGTTTCCGGCCTCTTTTCGTTTGCGGCCAAGGGTGTCGAGATGTTTTTGGATTTCGAGCTGTGCGTTGGCTTCAGCACGATTGGCCCTGGCTTTGAGCTTCTTTATTTCTGCATCCCACTCATCGAGTTGGGCTTGAACCTTTTTCGAATATGCGTCTTTTCTTTCCATGGTTATCTCCTGTTTAGGATGAATCGAGTGATTTTCTTACCTTGTTAAACAGAGATGCAGTTTCCATGCCAAGGCCGGAAGCCCCATAACCATTAACGTTACCAGCCGCAACGAAGGAGATTTTGTGAACAAATTACAGAGAAATCGGTAATAGTTACAAGATGAATCAATGAGATTGGATTTTACCTGGCAGGTGTTTCCGAAACCCTGTACTCAGCATTTCGCGACGCGAGCAGCGGTTCTACTTAGCCTGCCTGATCAGGAGGTGGCCAATGGAAGGCGCATCGAATATCCGGCACGAATTCTGCATTTTAACCTTCCATGCTTAAACGCAAAAGCCGGTAACTCAAAGGAGGTTAAAAATGGCACTTACCATCATGGATATCGGACCCTCAGCGCTTGAGGTCATCATAACGGGCACGCTCGAAAAAGCTGATTACGAGGTATTGGTCCCGGCTATTGAAAAGCGAATTGATGACCATGGCAAAGCAGACCTTCTGTTGAATATCTCACATTTTCATGGCTGGTCACCCCGCGCCTTCTGGGAAGACCTGAAGTTTGACATCAAGCATTACAATCACATCTCGCGTCTCGCGCTTGTAGCGGAAGACATGGGAAAACAGTGGATGGCTACGCTATCCAAACCGTTCACCTCAGCAGAGGTCAGGTTTTTCTCCGAGGACGCGCACGAAACCGCGAGGGAATGGGTGCTTGGTTCAAAGCAAAAAAGTGGCTGAAGTCCGGATCTGCTCAGCTATGCAAGTCCTCCACGGGGGATACCGGGGTTCATGAATGCAACCAGGGGCACGACGATAAAGCTGATGGGTTTTCCACCGGAGCTTTGATCAGGTCCGCTTGCAAATTGGGCATGCTTACGATCGGACTTCTCTTTTCATGATGAATTGATGCCCCCTGATTATGAGATCTTCCCAATCGAGGCTGAACCTCATGCGATCGGGTGTTTTCACTATTACACGATCGATGCTTCCAGTCTTGCAGTTGAGAACCAGCTCGTCGACGCTGCCAACAGTTTCGCCACTTGGGTCCACCACTTTCGTATCTACGATTTCGGATAGTTGTTTCATAGCTTGAACCTCATTGTGATTACAAAAATGATGCAAGATATGTTCCAACTTCATGGAGCGGTTCCTGTTCGCAAAACATTACCCAGGCCATGAATTCCCATAAAATCACTGTTAATGTTTCAAACGGGATTACCAAATTTCAAAATATTTTCCAATTTGATCACTGCAATCTCAGCAGGTCGTGTCTTGGCATTCTGGCATGGAGATTGCATCTAAAGCAATGTTGAAAAGACGGAAATACCATGACAGCCAGGCAATTTGACGAGTACGAGATCCTGCGCCCCGGCGATAACTGCTGGCGCATCGAATCGAGCAAGCACTTAGCTCCGCTGATAGACACCGCCGACTACTTCCAGGCATTGGTCGCGCTATGTGAGCGGGCCGAACACAGCATTTTCATACTCGGCTGGGATTTTGACCGTCATGAACCGTTGGGCCGGGGCGATGACACACCGACGCTGGAGCAGTTTATCCAGGACTTGCTGGCGCGGAAAAAGAACCTGCACATCTACCTGTTGATCTGGGATTACAGCATGATCTATGCCGCCGAACGGGAATGGTTCCAGTCCTGGAAGCTCCGTTCCAACGGCCATGAACGGTTACATGTGCAGTTCGATAATCAACACCCGCTGGGCGGTTCGCAGCACCAGAAAATCGTCGTAGTGGATGATGCGGCGGCATTTTGTGGCGGTATCGATCTGAGTCGTTGGCGCTGGGATACGTCCAAACACGCGGCCAAAGAGCCACGTCGCACCGACCCGGACGGAAAAACCTATGCGCCGTTTCACGATGTCATGTGGCTGCTCGATGGCGCCGCAGCGTCCGCCCTGGGCGAATTGTCGCGAAGACGCTGGAAAGATTCGGGTAGCAAAGTGGAACCAATTAAAGCCCGTGAAGACGCATCGGGTTGGTGGCCGACAGACCTCGAGCCCCTGTTCGAGGAGATGCCGGTTGCAATAGCCCGAACATTTCCCGCATTCCAGGGCCGTGACGAAGTGCGGGAAGTTGAACAATTGTTCATGGATTCGATCGCCCGGGCCAGGGATTACATCTACATTGAAAATCAGTACTTTACTTCACGCATGATCACCGCGGCGCTGGCCAGACGGCTAAAAGAGGACGACCCGCCCGTGGTGATCCTGGTCCTGCCGCGCCACACCGGTGGCTGGCTGGAGCAGGTCACGATGGACGCCTTGCGCCAGAAACCAGCTGCTGGAGTTACGCCGGGCAGACCGGAATCAGCGATTCAGGGTTTACTATCCGGAGCAGCCGGGGTTGCCGGCAGACGAGTGTATCAGCGTTCATGCCAAGTTGATGATCATGGACGACTATTTTGTGCACTCGGGCTCGGCCAATACCAGTGACCGTTCGATGGGGATGGACAGCGAATGCGACCTTGCGTTGGAAGCCCCGGACCACGATGGTGTGCCCTGGCTGTTGCATCGTCTGCTGTCCGAACACCTGGATTGCACGATCGGGGATGTCGAGCAAGCCCGAACCAAAAATGCGTCGCTGCTGGCAGCCGTGGAAAGCCTGCGGCAGCCGGCAGGGCGTACGCTGCTCGAACTGGACATAAACGTTGCCGATAAAGCGATCGATATCAGCTCCGAGGCGGACCTGCTCGATCCCACCGAGCCCATCAACCCGGACTATTTCGTGCAACACGCCGTGCCGGACGAACAGGCGCCTCTTGGCCGCCGGCGGCTGGTGTTATTCATGGGTTTCATAGGCATGCTGCTGCTGTGTGCCGCTGCCTGGCGCTGGACACCGCTTGCGGACTGGCTGACACCTGAAAGACTGGCCGCGGCGCTGGCGTGGTTCCAGCAGCCATCAACCAGGTTTCTTGCCGTGTTCGCGGTCATTGTGATCGCCAGCCTACTGATGGTGCCCCTGACTTTGCTGGTGGTTGCAAGCGCGGTATTGCTCGGGCCATGGACTGGATTTGGCTGTTCCATGACCGGTGCCCTGCTCAGTGCGTGGCTCGGATTTCAGTTAGGCCATCATATCGGCGGCAAGGCCATCAGGGGCTTGAGCAGTTCACAAGTCCACCGTCTCAGCAAAGGCCTGTCAGACCGCGGAGTCATGGCCATCGCCGTGTTGCGGATGCTGCCGGTTGCGCCTTACACGGTGGTCAACCTGGCGGCCGGGGCATCACATTTGCAGGTGGGCAAATTCATGCTGGGATCATTGCTCGGCCTGGCCGCCCGGAATCGCCGCGGTGACCGTGTTTTCCGGCAGCCTGTTCCAGGCGGTGATGAATCCCTCGGCCGAAAGCATCGGAATCCTGGCTGCTGTCGTTGTCCTCATCATTTCCGTCACCCTGGTGTTTCGCCGCTTGCTGAAAACCTCCTGAATCCAGTTCGGCAACCAGTGGCAGGTGGTCGGAGGCCATCCGCGTAAGTGGATTGCTGATGGCTTTAACACTGACGAGCCTGTCGCGTGGATCAACCCAGATCCGGTCCAGCGCAAACAGCGGAAAACGGGCCGGAAATGTTGCCGGGGCCGGGGAGGATTTGAAGTGGCTTTGCAGAAAGCGGATGGGCCTGCCCCACAGCAACCACTCGTTCAGGTCGCCCATCAGTACGGTTGAACGCACTGTCGTTTGAACTGCCGGCACCGTTCTGCATTTCCTGGAGCAGGAGTTTGACCTGGGCACGGCGTTCCCCCGGCCGCAGACCGAGGTGCGTGGCCAACAGGTCAAAAGGCCGGTCCTGCTGGCCCAGCCTGATATGCAATGCTCCGCGTGGCTCCCGCCGGTCCTGGCTGATGTCGATGCGGCGCACCGACCGGATCGGCAAAGACGTCAAAATCGCGTTGCCGTAATCGCCATCGTCCCGCTCCAGTGTTGGCCCGTGAATGTGCTGCCACGGGCTGTCTTCACACAGGTAGTCCAGCAGGCCGGGCTCGTCGTGGAGCGTCTCGACTTCCTGCAAGGCAATGACATCGGCATCGATCTGTCGCAAAACATCGCGGATCCGGTCCGGCCGGTGCTCGCCATCGCGTCCATAACAGCGGTGAATGTTGTAGCTCGACAGAACTGATCCGTTGCGCGGAACGACCGCTATGCGCCAACGGTATATGCTACCGGTCCATCCGGGCCAGTGACTCCCTGGCCTGGTTGATTTTCATCAGGGTGCTGGCAGGCGCGCCCTGGATCGGGCCGCCTTCGTCTTCCGCCGTCATCTGCCTGTTCACGTCCAGTTCCCAGGCTTCGAGAATCCGCCGTCTCGAGACCGATCGTCAGGTCATCCGTCTCGACCACCGACTGCGGAGAATCGAAGGCTTTATCCGGTTCCGTGATGGCCTTTTCAATATTGACCGACGGAACACCGCGGCGGGGTTGTTCATCGGCAACCGGAACGCTCAGAGCCTCGGGCTTCCTTGACAAAAACGATGTCGCACGGCACCGAGGACAAGACCGGCTCGGCGGCTACGGAACTCAGCAATCGCTCCCAGCGTCCTAGGTTCCTTGCGCCCATGATGACCAGGCCGGCATTCAATGATTTCGCCTTCGCCGGAATGACTTCGCCGGCATGACCCTTGGCGATCTCGACCTGTTCCACGTCGATATCGAATTTCTTTGCGCAAACTTCCGAATGGCCTGACCATGCATACGGGCAATCTCGTCCCAGCTTTCCATCTGGCCTGCAACCTGTGTGGCGTTGGCCAGTATCGGAGCATAAGTGGTGTAGGCGTGTAACCTCGGAACCTCGTAACTGTGTATCGGCACGTTCACGGCGCCGATGCTCTGGCCAGCATGTTGCCGATTTCAAAAACCCGGTAGTCAGACTCGGAGATGATGCCCTTGTCGCCTGCGGTTTCACCCACGGCTGTCAGCACCGTCTTGATGACCGGAGCGCCCTGCTTGACAAACCAAATGTGTGCCGGTGATTTCCGGATCAATTCCCAATCCGGGTTGTCGGTCAGACCCATCACGTACTGGGGTCCCCGTGTTTGTTTCATTACCAGGTCAGGATTTGATGCGGAAATTTTCCTGAGCAGGGCATCAGCGTAAGGGTGATCCCAGAGCACTTCGCATGTAACCCTTACGCCACGCTGTTTCATTTCCAGCGCTATTTCGTCCAGTTTGGTAGCCGCGGAGTTGGTGACCCGGTCTTTTTCATGATTGACCTCTTGCTGATTTGCAAACAGCTTCAGATCGAGGGATGGATCGTGATAAGCAGCAAAAAGCTCGAGTTCACAACCGGTGGCACGCGCCAAATCAAGGGCGCGCTGCAGCAGGTCGGATTGTTCAGGGTGCTCCAGCATCATCTGGTCCGGGTCGATCACGACCAGCACCCGGTCAATTGATGTCCCGGGTGTTTGTGAACGATTCATTTTGCAAATCTCCGTGTTTGACTCACTTTCTGGAGATGCAAATATCATGCCGGTACGAGATGGGCTGATACGGGTAACTATCACTTACCCGTTTTGTAAAAACTTCACAAGTTTTGCCAGAATTTCAACTCTCATCGCCCTCTGTCGATGACTCATCCTCGCCCAGGCGGACCTTTTCGTGACCACTCAGGCCCTGGTCTTCAGCTTTTTCATGCTTGAACAAAGCCTTGCCGGTTTCCCAGATCAATTCCAGCTTGCGCAAACCGGACCGGTCCCAGTACTCGGCATAGGACGGGATCACCTTTATCACGGTGAATTCGGAATCGTGGTATCCATCCGGAAACCAGGCTCGCATGGCCGGTGTCCACATCTCTTCAGCGAGCAATATGTCAGTCTCGAGTTGGGCGCGTCCGCTAAGCGAAAGGTAGCGGTCATCACCCTGCATGGTCACCGCAACTTCGGGCGTGTGTAAAATTTCTTTCAGCTTGTCGTCCTCGGAACGGGTGGTGAAATACAGGACGCCTTCGTCATCCCGGCCGGCAATCGCCATGGGCCGCGCCCTGAGTTCGCCATTGAGTGAGCGGGTGACGAGCATGGCGATATCAAAATCATCAATCAGTTCATCCAGTTTTTCACGTGGCTTGTCGGTCATAGTCATTTCCTTGTTTTGTATTGAAATCTTCCCGGAGGTACCAGTACAAAGATCAGTCCAGACAGCGAAATTACAAGCGTGACGGATTGCGTTGGCGAATTATTGAGTCTCGGCGCCAGCGTTGAACTTTGCCTCGACTTTGCAATACCGGCCTTATATCACGAGCGTAAAAGCGGTCACGAAGGTTTGACCAGAACAAGCTTCGTATATTCAAGTTTACGGCTGCATGTCGGATATTCGCACAGCTTCAATCCTGTACAGGTGCGTGGCGCTGGAAGTTATGGGTGTTCTTCATTTCTCTTTTTAAAGCTTGGCTTTTCGACTCTTGTTTTGCGTGACTTTTCAGACTCTTGGCAACGAGTCTCACATGACGTGACAACTTCCGTTTCACGGTGAAACAGAAACCTTCGCATCCCTCCATCCTGGCATACGGGCCTAGTATGAATGCATGTCGCCATTACTGTTCAGTTGATGCTTGTTGGAACAGGTCTGGCGGCGCCCATGCAAACTATGGAGGATATTTAAGATGCACGTGAAGAAAATTTTGAAAACCAAGAAAATTGCCCAGGCTTGCGCGCTGGTTCTGGCACTTGCTGCGCCGCTTGCCTTTGCCGACTCCTACCCGGGTAGCTCCGGAGATCCAAACGCCAATGGCTTGGGTCCGATGGGGTTGGTGAAGACGGTGATCGACAGCGCGTCCAAATACCGGGACGTCAATGCGGCCGTGGATGACGGCTATGTGCCAGCGACTGGCTGCGTCAGCGGACCCTACGGTGGCGCACAAGGTGTCCATTATGTTCGTTTCGAGCTGATCGGCGACGGTGTCCTGGATCCCAGCACACCGGAAGTCCTGTTATACGAACCCACGCCGTGGGGCACCATGCGCCTGGCCGGTGCCGAATATCTGACGATCAAGGAAGCCTGGCATGCCGAGAATGGTGAAGTCACGCCACCTGTCGTGGGCGGTCAGCATATGTTCCTGCTCGATGAGCCTAACCGCTTTGTTATACCTGCGGCGTACGCTCTGCGAGTTTGGGCGTTCAAGAAAAGTCCCACCGGGATGTTTGCGCTGTCAAACATGAGCGTGACCTGTAAATACTACTCGCCGGAAGGCTAAGCTTGAGTGGATCGGGCATGCGCGGTGTTCTGGCCGCGCATGACTCGTGCCGTCGTCGGCCGGCGCCGATCCAGTATACTGTTGGTATACTTCACTGTGTCAGATGCAATGGAGAATGTTATGCCTTATTTTGTGATCGAAAGAGATATTCCAGGTTCCGGACAGATGAGCCAGACGGAACTCGAAGAAGCAATACAGAGAAGTAAAGATGCCCTCGATGCGCTTGGCCCCAAGATTCAGTGGGTACACAGCTTCGTCACCGATGACAAGGTGTATTGCATTTATCTTGCGCCCGACGAAACGCTGATCCGTGAACATGCCCGCATGGCCGGGCATCCGTGCGACCGGGTGTCGGCCGTGCGCAATCTTCTAAAATCCGATGGCGTGCATGCATCTGACGAAATATCCCCCGACGCCATGCGAGTCCAGGCATAAGTTTATACTTCGTCTGGCTCGATTAGGACGGTGATCGCAACGGCCACATCGGTCGCGCTCATGTGTCGGCCCGCTTCACGCAAGGCTTCCAACTCGGCATCATCCAGCCCAAATCCGACGTTTTCGCGCACCGGGCGCGTGAATTCAAGATCGTCAATTCGCGCGACGAAGCCGACTGCGCTGCGCCAGTTTTCCGCAGTCGCCAACAGTTTGACCGCAAGCTCGTCCTGGTCGACGGCATGGGCCAGTGCCGCCAGGGAATCGGCCACCTTGGCCATTCCACGCCGGTGACTGACCTTTTCAAACGCCCGTAATGCATCGAGCAATAGCGCGCCAGCCTGTCGATGATCACCGCGTGCCAGGGCCAGACGGCCCCGATCCGCCCAACTGCGTGCCATGCCCCAGGCATCATCGAGACGTACAAACTCGATTTCAGCGCGGTTATAGTAGTCGGCCGCGGTGTCGAGATCCTCACCGTCGCGCGCTGCGTCGCCGAGGTGGTTAAGACACCAGGCCGCCGGCAACAGCTCGCGCTCACTAACGAACAACTCATGTGCTTCGACGAGCAGATGGCGCGCGGTATCGATCTCGCCGAGTTTGAGTTCGCATTCGGCGAGGTTGCTTAGTGTGGCGGCGATCTGACCACGGTCGTCGATCTCGCGGCACACTTCCAGTGCCTTGCTATACCAATCACGCGCCTGCAACGCGTTGTCGTCAATGCGGGAAATAACGCCCAGGCCATTGAACATCATTGCCTGGCCCTTGCGATCACCCAGGCGTTTGTACAATTCGAGCACACCCTGGTAACGGGCGTACGCGATCGCTTGCTCGCCACCAAAGGCCGCAAGTGCGCCGGCATAAGCGCTGACCTTGGCCCACAACGCCGGATCGACTTCGGCTGGCACTCTGTCGACAATGCCTTGCATCAATCTCGCCCCCTCGACGAGATGTTCACGCCGTTCCCAGTAACTGAACAGGGCATGGCCCAGGCGCAAGGCCCACTTCGAGGGGCCAGCCCTTAGCAGGTAGTCCAGTGCCTGACGAAAATTGTCCTGCTCACTGTCACAACATGCCAGCCAAGCCTCCCGCTGAGCTGCAGTTAGCGACCCCAGACCTTCCTCGGCCAGCACCAGGCAATAGGCGGCGTGTGCCTTGCGGACGGAATCGGCTTCACCGCTGGCGTTGAGGCGCTCGCGCCCGTAGGCGCGCAGCGTCTCGAGCATCGCGTAACGCGGCTCATCCCGCATGGCGTGGAAGTACAACAGGCCCATGCCGACGAGGGTATTCACCGCGGGCAACAAGCGGGTGCCAAAATCTGCTTTGGCGTCGGCGACCGCCTCGGCGGCTTCCAGCGTGAATCCGCCGGCGAACACCGAAAGCCGGCGCAGGGCGATCCTGGCCGCATCATCGAGGAGATCGAAGCTGGAGTCGATCACACGGCGCAAGGTTCGTTGCCGCGAAGGCGCATCGCGCGCCGGGTTCTCAGGCAGATCGAGATGGCCGGTGAAACGATCCAGCATCTGTCGCGGGCTCAATGCACCAGCCTGCGCGGCAACCAGTTCGATAGCCAGCGGCAGACCGTCGAGACGCACGCAGAGTTCGGCCAGCGCGTCCATATCGTTGCCGACATCCATGCGGGGGTTTGCCGCAGCCGAGCGCGCCAGGAACAATTTTATTGAAGGCACCTCCGCCAGGCATGGCGCGTCACCACGCTGCTCTGCATTCGGCACGGCTAATGGCGCCAGCGGAAACTCGTACTCGCCGTACAAATGCAGGGCGATGCGGCTCGTTACCAGAATGGTCAACAGGGCACTGGCGTCAAGAAGTTCGCCCAGTACATCGGCACCATCAAGAACGCCTTCCATGTTGTCCAGGACCAGAAGAATCGGGCGGATGTCTTTGCTGCGCAAGCGTTCGGCCATCACCTGCAGCAAGGGGCGCCCCTCGGTGCGGCGCACACAAAAAGCTTCGGCTAACAGTTCAATCAGCACCGAGCATTCCCGAACCGGGGAAAGATCGAGGAACAGCACGCCGCCAGGGTAAGCATGGCCGATCGCGTCAGCCGCGGCCAGCGCCAGGCGGGTTTTGCCCGTCCCACCGACGCCCGTCACCGTCAGCAGTCGTGTACTTTCTTTCCCAAGCATGGCAACCAGTTGGCGTAATTCCTCATCACGACCGATCAGCGGCGTGCGAGCCACCGGAATGGGTGCAGTCACGAATGTCTCGCGATCCGGTGTCGATGCTTCGCCACCATGTTCGGAAACATTCTCGGGAAGCGTCATCAGCGATGCGCGTATTCCGTACTGCCCCTTGGGCATATCAAGGCGCACCTTGTCATTCTTGCCCGAGCTCCTGTAGTAGCTGTCCATGGCTGCACGCAAACGTCTGGCCTGCACCCGCACGATGGTGTCCACACGCGGATCGAAATCATCGGGGCGGTCGAACACTTCCAGACCTAGGGTGTACTCTTTTAACGGTGCCGCGTCGCCCGCAAGCGCCTGTTTCACGACATGCGAGAGAAAGCGGCTCAGAACAGGAGAACGATTGAACGGCACCCGCGCCAGCATGCGCTTGAGCTGTTCACGCATGGCTGCCTTCATCGGCCCTTCAATCGTCCTGTGTTGCTCGTTCACGGCGCAATATCACTTCACTGGCGGGGGTGTAAAAGTAGATTAGACACCCTTGAGTATATGTAGAACAAACACCCTTTTCTATAAAGCATTTTGTTGCCAGCAACGCCACCCATTAGCCGTCTCCTAAATAAGTCAGGATGCCCATGCCCTAAAACTTAAAAAGTGATGGGTGTCCTAGCCTTTTTCTAGCCTTTTGTCCTAACCTTTTGCCGCCCGGTAAATGATGGCGCCTGGCCCGCTCTGTGGCGCCACCTAATCTGGCATAATCAGGTCGTGTACCCTATCCAGCAAGGCGAATTCTGATGACAACACCCAAATACACCATGTCCCGGCGAGATCTGCTGACCGCTATTCCGATCCTGGCGATTCCTGTTTCCGCCCTAACGCATCGCCGGGGAAGGTGACAACCGAACAAGCTGATCGGGATACCTCGCCGCGCGCAGGGAACAGCCGCATTGGTCTGGCGCTGGGCGCGGGTGGCGCTAATGGTCTGGCTCATATTGAGATGCTCGAAGTGCTGGAAAATATGAACCTGCGCCCACATCGCATCGCCGGCTCCAGTATTGGCGCGGTCATCGGGGCGATGTTCGCGTCGGGCATGTCAGCCACGGATATTCGGGAACTCGTCAACAAAGCTTTTGTTGCAGATGATCATGACCTGGTGAGCGCGCTGCTATCCGACCAGGCGACAAACTGGCTGGATTTTGTGGAGCTTGAGGTTGGCAATGGCGGCTTGCTGGACAGCAAGCGAATCCTTTCACACTTTTACCACTCCATCGGAACAAGTAGCTTCGAAGGTCTCGATATTCGACTTGATATCGTGGCCGGCGACCTTTGGGAGAAAGAACAGGTCGTGTTGAACAGCGGCAGGCTGTTACCGGCCGTTCAGGCCAGCATGGCCATTCCCGGCATCTTCGAACCGGTAAAGATCGACGCTCGTGTGCTTATCGATGGCGGCACGGTGAATCCGGTGCCGTGGGATCTGTTATTCGAGGACTGCGACATCGTCATCGCCGTTGACGTGAGTGGCATTCGCAGCAGACCCGAGTCCGGCGATAGCGGTTACTTCGAGATCCTGTTCAACTCGGTCAAGGTGATGCAAAACAGCATCGTCAATGAAAAGATGCGGTATCGGAAGCCGGACATCTTCATCGCCCCGCAAATCAAGGACATTCGCGCCCTTGAGTTTTACAACGCCGCAACCGTATTTGAACAGGCAAAACCCGCAAAAGAGCAGTTTGCGTATGAGCTGCGAGCCCTGCTCAACGCATAGTATCTTGTGGTCAGTTTAGCTCGCAAAGCAATACGTTCATAAAGTGGAAAAACCCGAAAAAGCCAAGTTAGAAAAATGAGGTAATTTCCTTTTTTCACTAGTCCAAGATGTGGGTGTCTTCTATTTCTTTATCAAAATCATCAATCAGTTCATCCAGTTTTTCACGTGGCTTGTCGGTCATAGTCATTTCCTTGTTTTGTATTGAAATCTTCCCGGAGGTACCAGTACAAAGATCAGTCCAGTCGGCGGAATTACAAGCGTGACGGATTGCGTTGGCGAATTATTGAGTCTCGGCGCCAGCGTTGAACTTTGCCTCGACTTTGCAATACCGGCCTTATATCACGAGCGTAAAAGCGGTCACGAAGGTTTGACCAGAACAAGCTTCGTATATTCAAGTTTAGGCTGCATGTCGGAAATTCGCACAGCTTCAATCCTGTGCAGGTGCGTGGCGCTGGAAGTTATGGGTGTCTTCACTTCTCTGCAAGTTATGGGTGTCTTCACTTCTCTTTGTGTCTTCACTTCTCTTTTCACTTCTCTTTGGGTATCTACCTTTCTCTATTTTCCGTTCTTCTCTTCAGTCATGGGCTCGCCTATTTGCCGTCTCCAGCTAAGCGCCAGTGAGTCATACTGAAGAATTAATCCAACAAACCCATGCAAGCGCAGTAGCAAACCGCCACGAACTGTACCAGCCACTTTAACCTTAAGCTTTCCACAGAAGTAATCAGCAAACCATTTGCACTCCATCAGGTTACCTAAACAAAAAGAGCCCACTGTGTAGTCTGCGGAATGGATTTCCACCGCTTCAAGTCACCCTTTAGGAGTCATTGAACTGCAAGAGTAATTGAAGATGAGACTCGAAATATTCCAAATATTCAGGGGTTGCTGACCAGGCTAATTGAGCAGATGGGGAAAATTAAATGAATCAACCGTCCCTGCTCGATTTCCCGATGCAAATCGCGCCACTGATGCTTGCAGTACCGATGGTGTTGGCGCCACCACTCGCGATAGCTGCCAATTTCGCAGCGACTGTACAGCACATTCAACAACGCTCGAATTCGGATTGGCAGGTGCACCGTGAAGCTGCGCTGAAGCTCGGCACATTTGCAGATTGTGGAAAAACCAGCGTAGCGGCGCCAACGCCTGATTCCCGTTAAATCTATGACCTGGAGAATCGACATGTTTGAGGCTGATTTAATACTGGATCTCGCCAGTTTGCCGGTCCGTTTAAGCACGTCTGCCCCTGGTGCTTTTATAGCGCACCGGCATCAACTTTCTGCAGGGCAGGTATCAGGGGGACAGGCTGCAGGAATGGCAGGTCTGCTGGCAATTGCCGTTTTCTTTCAAACTTCACAGATTCAAGCTTATGATGATCCATGTCTTGAATGTGAAGCACCTCCCAGAACCGATATAAACACCTGCACCTTTGGCGATGACTCAGATGTTTTTTATTTAGGGAACTAAGGGTCGCGGTACAAAGTATGATCCCGTCAACAATTTGTACTATGGATTTGCCCTTAAAGACGTTTCTCCGGCCCCCTTTCGCAGTGATTATTCCGCAGATGACGAGGGAACTTTTAGGAATCCTCTGAGTATTACAGACTGCTTTTTGTATCCACTTGATGAAACGTTCCAATTAGCAGAAGGCTGCCTGAGTCACGGCGCTGCTCGAGAGTGGAACTATCCCGGCATGTCCAAAATTGATTACGAGGGCGGTGAAAATTTCTGGGTGATGTCGATCAATAATGAAGATCTCGGTGGAAGAGATGAATCGTGGGATGATCCTGTGAAAGATTCTTTTCATGAATGCAATGAAGGTCCGCCAAATTTAAGTTTTCGTCCCAACCGCGGTTCTACATACGTTGGTGGAGATGGATATAACTTTGATTTAGACCTTAATTTGAATGCGTTTCATACCACGGATAAGCAGGTGAGCTGCGGAGAATATTCAGCACCATTTTTTGGTTTTGGAGCGCAATGCAAGAGGGGGAACCCGCATCCTGTTGCTTACATCAATACTGATAAAAGCAAAAAAATTCCCAGCGTTTTGAAATTTCATTCGCGGGTAACGGAATATCAAAAGGAATCCCTGGCCATCATTTACCATCTCATGATCATTGCCGAGTGGAAGGGAATGGATTCCACGGGACAGGAAAGGATGATGGATCGAATGGTTTTTCTGGACCTCACTCATCCAACCTCGCGTCCAGGGGTTGAATGGCCCATCACGGAACATCTTTTGTACGAAGACTGGGTCTGGCCGGCAAAAAACAGTTTCTATTTTCCCGGTGCTGATCTGGCATTTCTCGAAGCGGGAAAGATGCTGGACTTAAGTTCCTGTTCAGAAAGTTTGCGACAAATAACAGAGCTCCAGGAATACCAGGAGATGCGTGAATATGAAATTGATTTGAGCGAGCTTTACAAATGTGCTGATGACAATAATTTATTCAGAGACAAATTGCCTCGTAATAAAACCCTGGCGGTAAAAGGCGTTCACTGGGTTATTGAAGGTTTAGGTATTGAGGGGGAACTTGGAGTGAATATCCAGGATATGGATATCGTCTATAGTGAACCCAAACAGATATTGGTGGGATCCAATAAAGATTGCTCTGACGACAGAACCGAATTTATCTCAAATGGTTCTTCCGTGGATGTAAATATCTGTTTACATGGCTTGATATCCCGTTCGGGAGCAAACCCTGTTTTGGGGCTCCTCGGGTATTCATTTTTGCAATGAAGAAACCAATTTTGCGCCTTTGGGATCAGACTGGAATTATGAGGAGGAGCAGTGGAGAACCACGATTTCACTCTCAAGCCGCTATGTAGAGGATGTAACAGTTTGCGCTGAGGATTCTTCGACAGGCCAAATAAATATGCGTCATTTCAAAGTAAGGGAAGAGCAGCCACAGATATATGTAAATGCTCAAATGAGCTGTGATGATACAACCCCGATGCTTGTGTCAAAGGGAGAAGAATTAACCCTCAACATTTGTGCTCGCGGGCTGCCTTTGGAAAAAGACCGGAATTCAGCTCTGGGATATGCACAAGTTTACGAACCGCTGAAGTACACAGAGCCTGGGCGTTTAAAGGACAAGTACGCAAAGAGTGAAAATTTGAATTGTGATTTATTACCGCTCTCTCAATTCGCTCCATTGGGCACTGACTGGAGTCCTGTAAATGACAGGGGGATTTCAAAGACCCAGATAAAAATTGAGCCCCAGGGTTCAAAAGAAATTGTGTTTTGTCTTTTAAATCAACTAACAAACAAGCGAACATTCAAATCAGCAGAAATATTTCTCGCAAAAAAAGGGTCAGGATACAACTAAGAAATATTTGGGGTCACCCATTAGCCGTCTCCTAAAAAAGTTAGAATAAAAAAGTTAGGATGAAAAGTTAGGACACCTGAAACTAGGACACCCATGTCTTTAATTGTTGAAAGTGATGGGTGTCTTCTTTCTCTTCTCTTCCATCTTTCTTCCTATCATTCCATGTGTGTCTTGACTTGCCGCCACGATTCGTATGGAAGCTGGTGATACGTGGCTGTCTTTGCTGGCTGGAAAGGACTAATCCACCTTGAACAACCCATCCATATTTACACCGACCAACGCAGATTCCAGGGTGCGCGCGTCCGCAGGAGCAATGAGGGGCAGCATCTCATCGCTAACCACGCGGTAGGTTTTGTAACGGTCCATATCGTCGCCGATGAAATCAAGGTTCGCGTCGCTGGTCATCCAATCGAGCTTGTCATAAACCGAAAAGTTGATCGGCTTGCGATAGCCGAGCATGGTTATTTCACCCTTGATGTTGAAATAGAACGGGAAGTACGACATGACCAGTTCCCGCAGGTTGCGGTAGACCGGATCGCGGTAACGCAGGTTGGCAAAATTGGACTGTCCTACCGCACCCCAGTGTCCGCGAAATCTGAAGACTGCCAACAGGTGGTCGTCATCGTGCGCGTTGGGGATGATCTCGAGGATCAGTGGCGGATATCCGATGCGGCGCAGAGCGGCGGCGGCAAAGAGTGCACCGTCAAAACAGTGTCCAATCCGTTCGCGCAGGACCCGCAGCGGACAGCGGTAGAAAGCATCTACGCTGTAAGAGATCGTATTCAGAAATGCCTGAATTTTAATCGGACTATCCAGAGTGTCGAGCAAGTCAAGTTCTGCGGGGGCGAGATGGGATTCGAAAAGTTCAATGGCGTTTTTCATAATATTGGCAGCTCAATTGATTTTTGCTTCTGCTATTTGCCCTGCTTGTCAGCTCAGGAAATCTCGCATTCCCGGTCCGCTTCAAAGAACAGGACTTGCGACGATTCCACATTGATATAGATGCTAACAGGTAAATAGAAAAGCCAGAATACCCTTGACCTAAAACTTAAAAAGAAATGGGTATCCTGACGTTTCGCTACAGAACTCCAATCCCTTTCCCACAAAAACCCGCGCCATTTGCCATATAGATCGTCCAGTTACCAGCCTAAACTGATCTTAGGCACTAAATATGCTTGCCAGACTGGGCAGAGACATCAAAATGAAAGTTACATAAGCCCTAATTACATATTCCTGCGATATTCGCCACCCACTTCATAAAGCGCATGGTTCATCGGTCCCAGGGAATAGTCTTTGACTACTCCTTTCTAAGCCTAAAAAGCATTCTTCCGATCCCTCGTCACCTGCTGCAGGTTGTTAAACTCGGGTTGGGCGGTCGCCTTGAATGCATCCCTGAATAACTCGACATTATTTAACTGCTGACCCTTCTCATCATCCGTCGAGCGCATCAGTTCAATCGCGCCACCCTCTGGCTTTCCTTGCCTGCAAGAAAGGTGTTCACAGCAATCAACGGCAATGATCCATACGGTGTATACAGGGTCCATGACGGCAATCGTGCATAGGCTGTGACCGGCTCACGTCGGGTGTTGCAATAAGGTAGCTTTGTGACGCGACATCAAAATCAGCCAGAATCCACCCATGCATAAGATCGCTAACTGGGCGCCAACGCTTTGTGCGGTGGGATATATCCCTAACCAATCGATCCTCGGTACGCTGATGAACGTGACGTCAATCCAACCTGCCTCCTGGAGTGCGGAAACACCCTTGCCGGCGAATGTGAGGGCCAGGGCAAACATCAGCAAGCTGTTGGCTTGAAAAAAGAGACGCAATGGCAGTCGGGCACCGATTCGAAACATGACCCAGCCGGCGGCAAACAGCGCGACGGCTGCGAACGAGGCGCCCAAAACGATTGGCGTTAAGGTACCGGATTGCAGCCACAGCGTTTCATAGAACAACACCATTTCAAGAATTTCCCGATAAGCCGCCACGAACGCCAGGGCGGCAATGCCCCAGAGTGTGCCCGTCGACAAGCTCTTGCCGAGTCGCTTGTTCAGGAACGCCTGCCAATGCATTGCATTGCTATGGCGATGCAGCCAGATGCCCACGTACAAAAGGACAATTGCTGCAAGTAGTGCTGCTGCCCCTTCGACCACCTCCCGTTGGGCGCCGCTGACGGTGATGAACGTTTTAATACCGATCCAAGTCAACGCGCCAACGATCAACGCACCTATCCAACCGACATGCAGATAGCGCATTGCGGCCGTGTGTTCTGTGCGGCGCAGATACAAACTCATGGCCGCGAGCAGCAGGATAGCTTCGAGACCTTCGCGCAACAGGATCAGAAAAGCACTTATGAACAGTGTCGCCGTTGATGAACCGCCAGCCGCCAAAAGTGCCGAGCCTTCCTGCAAGCGTGTTTCCAGCGCTTTGGTGCTCGACGTCAGTTCGTCGACGGGCACGCCGTCACGAATCATGTTCCGCAGTACCTGCATATCCCGTTCGATGCCCACTGCGAGCTCGCCATCCAGTGTTCGAAGCTGGCTTTCGATCAGTTCATAACCCTCCAGGTATGCTGACAACGCCAATTGCCGGGCTATATCCGGTTGGCCATTGGCGTAGGCCGATACCACGTTTTGCAGCCCGTCGAGGGTACGTTGAATGGGATCGCCGGCAGACCTGGCCAGCGCCTCCGGGTGGTGGCGAAGGTAAGCGAGCACCGCGGCGGCATTCTCCCGGTTCGCAGCAATTACAGCAGGTGTGCTGGAGGTGAAACTTGCGAGTGTTGGCAATGATTCTCGCAGCATGCCTGCGCGCCAGAACTTTTCCCCTTGTGTAATGGCGGCAGGGTCGTCTCTCAGACCGGCGACATAAAACGCGAGCGACCAGCGCTGTGCTTCGGTCAGCGCTGAGAATGAGGGCATGCCGGTTCCGGCAACGCCCAGGGTGACAGTTGAATAAAGACCGTACAAACTGCGTTGTTGCGCCCGTCCGATGTCGTGAAAATTTGTCGGTGGGGTATCCAGCGCCGCTGCCGCGAGGCCATCCCCGTGCCCAGAAACACCGTGACATCCCGAACACTGATTGGCGTACAGGGGTGCAACGCTGGCGGGGTCCGGAGCCGTGATTGGGGCGGTAACAACGTCATACACTTCAATCAAATCGGAGATTAGTTTGCGTGAAGCGGCTGCCACTTTGTCACCCGGCGCGTGTCGATCCGCCAGGGACGCCAATTCCCGTGCCTGTGCAAGCAGGGATTGCCGTTGCGGCCGGGAGGGTAGTGACATCATGAGCTCGTTGACTGTCGCCAGGAACTCGAGTTGCTCGGAATATTCCTCTGCGTTCACAACCGCTCCCGCCTGCACCGCTCCAGGATAATCGATCGCCACATAGTCCAAAGCGCCAATGATCGACTGCAGGGTGGTTTGCCAGCCCGGGTTTGTGGTTGATTGTGCTTCAGCAATCGTCACAACGCTGCAGACGAGCATAATGGTAATGAGAATCATTCGCATTATTAAATAATATGCTCAATCACCGGGTTTGGCAAGCCCGTGTTTCAGTATCAGAAAAACCCGTGTAATTGCTGCGCAGGTTTGCACAATGAAACTTTTAATAAAAAAAGCCCCGGCAAATTTTTGCCGGGGCTTTTCCTATCTTCCTGGTGCAATATGCGGGCTAAGCCTGCCTTTTTGGAACAAACGCCCGAAAAACAAACCACACAAAGCCAACCACGCCGACACCGAAGACCAGGTCGCCCGGCACGCGCGCCCATACCAGCGCCTGCATAACCGGGCTGTGCATAAATTCAGCCGTACGCGCGAACCAATAACCATGTTCGATACTTGCATAAGTCTGCAATACGCCTTGGGGCAGCAGCGACAGGAATGTCATCATCGCCAGCCCGATATTCAGCGACCAGAATGATATTTTCAGCAGTTTCTGATTCCAGAACTCCACATCGGTCAAGCCGCGCAGGCAATACAGTGTCAGACCCAGACCGAGCATCCCGTAGACGCCAAACAAGGCGGCATGACCATGATTGGCGGTCATATTCAGACCTTGCATGTAATACAGCGCAATCGGTGGATTGATCAGGAACCCGAACAGTCCGGCGCCCACCAGGTTCCAGAACAGCACGGCTGCAAAAAACATGAACGGCCAGTGATAGGCTTCGTTGCCATTCCGCTTCACGTTCGACTTTGTGGCGTGTGTAGGCTTCAAATCCAACCACCAGCAAAGGCACGACTTCCAGCGCGGAAATCATCGCGCCAACCGCGATCACCGAGGTTGGAGTGCCGCTGAAATAGAGGTGATGAAAGGTGCCCAGTACACCGCCGAACAGGAAGATGATGGTGGCAAACAACACCATCACCGTGGCGGTTGATGTGCGCAGTATTCCCATGCGGACAAACAGCAGTGAGATGATGGCGGTGGCAAAGACTTCAAATATGCCCTCAACCCAGAGGTGAACGACCCACCAACGCCAGTATTCCATGATCGAAATGTGGGTGTGCTGACCCCACATCAAACCCGCCGCGTACAGCAGGCCGATCGCAAGCGCTGATACCAGCACCAGGTAAATTAACGATTTGCCGCCTTTTTGTTTCAGAACCGGCCACAATGCCCGCAACACCAGGGCCACCCACAGGAACAGGCCGATGGTCAGATAGATTTGCCAGAAACGACCAAGATCGACGTATTCATAGCCCTGGTGCCCAAACCAGAAGTTTGCCGTCAAATCAGCTGAAAAACCGGTGAACTGCGGCCCACTGCCCGGCGAAAGATCCGACCACGATGATGAGCAGGCTGATAAACAGAAAATTCACACCAAAACGCTGAAACTTTGGATCTCGTCCGGACAACAATGGCGCCGACATACAGACCGGTGGCAAGCCACGCGGTGGCAATCCACAGAACCGCAAGCTGGGTGTGCCATGTGCGTGTCACGGCATAAGGCAGGTATTCCGCAAATGGCAAACCGTAAAATCCCTGTCCTTCAACCGCGTAATGAGCGGTGACGATACCGAGCAGCGACCTGTGCAAGAAACAGCGCGCAGACCACCCAGAAATATTTGGCCGTCGCCCGCATCGAAGGTGTGATGACTGCGGTGTCTATCAAATCTGCGCCTGGCCATTCCCTCTTCCGGCAATATTTCTTCGCGCCAGACATCAAACTGTTTTGCGTAATAGGCGATCAATGCACCCGCCGCGCCGAGCAGCAGGATGACCGAGGCGAGACTCCACATCAAAAGACTGGGTGGTGGCGTATTGCCAACCAGGGGTTCATGCGGCCAGTTGCTGGTGTAGGTGATGTCCTGGCCTGGACGATTGGTGGTCGCACCCCACGCAGTCCAGAAATAGAAAGCAGCAAGTTTCTCCGCATCGCCCTGGGTCAACTGACCATAAACAGGAAAAGCATAATTGCGCCGAAGCTGCAGTGCCGCCTCGCTATTGCCTTCGTACAGACTGACGAAATGCCTTTGGACCTGTTTGATGGCCTCGGCTCTGTTGATCGCTAACGGTAATCGTGCCATTGGCCGGGTCATAGGTATTGGTCCGCATTTCTGTCTGCAGTTCGGCCTTGTTTAGCACCAGTTTTTGCTCTGGTGACAGACCGGCTACCGATGGCTGTTGCATTAATATTGCCAGCAGTGCTTCCGCCTCGCGGTGCAGCCAATCGGCACTCCAGTCCGGTGCAAGATAGCTGCCGTGACCCCAGATCGAACCCTGTTGCATGCCACCGATGGACTGCCAGATATTCTGACCGGTTTCAATATCATCAAGCGTATACAGGCTTCACCACTTGCAGATTTGACCAGCTGGGGCATGGGCGGGGCCTGCTGATAGATCTCCCGTCCCAGCAGCAGCAAGATCCCAAACATGACAACCATGCCGACGGACAAAATGATCCACAGTCTTTTGATGCTGAATGTAGTCTGATAGGTGGACATATCACTATTCTCCATTTACTGGCGGGCAATCGCGGTAGAATGCAATCTGCGAAACAGAAAGTGCGGTTCTATTAAATAGGTATTTAATATATTATTTTAATTTGCTCTAATTTCAAAAGCAATAAAATGTGTACATTATGAGATTATCTGTCCATACCGATTATGCACTGCGAACATTGATGTTTCTGGCCACATTCGACGGTCACCACTCCGTGAACGAAATTGCCGGTCAATACGGCATTTCCAGGAACCACTTAATGAAGGTTGCACAAAAACTGGTTGCCAAAGGCTATGTCGAAAGCGTGCTTGGCCGTGGCGGGGGACTGAAACTCGCAAGGCCCGCCAAAATGTTAAATGTCGGCGATATCGTGCGGTCCCTGGAAGATACCGGGAATTTTGTTGAATGTTTCAACACTTCTACCAACAAATGCCTGGTGACACTGGTTTGTGATCTTCATCATGTGTTGGCTGGCGGGGTTGAAGCGTTTTTGTCGCATCTGGATCAATTTACAGTTGCAGATCTGATAGCTGATTCAGACGAGTTCAGGCGCGTGCTGGAAACGGGGCCGGAGTTGCAATAACCTCCCCCGGTATCCCGTAGACTTTTTCGTGTGGGTCAGGCCGCAACAGCCTGACCATCCAGTTGAACATAAATCGTTCCGACCAAGTCGGGAAACGATTGCATTCAGGCGCGTTAGCAACGGGCGGAACCAACGCCATTTTTCACGTCGTGCTTAATGCCCCTCGTGCGGCGCATCGTGGCCGCCCGCGCCTTCGATCGCGTTGTGGAGGCCGAGGACGTAGTGGACGTAGTCCACGTACGCGGCCACGTAGGCGCGCCCGGCTTCGACACTTTCCCCCGCGAGCCGCTGCGCCGCCACGACAGCGGGTTTATCAGCATCAACATTGCGGCCACGGCGACTGGCAGTGCTGCGTGTAATATTGTGAAGTTCATGACGTGGTTTCCTTCTATTGTGTCAGCGAGCGTGGGAACAGGATGTTGTTCTCGAGGTGTATGTGCTCGTGGAGTTCTTCCTCCAGCGCGGCGAGGCCATGCCACAGTGCGCGCCACGTGTTGCACGCATTCTCGGGGACCTGGTAGCCGTTGGTGAGTTCGCGAAGACGCGCGAGAGCCTGGCCGGCAGACTCGTGCTCGTGTCCCATCACCGAAATGGGGCCACCGGCCATGGCGCCCTGCCCGTTCAGGATCATGGGAAACAGAATCTGCTCTTCCTTGGCCATGTGGCTATCGAGTTCTTCCTGCAGGCCGATAACGACATCGAGGAGCTCGGACAAGGTCTCGGGATCCTTGTCGCGGTGGACGGAATGGACCTTGCGCGCCATGAATGAGAGGCGGGAAAGTTCCTCGTACAGCGGTTCATGATACGTCACCAGGATATGGCGGATCAGGTCTTTGAGTGGCTGCTGGTCCCACCGCGCTTCGCCGACCTCGTGAGCCCCGAGTTGCTCGTGCAGTTCTTCCAGGACGATGCCGGTATCGATACCGCGCGCCGCGCACGCGTCCGCCAGGGGTTTGCCGCCACCGCAGCAGAAGTCGATGCCGTGGCGATGAAATATACGGGTGGCCAGGGGATACTGGGTGGCAATCTCGCCGACGCGGCAAGTTGGGTCAATGGTCATATGGGATTCTCCTTTCTTTGTTACGATCGTGTGGGGGCGATAACGAGCATTAGTGCGCGAACGATGCCTTCTACATCGATCGCGTTCTGCCTCAAACGCGCACGATTCACAAACGCGCGAATGGTGCCGAGAAACATTACCAGCAGGTGCTCGGTGGGAATGTCGCCGCGGATGCTGCCGACACCGACGCCTTCCTTCAGTGCGCCGAGCACGAACGCATGTGTGCGTCGAGCGCAGTCGCCGAGGCGCGCAACCGCAGCCGGCGGCAGGCTGAGAGCCGCCTGGTCCGAGTGCAGGAACCACCCGATCCCGGGATTCGACGTCAGTGCTTCGATGCGACTGGTCGACAGCTGACGCAGCCGTTCCGCGGGCGGGAGTGACGGATCGGGGAAGGTTCGGTCGACGGCCTCGGCCACGTACCGCACCGTCTCCTCCAGGATCTCGTCGCGGCTGTCGAAGTGACGGAATAAGGCCCCGGATGTTACGCCGATGTCACGCGCCAGGGCCGTGGTAGTGAGTGAGCCGATGCCTTCTTCGGCAACGATCCTGAGCACCGCTCCGACGATCTGTTCGCGGCGTACGGCGCGGGGTTTTCGTGTGATTGTATCCATACACATATGGTAAGTAAGAACTTACTTACATTCAAGAAATATTTTAATCCGCTCCGTCTCAGGTAAATTTGGCGGTATTACCCGTACCTCTATTGCGCCTGAATCAAGCGGGTTAAGGCTTGTGCTTTGGCAGCGCGCCTTGCAGACGTCTTCGGGATTCCTTACAAGCGATGTCGGCCGGGCCGAACTCCAGCTCAGCGCCCGTAACAGGTGGGCGAACTGTACTCGCGCCCGTCCGCCTCAAAGTCTTCGCGTTCCAGTTCTGTCTCCAGCACCTCACGCAGCACCGTCAAATAGGAATGTTGCGGGTCGCGGGTGGCGGTCAGCAGGGTCAGTCGCCCCGCGCGCACATCGCGCATCAGGGGGACAAGTGCCTGGGTATTGTTCTTGAGCTCCTGCTCGTAGTCACGGGCAAATATCTCCGTGTCGATGCCGCCTTGATGCCAGGCACGTCTCAGCTCATTTGAGGGTGCAGCGTTTTTGTACCAACGGCTGAGTTTGAGCTCGTCCTTGCGTTTGCCGCGAGGCCACAGACGATCCACCAGCACGCGTGCGCCGTCCGCCTCCGTTGCCGGATCGTAGATGCGTTTTAACTTGATGTCATAACCCATGATTCCGGTCTCTTCGTGCCGGCTTGGCCCTGCGCAAATTCCCAGTACAGCGCATGGTCGCCATAACAATAATTGACCATATCCACGGATACGGAAGCGCTCATCCCGCCGGGTCCAAGTATCCTATGCCTCCCCTGGATAATGAGCACCTGGATGCTTCGCCACAAATGCACAAACCCGCCTGTTGCGCACCAATAACTCATCGGATGAGCAGCGGCAGGGTGGCGAACCCACTGGCGGGATAGACGGCAATCGTGGGGGGGCGCCCAGGCCTGATGGTGATTTCGCTGGTGCGGGCCAGCAGTTCCTCCAGAAAAACCCGCATCTCCAGACGCGCCAGCGGTGCGCCCGGACAGTAGTGAATGCCCGCACCGTAAAGCAGGTTCCTGGCCGGATCGCGGTCGAGGCGGAACTCGTCCGGCTCGTCAAACTCGGCTTCATCGCGGTTGGCGGAAATCCAGTTCAAGGTAATGCGTTCGCCCGCCCCGATTTTCTTGCCCCCGACTTCAACCGGGCGGGTGGTGATCCGCCGGTTGATGACGAGTGGCCCGTGAAGACGGAGCATTTCCTCGATGGCGGGCGGAATCAGTTCCGGCTGCGAACGCAGCCGCGTCTGTAGCCCGGAATGTCCGGCGAGATATTCCACCAGGATTCCGACGGACGCCGAGATGGTGCCAATTTCACCGACGGTCCAGTTCCGCAGGATGCTCGCCACTTCCTCGTTGCTCAGTGGCCGCCCCCACACCTGCTCGGTCATCATCGCGGCGGTGAGATCCATTTTCGGATCCGTGCCGTCCTGCATACGGGTCTCAATCAGGCCGTCAATAAGTTCTTCGAATTCGCGCGCGATGTCCGACAGCGCCTGCCGATCCTGCGCGAGGGTGGCGGCGTGGTTCTTGCGTGTCCAGCCGGCCAGCCGTCCGTGTAGTGCGGTTGGCCAGTTGAGAAAAGCGCATTGCACTCGCTCTGCGAACGGCAACGCCACATCCGCTATGAATTCCACCTCCCCGCGTGCGCATACTTCCTGTATCAATTTCACCACGATGGCGCGACAGACCGGCTCGAACACCGTCATGCGCTCCGGGGAGAAGTAGGGTTCGATGATGCGGCGATAGGCCGTGTGTTCCGGCGGGTCCATGCCATTGGGCACGGAGAGATGCCGCGACACGGCGTTGCTGAAAATTTCGTGTTGATGAAGCGCGTGGGTCACATCTGCGTGGCGGAACAGCGACCAGCCCATGAGTTCGCTGTGGGCAACCGGACAGCGGCGGCGCAGCTCATCATAGGCTGCACGCTGATCGCGCATCACTTCATCAGATTTTGGATCCCAATCCGGCGGAGGTTGGTCATTCATGATGGTTATTCATCGTGTGTAAATTTTCAATTTCGCATTCCACGGACGTAGCCGCGTGCAGTCGGCGCCAGCTTGCCAGAATGCCAAATGCCCAAATGCCCAAATGCCCAAATGCCCGTTAAGCCTGGTGTCCCTTGTCGCGGCCTGCAATTAACTTTCCTCGCTTGACATTATATCACGGCGTGATACATTAATCATAACGTATTCTGCCGTTCAAGGCGTCCGAAACCGCCTTGCCGGTCTGACAAATCCGGACCTTCGCCCGGTCCGCAACGCGGGAGACTGCCATGACCTTGCTGCAAATGCCAAAGATGATCCTGTCCTTCCATGATGGCTGGGATGACCTCATTCGAATTCATCCGTCCATAGCGCGTATTTTTGCGTATCTGGTTCTGCCGTTTTCAATCCTGCCCGCCGCGATGATCTATTACGCCGGCGGCCATTATGGCGATGTCTTCTCGCTCGGCGTGTCTCAACAGCAATGGCATTTCGCTGCCGGTACTTTTTTCCTTGCCGAACTGCTTACCGTCCCGGCCATGGCCGGGATCATGCACCTTACCTGCCGCGTCAACGACGTCCCGGCCGGCTATCACGAGTGCTTTACCCTCGCCGCGATAGCACCGATTCCGATGTGGGTATCATCGCTTGTGCTGTTCGTTCCCAATCTTGCCATCTGCGTCGTTGTTGGCTCCCTTGGCCTGCTTGGCTCGCTGGTCATCACCTATCGCGGCATATACGCGCTGTTTCGCATGCACGAGGACCTGCGCGCGATGCAGATGGCGACCGTCGTCACCGGCGCCGGATTGCTCGCCTGGCTGGTGCTGGTACAGATCGTGTTGATGCACTGATGCCGTGCCACCGAGTGCAACGCTTGTCACGGCGGTAGAATTGCGCGACGATGCGGGGCAATTTGACGCTGATTGTCCCGCTGGACACGCCATGACCAAAGCCGACACCCGCCCCCTGAACAAACGCGATTTCGAGACACTCGCCGATTTTCGTTATCAGATACGCAAGTTCGTGAGGTTCAGCGAGCAGCTTGCCCTGCAGCATGAGCTCACGCCGCAGCAGTACATGCTGCTGCTACAGATACGCGGCTATCCCGGCCGCGACTGGGCGACGGTAGGAGAACTCGCCGAGCGCCTGCAGGTGCAACATCATGCCGTAGTCGCGCTGATTTCGCGCTGCGAAAAGCTGGGTCTGGTCGAGCGCCGGCGTTCCGAGGAGGATCGTCGGCAGGTCGAAGTTCGCGTGCTGGAAAAAGGCAATAAGCTGCTTAACAAGCTGGCGCGCCTGCACCGCGCTGAATTGGTATCTCTGCAGGGCCGTTTTGTCGTGCCCACCATACAATCTTTCGAACACCGCTAATTGTCATGGCCCTGTGAGACCAGGCTCCGACCCGTGATTACCAGTTCCCGACTCGTCATTCACAACTCCACCAGCGTTTTTCCTGCCCATGGTGGTCGCGCTCTTTAGCCAACAATATTTGGCATCGCAGCCACCATATCGATGTTGCCTGCCACGGGGTAAAGACCGAACGCGATGATCGTCTAAAATCGTCTTAACATGGGCTTGACGTGTGGGCGCTCCGCAAGAGCACGGCAGCAATTCAGGCCTTCAAACTCATCATGTCCCACCACCTGTCACGATACCGTCGTCTTACAGGGCGCGGAACTGACTCCTCCACATCATTTGACTGTGGCCGCTCATGTTCCTCGCATGAATTAACACCGTTGCACGCTTCTCTTGCGCTTGACACAAGTGAGATTTCGCGATCCCTGACCAGTCCACACGCCTCGCATAACCAAATTTCCATATCCATTTCTCCACTTAAAATTGTAATTTCCGATCACCCCGGACGCCCATCCACCCGTACCCTGGTGAGAACTGGCAGGTAGCGAAACAAAAAGACCGCAAAAGACAAAAACCATAACGCTGCCGCAACCACCATCGCACCCCTGTACTGACCGGGTAGAAGCAGGCCGGCCAGAACCCGCACGACCGCCGCCGCTTGCAGGCCTGTGAAAGCAATCAATTCGACCGGTCCGGCCTTTAACGCGTGTCCGGTGTGTCCCAGCGCACTGCGCGTCATCATGGCGACCATTAGTGAACTCATTGCACCGATGGTCAGTGCGTGAATTGCCGCTGCAGGCGGAACGAGGGAGAACAGCGCCAGGGCACGCAGCGTAAACGTGACGGGAAGCCATGCATAAGCTACCGGCAGCATCCACAACAGGGGATTTCGGTAGGTCTGTTGTGGACACCAAAGCGCCAGGCGAAGTCCGTGTGCCATTGCTGCAGTCATCAATAGAACAGCCCAGATTACCGCTGTCACCGGAATCCAGAAACTCAGGATACCCATTATCAACACCAGGACAAGGGAGACAAACGCGACCGTCTCAACCCTTCCATCGCGGCGAATACGCGCCCCGGCGATTGCGCCGGCGGTAAAAGCGGGGATCACCCGGCCAGCAATAACCGCTATCAGGATCGTTATTACATCCAGGGCTGCAGTGATCGCAATACGCTTGAATTCAAGCGGTAACAGCTTGGCGTAGGCGGCATGATAAATAATGTTCAATAGTGCCAGTACCGTCAGGATGACCAATACTTTTATGTTTCTTATATTCCGGCTTAAGCCGATAGGAATGGCCAACACAATCCCGAGTACCGGTATAAAGAGAATATCGGTTGTGACCGCAAGCAGCGCAGGGCCGGTCAGCATAAATACACGGCCCAGAAGCCACAACGCAACAAGCCCGGCGAGACCGATTCCGCTGGCGGTTGGCAGCCCCGTCCAGTTTTTCACCGCAGTCAGCAGAAAACCCGCAATAACCGCTGGCGCGAAACCAAAAATCATTTCGTGACTGTGCCATTCGATCCCGCGAAGATAGCCATCAGGATGCAGGTAGCCAAGAAAAGTAGCAATCCAGACCGGCACGGCGACTACCGCGAATAACGCAGCCGCGATGTAAAACGGGCGAAAGCCCAGCGCCAAAACTGGCCACTGTGCGAGCAACCGCAAAGTTTTTGTCGCTCCGGGATCACTCATCTTCTGATACTCCCGGATTGGGTGAAAAATAATCCGGATACTTATTTTTGACACCCGCCCAGTCGTGGGCATCGGCCGGTGCCTCACGAATCGAGGTAATCACGGGCCATTTTAATGCAAATTCGGCATTTACAGCGATCATCTGAATCTCGTCATCCGGCAGTTCATCATCTGCAAAGATGGCTTCAACCGGACATTCCGGCACACACAAACTACAGTCGATGCACTCATTCGGGTCGATAACAAGCATGTTTTCGCCTTCGTGAAAACAGTCGACCGGGCAGACTTCGACGCAAGTCGAGTGCTTGCAATTGATGCATATCGAGCTAACTACGTAGGTCATAACTTATCCTTTTATTCCGTCGGGGCCCATCATGTATGCAGGCATGACATGAGCCGGAACCGTTTTGAGTTTCATATCGCTTACAAGATAAAACATCTATTCATAATCCATGTTTTAAGTCAAAAAAACTCACATCAGCTCATATGCCCTGTGCGAACCGCCGAGGGCCGTCCTGCCGATGTTGTGAGCAACGAATGCAATTGCTTGCGTGGCTGGACGAGATCCGCCAATGTTGTCCTGTCCAGCCGATCAAGCAAATGTGCCGTTTCTTTATTCAATACATGCTTTAGAACACACGCTGGTTGTATGCGGCAATTGGTTGCGTTGGAATCGAAACACTCAACCATCCGGAAATCCGGTTCAAAGGCTCGCACAATTTGACCGACCGTAATTTCGTTTGCGGGCTTCGCCAGACACATGCCTCCGTTGCGCCCCTGAACGGTTTTCAGATAGCCCAGCGTCCCAAGGTTATGCACCACTTTGGTGAGGTGGCTGTGCGAAATCCCGAAGGTCTTCGCAATATCGGCAATACGAACCAGTTCACCATCCGCCAGGCTAACCTGCATCAGGACCCTGAATGCGTAGTCGGTGTAAATTGTTAACCTCATACTGATATTGAAATCTTGAGCATGAATTAAACATATATATGAAATAGATGTTAAAGTCAATACGACAGGCTGCCTTGCCATAAATTCCGAATAGAAAACTGGTGTTGTTCTCCCGGCTTATGAAAGTCGTTTGCGCCAATCAGCACTTGAGTTCGCAACAGAATGCAACTCGACTCCAGGTCCCAGAAAGGGAGCGCCTACGAATTATTATTGGTTTGCAAGAATGCACCCCCCATACCCTTCCCGCAAAATGGGAGATTTCCTTCTTCCCTACTTTGCAGGTCTTTTCTGCTGTTAAGGCATTGTCAGGTTTCCGAGTTTAGAGACATGGGTGTCCTGACTTTCTGATGGGTGTCCTGACTTTCTTTCCGAGTTTAGAGACATGGGTGTCCTGACTTTCTTCTCCTGACTTTCTTCCTTTAGAGACATGGGTGTCCTGACTTTCTTGACAGCCTGGCCCGGTTAAGGCGCACTTGTGAAAGTGCGCCTCGCCCTGTTACTCCACCGAGTAGATATCAATCTTGGTGATGTCGTATGTGGTAGGCAAACCCGGGTATTCCAGATAACGGGCATTGTTCACGTACAGGGAATCCCCATGCATGGCACCACTTGCGACACCATCCATGTCGGAATCGGTGATTTTCCCCACGAGGGTCCCCGTGAGCATATCGTCAGCCAATACCACCACCTGGATCGAGTCTAAATCAGGCGTGTCACCGGGTGACAGGATATACAGGGCGCCGTCGTACATGACGATTGCATCCAGGAAACTTCCGT
The DNA here is from genome assembly GCA_963727635.1 of uncultured Gammaproteobacteria bacterium. Lineage (GTDB taxonomy): Bacteria > Pseudomonadota > Gammaproteobacteria > Xanthomonadales > SZUA-36 > SZUA-36. The sequence continues at coordinate 469,228 of CAVSHP010000017.1, read as the reverse complement.
CCAGAAGACCCGCAAGAGGCGGGCTGACAATAATTTCATCCGCGTGGCCGGTACCTGGATCCACCTTGAAAATTTTCGAGCTGCCTGAGTGACCGACGATCAGGGTCTTGCCATCGGGCGTTGCGACTATGCCGTTGGCAAAAACACCACCTATATTGTCGCCCGTTTCAAAATCCCCGGTCAGCGGTATTGCGGTAGCAGCATTTGCATCTTCAGGAAGCTTGCCGTTTTTGGACATGGGTAAGCGATAGATAAATGGTTGATTGAAATCGGTGAAATAGACAGCATCAACGGTGATGGCCAGATCATTGATTGCCGAGTTACCTGAATCATCCAGCTGGTATTTCATTAACTCTTCGCCGGTATCTGCATTAAAGACGTAGGCGTCGCCCTGTTGACAGCCGGCGACAATCAGGTTGTTGGAACGGCGATCAACACGCATGCCGAGCTTATAACAGTCACCGGCAAACACATCAAAGTCGGGTTCGGCCGGCACCAGGACCTCACCTTCTCCGTTTCGCAGGTTGACCTTGTAGATCGACCCATCGATTGAGCCGTTGTAGGCCGTCGTGCCCTTGCCAATGGTGAACCCTTCGGGCGGAGCCCCGGCAAGCGCCGGAACGAGTTTGGCAAAGGGTTTTTCACCTGCGCTAATGGATTGAACTGACAGCGCCAGCAGAGCTATTGCGGTCATTGCAGTAATTGCTGGAACGGGTGGCTTTTTCATTCGTTTCATAATATTTACTCTCTCTGGTTATGGATCCAGCTGAGGAGGGTTTTGTTGGTTCCCCTTATCCTTAGTCTGATACACTGCCCATGTGGCAGTAGAGACGCTAGTGTCATTTATGGACCAACCAATTACCTGATGAAACCCTGATTTCTAGCTGATGATTAAATATCGTGCTATTTATCAATTAGTTAGAGATTGCCGATTGTTATGACAGACCAAGCTGACAATCCCGGGCACATCCTGTTCGGTCACTGGCGCTTTAGCAGCGACATTGGCGACCTGAACGATGGGGAGACCACAACCCGGCTCGAACCCCAGGTAGCCAAACTACTGGACTACTTCCTGACCCACCAAGACGTAATCATCAGCCGCGATGAATTGATCGCCGCGGTCTGGGGAAACCGCATCGTTTCGGACGACGCGATCAACCGCTGCGTTTCGATCCTGCGGCAGATACTCTCACCCCAGGACAAACAGGCCTTCATTGAAACCGTGGTGCGCAAGGGTTACCTCGCCCACTTTCCACCATCCCCGGCTACCGAATCACCTGCAACGCAACCTCAACGCCGTCGCAAGTTTTTATTGCTGGCGGTTTTGGCCAGCCTCGTTGCGGTCGTTCTCTACATCATTGCCAGCAGGGTCAGTGATTCAACTGTGAAGGTTCGCGAGGTGGCGGGTGTTGGCCCACCGATGGTGGCGGTGCTGCCGTTTATTTCCGACAGCCAGATTGGTGACAGCGAGTTTTTTGCCACAGGCGTGCATAACGATCTACTGACACAACTGGCGAAACTGCAATCCATACGCGTTATCTCCGCCACCTCGGTGATGGAGTACCGCAATGGCGGGCGCAACATTCGCAGGATAGGCAAGGAACTGGGAGCCGATGTCATCCTGGAGGGCAGCATACAAATCGTCTCCAACCAGATTCGTATCAATGCGCAGTTGATCGATACACGAACCGACGAGCACCTGTGGGCCGAGAGTTATGACCGTGAATTGTCACCGGTGAATATCTTCGATGTGCAGAGTGAGATCGCCCGCGCCATTAGCAAGGAGTTGAACACCACCCTGACGGCAGCAGGACAGCAAGCAGCTTTCACTGATCCCAACCGAGAACATGGCAGCCTATCGCGCCTTTCACCGGGCCATGCGTATACAGGAAACATCCAAGGTATGGCCTTCGTTGGCACGGGATATATTGAAGCACTGGAAGAAGCCGTGGCGCTTGACCCAACATTCAGCCGCGCCTGGGTAGAATTGGTCATCATTCAATCGTTCTGGAATTTTGCGGGTGATAAACCGGAATTGACCCTTGCTGCGGAACAATCACTGCAACATCTCCAAGCCGTGGCGCCAGGATCAGCCGACCACCTGATCGCTCAGGCAGCCTACGTCTATTATGCCCTGAAAGACTACGATCACGCCCACGACATCATCTCCCAGGCGCTGGCAATGCAGCCCAGTGACGTCCGTGCGATAGATATGAGGTCCCTGATCGAACGCCGTCAAGGAGACTTCGAAGCTTTCCTGGAATCAAGAAAGGAGGCGCGCAGACTGGACCCGCGAAACCCGGAACGGACGGACCTCGTGATACGCACACAAGTACTCCTTCATCGCTACGACGAGGCCCGGGCTGAACTTGAAAACACTTCGCTTGAAAGCTTTGATACAGGCTACGCAAACAGCCTGCTTCAATTTCAGCAAGACCGTGATTACAAACAATTTCAGGATTCCATACGGGAATTGTGCCAGGTGTATCAGCAGCCGGTTCCGGACTGCGGTTGGGAGGCCCACATCGCCAACCGCGATTACCCGGCGGCCTTGGATTCGATAGATCGGACGGAACTGGATATGGAGTCTATTGGCATTCCACATAGTGAAATAAATCGAATATTTACTTACTGGCTTATGCAGGACATAGACGCACTGGCGCAGGGGATGGCCAAGTGGAAGCGTCAAACAGAAGATACCAGAGATGATACGGGTGCGTACCGGGATGCCCGCGCCTATATCGGGCTCGCGCTGCTTTCAGGCATCAATGGCAATAACAATGAATCCATGCAATATGTTCAGCAATGGTACCGCGACAAACCAATAGACTGGGCGCATCGAATGGCATTCAGACATGAAACCTGCCGGATTCTCGGCATGATCGAAGCAACAACGGCCGCCGTGAAATGTATTCGGGACGGGGTTGAGCAGGCAAGTGTCATGGCTCCTTTTTTGGAGCCCCATCTACCGTTCTACGATTCGATACGGAATGAACCGGAATTTATCCAACTGCTGACCGAGATTGATGGTGACAATCCTTCAGAACAGAACCAAAAGGTATTGTCATTTTAACGGTCTTCCGTTCACAATCCCGCTTTGCTCAGGAAAGTTCCTGCCTACAAAGGTCATCGTTTTCCCGAAGCGGTGATCAGCTGCAGCGTCTGGCTTTATCATCGCTTTTCTCTGAGCTTCAGGGAAATGAAAGAACTTCTCGCCGCCAGGTGAATAGTTGTCAGCGACCAAAGCATCCGACAATGGCGCCTCAAATTTCCACCCTCCTACTGGAAACAGGATACCTCTGCCTGGCGTGCAGGATTGGTGTGACTTGACCCAAAAATACAGCCGATTTCCAGGCTAATCCCATTGCCTTGACAATGCCCTGAACAGCGTTCAGAACTGCTTTCATACGGCGTTCAAATCTTTCTTTGGAGACCCTGCAAGTGTATCATTTGAGTTCCTTGGTTTTGACTAAAAACGGAGAAATTCTTTGGCCTACAAACCCTATAATTCATTCCAAATCGCACAGGCGCAGTTCGATGGAGCAGCCCAGATTTTGGGACTCGACGAGGCCACCCGTGATCTTCTCCGCAACCCGATGCGCGAGTACGCGTTTGCCATCCCGGTTCGCATGGACGATGGGAAAAAACGGATCTTTCGCGGCTTCCGCGTGCAGCATAACGATGCCCGTGGTCCATGCAAGGGCGGCATCCGTTTTCACCCGCAGGAGACCCAGGACACCGTGCGGGCACTGTCCATGTGGATGACCTGGAAGTGCTCCGTGGCCGACCTTCCGCTGGGTGGCGCCAAGGGCGGGGTCATCTGCGATCCGCATAACCTGAGCGAACACGAACAGGAGCAAATTTGCCGTGGCTGGGTGCGGCAGATGGCGCGTAACGTCGGCCCCAACACAGACGTACCCGCACCAGACGTCATGACCACCCCCCAGCACATGCTCTGGATGCTGGATGAATTCGAAGGCATCAACGGCGCCAAGGTTCCGGGTTTCATCACCGGTAAACCGGTCGGGATCGGCGGCTCCCTGGGCCGCACTGAGGCGACCGGCTACGGAGTCATCTTTACGGTGCGCGAGGCGCTGAAAGACATGAACATCCGGGCCTCGGACACCACCGCGAGCGTGCAGGGTTTCGGCAACGTGGCGCAATACGCCATCCGTCTCTACGAACAACTGGGCGGCACCACGATCTGCGTGTCCTGCTGGGATCAGACGGATCAGGTTTCCTACGCCTACCGCAAGGCGCACGGAATCCAGGTCGACGAACTGCTGTCCATCACCGACCGCTTCGGCGGTATCGACAAGATCAAGGCTGCGGACCTGGGGTACGAGGTTCTGCCGGGCAACGACTGGCTCAAGCAGGATGTTGACATCCTGATCCCGGCCGCGATGGAGAACCAGATCAACGAGGAAAACGTCAATGACGTGAGCGCTCGGGTCAAGATCATCGCAGAAGGCGCCAACGGTCCAACGACGACAGGCGCAGACACTGTTTTGCGTGAACGCGACCTGCTTGTCATTCCGGACTTCCTGGCCAACGCCGGTGGCGTAACCTGCAGCTACTTCGAACAGGTGCAGAGCAACATGAACTACTTTTGGGGTAAAGACGAGGTGCTGGGCAAGCTTGATTCCAAGATGACGGCCGCATATCTCGCCGTCAGTGATATGGTTCGCAAACGGAAGCTGTACATGCGCGATGCTGCCTACATCATCGCGATCGACCGTGTCGCGCGCGCCTGTCGCGACCGGGGCTGGGTATGATCAAAAGGCAAGATTCCAATGGATATCTCAACCTGGTAGCGCGGCTCATGGCTGTATCATGACTTCTGCAGGTTTCGGTCGACAGGACGTCCCTCTGTTCGACCGAAGCTTCTTCCAGTCGCCCTTGCCCATAACACGCATCGGCGACGGCGAACTGGGTGGCAAGGCACGTGGTTTGGTGCTGATCAGGGATTTGCTCACGTCGCGCTTCAATGCCGATAACTTCCCCGGCATCGGGGTTTACGTTCCAAAGATGGTCATCATCGCGACCGGCGTGTTCGACGCTTTCATGGAACGAAACGGCCTCATGGAAACCGCGCTTTCGGACCTCGCGGACAATCAAATGGCCGAGTTGTTTCAGCGGGCGGAGTTGCCTGCCGAAATCCTTGGTGACCTGCGTGCCCTGGCGGAGGAAATCCGCACCCCCCTGGCAATTCGTTCGTCCAGCCTGTTGGAGGACGCGTTGTTTCGTCCGTTTGCGGGCGTTTATGGGACGAAAATGTTGCCCAACAACCAGCCCGACGTAGACGTGCGTTTCAGCAGGCTGATCGAGGCGATCAAGCTGGTCTACGCTTCGACCTATTTCAACAGCGCCAAGAGTTACACGCGCGCGACCGAACTGACGAGTTCCGACGAGAAAATGGCGCTGATCATCCAGGAAGTCGTCGGACAGCGTCATGACGAGAGGTTCTATCCCGACGTGTCCGGCGTCGCGCGATCGTATAATTTCTTTCCCGCCAGCGGATCGCGACCGAAGGACGGCGTCGTCAACCTCGCCCTCGGTCTCGGCAAAACCATCGTCGATGGCGGCGCTTCGTGGATCTACACCCCAACCCGTCCGCGGGCGCCGATGCCGTTCAATTCCGTGCGCGATATCCTGAAGCTCACGCAACTCGGGTTCTGGGCGGTCAACATGGGGCGTCCGCCCGCCTACGACCCAACCGCGGAATCGGAGTACCTGGTCAAGGCGGACCTGGCGGCGGCGGAATATGACAACACCCTGTCGGCGGTTGCGTCCACCTTTGATGCGGAACGCGACCGCTTCCTGCCCGGCACGGCGCGCTCCGGCCCGTCGGTCATCGACTTCGCCCCGCTGCTGGTCTATGGATCCGTTCCACTTAACGAGACCATCAGGGAACTTTTAACGATCAGCGAGCAGGCGATGCAGGTCGCAGTGGAGATCGAGTTTGCAGTCGATCTGTCCGACAAGGCCCATGCCCGCCTCGGTTTCCTGCAACTGCGTCCGATGCTGGTATCGGAACATGAAGTGGAGATCACGGAAGGGGAACTGGTGGCGGCCGGTTTGCTGCTCGCTTCCGACAGGGCCATCGGCAACGGCACGCTGGAATCAATTTGCGACATAGTCTATGTCCGGCCGGAACTTTTCGAAGCGCGGCTCACCCCGAAGATCGCCGCGGAACTGGAAGCGGTCAACCGCCTGCTGCTGGAAAATAAACGTCCCTACCTATTACTGGGTTTCGGCCGTTGGGGGAGTTCGGACCCCTGGCTCGGAATACCCGTCCAGTGGGGCCAAATTTCGGGCGCCAGGGTGATCGTCGAATCGACGCTGCCGGACATGAATGTCGAACCGAGCCAGGGCGCACACTTTTTTCACAACCTTATCAGTTTCGAAGTCCCCTACCTGTGCGTCACGCACGAAGATGCCGGCGGCGGACAAACACGCGACATCGACTGGGGCTGGCTCAATCGCCAACCCGCCGTGACTGAAAGCAGCCTCCTGCGCCATGTTCGACTCAAGCAGCCTGTTCTGGTCAAGGTCGATGGCCGCACTGGACGCGGAGCCGTCTGGCACGCGCAGACGACAGAGGAGAACACCTGTCCATGAACCCTCAGGAGAACCCGATCCAGCAACTCATTGGGACACTTACAGAGCGCGCCAAGGAGCTCAATTGTCTCTATCAAATCGACGAAATCCTCGTGGACCGGACCAGGCCGCTGAGCAGTGTTTGTCCCCTGATTGTCGAGGCGATCCCGCCTGGTTGGAAGTATCCGGAAGTCTGTGCGGCCCGCATCGTGCTGGGAAAGACAAGCAGCGAAACGGCCGGTTTTAAGAAAACACCGTGGACTTTGACCACGCCGATACTCGACGATGCCACCGAAGTGGGCGCGCTCTCGGTCTGCTATACGCAGGAGAAACCGCCCGCGGATGAAGGGCCCTTCCTGAAAGAAGAGAAAAAGCTCTTGAGCACCATCGCACAACGGATCGGTTTCTTCGTCACCCGCCGGAACCTGCGGCAGGCCCACCTGAGCCTGGAAAGTGCGCAGAACCAGTCGGAGAAGAGCGAAAATGCGGAATGGAATGTCATTCTCGACTTTCTGCGCCGCACCGACCCGGACTTGCTACGCCGAATCACCCGCAGAATGATCAACTACCTGGAACTGGCCGGCGTAAAAGAGGCTGAACGGTTATTGAAGATGTTTACGTCGGAAGCGCGGGGCGAATGCTGGTCTGTCGGGGGACAATGTGCCGTTGCGGAAGTCCCGGCTGCAGGACCTGGCCCCCATTAGCGAGGAGGCTTTCAAGATCGCCGCGAAAAGCCTCAGACAGGAGGAAATGGTGACATCCATTCGCTCCTGGATCGACGAGGAGCGTTCAGCATTCCTGATCGAAGCCCTGGAGGACCAGAGCAGGACGTTCTCCGAAGTGGCACAGGCGATCGAGCGTCACCGCAGTCTCATCGGCACGACGGACCATCTTGCACCGGCGTTTCGCAAATCGCTCAGCGTCGCCATTCTCCGGCGCCTGTTCAATGATGTAACGGCTTATCTCAAGATTGCCCGGGATTTCACCAGCCTGGAGGACATTTACGGCCTGGTCGATCACATCATCTATCCCCTCCGCGGACACGGAAAGCTGGGAGGCAAAGCCGCAGGCCTGTTCCTTGCCCAGCAGATCCTGCGGCATGGAGGAACCGACAACAAGCTGTTGCGTGATATCAAGGTTCCACGAACGTGGTATATCACCTCCAACGCCCTGCTCGAGTTCATGGGCTACAATAACCTCAGGGATTTGTACTACCGCAAGTACATGGACATCGAAAACGTCCGCCAGGAATATCCTCACATCATCCACTTGTTCAAGAATTCCACATTTCCGCCGGAGATCTCGCGCGGCCTGGTCCGGGCGCTCGAAGACCTGGGTGACCGGCCGATTATCGTTCGCAGTTCGAGCCTGCTCGAAGACGGCATGAGTTCGAGTTTCGCCGGCAAGTACAAGAGCTTGTTCCTGCCCAATACCGGATCACGCGAAGAGCGGCTGGAAGCGCTTCGGGATGCCATCGCGGAGGTCTATGCCTCCACGTTTGGCCCCGACCCTATCGAATACCGTGGCGACCGCGGCCTTCTCGACACCAATGAAGAGATGGGCATCCTGATCCAGGAGGTGGTCGGACAAAGGATCGGCCGGTACTTTCTGCCGGCATTTTCAGGCGTGGGGTTCAGTCACAACGAATTTCGCTGGTCCGCGCGCATTCGGCGGGAGGACGGCTTGTTACGGCTGGTGCCCGGTCTGGGCACGCGCGCCGTGGACCGGGTTGGCGACGACTACCCGGTTCTGATCGCTCCGGGTCAACCGGGTCTTCGCGTGAACGCCACACCGGAGGAAGTTCTCAAATACTCACCCCGGTTGGCGGACGTTATCAACCTCGAGACGAATGAATTTGAAACCATAGAATTCCAGAGCCTGCTGAAAGAAAGCGGCAACGATTACCCCGGCATCCGCCAGATCGTCTCAATCGCCGAAGATAACCGGGTACGCAAACCGATCGGGCTCGAGCCTGATTTTGAAAAGGACGACCTCGTCGTGACTTTCGAGGGTCTGATAAAAGACACCAATTTCGTGCGGCAGATGGAGGCGGTGCTGAGTAAGCTTCGCGAATGGCTGAACGGCCCCGTGGATATCGAATTTGCCTCGGACGGCACTAATCTTTACCTGCTCCAGTTTCGCGCCCAGAGTCATGCAGAAGCCTTCGCCCCGGCCCCCATACCGCGCAACCTGCCTCGCGAAATGGTGTTGTTTTCGGCGCACAAGAGCATTTCAAACGGCCGCGTGCCCGACATTACCCACATCGTTTATGTCGACCCGGACCGCTATGCTGAGTTGGCGGAAATTAGCGACCTGCGTAACGTCGGCAAGGCGGTGGGCCGATTGAACAAATTGTTGCCGAAGAGGCAGTTTATCCTTATCGGGCCGGGTCGTTGGGGAAGCCGTGGTGACATCAAGCTGGGGGTCCACGTGACCTATGCCGACATCAGCAATACGGCCGTTTTAATCGAGGTCGCGCGTAAAAAGGGCAACTATGTTCCCGAGCTCTCGTTCGGCACCCACTTCTTCCAGGACCTCGTGGAAAGCGATATTCGATACATTCCCCTGTATCCGGACGAGCCCAATTGCTCCCTGGATGAAATGCTTCTGCGGCGATCACCCAACCTGCTGCCCGATATCCTGCCTGAACTGGCGCATTTGGCAGATGTCGTGCATGTCGTGGAAGTTGGACAGGTCAAGGACAATCGCGTCCTCAGAATCCTGTTGAATGCGGAACTTGACGAGGCTGTGGGCATCTTCGACATTCCGAGACTGGCCCAGGCCGCATCCCTGGTGTCAGCCGACACGATGACCTCTAGCCCCACCGAGGCGCACTGGCGTTGGCGGCTGAGCATGGCTGAGCAGGTTGCGGCAAACCTTGACGCGGATCGTTTCGGGGTAAAGTCACTGTACATTTTTGGCAGCGTGAAGAACGCCACTGCGGGACCGGGCAGCGATATCGATCTCCTGGTGCATGATGAAGGTGAAGGGCCGAAGCGGGAGCGGCTGGCGATATGGCTCGAGGGCTGGAGTCTTTCTCTTGCCGAAATGAACTACCTGCGAACCGGTTTCAGAAGCGAGGGTCTGCTGGATATCCACTACGTGACCGATGATGACATTGCCCGGCAATCGAGCTTCGCCGTCAAGATCGGCGCGGTCACCGACGCCGCTCGTCCGTTGGCGTTGCACCAGTGCAACCAGGAAAGTTCCGCATTGGGCAACGCGCAAGATCAAGGTAATTCAAAGTAAATCCCGGCTCGCCTCCGACAGGTTGGCCGGATCAAACCGGATCAATGACAGTTCGGGGCCGTCGTGCGCCGCGCCGAACATGTGCGTGCGGCCAATCCGGTCTCTCCAGGAACCGGTAAGACCTGCGGATTCGTGAACATGGCCGTGCAGCGACAACAGCGGCTCACGCTGCTCGATGAAACGACGAATGGCGATGCTGCCGACATGCAGATCCAGGGGTACGAAATCGATCATTTTGCCGTCGTTCGCGACACGGTCGAGACAGGTTTCGAACGGCGGGCTGTGAAAAAGAAAAATTGCGTGTTCCACGCTCCGCTGGCCCACCAGTAACTCGAGGTCCTTTTGGATTGTCGCATAGCGAATTTCATTCTCAGGACGTGGAATTGATCGGTTTCCCGCCTCCGGCGAGATACATCCCGGTGGCACATAGCGCGAAACGTCGTAGCGCTCCCAGTCCTTGAGCATGAAGGGTGTTGGAGGGACACAGGCGTAACCGTAAATATCGTATTGTCTAAAACGGCAACGCCTGTTGTGAGCATATGTCCAAAGGCCAGTCGTGGCTACGTCGAGAAATACCGGTTCCTCCAATCGGCTGTCGTCATTACCCATGATGAGGAAGACCGCGGGATAGCGGTCCCCGAGCCGGGACCGGAGCCGTTCAAATCCCGGCGCCAGGTAATCGCTGACGAAGTTTTGTTGCAGCGGGTTGTTGGATTCAGTGTGCAGCAGGCCCGATGGCAGCAGGTCGCCGCCAAGGAAAACAGCGTCGGGGACTGTCTCGCCTATCGCTTTCCAGAGCTTTTCATAGCGCTCCGCTCGCCCATGCAAGTCCGACACAAACAAACAACGCGTCACATCAGATTCGGCCCGGCCATCCATCCCGAGAGTATAGAAGAATAAATGTGGCCGGAGTAAACATATCATGGCCCTCGGGGGCCCGCCCTCGGGGGACAGTTTACCTAATTCCCACAGTCATAAGCGGCTTTCCCCGACAAATTAGGAGGTTCATTGTCTCTGCTATTTCCTCAGCTAAATGCTGAAAATGGAAATGTCTTACTGCCGAGATTTACAATGCCCCGCATCCCCAGACTGGTTGTTCCCGGTTACCCCCATCATGTCACCCAGCGTGGGAACCGAAGGCAGAAGACTTTTTTTCATACAGAAGACTACTTGGCATACCTGGAGTTTATTGCCGCTGCAAAACCAAAAGCCGGGTGTGAAATATGGGCTTACTGTCTCATGCCAAATCACGTCCACTTTGTGATAGTCCCTCAAAATAAGGACAGTCTTGCACTTCTATTCAAAGAGGCCCATCGGCGTTATACGCGCAGAATTAATTTTCGTGAAAACTGGCGGGGGCATTTATGGCAAGAACGTTTTCACTCTTTCGTTATGGACGAAAAGCACCTCAATGCCACTGTAAGGTACGTTGAACTTAACCCTGTTTCGGCTGGACTTTGTGAGAGTCCTCAGGACTGGCGCTGGTCCAGCGTCCACGCTCATCTTGATTCAAACGATGATGGACTGGTTTCAGTAACGCCAATGCTGGAAAAGTTTCCAGATTGGGCCGCCTATCTTGGCGACCGTCAGTCCAGCAAGATGCTTCGAAAAGTACGGAAACATACGAAAACGGGTAGACCTCTTGGTAGTGGGAAGTTCATCGAAACTTTGGAGTCACTAACCGGGCGATCACTGAAGCCCCTAAAGCCAGGCCGAAAACCATTTAAGTAAACTGTCCCCTGATACAGAAGCTCACTTCCTCTGGTAAAACAGGTAAATCTCATCACGTGGTTTCTCAAAAATATAGGGTACCGGCCCCAGTTTGCTTGAATAGAAACCTGAGCTTCCCGCAGGACTCATTGTGGCTACAATGGAATTGTGTGAGTACGTCACCTGACCCACATATGCAAAAACGGGAGGTAGCCTTCCGAAACTGGTGTTGTTCATGGGAATAACTACAAGCTCTCCCTTCTTATAATCGCCACTTCCGAAATCCACAGGCAGTGCACCTGCCTTCTCCATGTAATATTGAAAACCCCAGTGACCCTGAAAGAACAACCTCCTCGGGTCGTCGAACCTTGCAGTAATTTCTCGTGCGGCTGTGCGCGCGATATTGGCCCATACATAGTCAGCATACACGACCGCCACCGCTACCAGACCGGCAAAACCGATCATTGAACCAGCAATTATTGCTTTGAATTTCCCACCACCAACACCCCACTGTTCAAGTCTGCGGGATAGCAGAATACCGACTGCCGGAACAAGCAAAATCAAAGAGCGGGCATTGATGGTCCAATTCAGATAGCTCGCAAAGACAAAAATTCCAAAAAACCATAAAAGAAGAAAAACGGAGTCATGATCCAGGCCATTACTTAGCTCCTTGATACATGCCATAACAAGACAAAAGCCTGCCAGTGAAAAAACCCAGAACTGAATTATCAAACCGAAATTTGTGCCGTCATCACTGACAAAGGAATGTTCGCCAATGCCACCCTGGTAGAAGGTCAGGGCGAGAACTCCCGCCGTGAATATAAATGTCAGTTGCTTGAATAAACGTCCCCCGGTTAAAGGACCTAAAAGCAGCGCAACCGGAAAACACCCGCCAAGGAAAGCCAGACCGATTAGCGTATGATCAAAATAAACGACCACTTCTCGTGAAGACTCTTCGTTGGCGAAGATGAAGGCTTGGTAAAACAGACCTGTGCCATACAAGGTATGGGTGTAGTACTCATAACCCAACATGACAATCAAGGGTATGAAAATAGCCACCAACCACCACCCGGGTTTCCTATATTTCCATACGCCGGAAACAATCATAAGCGGCAACAAAAATACGCACGTATACTTGGTTAGTATTCCAAGAGACACTGACAATCCGGCAAGAAAAAACCACTTTGGAGAAGCAGTTTTTATTCCGGTTAACCAGAACACAAGGCCCCATATCCAAAACATCAACAAGGTGGAATCTGTCATCACATTGGTGCCATGGACCAGGAATACGGGTGTCAATATTGCGATAAGGGTCGTCGATACGGGATTGCAGCCAAATTGACGCCCCAGCCTATAAATACCGATGGTGGACAGCACGAGGACCAGGAAAAAAAATGTGTGGAGGGCGAATTCATTAAAACCGAAAACAGATGCCACACCAGCAATTAAATAGGATATAAGCGGCGGGTTTTTGTTAACAATGTCCTGTGTGGACGGTACACCATACCAATTGACCTCCCCGCCGTAAAAATCCAACGGATCTACGAGAATCTGCTCCGCAGCTTTTAAAAAAAGCGTGTCGTCGATTGTGAAAGCCTTGTCTGCAAATGGGAAATAGATCAGGGCCAAAACCAGCAATATATATACCAGTGATCTATATTCATTTTTAAGCGCAGTTACTCGCGCGAGTGCCTTGGTCATTTGGCTCTTTTCTATTTGAAAGTTTGTGTCCGGAGTATAAGGTTAATAAAGGGTCTTCTCAAAGTATGGAGTCTCCGGTAAACCCGGGGGGATTCAAATTACAGTTCCTGTGCACCATGGTCTGCAGCTATTCGTGCTGCCCACGCACTACTGGAACCGGCACCAATTACAAATAAACCAAGTTCGTGGCAAACCAGCTTGATCCTCAGAAATTATTTGAATACCCAGAATTTGTAGACCAGGAAATTGAAAACCACCAGCAAACCCGTTGTCAATATTTGTGCAGGCCAGACCAGCTTGGTGAATGTCAGGAATAATGCCAGCAATGCAGCGTTGAGCACCATTTGCAGGGACAGCGCCATCAAAAAATGTGGCAATGCTTTGATCACGTCTCTTTCGGGCTCAAAGATATGAAAATATGAAAAGAAAAACCGAGTCGTTGCACCTGCCGCAAAACCAATGGTCGTTGCTACAACCGGCCATAACTGCAGGCTCAACGCAAACCACATGACAACATAGTGGGCGGCGGCTGCCATCGCACCTGTAATCAGGTGCCGAAAAAACTGTACTTTCCAGCTGCTACTCCCCCCGGGGGTAATTACGCGTTTTAAATAAAGACGCAATTCGCTCATTACGTACGATCAATCTCAGGTCCGGTGAACAATGAGCTCTGATATACACCTGTGCGTTTTAACAATCCAATCACAGACGTCGATAAAACTCCCAGTCCATACTGAACTGATCTTTTAAAATTGATAGAACTCGCACCATCAAAGTATTTAGTGGGTACGGATATCTCACCCATCCGGAAACCTGCCACTATCCCCTGGACCAAAAACTGGTTATCAAAGACGAAATCATCGGAGTTGTTTTGCCAGTTCAGTTTCTCAAGCACCTGGCGTGAATAAGCGCGATAGCCCGTATGATATTCAGAGAGCTTTGCGCCAAGCAAAAGGTTTTGAAAAGCCGTTAAAAGGCGGTTTGCGATGTATTTCCACAATGGCATGCCACCACGCAGCGCACCTCCACCGGTAATTCGGGAGCCCAGGACTATATCGTAAACTTCTGATTCGATCATCGCAGCCATTGCTGTCGCAAGCCTTGGTTCATATTGATAGTCCGGGTGGACCATCACGATGATATCGGCGCCATCTTTGAGCGCTGCCTCGTAACATGTCTTCTGGTTGGCACCGTAACCCCGATTGGTATCATGCAATGAAACGTCAATACCAAGCCCCCTGGCGATTTCTGCCGTTTCATCATGACTGGCATCATCCACCAGCAAAACCTTATCCACGATCTCATGCGGTAATCCACGAAACGTTGCTTCCAGTGTCCTGGCAGCACGAAAAGCGGGCATAACCACCATGAGACGTTTACCATTTAGCACAAATTTGGCCTTGTACACCGTCCTTAAGGGAAGTCATCATGATGTAGTGTCCCATGGGTTACAGGTCTGACTAATTGGGAAGCGTAATTGTATTACCCTTTTGACCCTGCAGACAAAAAATATGTTATCCCCTGGAGTGCCCCCTGAACCTTGGACCAATGGTATGTTAGGTTTTCCTCCAACTGAGGAGAACCAGGATGAAGAGGAACAGATTTACCGATGAACAGATAGTAGCGGCCTTGCGCGATGCTGAAGCAACCACGGTGGTTGCAGCAGCCCGTAAACATGGCGTAGCTGAACAAACAATGTATCGGTGGCGGAAGCGGTTTGCCGGCTTGGAAGTATCGGATGTTCGAGAACTAAAACGACTACAGGATGAAAATGCCCGACTTAAGAAGCTTTTGGCAGAGCGGGATCTGGAAGTCGAGGTGATGAAGGAAATTCAGGCAAAAAAGTGGTGAGCCCGTCGGCACGGCGGGCGATGGCACAGTTTGCAATCGGCAGAAAAGAGTCAGGACACCCACGTCTAAAACTTAAAAAAGAAATGGGTGTCTTGAATGGCACTAAGTTAAGCCTTTTCAGCACGTTTTGCCCACGGTGTGGTGTGACCCACATTTCATGCCTTGGTGAGGTCATTAACTGGAAGTTTTTCGGTCGTCTTTTGCGACATCTTGGTTCGCTTCTTCCCGGTCTTGATAGAACGATGGTGGCGGCGATGGCCTCACGTAAAAGGACCATTAAACGTCGCCTTTCACGTGCTTCCATATCGTTTCGGTTGAGCATGGGTTCCCATTGTCTTAGTGCCTGCACACTGGCCTTAAAACTGATTCGGCGCGGCGATACATCGCTCTCTTTTGCGGCATTGAGCATGAGCAAACGAATGCTGTTGTAGACGATCAGATGCATCAGGATTTCCTTGCGCACCATGGCCGGTGTTCGACAGCGCAGGATGTCCATACCCATGGTGGTTTTGATATCACGGAAGAACAATTCAACATCCCAGCGCTGATAATAGAGATCAGCGATATCAGCAGCGCTGTAGGTTTGTGCATCGGTTAAGGTGGTGACGATATAAAAGCTTTGAACCCGAAAACCGGGGTTGTCGACTACCACTTTGATCTGCCGCAAGGTCAGTTGTCTCGGGTAATGCCTGCCATTCTTCCTTGCCGTAGCTCAGCGTCCTGTTGCACGTCTTGGGTTTGGGCCATTGAATGAGTAAGTCATTGTGAGCCAGCACTTTCAGGGCTGATGCCGTTGTAACCGGCTTGCGAACCCCCAGGCTGATGACCGAGTCCACGCCCAGTTGCTGGAACTTATCGACATCGTAATAACTGCAAAAACCCTTGTCTCCCAAGAAGATATCGCCGGCTTGGAACTGATCATGCTGCTCACGCAACAGGGGCAATTCATGGTTTTTACGGCTCCCCACTCGATGACTTAACAAAGCGCCTGTGTGTAAACAAAAACAGGCACAGACTGCTGGCCTGAGGAAAACTGCAGCCTGGCTTTTGGCCGCGCGTTTGCGGCCACACGGCTTGATTCTGCGGTGTCCGGCATGCTCAAACCGGTCCCGTCGACCACCACCACCCGACGATTTTTCCAGCGCTCCGTGCGGCCTTGATCGTGCAAGGTTATCAGGGCTCAGGGGACAGTTTACTTAAATGAATATCAGAGGAAACTTAATTTTCCGGAGAAAACTGCTTAAAACTTCGGGAATTAAGTAAACTGTCCCCTGATACAAGTAAACTGTCCCCTGATACGCCCGAAAAGTACGGAAACATACGAAAACGGGTAGACCTCTTGGTAGTGGGAAGTTCTTCGAAACTTTGGAGTCACTAACCGGGCGATCACTGAAGCCCCTAAAGCCAGGCCGAAAACCATTTAAGTAAACTGTCCCCTGATACAGCTGAAAGCTACTAAGTAAACTGTCCCCTGATAAACCATTTAAGTAAACTGTCCCCTGATACGAGGGAAAGAACGGCGGAACATCATGGCGCGCCTCCCCGTGATTTGGTAACAACATCAGCCGGGTAATCTCGCAGCAACGCTTCAAACTGCGGTGTCTCCCGAATAGGGTCCCAGGTTGGGTCAAGATGCATCATTGCCGGGCTGTACAGACCACTGAAGCCAGGCGAATCCAACAACAGCCGGAGTTGCGACACAGCTACTTCGGATTCACCAAAGTGGGCGAGGATTTCGGCTTCCTGCAGCCCGGTCGAGAGTATCCCGTTAGCACGGTTGAAATCCGTCGCCACCAGTTGGCGGGTATGCTCAAGCGCTTGCATGGCACCATCGCGATCGTCCTGCCACATCCTCACACTGACAAGACGACCGGCCAATAGGACGTCACTCGGCAGTGCGGCCATCGCCTGCTGGATAGCGGTAGCGGCCAACTTCAGAGCTGCCTCGGCTGCCGTATCATCGCCGCTAAATTTCGCAGCAACTCCCTCATCAAGCTGGCGTTGACCGGCATCGGCATCGCGCGCGGCTGCCGGTGCTTTTGCAGCTGCTTTGCGCATGCCCAGGTAGTCGCGGGAAAGAAAGTAAGCTTCGGCGATTATTACGGCGCGCGCTGTGTCCGGCTGATCTGCCGGGAGTGCAAGCGCTGCCGCTGGATTCCCTTGCAGCAAAAATAGTTGTGCTGCCAATGCCTGCCCTCTTGGGTGCCTCGGGAAATCAAGCATAAATTTATCAATGAAACGTTGAGCAAGCAGATAGTCACCGTTGTACACTGCGATCAGGATCGCCCATTCACGAATATTTAATGAGCGTGGGCTAAGCTTCACCGCAGTCGCAATGGCAAGCTGCGCCTCCGCCCACCTGCCGTCACCTACCATCAATATTGCAATGAGAAACGCTGGGGCTGCATCGTTGGGTGCCAGACTTTGCGCCATCTGCAGTTCAGCCATAGCTTGCGTGTTGTCATTGTCTTCAAGGCGCAATAACATGCCCACGGTCAGATGACCCCAAGATGAGTCAGGCTGCAGTGCAACTGCTTTTCGCGCGTGTTCCATGGCCTCATCCCGCCGCTCCGGGCTATCCTTGATGCCATTGGCCCAGACTGAACCTATCGTCATTGCAAGTTTCGAATGAGCCAGAGAAAAGTTGGGGTCTTTATCGATGGCCTGACGGTAATAGGACTCTGCAAGCATTAGATGCGCCGGCTCACCACTGCCATTGCTGAATTGCCCACCTTCGTAGATTCCTTTCAGGTACAGCTCATAAGCCTGCGGGTTGTTGGTGGCTGCACGCGCTATCGCAGCCGTCTCTGCTTCGGTCAGTGAGGCATGCAGGGCTTCAGCGACTTTCCGCGCGACCTCGGCTTCAACTTCGAAGACATTGTCCAGTTTGCGTTGGTAGTTGGCAGCCCATAGATGAGCATCAGTACGCGCATCAATCAACTGCACATTGATCAGCACCTCGTTGCCGACCCTTTGCACGCTGCTTTCCAGCACCGTCGCCACGCCAAGTTGTCTGGCGACCAGTTTTAGATTGGTTGGCCTGCTACCGTACTCCAGTGTGGATGTACGCGAGATTACCTTCAGGTCGCCGATCTCAGCCAGCCGGGTAAGAATCATGTCCTGCATGCCGATGGCGAAGAATTCGTTGTCTTTGTCCGCCGAAAGGCTTTCGAACGGCAATACGGCGATGGATTTGGCGGGGATAGCACCGGCTTCCGCAGCGAGGTTCTCGCCATCGGGTGAAGGATTCGTGTTGGTGGCACCCTCAGATGCGAGCTTGGCATCAACCTCGACAGACACGGGTCGGTGCGAATCCGCGTACTGCCAGATCAAGCCTCCGCCAATCGCTAACAACAGAGCCAGTAAAACCAACTCAGTCGCCGATACTTTCTGCGCACCACGTTCGCCGTGATACCAGGCCAGCAGCAGCGTAATGAAGAAGCCAACACACGAAGCAATGATCAAAATGCGTGTGATCGAATCCGGCCAGCCGAATTTCTCGCCAACAATATCAATACCCTGCAACAATGCAAATGCGGCAGCGGCATAGGCTACCGTCCACTGCACGATTTTACGTTGTTTGAGTTCGGCGATCAGTGACATCTAATTACTTAACTCCCTGGGCATAACGATCGGCAAACCCTGCGCAGCGATGATCGCTTTGAACCTTGGATCATCAGCAACGAATGCAAATTGCGGGTCAACCGCCAACCTGCATAAATAGCCGCCACCCGGACCACTTGCCGGCGGCGCAGTTCTTGCCAGAGGCTCAATGAAATGACTCCTGTGGTTCAGCGCCCGTACTTTCATCAGCATCCTTCGTCAACAACGCCTCAAAATCAGGATCACCGCGCAAAGGGTCCCAAATCGGATCCAGCCGCAAGTCAGCTTGAGTAATTCCCGGAGTATCCTGCAATGAGCGCTCCAGCCCGGCAAAAGCGGCCTGGTGATCGCCTCTCAGGGTCCGGACCTGTGCCAGCGTTATTTCTGCAAAAGGATGATAGATTGCATCGTTACTGTTCAGAGCGACCGCACGCTGCGCCTGCTGCAGCGCTTTTGTATTCTCCCCAAGGCCAGCATAGGCCAGCGCCAGTAATGGTGCCCGACCATACAGGCTGCTATCTGGCTGGGCCAGAAGTGGCTGTAATTCTTCGATCACGGCGTCATATTGGCGTTGGTACAGATTAATTGTACTGCGTACAAGGAGAACGTAAGGGTCCTGCCCGTCCGCCGGTAGTGGATCGAGCACCCGCTCGGCTTCGTCCAGACGGCCCTCGAGCACATAGGTTTCAGCCTTGTAGGCAAGTGCTTCGGCAGCATCTGGACTTAATGCCAAAGCCCGGTCGAGCCAGACACGAGCCTCATCATAACGGCGCATCAATTTCAGAGTCTCCCCGCCGATAGTTATCATGAATCCAGGATTACGCGGTTCAAGTTCAGAGGCACGGATGAGATGCTCCACGCCCTGCTGCCATTTCCCCTGACGACGTTCCACATAGCCCAAATACGCCAGCGCATCAAAATTGTTGGGAGTCCTGGCCATACGCAAAACGTTGCGACGCTTGAGTTCTGCAATAAAGCCCATGTCAGTTTCCCCCTGCACAAACCTTATTGTAATACGGATCAGAGGTTTTTAGTTTTTTCAGAGTATAAGAAAAATAAACGCTACATTCATGTGGACCAAACCCCTGCCGAAAAACGGGCTTCGATGGCCGGTTTTTGCTCCTGCAAAACCGGCATAGATGCCATCCATGGCAATAACCTGGGCAAAGCGATTGAGGCGTGTTTTTAATATTGAGATAGAAACCTGTAGCGAATGCGGCGGTGACATAAAGATCATCGCCAGTATACGACCACAGGGATGTGGGAGGTAGAGCAATGCAGGGAGCAATTGCCGAGAAGACCCGGCAGTCATTCAGAAAATACTCGCTTACCTGGATTACACGGCAAGTTCTGCAGCAACATCGCTGTTACCGGATTGCAGGGCTTCGCCAAGCCCGCCAATGGGTTTATTCGATTGAAGAAATAAATTCAATCGTGTTACTGACTTGCTGTCTTTGTTTTGGTAACGGTATGGCCAATCTCGTCCTGAGTGCAAGGTTTTGCGAAAAACACAGCCGTGTCCGGCCAGTATATGAGTCTGAGCGTTCAGGGTGGACTAGTTTGCGCAGGAATTTAGTTGAAAGCTCAATATGATTGGCTGTTAAGCACTTTGGGTTTTAGGTGAACATAGTGTTTGTTTTGCCTATACTCCCGGGAGATATCCGTTGGCCCGATTTGGTTAAAGTGAAGCGCATGCTAACATGTGCATCACATGAAACGAGGCAAATGATATGTCTGTGATGGTCCAGATTCGAAGCGTTCCCGAGCAGGTCCATCGCATACTCAAGGCGAGCTCGGCACTGACCGGCAAGAGCCTCAGTGACCTCATCCTTGACGAGCTGACCGCCATAGTGGCGGTACCCTCTGAAGCCGAACTCAGAGAGCAGCTAAGCAGTGCCGAGCCGTTCAAGTTGAAAAAATCGAGCGCCGACCTCATTCGCCGCGAGCGCGATGCGGCGTGAGTCGAACGCTGGTCGTGGATGCGTCGGTGGTCGTGGACCTTCTGGCCCGTTTCCGCGCTCAGCCGCTGGAAGATTTGCTGTGGGCGTCAGATACCGTATTGGCGGCACCGGAGTTAATCGATGTCGAAGTGCTCAGCGCGTTGCGCAAGCTCGACCAGACAGGAGCCATACCTGCCAGTCGAATGACAGATCTGCAGACGTTGACGCGCGGCTTGCGCATTCGAAAGTATCGTCACGACATTCTGATCGATGAAATCTGGGTGCTGCGCAACAACGTGACCGCCTATGACGCCGCCTATGTCTTGCTGGCGCGTCTGCTCGATGCCACACTGGTCACGCGCGATGCGCGCCTAATCAAGGCGTCGGGTCTGAAAATCAAGGTCATCACACCATGAGAGCAGATCCGGATTCCAAATCGCAACAGGCCAACTCTGTGTCCAACGGTTTCAGGCAAGGTACATGACTGATCTTTGGCAACGCCTCCAACAACACAAGCTGGTGCAATGGTCGGTGGCCTACGTGGCGGCGGCGTTTGCGTTGCTGCAGGGCATCGACATCGTTGCGCAGCAGTTCGGTTGGCCGGAAAGCGTGCAGCGCGGCATCACTCTGGCGATGGTACTGGGGTTTTTCGTCACCCTGGTGCTGGCCTGGTACCACGGCGAGCGCGGCGAGCAGAAGGTCTCGGGCCCGGAGTTGCTGATCCTGGCCGTGGTGCTGACGGTGGGCGGCGGGCTGCTATGGCGCGATGCGCAGACCAGCCGGTTGGACACGGCAGGACACGAGGCGACCTCCGCTTCCGCGTCGTCCGCGCCCGTCGTCGAACCGACTTCAATCGCGGTGCTGCCGTTCGTCAACATGACGCCGGACAAGACGCAGGACTATTTTTCCGACGGCCTGTCGGAGGAACTGCTGAATCAGCTGGCGCAGGTGCCGCAGTTGCGGGTGATCGCGCGCACCTCGTCGTTCTCGTTCAAGGGCAAGGAAGTTGATATCACCACCATCGCCGGGGCGCTGCATGTGGCTAACATCCTGGAAGGCAGCGTGCGCAAGGACGGCGACACACTGCGTATCACCGCGCAGCTGATCCGCGCCGCCGACAGTTCGCACCTGTGGTCGCAGACCTACGACCGCAAGCTGACCGAAATGTTCAAGCTGCAGGACGAGATCGCCGGCGACGTGGTGGCTGCGCTCAAGCTCAAACTGCTGCCGGCGCAGCGGCCGTCCGGCCTCCAGCGCACCGCCAATGCCGATGCGTACCAGCTGTACCTGCTGGGCAAGGACGTGGAAATCCGGGGCGAGCACGCGCGCGCGGTGCGCGTGCTGCGCCAGGCCGTCGCCATGGATCCGGGCTACGCCAACGCCTGGGCCGAACTTGGCATCGCCACGGACGAGCTGTCGAACACTCGGGACAGTCCGGCCGAGGCGGCGCAGGACGTGAAGCTGGCGTTCGCCGCCGCGGAGCGCGCGATCGCCCTGGCGCCGGGGCTGGCCCAGGGCTACGCCAGCCGCGGACTGCTGCGCTACAACCGGAGCTGGGACTGGCAGGGATCGCGGGCCGACTTCGAGCGCGCCTACGCACTCGATCCAGGCAACGTCGCCCTGCTGGGGTATTACGCGACCAGCCTGTTCTTCATCGAGGGCCGGCACGACCAGGCCATCGCCATGAGCCGCAAGGCCGCCGTCCTCGATCCGCTGTCCGTGCTGGCGTGGGAGGGACTGGGCAGGCTGCTGCAGGCCGACGGACAGACCGTCGCCGCGGACGAGGCGTTCCGGCAGGCCATCGGGATCAATCCCGGCGCCACCTGGGGCAATTACCTGCTGGGGTACGACGAGTTGAAGGCCGGCAAAGCCGAAAGCGCGCTGACCCGTTTTCGGCTGATCCAGGAGGATCCGTGGGTGTTGGCGGGCACGGCGGTGGCCGAGTACACGCTGGGCCATGCACGCGAATCGCAGCAGGCGCTCGAGACGCTCGAATCCCAGTACGCCGCGGGCTTCGGCTTCCAGATCGCGGCGATTCACGCCTGGCGAGGCGAAAGCGACCAGGCCTTCGAATGGCTGGAGCGCGCTTACGAGCATCACGATGCCGGCATGGCGCGCCTGCGTGACGACCCCTCCATCGCCAGCCTGCGCGACGACCCGCGCTTCGCGGCGCTGGTGAAGAAGATGGACTTCCCGGAGTGATGCCGTGACCACGTTCTGGCGCAAACTCACGTGGTGCGACGATCTTTGCCGAACCAGCAAAGAAAAGTCAGAGAAAAGTCAGGACACCCACATCTTCATACACGAAAAGTCATGGCTGTCCTGACTTATTATTGGTCCTGAATTATTATTGGCCGGGTGCTGTAGGATGGGGATTAAATGTGGCTCTCTTAGCTTTTTGTGAACCCGATGATGAATCCAAACCGGAAAATTGCCAGGCTTGATCGCTACCATCGACAGATGCTGTTGTCCGGCTTTGGACCGGATGGCCAGCAGAAACTGCTGGATTCGACTGCCCTGATCCTCGGTTGTGGCGCATTGGGCACGGTTTCCGCCAACATGCTGGCGCGGGCCGGCGTAGGACATCTGATCATTGTCGATCGCGACTTTATCGACCTCACCAACCTGCAACGCCAGGTGCTGTTCGACGAAGCGGATATCGCTGCCGGCTTGCCCAAGGCCGAAGCCGCCAAACGCAAGATCGGGCAGATCAATTCGCAGATCCAGGTCACCGCAGTGGTCGACGACATCAACTACCGCAACATCAGCGCTCTGGCGGAAAACGCCGACATCCTGATCGATGGACTGGATAATTTTGAGACCCGCTACCTGGCCAACGATTACGCGGTGAAATCCGGCATGCCTTATATGTATGGCGGCGCCGTGGGTACCACCGGCATGGCCTATGCCATATTGCCGCACAGCCCCGATGGCAATCTGCCGTGGGAATCTCTGGCAGGTGACAACCACGCCACGCCCTGTTTCCGGTGCCTGTTTGAACAGGCGCCTGCCGGTGAGAGCCCCACTTGCGACACCATTGGCGTACTCGGCCCGGCAGTCTCCATCATCGCCAATTTCCAGGCTGCGGAAGCCCTGAAAATCCTCACCGGCAACTTTATGCAGGTCAATACCAAACTGCTGAATATCGATCTTTGGAGCAATTTGCTCATGCAACTGGATGTCAGTGACAGTTGGGAAGAATCTGATTGCCCGACCTGCAAACACCGCCAGTTCGAATACCTGCAAGGCAAGGCCAGCTCCCGTGCCTCACATTTGTGTGGCCGCGATTCCGTGCAATTGTTACCGGCTGCAGGCGCCGCTCGGCATCAACCTGCTAACCCTGCAGAATCGATTGCAGGGCCTGGCTGAAACCAGCCGCAATGAGTTCATGCTGCGGGTCCGGTTGCAGGATGCGGGCAAGGAATTTGAAATCAGCCTGTTTGTCGACGGACGGGCCATCATCAGGGGCACCGGCGATATCGCCGAGGCGCGCGGAATCTATGCAAAATATATTGGTATTTGAACGCAGCACCAAACTGCTGTTAGATTCTGTAAGTACGAAGCATGTTCCTATGTCTATACTTCCTATGTCTATACAAGGAGAGAAATCGTGACCGGAATTCGTGTTTTGGTTGGTACCCGCAAAGGCGGTTTCATTCTCAACTCTGACGAGAAGCGCGAGAACTGGAGCGTAGAAGGTCCGCTGTTCGCCGGTTGGGAAATCTATCATATGAAAGGCTCGCCGCTGAACCCCAACCGGATCTATGCCTCGCAGAACAGTAGCTGGTTCGGCCAGATCATCCAGCGTTCGGATGATGGCGGCAAAACCTGGTTCCAGCCGGGTTCGGTGGGTGAAGCGCCGGCGGTATGATGAAATGAGCGGCATGCCCAAAGGTGAGAGCAATAAGTTTGTCTACGACACTTCCGATGAGACTGGTAAACCGCTGACCACCCACCAGTGGTATGACGGCAGCCAGAATCCCTGGGAATTTGCCCGTGTCTGGCACCTTGAGCCTTCGCTGACCGAGCTGGATACCGTTTACGCCGGTGTCGAGGATGCGGCGCTGTTCAAAAGTACCGATGGTGGCACGACCTGGCAGGAACTCAGCGCTTTACGCGGTCACCCTACCGGCCCGCCCTGGTCACCAGGCGCCGGCGGAATGTGCCTACACACCATCGTCATTGATCCCAACAACGCCGATCGCATGTTCGTGGCGATTTCCGCCGCCGGCGCCTTCCGCACTGAAGATGGCGGCGCCAGCTGGACCCCGATCAACCAGGGCCTGCGCTCCGAGTACATTCCCGACCCCAAGGCCGAAGTGGGTCATTGCGTGCACCGCATCGCCGCTCATCCTCACAATCCGAATGTGCTGTTCATGCAGAAACACTGGGACGTGATGCGCAGTGATGATGCGGGTGACTCCTGGTATGAAGTCAGTGGCAACCTGCCCACTGATTTCGGTTTTCCCATTGCCGTGCATGCGCACGAACCGGAAACCATTTACGTGGTGCCAATCACCAGCGATTCACTGCACTATCCGCCGCAAGGCAAATTGCGCGTTTACCGCAGCCGCACCGGTGGTCGCGAGTGGGAGGCGCTGACCAATGGCTTACCGCAGGAAAATTGTTATGTGAATATCCTGCGCGATGCCATGGCAACCGACAGCTTTGATTCCTGCGGTATTTATTTTGGCACCACCGGGGGCCAGGTTTATGTCTCCAGCGACAGCGGCGACCACTGGCAGGCCATCGTCCATGACCTGCCACCTGTGCTGTCGGTTGAAGTCCAGATGTTGCCATGAGCGTGGGCATCAGCCCAACTACCTGTGGGGTGCGGCTGATCATGCCGTACCATCTGCGCACCCTGGCTGCGGTGGAGGGTGAAATCCTGTTGCAGGTTGTGCCTCCGGTTAGCACCCGCGCAGTCCTGGATGCGCTGGAGCAACGCTTTCCCATGCTGCGCGGAACCGTACGGGAGCATGTCACCTTCAAGCGCCGGCCCAAGGTACGGTTCTATGCCAATGAGCAGGACCTGACTCACCAGGACCCGGACACGCCGCTGCCCGAAGCCATTACCTCGGGCAGCAAACCGTTCATGATAGTTGGTGCAATTTCAGGCGGCTGAAACCGGGTGACCGCTGCTGGTCACCCATCCCCTCCAATCAGGTTATCAGGCTTATCAGGGGACAGTTTACTTAAATGAATATCAGAGGAAACTTAATTTTCCGGAGAAAACTGCTTAAAACTTCGGGAATTAAGTAAACTGTCCCCCGCCAATGACACGGGGCGGACAAGGCCCCCAGGGTGAGATAGGTATTGCTGGCGTCACGTTCCAGCAAACCCCTGCGCTCAAGGTAACGGCCGACACGGTGGGCGATGGTATGCGTTAACCTGGATAGTTCATCACTGGTTGGGGCTTTAACCCGACGAAACCGTGAAGTTCCATATTTGTCCTCAATGTAAACGCCATCCAGAAACAGCATGTGGTAGTGAAAAATGGGGTATATTGAGGTTCAAAGCACTGCCGAAGCGCTGGATCAGAGTCACGGCGCCAGTCTGCGCCATGGGCTTTGCAAAGCCGCCTTTGTGCGCCAGGTGCGTAGCGATGGTGCGGTAAACGATACCTAGCACTTTACCCATGACGGCTGGTTTACTGGCAAACAGAAAACGCAGCGGGAACGGAAAACTAAGCACCCATTGGCGCATGGGTTGATAAGGCAGGATTTCATCAACCAGCAGAGCAGCGCTGTCCGCCATCCGTCGTGCTCCACAACTGGGGCAGAAACCACGCTTCTTACAACTAAAAGCCACGAGTTTCTCGTCATGGCAAGCCTCACACCGAACCCTGAGAAAGCCATGTTCGAGTCTTCCGCACTTCAGATACGCATCGAATTCTTTGGTGACGTATGCAGGTAATTGCTTGCCATGGCTGGCCAGCTCGGCCTGAAACTCAGGCCAGTACTCATGAACGACCTGGTAAAGCAGGGTCGTCTCGGGCCGGTGGCGCACATAAACCGCAACCGACTTTGATAGTGCCTGGGCTGATTCCGCCAACGAGTCGTGTTGCCGGCTGCCTGAGCACCACGGGGAGCGGCAAGCCACCGGCATGATGCTTGCATCTACCCAGGTATGGAAATTAGTAACGCACTGGCCGGTTAATCAACAGTAGGACTCTATGTCTCATGTATAAACAACCACCTCCATGAGCATCGGGCAGAACTGTATACGCCATGTTGGCGTTCGGCGGGAGAGCAGGAAACAATTTTTATTAATAGGTTCTATAGGAGTTGCTAAATGGGATTTTTGGTCAATGGAAAATGGCGTGACCAGTGGTATGACACCGAGTCCACGGGTGGCCGATTTGAACGTAAAGAATCGAAATTTCGTAATTGGATAACAGCGGATGGAAAAGCCGGCCCCTCCGGCGAGTCCGGGTTCAAAGCGGAACCGGGCCGTTACCATCTGTATGTCTCATACGCGTGCCCATGGTCGCAGCGAACCCTTATCTTTCGTGTCGCTGAAAAAACTGGAGAGCCAGATTTCGCTGTCGGTGACGCACTGGCATATGGGCGATCACGGCTGGATCTTCATCGGCGGGCAGGACGAACTATTTGCAGAACCGGTGTGCCAAGCGGACTACGTTTACCAGATCTATCAAGCCGCTGATCCCGATTACACCGGCAGTGCGTCGGTGCCGATTCTCTGGGACAAGCAGAACAACACGATCGTCAGCAATGAATCCGCTGATATCATCCGTATGTTCAATTCCGCTTTCGATGACGTCGGTGCAGCCGAAGGTGATTACTATCCGGAAAACTGAAAGAAGAGATCGATGCGCTGAATCGACCGCATTTATGAAACGGTCAATAACGGCGTCTACAAGGCTGGGTTTGCCACCACGCAGCAGGCCTATGAAGAAGCCGTTGATCCTTTATTTGAATCTCTGGACTGGCTGGACAAACGCCTGGCCCCTCAGCGTTTCCTACAGGAGACGAGCCCACCGAGGCGGACTGGCGCCTGTTTCCCACGCTGGTTCGGTTTGACCCCGTTTATTTCGGGCATTTCAAATGCAACGAGCGGCGTATCGTGGACTATCCCCACCTGTGGCCTTACGTTTGCGACCTATACCAGCATCCGGGTATCGCAGACACCGTTCGCATGGACCATATCAAACCGCATTACTACGTCAGCCACAAAACGATCAATCCGACCGGGATCGTGCCGGTCGGGCCGGACATTGATTTCGAGGAAGCCCAGAACAGGCAGCGTCTGGCTGCCTGATTCAGTACCCCGGACGGTCTGCAACTAATCCAATGGCGGGATACGATCCCGGCAGGATCGGGGCTTGTTCAAAGTTCACGTACTTTTGACAAGCTGGTTTTGGTGTCAGAAACCACGCAGATGAATCGCTTTGATCAGGCGCTCGATAGCGGATCACGATTTCATGCTGCAAAGAATGTAAAAAATGCCATCAAAATGGCATTTTTTACAATTGGTGACGGTTGAGGGTAATGACGTGAAAGCGCGTGACTCATGGCCAGACTGCGCTACATTATGGCGGCCTGGTTCTTGCATTGAGTACCTGCACTCATGCTGGTTACTGGAGGGTCTTATCCCGAAGCTTAAAATCAAGCCCGAATTTTCCGTCGAAGCGCTGCGCATCCTCGCGCATGACGGCAGTGTGGGTGAGCAATTGCTGCCTGACATCGAAACAAAACGTCTACGCCAATTCTATGTCGACATGCTGCGCGCCCGGCGATTTGACGAGCGCATGTTGATTCGCCAGATTCCCGCGACCGTCGTGCACCGGCACACCCGCCTGGTACAAGGGGTCGTCTCCGCACCACCAGCAGCGTTTTGGTTCAGTTGACGGCATGGCTTGGTGTTCTCCTTTATGTTAAGCAATCAGACCTGATACCTATTTCGTTTCAGCGCCATCGTCGAGATGGTTTCTCCAGGCGCTTGGGCTTTCGCCACAGCAAGCCAAAAACGCCGCGTTGAAGGTCGATTTATTCTGAAACCCCGATGCATACATCACCTCGGTGATGCTTTGCCCGGGATTCTCACGCAATTGCCGCTGCGCCGCTTTGATCCTGTAGTTATTCAGCCACTGATTGTAGTTGTAATTCCGGTGGTCGTTGATGGCTGCAGACACCTCCCGCGGGGATACGCCGACTTTGCGGGCAAACCGTTGCAGCGCAAGGATCAGCATGGCGGCGGACAACACAGGCCGTGGTCGAATATGTGCGGGAACACGGTGGCCGCTGCGTGAAGCTCTATTATGAAGAGGCCCGGTGGTGGCCCGGTGGAGCGCCCGACTTCCGTCTTCCTTCTGTCGAGATCGTGCGGGATGTGGTGGCCGCCGCCCACGCTTACAACATGCCGGTGATACTGCATGCAACCACGCCGAATGGCCATCGCTTTGCCCTCGAGGCCGGCGTGGATATCCTGGCCCATGGAATGTGGGAGTGGCCGGATCAGCCCTTTGACGCGCCTGAGCCCTCGTCGGAGTCTGCAGATATCGCCCGGCAGGTCGCAAGAAGCGGCACGGGTTTGCAGCCCACGTTTAGCACCATTCGCAATACTGCATCATTGTTCGATCCAACCGTGCTTAGCGATCCGGAGTGGGCGCATGTTGTCCCGCCAGCATACATGACATACCTGCGAACCGAAGGACAAAGACAGCGGGAGGATTTTATTGCCCGATTTGGTTCCGAACTGGGCAAAGACAAGACGGTCGAGGACTTTCCCTCGCTATTGTCAGGCTATGTGTCCCGCTACGAGAGACTGATCGGTCGCATGGATGCAGATGGCGCCAGGCTGTTGTTCGGTACCGATACGGCGGTGGGCGGATTCGGTTGGGCCTCACCGCCCGGCCTCGCCGGCTACTGGGAAATGCAGGCCTGGAGACGTGCAGGGGTACCGCTGAGGACCCTGTTCGAGTCGCTCACAATTGGCAACGCCAGAGCCTTTCATCTGGATACGGAAATCGGCACCATCGAGGCTGGCAAACGTGCGGACCTACTGCTACTGGAGGCCAATCCGCTGGAAGACGTGAGCGCATATAACAGCATAACCCGCGTTATCCTCGGCGGGAAGATATTCACCAGGGCTTCCCTTTCGGCCGGAGAGCGGAGTGAGAACTGAGACACCCACCACTCTTCCCCCTCCAACTACTCTTCTCCTTTGCCTGGTTGTTAGTAGGTCAATCTCTAAGATGTGGGTGTCTTCTATTTCTTACTATTTCTTCTTCTATTTCTTCACCCGTCTCGAGTCAAAAATTCTGCAAATAATAAAAGTATGTGCAACCGGCGCTATTTCAGTTGAGTAATAACTGGGGTCAGAGTAAAAACTTTTCTTTTGGATGGTGCGGTTGTTCACGATTTTATCCCAATTGCGCGCGGGAGTTGTAATCTGCCAGAAACGAGCAGCCGAAAGCGAGCCAAAATCAAGGACACCCGGACAGAGAACCGGGGATGTCCTGACGTTTCTCTATCCTCATCCGGCGCCTGCATGAAGCCGCTTTAAACCACCAGGCGGTTCGCCAGTTTTCGCAGAAGCAATGCACCATCCCCTTGCCAGGCAGACCCGTGCATACAGGCGAGGAGCCTGGGTGAAGTCATCGCGAGCTTATCCGCCAGTTCATGTGAGTGCCTGGTATGGGAATAGTAGTCCAGTGCGCCACGCATTTCCTCGCTGGAATCGAGGATATCTCTTTCAGACAAGGGTTCGTGCTTATCAGCCCCCTGGGTGAATAGATCACCGCAGAATAGAGTCTTTGTTGTCGTCTCGAAAAGGTGGCCGCACTCCCAGCCATGGGGAAAATGAGGTGTATCTATCCACTGGATGACTTTTTCACCCAGCGAAAGCTGTTCACCGTCCGCCAGCGCGCGGGCTGGCCGTATAGCAATGTCATCTACGCTGACCATTTTTGCAATTGTGCTGCAAAGTGGCTCGGCGCCCGGTGCGGCCTCCAGAAAATTATTGAGGGCGCCACATTCGTCAGCCTCATAATGAGAAAACCCGATATAACGCAGCGTGTTGACAGGAATGATCGCGCTGATGGCTTCGCTGGTAAAAGGAAACATCTTACGCGGACCCGTATGGTAGACCATGGGCTGCTCATCCACGACCAGGTATTGGTTAAAAGTAAAACCGCCCGGTATGGCCTCTGGCGGCACCGGCGTGCTGATCCGGTAAATATTGTCAGCGATTTCATCGATGGTCGTGTTGCTTTGATGGTTTGTTTTCATGATCTTGATGGTTCCTTGAAGTTGGGCATTGCGGCGACCCCTCTGTCCCTGAATGAGAAAGTGAATAATTGCGATTAGTTCCGCAACGTCATTAATTGCCAGCAAGCGTCAGCAGCAAGAGTCAGGACACCCACAACTTCTTGCTAGCTAAAAAAGTCGGGATACCCACGACTTCTCGCTGTAGATGTGGGTGTCCTGAATTTTCTCCTGACTTTTCCTGACTTTTCTGCGAGCCCTCGGTGGAATCCGGCAATATAACTGACCGGAATTGCAACAAAGCCGGTTTGGGGAGGATTAGGGGAGGCCCAAAGGTTGAGGATCACATGAAAAGTCTGGTTGTTTTACATATAATCCTCAATACATGCGGTTTTATCCGGAGCTCATCCTCGCAACATGACCAAAGCTTGGCGATCGATCGCACCGGACCGCTAGCCGTTCTGACCGGACTGTCCCGTTGCGTCCCACCCGGGCGCCGACCGTAGCCGGAAATCGGCGAAAGACACCAGCCACTAGCCACAGAGGAGAAGCCGAGCCCTGAAAATGGACACTCTCCAATTCACCGATACACTCACGGCGCCCGCCGAGGCAGGTTTCGCCGTTGGTCTCGGAAACTGCGCCGCCTTCCCCCGACTACACGCACAGAAGCTTTTCGGGGACAACAGCCATCATCACTCGCCATTTGTGCCGGAATTGCCCAGCACGGGCAGCCGCACGGCTGTGTTGGTCGCCCTTGTCCGCCTTGTTTTCCGCGCCGGCGGGAGAGGCCAGAAGGTGCTCTGGAACGGGGCATAACTCCCAAGTGATGCAGATCGAACACAGCAGGTCGATTTCCAGGCTTGAGCGTCCTGGAAGCCCACGATCGACATTCAGAAGCACCGATCCGCTGGGTAAGGGCTGGCCGCCAGTCCGGTTTGGTATGCTGGCGGTCGCATGCGCCGCAATGCCCCTCGCTTCCTGCAGTCCGGCCGGCGTGTTCGATCCGCAGGGGCCGATCGCGGAGGCGGAGCGGCTTTTGCTGATCAACGCCACGGCGATCATGCTCGTCGTCGTGGTGCCCGGTGATCGTCGCGACCCTGGCGTTTGCCTGGTGGTACCGCGCCGTCCAATCCGCGCGCCGCGCCGCGCCCGACCTGGCCTATGAAGGGCGCATCGAGTTCGTCGTCTGGTCGATCCCGACGCTGATCGTGATCCTGCTTGGGCGGCGTCATCTGGATCGGCTCGCACCAGCTGGATCCGCAGGCGCCGATCCCGGCAAACGCCAGCGCCGCTGCGGGTGGATGTCGTGGCGCTCGACTGGAAGTGGCTGTTCATTTATCCCGAACAGGGCATCGCCGCGGTCAATGAGCTTGTCATTCCGGCCGGAACGCCGATCAATTCCGGCTCACCTCGGCGACGGTCATGAATTCGTTCTTCGTGCCGCAGATCGGCAGCCAGATCTACGCGATGGGCGGCATGACCACGCACCTCAACCTGCTTGCGGATCGAGCCGGGCGAATTTCCCGGGTTTTCGGCGAATTACAGCGGCGACGGCTTTTCCGAGATGCGGTTCATCGTCAAGGCGGTGCCGCGCGGCGGATTTCCCCGCCTGGGTCGCGCAGGCGCGCGGCGCCCGGGCCTGCGCTCGACGCGGCCGGCTACGACGCACTTGGCAAAGCCCAGCAAGGCCGTGCCGCCGACCGACTTATCGCTCGGTCGCGCCAAACTGTTTCGAACGCATCGTCGAGCACACCCGACAGTGCCCGCGGGCGACGCCGTTCGGCGCGGCCGACTGCCCATGCCGTGCGGCCGGGCGGAGGCTGAGATGCTGGGAAAGCTGAGCTGGGCGGCCATCCCGTTCAACGAACCGCTGCCGACTGATCGCCATGGGAGCGGTGGCTGGCCGTCATTCTCGTCGTGCTGGCGTCGTCACCGTCAAGGGATGGTGGTCGTATCTGTGGCGCGAGTGGCTGACCAGCGTCGATCACAAGCGCATCGGCGTCATGTACGTGGTCCTCGGGCTCGATCATGCTGCTGCGCGGCTTTTCCGACGCCATCATGATGCGCACGCAGCAGGCGATCGCGGTCGGCGCGGCGCAGGGTTACCTGCCCCCGGAGCACTACGACCAGGTGTTTACCGCGCACGGCACGATCATGATCTTTTTTGTGGCGATGCCGCTTCGTGATCGGTCTGATGAACTTTGCCGTGCCGCTGCAGATCGGCGTGCGCGATGTCGCCTTTCCCGTGCTCAACTCGATCAGCTTCTGGCTCACCGCGGCGGGGGCGCTGCTGATCAACCTGTCCCTCGTGATCGGCCATTTCGCGCGCACCGGCTGGATGGGCTATCCGCCCCTGTCCGAACTCGCGTTTTCGCCCGGCGTCGGTGTCGATTATTACCTCTGGTCGTTGCAGATCTCGGGCATTGGCACCTTGCTGACCGGCGTCAATTTCGTGACCACGATCCTGAAATTGCGCGCGCCCGGCATGACGCTTTTTCGCATGCCGGTGTTCTGCTGGACCGCGCTGGCCGTCAACCTGCTGATCGTCGCCGCGTTTCCGATCCTGACCGTCGACGTTCGTGATGCTGCTGCTCGACCGCTATCTCGGCATGCATTTTTTTACCAATGACGCGGGCGGCAACCAGATGATGTACGTGAACCTGTTCTGGGCGTGGGGCCACCCGGAGGTCTACATCCTTATCCTGCCGGTGTTCGGTGTCTTCTCCGAAGTCGTCGCGACCTTTTCCGGCAAGGCGCTGTTCAGTTACCGCTCGATGGTGCTGGCGACCATGGGGATCTGCGTCCTCTCTTTCATGGTCTGGCTGCACCACTTCTTCACGATGGGGGCCGGCGCCGACGTCAACGCCTTTTTCGGCATCATGTCGACGATCATCGCGGTCCCGACCGGCGTGAAAGTCTTCAACTGGCTGTTCACCATGTTCCGCGGCCGCATCGTGTTCAGCACGCCCATGCTGTTTACCGTCGGCTTTATCGTCACCTTCGTGATCGGCGGCCTGACGGGGGTTCTGCTGGCCGTTCCGCCGGTCGATTTCGTGCTGCACAACAGCGTGTTCCTGGTGGCCCACTTCCACAACGTCATCATCGGCGGCGTCGTGTTCGGCTCGATCGCCGGCTACAATTACTGGTTCCCGAAGGCATTCGGCTTCACGCTCGACGAGCGGTGGGGCAAGGCCAGCTTCTGGTGCTGGCTCATCGGCTTCTACCTCGCGTTCACGCCGCTTTACATCGCTGGGCATGCTGGGCATGACCCGGCGCCTGCAGCATATTCCCGACCCCGCCTGGCAGCCGCTGCTGCTGGTCGCCGAGGCCGGCGCCATGGTCATTTTCTGCGGCATCCTGTGCCAGATCGCACAGCTCTATGTCAGCATCCGCACGCGCGAGCGCCGCCGCGACCCGAGCGGCGATCCGTGGAACGGCCGCACCCTGGAATGGTCGACCTCGTCGCCGCCGCCGGCCTACAACTTCGCAGATGCTGCCCAGGGTCGAAGCGATCGACGCCTTCTGGGAGATGAAGGAGCAGGAGCCGGGTCCGGCAGAGCCGGCGGAATATCAATCGATCGAAATGCCGCGCAACAGCCCGATCGGTTTCATCATTTCGTTCTTCATGGTGGTCACGGGGTTTGCGCTGATCTGGCACATCTGGTGGATGGTGATCCGCGGCCTGCTCGCGATCGCGACCACGATGCTGGTGTTCGGCTGGAGCGACGACCGCCACTATGAAATCCCGGCGCAGCGAAATTGCGCAGACTGAAACGGCCCGGCCGGACCCGGAGGACGTGCATGGCAGCGGTCATAAGCAACGCCGTCTCAACCGAGCTCGAACGGGCGGACGGCGCCGGGCCGGCACCCGATGCGCATCGTCGTCGCCTACGGGTTCTGGCTCTTCATCCTGAGCGACATCGTGATGTTTTCGGGACTGTTTGCCGCCTATGCGGTCCTGTCGGGCAACACCGCCGGCGGACCGACCGGGCGCGAGCTGTTCGATCTCAGCAATGTGTTCATCGAGACCTTCTGCCTGTTGCTCTCGAGCTACACCGTGCGGGCTGGGCGCGCTGGCCGTCGAATGGCGGAAGCCGAGACGTTTCCTGATCTTCGCGGCACTCACCTTCGCGCTCGGCGCGGCATTTCTCTTCATCGAGGTCTCGGAATTCGCCGGCATGGTCAGCCAGGGGGCCGGCCCCATCGCGCAGCGCCTTTCTGTCGGCTTTCTTCACCCTGGTCGGCATGCACGGCGCCCATGTGACCACTGGCCTGCTCTGGCTCATTTATTTGGTCGCGCAGGTGGTCGTCAAGGGATCTGCGCCACGCCGTGCTGCGGCGCCTGTCTGTGCTTCAGCCTGTTCTGGCACGCGCTCGACATCGTCTGGATCGGGGTGTTGACGCTGGTTTACCTCATGGGAAGCACATGATGGACACTGACGACCGCCAATTCACGGATCGAACGCCGGGTGTCGAAGAACGCGAGTCCAGCGCGGGTGTTCTGACCTACACGGTGGGGCTGGTGCTGGCGATCCTGGCCACGATCGCCTCTTTCGTCGTCTCGCAGACCCATTTGCTCTGGCCCCCGGGTGTAACGGTCGGGCTGGTTGTGCTCGCCATCGCGCAGATCGGCGTTCATCTCGTGTTCTTTCTGCATCTGGGCAGCGGACCCGACAATACGAACAACATTCTGGCCCTTGCGTTCGGGCTGCTGATCGTTTTTCTCATCATCACCGGCTCGCTGTGGATAATCGCCAATCTCAACGCCAACATGCCGCTGGTACCGGTGCAATAGATGAAAAAGACAGGATAACCAGAAAATCAGGAGGAGAAAATCAGGACACCCACTTTTTTCGAGGTGAAAGCCAGAGTGCGAGAAGTTTTGGGTGTCCCGACTTTTCGACTTTTGGTTATGGGTATCCCGACTTTTGGTTGGATTTTCTGCTGGGTTGGGAGAGCCTGCGGACGGATGCCAGGAAATTACTAGCGGGGACCGGGCCTTACCCGGCGACTCCAGTCGCGGGATTCATGTCATTGCCCGAGCCCGCCCGCGTCGATCGACAACAAGGCCTGCAGCAGTACGTTCGCACCGTTTGCCATGTCGCCGGGCTTCGTGAATTCCTTCGGTGAATGACTGACACCGCCGACACTGGGAACGAAGATCATCCCGACCGGAGCAATACGGGCGATATCCTGGGCATCGTGACCCGCGCCGCTTGGCATTTCCCGGCCGCTCAGGCCCAGGCGCTCGACTGCTTCGCCGATCAGGCGCCGGACCCGGTCATCGGTCGGCGCCGGAACGGCATCGAAGGGAATCGGCCGGAAGGATATGTTGACGCCGTCCCTTTCCGAGATCGTCGCGGCCTCCCGCGCGATATGCCGATACATTGAATCGATCACTTCGTCGGACAGATCACGGATTTCCAGGCTCATCACGACCCTGCCGGGGATCACATTGGGCGCACCGGGCTCAGCCTCTATCCTGCCTACCGTGCCCACTTGGTTTCCCGGTGTCTGCCGGATCACGCGATTGACCGCCTGGATCAATTCCGCAGCGGCCAGCAGGGCGTCATGACGCTTGTCCATGGGCGTGGTGCCGGCATGGTTTGCCGTACCCGTTATGATGACGTCCCACCATTTGATTCCGACGATTCCGGTGACGATGCCGATATCCAGCCCCTCGTCATCCAGCACCGCACCCTGCTCGATGTGCAGCTCGAGATAGGCGGCAATGTCACGGGGGGAACGCTTGGCTTCGGCCAGCCGCGAGGGGTCGCCGCCAATGCGGCGGATGCCCTCGCCGGTGGTCAGGCCGATGTGGCTGACTTCCTGCAGGGCCTCGGTGCCGAGCTGGCCACTCATGGCGCGGCTGCCGGTGAGCCCGCCTTCCTCGTCCGTGAACACCACCACCTCCAGCGGATGACGCAGGCCAAACCCGTTGTCGTGCAGGACCCTGGCCGCCTCGATGGCGCCAATCACGCCCACGTCGCCATCGTAATTGCCACCTCCGGGTACCGAGTCGATGTGGGAACCGAGCATGATCGGTGGCAATTGCTCGCTCCCTTCCCTGAATCCGATGAGGTTTCCTGCCGCGTCGACCGTCACCTGCAGACCCGCCTGGACCATCAGGCCGCTGATGTACTCGCGCCCGTCAAGGTCGGCCTGACTGAATGCGACACGGCTGACGCCACCCTCCGGGTTCCTGCCGAAAGCCGAGAGT
This sequence comes from uncultured Gammaproteobacteria bacterium, assembly GCA_963727635.1. Taxonomy (GTDB): domain Bacteria; phylum Pseudomonadota; class Gammaproteobacteria; order Xanthomonadales; family SZUA-36; genus SZUA-36. The sequence continues at coordinate 432,125 of CAVSHP010000017.1, read as the reverse complement.
TCCATGATGTGCTGTTCGATCTGTTCTGGATCGACGCGAAGGTCGGCGCCGGCACTGTCGCCCAGGGCCGGTATCGACAGCAGGGTACAGGTGATGAAGATCGCGAAAAATGAAACGTTGCGGGCCATGTAACCTCCTGGGATGGCGATCTTGCTCACTTCAGCCGACGGATGGCGGCAAGCCGCTGCGTTGGATTGTGCCGGGTTTGGAGCATAGTATAGTAAACAACCATATCTAGGAAACACCTATCCACTAGATTGGCTTGGGTCGCCACCAGCGACAAAAATCAGGATACCCTTCTCTTTTTCAAGGTGAAAGTCAGAGTGCGAAAAGTTATGGGTGTCCTGACTCTTCTCTATGGGTGTCCTGACTCTTCTCTTCCCAGCTTATCCTGTTCATTGTCCCTGGCAGCGACACCTGCATACAATGCGAAACTGGCTTCTTTGCCCACCGTAGCTGCAATCTTCACAGTCGGGTAAGGTCGAATTAGGGGGATTCATGGAACCGTACTTAACACGTAGCGACAGATTTTTGCGACAGACGCTGAATGAATAGGCTCGGAGTAAAGGGACAGAGTGAACTTGCTGCGTGAACAACAACCGATTTGTGTTTACTCTGTCCCTTTACTCTGAACCCAAGTTTTCGTGTTGGAAGCGATTAGCCAAAAATTGCCGTTTAGCGAATATGAATAACCCAGAAGTAAAACCCACCTGGCTGTTTGGTTACGGCTCGCTCATTTACAAGGTGGACTTTCCCTATTTGCGCAGCGAGCAGGCCAGCGTTAGCGGCTGGCAACGCCGCTTCTGGCAGGGCTCACACGATCACCGGGGCACCCCTGAGCGACCGGGCCGGGTGGTTACCCTGGTGCCGACTGAAAAGGTGGTGTGCAAAGGTGTTGCCTACCTGGTTGACCAAACCGTTTTTGACCACCTGGACCACCGGGAGAAAAACGGATACCGGCGTGTTGAGACTGATATATCGCTGTTGAACGGGCAGCAAAAGGTCTCAGGGGTTTTCTACGTGGCCGATGAGCACAACCCCGCTTACCTTGGGGCCGCGCCAACCCGGGAAATTGCAGCACACATAGCGGGCTCTCAAGGCCCCAGTGGAAGCAATCGCGACTATGTCCTGCAACTGGCCGAGGCCCTGCGTGACCTCGGTGACATGGACCCGCACGTGTTTGAACTGGAATCACTGCTGCTCACCAATAACAGCCGGTAAACTGAGACCTCCAGCGGGCAAGTAAAATGGGCCGGATACACTGCTGTCCCACTTAATTTCGCACCATGCTGAATGTTAGCTGTGGCGGTGGTAGCCCACCCTGATCAGGCGGTTCCAAGAGTTCAAGCAGGGACCGCCTGGCAAACAGATTCAGTTGCAGCAGGCGTATTATTTGCTGTAGCGATTTGCTGATCTTCGATTGGAATTTCAGGTAGGCCAGCAACAAGTACACACACAAGGCAGCCATTATTTGGGTCATCACTGCATTCTCACTGGTGCCCAGGAATGCCTTGATTTTGAGGTTCTGTTTGATCCATTTGAAGAACAGCTCAACCTGCCAGCGCTGCTTGTAGATATCGGCAATGGTCCTGGCTGACCAGTTGAACTGGTTGGTAATGAATACATAGTGCTTGCCAGTTAGCTGGTCGCGATAACCGACCCGACGAATCGGCTTGAGCGCCTGGATGTCCTTGCGCAGCGAGGTGTATTCGATGGTCTGATCACTGCTGACACCGCTGCCTTGGCTCACCGGTTGCCGTTTGAGCACACGGTATTGAGCGTTACCACGAATACGGGTGACAAAGAAAATACCCTTTTCAGTCAGACTGTTATGCCAGCCATAGCTGTTATAACCTTTATCGAAAACCACCACGCTATCACGTGGCAGCGCCAGCAACCGGGCTTGCGCCATATCCGATACCTTGCTGCGAGTGACACTGGCAAAGGCGGGTATCAGTCCGTCATGATCCAGCCCCAGGTGCAATTTGAAAGCTGACTTCTTGCGATTAAAGTTGGCCCATGGAAACACTTTCATCGACACATCGATCAGTGAAGCATCCAACGAGAATAACTTGTTCTTGAAGCGGAACCCATGGCTGCGCTGGTTGTGTGTACAACGTTGATACAGGCTTTGGAACAAGCCTTCGAAGAACCGATAATCCAACTGCTCGTTGGCCCGGCTTAAGCCTGAACGACTGATGCTCTGACTGCCCAGGTGGTACCGATGTCGTCCTTGAGAGTGGATGGTTGATTCGATGTCGCGCAGCGATCGGCGGCCACCCAGCTGGCCAATGGTCAGTGCTACAAACTGCGACCAGCGTGACAGGGCATCGCTGCGACGCTTGCCGTCATGACGATTTGCCAGTCTTTCAAATTCATGTCTCGGAAGTAATTTCAGTAATTGGGAAAGTACGCTATTATTGTAAGACAAGGCCTGATTCTCCTCTTGTTTTCAATGGTTTAGTGGTAAACACATTGTAACAAAAACAACGAGTTTCAGGCCTTTTTCATTCAACTAAGTGGGACAGCAATGGGCCGGATACATTTAATGCGTAACTTATGCAATGAGGCCACAGGCCACAAAACCTTGACCTTACTCTGATCCCATCACTGCGAGATGCCAGAATTCCTCGGCCTGTGTCAGCATGCCCGACAGATCCCGCGGCAGGAGGAAACGTTCCTTCGCCAGGTCCATCGCCGCTCGCGCGTAACGGCCCAGGTATTCGTCCCGGCTGGCGTATCGCGCCTCGACAGAAGGACGCGGATCTCCCGATCGGCGGCGCTCCGCCTCCGTCACAGCGAAAGGCAGGTAGGCGCCGCGGAAGTTGGCCAGCTCTTGCGGCGCTCCGATCTCTTTGCTGCGGAAGTTCCAGGGTGTGTAAGTCGCAAGGGGCACCTCGACCTGGGGAAGCCGGATCCCCCCCAACTCGTTGCCATCAGCGTCGGCCTGCGGAACCAGCACCGGGAAGGGCGCACCCACCCGGGGCGGCTGATCGTCGACGATGCCCTCGCTTCGGAACCGCGGGCCGAAGTCAAGGCGCCAGGTATTGTGGGCGATGTGCGGGACCTCGACGCCCGGAATCCCGGGGAAGCGGTAGTCCTCGAGGGTGACGAGCGAAGCGTTGGCAATTTTCGGAATCTGGCTCGGGGGCGGCGCCACACCATCGGTGATCCAGCTGTCCATCGCGATGAGCAGCGCCCGCAGACTCCACAGGAAATCCACGGGATTTTCCGGATAACGGGTACCCTCGGGATGGGGAGGAAAAGATCCCACGAAATGCTGGGCGGAAGCGAAATGGTAGCTGCGCACTTCGGGCCCAGGCTCGACGTCCCGGCTACCATCCAAAGAGGTGTGAATCAGGGCCGCGTTGCGTCCCCAGTACTCGTAGCCCGTATTGGTGAAGAATATTTTCGGCACGGCGCCGTCTCGTCGAAGGCGGTCCAGCAGACCTTCTTCGAGGCCCGTCTCGGGATCCCTCTGGGGGAGGTCGGAGAACGGATAGACATCCGTGGGGTAGAGGAAGGCGCGGAAGCGATGGGCATCGCGAGAGGGTTGCGCGAAGCGATGGTTAAAGCTGCCCCGGCCGCCACCTGCAGTGTGGGAGATCACGCCATCGAAGGCCATTCCGCCACCCGGGACGTGGTTGAAGCCCTGGTAGAGGAAGTGCCGCAGTAATCGTCCCGTCTGGGAAATGCCCATGGCGATCACCCGCTCAACCGCTACCGGGCTGTGTTCGCTGTCGCGCAACCACGCGGCGCCGTCGCGCAGGGCGGCGAGGCCAACCCCGACCACCACCGGGTCATCCGAGACGTAAACCAGTTCGTAGATCTTGCCCTTCTCGAAGCCGCTCTCAAGGCGCACGGCTAAGCCCTCGCCAGTCTCCGTGTTCGGGTAGCGAAAGCTCCAGTTCTCCCTGGGGATCAGCGTCCTCGGGCCGAGCCGGGAACTGCGAGAGGTGAGTCGATCACGTTCGTCGCCCCCCGCCACCGGCAAGTAGGCACGATGTCCGACATGGCCAAGCTCGAAGAGGTCGGTTGCTTCCTCGAAAACGTGATCGGCCCTCACAAGCCCTTCGACCTCGCCGCCCGCCGTCGCGGGCACGACATCGACCCGCATCAGGTCATCCTGATCGGGAACGTCGAATTGCCAGCCTATCCAGGCGAGCGTATAGCCTTCCTCGAACAGGAAGCCGTCTCCCACCGACTCGCTGGTGACCGGATCGAAGGTGCGGGTCGCACCGCGGTTGAAATAGCGGACGATCGCCTTGCCACCCCGGTTGGGAATCTCGAGAAATAACGTACCCCTACCCCGTTCCGGGTGGACCGGACGCAGGAGGTAGAGATCGGCCTCGAAGCGGACCCGCCCATCGCTGTCCCTGGGCGCCCGATCAAGATCGACGATCTGCTCTGTCGCCGGATCCAGGCTCAAGGTAAGCCTTCCCACCACCTTCTCATAGGGACCAACCCGTCCGAAACTGCGTCCCTCCGCCACCGGTTCGATCGACTTGATCTGGAGATTTTCGACGACACCGAAGGCTTGTGTAGTGATCGTGGCAAGCAACAGCCACAGAGAAAGCCAAATGATTCTTTTCATGCAGTCAGCTTAACTCGGAGTACGGGAGGCATTAAAGCTAAATTGACAAAAACCTGCATGCATCGGGTATCGCATGATGCGGGTACTGGTTCGTATCACTTTGCTTTGACTCACAAAACATTCAACTGCAATTCAAACGATCGGGAATCCCTGCGTCTACTGGAAAGAATCTGTCAACTTGATTTGATGTGGGTGTCCTGACTTTTTTCCTTTAGAATTATTACCATTTAATTCAACATACTACTGGACAATTCGAACAATTCGCGAGAATATTCACTAAAACTATTGCGCTGGCGTATTGAAACCGCCTGCCACTAATAAACTGGAATAAGCCTTTACGGAGGGACCCGGTCTGAAAAACCTGATAATTACCTGCGTATTCGCAGTCTTGTCGCTTACTGCAAACCCGGCCCAGGCACAAACCCTGAAGGGCTCCCCCACTTCTGTCGAAAAGCAATACCGGTTGGCCCAATCTTATGGCTTCAACTTCATCAAAACAGCGAGTGAAGTAGCACCGAACGTTGAATCCGGAGAACTGCACAAGGTGAGTCCTGGCCAGTATCTGGAATTGCACGACGTGTCTTATCCCTATGCGGTTTCAGAAACCCGGCTATTCCTTGATCGGCTCAGTCAGCAATACCACGCTGCTTGCGGCGAGAAGCTTATTGTTACCAGCCTGTTGCGCCCCGTCAACACCCAGCCCGCCAATGCCGTCGCCCTCTCTGTGCATCCCACGGGCATGGCCGTTGACCTGAGAATTCCTGCCAAAGGGAAGTGTCGATCCTGGCTTGAAAACACCCTGCTTTCCCTGGAAAAGGAGCGGGTTCTGGACGTTACTCGTGAACGCCGCCCTGCACACTACCACGTTGCCGTGTACGCCAGGCAGTATGAAACCCGGGTGGCGGCGATGCAGGCAAAATTCCGCCAGCCGACTACCCACAGCTTCGGCTCAAGCCGACGCGGGAAGTTGCTGTGTCATCCGGCCCTGCAAGCCACCAGGACTATATCGTTCGCAAGGGCGATTCACTGTGGGAAATTGCCGCCAAAACCGGCGTCAGCGTTGCTGATTTGCGCACCGCCAATAAGCTGCAGGGCAACCGGATTAACGTCGGCCAGACGCTGCTCATACCCGATGCGGCAAACGTCTCAACCCGGCTGGCTGCCAAAGACGCAATCACCTACCGGGTAAGTCGCGGCGACACATTTTGGGATATCGCCAATCGTTTCGGCACCAGCGTGAAAAAACTGCGCCAGGTTAACAACACCGGCAAAGTTCTCAAAGTAGGCCAGGTATTGACCATTTAGGGAACAGAGAAGACCCGAAAAATCGGGTAGCGTGATAAGTGGATTTTCGGCCTGATATTCAAGCCATGTTAAATGTAGCTCCCTCAGGAGACACTGGCTCTTCAATAGACAGTCCCAATACTTTCCATAAACTGCTTTCGGGAAATTGCATTGCTATTGAAAGGGGCATTTTCAAATGCATCGGTATTGGCAGACAGGTCGCTTAAACACGGTGGATACAAAAACCAACCAAAAACTAAGACAGCCTTATATTTAGCTAAAAGAATAATGGGTGTCCTGACTTAATCTTCTCCTGACTTAATTTCTATGGTGCGGTAAACGATACCTGGCAACTTACCCATGACGGCTGGTTTACTGGCAAACAGAAAGCGGAGCGGGAACGGAAAGCTAAGCACCCATTGCCGCATGGGCTGACGAGGCAGGATGTCGTCCACCAGCAGGGCGGCGCTATCCGCCATTCTGCGTGCGCCGCAATTGGGACAGAAACCGCGCTTCTTACAACTGAAAGCAACTCGTTTTTCATCGTGACAGGACTCACACCGGACCCGGAGAAAACCGTGCTCCAGCATTCCGCATTTCAGGTATTGATCAAACTCTTTCGTCACATATGCCGGCAAGCACCGGCCATGACTGGCCAGTTCGGCCTGAAACTCCGGCCAGTATTCCCGCACAAGCTGGTAAAGCAGGGTCGTCTCGGGCCGGTGGCGCAAATAGACTGCGGCGGATTGGGGTGGTACTTGAGCAGTTGCTTGCGAGAACAATCCCGTGGCCCGGACAAATACCTGGAGTATTCGTTCGGACTGCTGCAGCGCACAATGGCATCATTCCCAAAGTGTTGTGGGTAAGCTGACCCTATGCCAGAGCCACGATACCGCCAAGTCTGGTTTGAAGACACACCGTATTACCACCGCGTCTCCCGTTGTGTGCGGCGGGTTTTCTTGTGCGGTGAAGGTTCGGTCTCCGGCATACGCTTTGAACAGCGTCGCCAGTAGATCGTCGATCGTATCAAGCTGCTATGTTCAGTATTTGCAGTTGACCTGTGTGCCTACGCCATCATGAGTAACCATTATCACAGTGTGATCCGAGTTGACGCTGAACAGGCCAAAGAAAAGCAATTTTTATATCTAAACATGTATAATATACAAAATTAGATATAGACCCGGGAATGAAGGCGGTAGTATTCATGGGTGACTCACTAGCACGAATCAGGGCTTTTCCGTCAAGCGTCCGTCAGGACACCGGTTTCCAGATAGACAAGGTCCAACGGGGAGAAAATCCGGATGACTGGAAGCCGATGACAACGATTGGTAGGGACGTCAAGGAGATCCGTACCTATGAAGCGGGCGGCCACTACCGGGTCATCTACCTGGCAAACCTGGAAGATGCGGTCTTTGTTCTCCATGCTTTCCAGAAGAAGACGCAAAGGACGCGCAAGCCTGACATTGATCTGGCCCGCGATAGACTAATTGCAGTGGGATATAGAGATGGCCGATAAATTCAGCAGTGTTTTCGACGCGATTGCAGCGTCTCCCGAAGAAGCTTTGAACATGAAACTGCGCGCGAACCTGATCCGTGAGATCCGGGCCAAGGTGGCAGCCGCCGGATGGACGCAAACAGAAACCGCGAATCAGCTTGGCATCACTCAGCCCAGGGTATCAGATTTGCTGAATGGCAAATTATCAAAGTTCAGTCTTGATGCGCTGGTCAATATGCTTGCCCGTTTGGGGAGTGACATCAAACTGAGAGTTGCGTAATTAGCATTCACATATTCCGCCGGTACTCCCCACCCACCTCGTAAAGCGCATGACTGATCGATCCCAGTGAACACGACTTCGCCGCATCCATCAGCGCCTCGAAGGTGTTGCTCCGCTCCCGCGCCACCCGCTGCAGTCTCGACCAGTTGTTGCTCAGCCTCGGCCTGGTGGAACTCCCGGAACTCGGTAACATTCGTCACCTGCTGGTTCTTTTCCTCGTCGCTCGAACGCATCAATTCCTGCTCACCACCGGTCAGCGTGGCTTTCCTTGCCACCCAGGAAGGTATTCACACCGATCAATCGGCAACGTGCCATCATGCTTCCTGTGCTCGTAGTACATCGACTCGTCCTGGATCTTGCTGCGCTGGTACATCGTGTCCATCGCGCCGAGCACGCCGCCGCGTTCGGAGATGCTCTCGAACTCCTTGTAGACGGCTTCTTCGACCAGGTCGGTCAGTTCATCGACGATGAAGCTGCCCTGCCACGGGTTCTCGCAGAAGTTCAGGCCCAGTTCCTTGTTGATGATCATCTGGATCGCCACCGCGCGGCGCACGCTTTCCTCGGTCGGGGTGGTGATGGCCTCATCGTAGGCGTTGGTGTGCAGTGAATTGCAGTTGTCGAACAGCGCGTACAGCGCCTGCAGCGTGGTGCGGATATCGTTGAACTGGATTTCCTGCGCGTGCAGCGAGCGGCCCGAGGTCTGGATGTGGTATTTCAGCATCTGGCTGCGCGCACTGGCGCCGTAGCGTTCACGCATGGCACGCGCCCAGATGCGCCGGGCGACGCGGCCGATGACGGTGTATTCCGGGTCCATGCCGTTGGAGAAGAAAAAGCTCAGGTTGGGCGCGAACTCGTCGATGTCCATGCCTCGTGCCAGGTAATACTCGACGATGGTCAGACCGTTGCTCAGGGTAAACGCCAGCTGGCTGATCGGGTTCGCGCCGGCCTCGGCGATGTGGTAGCCGGAGATCGATACGCTGTAGAAATTGCGCACCTTGTGGTCGACGAAATACTGCTGGATGTCGCCCATCATGCGCATCGCGAATTCGGTCGAGAAGATGCAGGTGTTCTGCGCCTGGTCCTCCTTGAGGATATCGGCCTGCACGGTGCCGCGCACCTTGCTGACGGTCTCCTTCTTGATGCGGGCGTAGGTTTTCGCGTCCACCACCTTGTCGCCGGTGATACCCAGCAGGCGCAGGCCGAGGCCGTCGTTGCCTTCGGGCAATTCGCCGGTATATTCGGGTTGACCTTCGCGAAAATACTTCTTGATGATCTTGTTGGCCGCGTCCCAGCCACCGGTCTCGTCCAGGTATTTTTCCACCTGCTGGTCGATCGCCGCGTTCATGAAAAACGCCAATATCATCGGCGCCGGGCCGTTGATGGTCATCGACACCGAGGTGTTCGGCGCGCACAGGTCGAAGCCGGAATAGAGCTTCTTCATATCGTCCAGCGTGGCGATCGAGACCCCCGAGTTGCCGACCTTGCCGTAGATGTCCGGACGCGTGTGCGGGTCTTCGCCGTACAGCGTGACCGAATCGAAGGCGGTGCTGAAAGCCGCTTGGCCGGCTGACCCTTGGCCAGGTAGTGAAAACGCCGGTTGGTGCGCTCCGGCGTGCCCTCGCCTGCGAACATGCGGATCGGGTCTTCGCCTGGCGCGGCGGTAGGGAAAGACGCCGGCGGTATACGGATAACCGCCGGGCAGGTTTTCGCGCATCAGGAAGCGACAACAACTCACCCCAGTCCGCGTCGCGCGGCATACCGATCTTGGGAATCTGCAGGTGGCTCAATGATTCGCGGAAGTTGTCGCCCGCTGATCTCGCGCCCGCGAACGCTGTAGCTGTATTGTTCGGTGCGCAAGCCCGTTTTGCGTGCTGGCCATGCCTTGAGCAGATCGATGGCTTCTTCGCTCAGACTCGGCAAGGCGCTGCGTTGTAGCGTTGGCGCAGCAGACGCAGCGAACCACGATCGCGCTCGCGGACCTCGTCATCCGCTTCCTGCTCCGCTCCGCCGGTACTGGCGGGTTGTAACGTGCCGCAGGCTGTCGCTCGGAAAGGCTCCAAAGGTGGGCAGTTCCGGATCGCCCAGGTCTTTCAGGCACTCGTAATAGTTCTGCGCCAGCTGGCGGCCTTCGGCCTGCCGGGTCGATATCGCGCGTTGATCTCCCTGCCCTGCTCGGCGATTTCGGCCAGGTAGCGGGTGCGGCTGGCCGGGGATCAGCACGGTGGCCTTGGGTCCTTGTACCTGCGACTTCCATATCCGGGTGTCCAGTCGCTCTCGGGCAGGTCCAGTTTTTCCCGCAGCAGACGCAGCAGGTTGACGAACATCCAGCTGATGCCGGGGTCGTTGAACTGGCTGGCGATGGTCGGGTAAACCGGCACTTCTTCGTCAGCCATCGTGAAGGCCAGGTGGTTGCGCTTCCACTGCTTGCGGACGTCGCGCAGCGCGTCTTCGGCGCCGCGCTTGTCGAACTTGTTCAGGACCACCAGTTCGGCAAAATCCAGCATGTCGATTTTTTCCAGCTGGCTCTGGGCGCCGAAATCCGCAGGTCATCACGTAACAGGAGAAATCGACCATGTCGACGATTTCGGAATCCGACTGGCCGATACCGGCGGTCTCGACGATGACCAGGTCGAAACCGGCGGATTTCAGGAACTGCGATCGCATCCTGCAGCATCGCGCTGGTGGCCAGATGCTGCGCGGCGGGTCGCCATCGAGCGCATGTAAATGCGCTCGGAGCGCAAGGAGTTCATGCGGATGCGGTCACCCAGCAGGGCGCCGCCGGTGCGTCGGCGGGTCGGGTCGACCGCCAGCACGGCGATGCGCTTTTCGGGGAAACTGGCCAGCAAGCGGTTGAGCAGTTCATCGGTGACCGACGATTTGCCGGCGCCGCCGGTGCCGGTGATGCCGATCACCGGCGCCTGTTTCTTGCCGCCCGCCCATTCGCGCCGCTTCATCTTCAGTTCGGCATCGCCAAACAGCCCGGCCTCGAGCGCGGTCAGCATATGCGCGACATCGTTGGCGTTGTCCTTGCGCAGACTGGCCGGGAAAACCGGCTGTTGACGGTGTTCGGCGGCGCGCTTGACCACGTCCTCGATCATCTCGACCAGGCCCATGTGCATGCCGTCATCGGGGTGGTAAATACGGTTGACCCCGTAGGCTTCCAGTTCCTTGATCTCATCCAGCGTGATGGTGCCGCCGCCACCGCCGAACACCTGGATGTGCCCTGCCCCGCGTTCCTTGAGCTGGTCGATCATGAAGCGGAAGAATTCGTTGTGCCCGCCCTGGTAGGAAGAAACCGCGATCGCGTCGGCGTCTTCCTGGATGGCCGCGCGGACGATATCCAGCACGCTGCGGTTGTGGCCGAGGTGGATAACCTCGCAGCCCTGCGCCTGGATCAGGCGGCGCATGATATTGATCGCGGCATCGTGGCCGTCGAACAGCGAGGCGGCCGTGACAAAACGTAATGGCGTGTCGACTGCAGGTTTTTTATCGATGGTTATTTTGGATGCGGGTCGGTTCATTACTGAATGCTCTTTTAAGTAAACCTGGATATTTTACAGTGTACACGGGGGTAGCGGCGAGTGCAGGAAGACACCCTGCGTCAGGGTCGTGGGGTTTTCAGCGCCTCCGCCACCCGGAATTCCGGCAAATTGCCTGCATGTTTCCTATACTCAGTATGCCACCGTCACGAAATAAACCGAGGGAGGTAAAACACCATGCGTATTTGCAAAGCACTCACCATTCTGTTTTTTATCACTGGCGCCGCGCTGATGACGACGCCCATCCAGGCCAAGGATTCACCGTACTCCAATTTCAATTTCGTCGTGGTCATCGATGGCGCGAGGCTCGGGGGTTTTACCGAGGTTTCCGGCCTCGCCACCGAAAATGAAGTCGTCGAGTACCGCGATGGCAGCGACGTGGGCGCGGTGATCAGGAAAATTCCCGGCGTGGCCAGGTTCTCCAACATCACGCTCAAACGCGGCATCATAGCGGGCGACACCGGTCTTTGGGACTGGCGTCAAATGGTCATAGACGGTGACATTGAAGGTGCGCGCAAGAACGGCAGCATCATCATGTATGACAAGGACTTGAACCCGGTAGCGAAGTGGAATTTCGTAAATGCCTGGCCGGCGAAGATAACGACGCCGAGTCGGAAGTCATCGGATGGCAAGGACGCCGTAGTCGAAGAATTGACCATCGCGCACGAGTATATCGAACGCGTCAGGTAGTCGGCGGCGGCGCTGATCGAGGCAACACGGCCGTCGAACAGCGAAACATCCATGGCAAAACGATATGCGGTTTGGACTGCAGGATTTTTGCCGGCCGTTGTCCCGGATGCAGGCCGTTTCATTCAGGTTGTCCCGTTTAATTACAAGCCGCCGGACTTATGATGAGAACCGCAGGCGGGGCGAGAGAAGAAAGCGCGCTCCACCTCCGGTGCCTTTAAACGGTATGATTCCACCCCTGTTGATCGACAAAACACTTTAACCTTCAAAAGGACAATCACATGGCGCCGGACATCACCCTCTACGAATACGGTCCCAGCCGGTCGAAACAGGCCCGCTGGACATTGCTCGAGTGCGGACTGGAATTCAAATCCATCAGCGGCCCCGAGGTGCTGCACAGCGAAGAACTGAACCGGGTCAACCCGATGGGTAAGGTGCCGGCGGTTCTGATCGACGGCGAACCGCTGTTCGAGGCCGCCGCCATCTGCACCTACCTGGCGGACCTGGTGCCGGAAAAAGGCCTGATCGCAGCCTCCGGCACCCGCGAACGCGCATTGCACCTGCAGTGGGTCAGCTTTGCGCTGACGGAAATGGAGGCCTATCTTTGGAGCAACGCCAGGAATACCTTCGTATTGCCAAAAGAACAACGTATCAACGCGCTTGTTCGAACAAAATAATGCCGCCTTCCTGCACGCAGCCGGCGTCCTCGAAAAGGTCTTCGTCCAAAAACGATTACCTGGTCGGCAAGCGTTTTTCCGTGACGGATATCCTGGTCGGGTTTCACGCTCAACTGGGGCAAGGGCGCAAAATTGCTCGAGACGTTTCCAAACCTGCAGAAATACCTCGAACGTCTGAAACAAAGACCCCATTGCACCCTGTAGGGCAGCTGAGCGTTAGGCAGCAAACCCGAACCCCATTGTTACGGGCGAAACAAATGCCGGGAATTTCTGGGTTTTAACGCTGTCCATTGTCATCGCATGCACACCGCTATGCTAACCTTGCCGGTTGAATTTCATCGATTAGGATTCGAATTGTGAAAAAGCTGATAGCCCTGATTTTGCTGCTCCCATTGGCAGCCTGCAATGACCAGACAAACAACGAAACATCCACCGCGGCTGTCGCAAAACCGGCACTGCCTGCCGGTGTCACGCTGGTTGAAGAATTCAAAGGCGATGACGGCGGCATCGCCATACCCTATACCAAATACCAGCTGGACAATGGCCTGACCGTGATCCTGCACGAGGACCATTCCGACCCGCTGGTGCATGTCGATGTCACCTATCACGTCGGTTCGGACCGTGAAGCAGGTCGGGCGTTCAGGATTCGCGCACTTTTTTGAACACATGATGTTCCAGGGCTCCGCGCACGTCGCCGACGAGGAACACCTCAAACTGGTATCCAACGCCGGCGGCACACTGAACGGCTCGACCAGCGAGGACCGCACCAATTACTACGAAACCCTGCCGATGAACCAGTTGGAAACGGCACTGTGGCTGGAAGCCGACCGCATGGGCTTTCTGCTCGACGCGGTGACCCAGGAAAAGTTTGAGATCCAGCGGGAAACGGTCAAAAACGAGCGCGGGCAGAACTATGACAACCGTCCCTATGGTCTCGCCATGGAAACCCTGAACAAGTCCCTGTACCCGCAGGATCATCCTTATTACTGGCCCACGATTGGCTGGCTGGAAGACCTGGACCGCGCCGATGTCAACGACCTGAAACGCTTTTTCCTGCGCTGGTACGGTCCGAACAATGCAGCCCTGACCATCGGTGGCGATATCGACCCGATGGCGACACTCGAAATGGTCAACAAGTACTTTGGACCGATCCCGGCAGGACCGGCTGTCGAAAACCTGCCAAAACAACCCGGGCACCTGGATGCCGACCGCCATGTCACGCTCGAAGACAACATCCACCTGCCCGCGATCGCACTGATCATCCCGACGGTCTACGCCTTCCACGACGATGAGGCAGCCCTGGATGCCGCCGCCAAGATCATGGGACAGGGACAGGCATCGCTGTTGTACCAGCGCCTGGTCCAGACCGGCCGCGCGGTACAGGCCAACGTCAGTCACCGCTGCCGCGAACTGGCCTGTGAAATGATGTTTATCGTCATCCAGAACCCGTCTTCCGGCGAAACCCTCGCCGAGATGGAAACGGCCATCCGCGAAACCCTGGATGAGTTCGCCGCCCGCGGGGTCTCGGAGGATGACCTGCAGAAATTCAAGGCGCAGTATGAATCCGGACGTATATTCGGTCTGCAAAGCGTGGCCGGCAAGGTCTCTACCCTCGCGGCTTTCCAGACCTTTACAGGCAGCCCGTCGGGTATCGGTGATGAAATCCAGCGTTACCTGAATGTTCAGATCGAAGACGTCAACCGTGTTTTCAAGGAGTACATCGCCGGTAAACCGTCGGTGATCCTGAGCATCGTACCCAACGGTCACCCGGAGTTGGCCGCCGCGCCACAGGATTACAATGCACCGGAACGCAAGATCCCGGAAAGCTTTGGTGACGAAGACACCGAACTGGCCCTGCGCCCGGTGCATGACAATTTCGACCGCAGCAAGCAACCGGTGCCCGGCGCCAACCCGGTGGTTGAATTGCCCGCCATCTGGGATACCAGGCTCGCCAACAATGTACGGGTGCTGGCCGTGCCCAATACCGAAACCCCGACGGTCACCGTGCGTGCAACATTTGCCATGGGACAACGTGACGAACCGGCCGGCAAAGCCGGCCTGGCCGCGCTGACTGCAGCCCTGATGGACGAGGCCACCAAGACCCATAGCGCCGCGGAGTTTTCAGAGGAACTCGAACGTATCGGCGCGAGCGTCTCTATTTACCCGGGCCAGTATGAAACAACGGTTACCCTGAACACGCTGACCAAGCACCTCGACAAGGCCATGCCGCTGATGATGGAACGCATACTTGAGCCGGCCTTCAGCGAAGAGGATTTTGAACGTATCAAGAGCCAGACGATTGAAGCCCTGCTGGCCTCGCGCAAGACAGCGGACGGCCTCGCAGGCCGTGCGATCAATTCCGTATTGTACGGTTCAACCCATCCACTCTCCTATCCACAGGACGGCTTGCCCTCAACCGTCGAGTCGTTGACACTTGATGACGTCAAGGCCTTTTATGCGGCCCATATCCCGGCGCATCTGACCGGCATCACGCTCAGCGCCAGCCTTCCGCAGGATCAAATTATCGGCGCACTGCAGGGTTTTGCCGCACTCGAGGTCACGGAACCCTACCGCGCCCCGATCGACGGCCTTCCCGAAATCAAGGGCCGGACGCTGTACCTGGTCAACAAGGAAGGTGCGGCCCAGTCGAGCCTGCGTACCGCCCAGCCATCTATCAAATACGACGCGCTGGGTGATTTCTACAAGGCCAACCTGGCCAATTTTATTCTCGGCGGCACCTTCAACAGCCGTATCAACCTGAACCTGCGCGAGGACAAGGGTTACACCTATGGCGCCCGCAGCGGTTTCAACGGCGGCCCGGAGTTCGGCAGTTTCAACGTCTCCACCGAGGTCAACAAGGACGCCACCGCGGCTTCAATTACCGAGGTGCTGAACGAACTGCAAAGCTATGCCAAATCGGGTATGGACGAGGAGGAATACGATTACATGCGCTCCGCGATTGGCCAACGGGATGCCCTGCAATATGAAACCCCGGGCAACAAACTGGGTCTGCTCGGCAACATCATGCGCTACGACCTGCCACTGAACTACCGGACACAGCAGGCCAACCTGTTAAAAGAAACCGACCGGGAAACACTCAATACCCTGTCGAACAAGCTGATCCATCCGGACGACATGGCGATTGTCGTGGTCGGCGACGAAGCCGCGCTCCGCGGCGACCTGGAAGCGCTCGGTATGCCTATCAAGGAACTCGATGAGGATGGTTTCGAAATAACTGCCCCCGCCTCGCAATGAAATATCCGCAGGGTGCGTATGCCATTACGCACCCTGCGCATAATGGCTCTTATTCCAAATCGTCAGGCCAACATGGCAACAACTTCGTTGTAGCGCGGCCCGTTCAGATGGCGGCGGCTTTCAAAGCGCCTTTCACAGCCACGGGGGCGGACAGGAATTCCAGGCAGGCTACATTTTCCGTTTCATCGATAAAGGGGTAACCGGTCTCTTCCAGGAACCGGTGAAAGGCGTCTTCATCCTCCTCCGGCACGAGAAAACCGGCGAGGATCCTGGCATTGGCCGCCGCGTGGTTGCGGTAGTGAAACAGGCTGATGGACCAGCGGCCCGCCAGCACCGTCAGGAATTCAAGCAGGGCGCCGGGGCGCTCCGGAAACTCGAAGCGATAGAGTCTCTCGCGTTCATTGGACGGCAGACGGCCACCGACCAGGTGACGCATGTGCAGCTTGGCGACCTCGTTGTCGGACAGGTCCCTGACCGCGTAACCACCCGCCACGAGTCTTTCCTGCAAGTGCGTGGATGACTCCTGCAAACGCACGCCGACAAAAATGTGTGCATGTTGGCGGGTGGCGAAACGGTAATTGAATTCGGTAATCGAAGACTCGCCGAGGATTCGGCAAAACTCGAGGAAACTGCCCGGGCGCTCGGGAATTGTTACCACCAGCAGCGCTTCGGTTCCCTCGCCGAGAGCGCAACGCTCGACGATGTGACCGAGACGGTCAAAGTTGATGTTGGCGCCGCTGAGCAAGGCGACCCAGTCACCTTCCGGCAACTCGTTGCCCGCTTCACGGGCCGCGTAGCGGATGGCGCCGGCCACCGCCAGCGCACCGGCGGGTTCGACCGTCGCGCGGACTTCTTCAAAGATCAATTTCACTGCCGAGCAGACCTGGTCGACACTGACCATGATCACCTCATCGACCAGTTCGCGGCACAGTTCAAAGGTCAGGTTGCCGGCCTTGCTGCACCGCAACGCCATCGGAAAAGATACCGGTGGTGCCGATATCCACGGGGTGTCCGGCGAGCAGTGCGGCGTGCATGCTGGCCGCGTCCTCGGGTTCGACACCGATGATACGGACCTGCGGATAGACCGCCTTGACCGTGGCTGCCACACCGGCGGCCAGGCCGCCGCCGCCGATCGGTATGAAGATAACACCGGGCGGTGTCTCGAGCTGCTGGGTGATCTCCACGCCGAGGGTGCCCTGCCCCGCGATGACCTCGGGATTGTCAAACGGGTGGATAAAGTAACCACCGCTTTCACGGCTGTAGGCGATCGCCATTTCACAGGCCTTGTCGTAATCGTCGCCGCACAGTTCGATGTGCGCGCCCAGTGCCTTGACCGCGCGCACCTTGATATCGGGTGTCGTCACCGGCATGAATATCGTCGCCTTGACACCGAGTTCGCGCGCCGACATCGCGACACCCTGGGCATGGTTACCCGCCGAGGCGGCGACCACGCCCTTGCTGCGCTCGGCTTCGGTCAATTGCCGTATGCAGTTGTGCGCGCCGCGCAATTTGAACGAATAGGTGTTCTGCATATCCTCGCGTTTGAGCCACAGCCGGTGGCCTATGCGTGCCGACAGGGTGGGCGCGTGATCCAGCGGTGTCCGGCGCACCAGGTCATACAACGGGGCGGTCAGGGAACGACGCAAATATTCCTGTGCGATCTTAATCATTGGCGCCCCGTATTCCCATGTTTTGAATCAGTTTTTTCCTGACCGCCGCGCCTGCTTCAGTGGTGTTCAGCTTGCCACCCAGATCCACCGTGCACTGACCGTCGGTGATGCAATCGGCAATGGCCCGTTCGACCTGGGCCGCAGCTTCGGGCATGTCCAGGCTATAGGTCAGCAGCATCGCGACCGAACCCAGCATGCCAAAGGGGTTGGCAATACCCTTGCCGGCGATATCGGGTGCAGAACCGTGGATGGGCTCATAAAGACCAAATTTGCCGTCCGCGAGCGACGCCGAGGGCAGCATGCCCATGGAACCGGCCAGCACCGAGGCCTCATCGGTGAGGATGTCACCAAACATGTTTTCGGTGACGATGACATCGAAACGGGCCGGGTTGGTGACCAGGTACATGGCGGCGGCGTCCACCAGGATGTATTCGCAGGCGACATCCGGGAAATGCGCCTGCATGACTTGCGTCGTAACTTTTCGCCATAAACGCGAGGTGGCCATCACGTTGGCCTTGTCGATCATGGTCAACCTGCCGCTGCGCTGGCGTGCGATGCCGGCGGCCATTTTGACCACGCGCTCGATTTCCGCGCGTGTGTAGGTACAGGTATCCGAGGCAAAATCATCGCCCTCGATTTTTTCACCGAAATAACTGCCGCCGGTCAATTCGCGCACCACCATCAGGTCCACGCCGGCAAGACGTTCGGGTTTCAGCGGGCTGGCAGCCAGCAGCTTTGGGTGCAGTTTCACCGGGTCGCAGGTTGGCGAACAGACCCAGTTCCTTGCGGATTTTCAGCAATCCCTGTTCAGGCCTGACCTTTGCATCCGGGTTGGACCACTTGGGTCCGCCGACGGCGCCCAGGATCACCGCATCAGCCTGGCGGCAGGCCGCCAGTGTCGCATCCGGCAGCGGTTCGCCGCTGGCGTCGATCGCCGCCCCGCCGATCAGGGCGGTTTGTAATTCAAATGTCACACCAAATGCTCCAACCAGCGTATTGAGCAGTTTCCCGGCCTCGGCGGTTACCTCGGGCCCGATACCATCACCCGGCAACAGGACAATTCTTGCGTTCATCGGTTTTCCTCGAAAGCCGCGATGGCGTCTTCCGCCTGGTTGAGAAATTCGAAGCGGTCCAGACCACGCAACAAACAGTGCCGGGCGAACGGGTCGATCGAAAATGGCCAGCTTTGTTCAGCACCATCGACCGCTTTGACTGTCACCCTGCACTGTTCGAGATCGACCGTGATGTCTTCGCCGTCCATCTGCATCAGCGTGGCGTGCTGATCGTCTTCGAGCACAACCGGCAACAGGCCGACATTCTGTGAATTGCTCCTGAAAATATCGGCAATCTGGGAGCTGATCACGACGCGGAAACCAAACCCCAGCAATGCATGCGGGGCGTGTTCGCGGGATGACCCGCAACCGAAATTATGCCCGGCCACGAGGATCGGGCTACGCCGCGCACGTGGTTCGTTCAGGACGTGCCCGGGTTTCTCTTCACCGTTGGCCGTGAGTCTCCAGTCTGCGAAACAATGCTCGCCGATACCGTCAAAATCCGTTGCAGTCAGAAAGCGCGCCGGGATGATCTGGTCGGTGTCGATATTTTCCTGCTGCAGCACCAGTACCGGGCCGGTCAATTTTGTTATCGCCTGCATCACCTGCCCCCCACGCTGTCAAGGTCTGAGACACTTGCAACATAACCCAGCACCGCCGAGGCCGCCGCGGTTTCGGGACTGGCCAGCAGGGTGCGCGCACCGGCGCCCTGGCGACCTTCAAAATTCCGATTCGAGGTCGAAACGGCGGTTTCACCCGGCGCCACCAGGTCACCGTTCATGGCAAGACACATGGAGCAACCCGGCAAACGCCACTCGGCGCCGGCCGTCCTGAAGGTTTCGTCCAGACCCTCACTCTCGGCCTGTCTGCGGACACTTTCAGAACCCGGCACTACCAGCATACGCACGTGACTGGCCACATTCCGTCCCTGCAGAATCTTCGCCGCGGCGCGCAGGTCACTGAGCCGTCCGTTGGTGCAACTGCCGATAAAAACCACGTCCACCTTGCGTTCACTCATCCGTTGGCCGCCGCTGAAACCCATGTACTGCAATGCTTTCTCATGGCTGACGCTGTTGGCGCCGGGCACTGTGTCACCCATGTCAATGGACATGCCGGGATCGGTACCATAGGTGATGGCCGGGCGCATGCGTGATGCATCGAGTGTGATTTCGCTGTCAAAAACCGCGCCCGGGTCCGAAGCCAGCTGCAGCCAGTTGACTGCAGCCTGGTCAAATTCTTCGCCCTGCGGCGCCTTGGGTCGGCCGCGCAGGTAGTTGATGGTGGTGGCATCGGGCGCAATCATGCCCGCTCGTGCGCCGGCTTCGATGGTCAGGTTGCACAAGGTCATACGTCCTTCCATATCCAGCTCACGAACCGCTTCGCCGGCGTACTCGATGACATGACCGGTACCGCCGTTCATACCCAGGTGACGGATGATATTCAGCGCCAGGTCCTTGGCCGTGACGCCCTCGCCGAGTTTGCCGTTTACCGTGATACGCATACTTTTCGGCTTGTTCTGCAACAGGCATTGCTTGGCCAGCACGTGGCCAACCTCGGTGGTGCCGATACCAAAAGCCAGCGCGCCAAAAGCGCCGTGGGTACTGGTGTGGCTGTCACCGCAAACGATGGTCATGCCCGGCTGTGTCGCGCCCATTTCCGGACCCATCACGTGCACAATGCCGCGATACGGACTGTCCCAGTCGTGCAGTTCGATACCAAATTCACGGCAATTGTCACGCAGTGTCTGTACCTGCCGATGCGCCTGTTCGGTGTAATAGGGTCGTTTACCGTCTTTTCCCGGCGGTAATGTGGGGGTGGAATGATCCAGCGTCGCCAGCGTGCGCTCTGGTCTGCGTACACCGATGCCCTTTTCGCGCAACAGGTCAAAACCCTGCGGGGAGGTAACCTCATGGACCAGGTGCAGATCGATATAGATGATCGCCGGTGTGCTGCTGCTCTGCTTCTCAACCAGGTGTGATTTCCACAGCTTGTCAAACAGGGATTCAGGCGCCGGCACGGATCACCTCCAGTGACTCACTGCAAGGCAGGTTGTAGACCGTGAAATTCACTTGCAGCATAGGTTTTCCCATTTCAAGCCACATTGGTCTGCCGGTTCTGTTCGGCATTTCGTACCGCGCGGTTGACGATTTCAAGCAGGGCCTCGGCACAGGCTGCAACGATATCCGTCGACAAGCCATGACCGCTGTATTCGACCCCGTCCACTTTCGCACGCATGGTGGCCTCACCCTGGGCGTCTTCACCCAGCGAAATGCTGCGCATCGCCAGGCTGAGTACTTCGATCTTGGTTCCGGTGACCAGTTCGAGCGCCTCAACGATGGCATCGACCGGCCCGTCACCATCACCGGTGTGCGTGCTGGTGGTGCCGTCCTCGTGCGCCAGGGTCAGCGAGGCGGAGGGTGTGGTCTCGCCATTGACGCGGCTGACCACGCTCAGCCAGTTCAGTGACCAGGGACCCATGGTGCTGGTCTCGTAGCCGGTGATAATGGCCTCGAGATCGGAATCAAACACCCGCTTTTTGACATCCGCGAGGTCCTTGAAGCGTTTCATGATGGCCTCGATCTCATCTTCCTGGAGTTCGTAACCCATCTGTTTGGCGCGGTCCACCACCGCGTGGCGGCCACTGTGTTTGCCCAGTATCAATTGTGAATCCTTCACACCGACATCCGCCGGTTTCATGATTTCGTAGGTTTCGCGTGAAGCGAGCATGCCGTGCTGGTGAATACCGGCCTCGTGGGCAAAGGCGTTCTCACCAACGATCGCCTTGTTGCGCGGCACGAAATTACCGGTCACCGCTGCCAGCAGATGACTGGCGGATGCCAGCCGCTTGGTATCAATACCGATTTCAACATCGTAATGGTCAGCGCGGGTGCGCAGCGCCATGACCACTTCCTCCAGTGCACAGTTTCCGGCCCGTTCGCCGATGCCATTGAGGGCACATTCGATCTGCGTTGCCCCACCCTCGACCGCGGCCAGAGAATTGGCCACCGCCAGGCCGAGATCATTGTGGCAATGCGTGCTGATGCGGACGTTTTCAATTCCGGGTACCGTGCTGCTCAACCAGCTGAACAGGTCGAACATTTCAGTCGGTGTCGAATAACCCACGGTATCGGGAATATTGACCGTGGTGGCGCCGGCTTCGATGACCGCCTGCAAAACCTCGGCCAGGTATTCCCGCTCGGTGCGGATGCCGTCCTCGGCCGAAAACTCGACATCCTTGCAGGCCGACACCGCCAACTGTACCGCGTTGACGGCGTGTTGGATGATTTCGTCACAGCTCATATTGAGCTTGAGCTTGCGGTGTATCGGGCTGGTGGCGATAAAGGTATGGATACGCGACCTTGGCGGCTGGTTCCAGCGCCTTGATGGTGCGTTCGATATCACGCGGGATGGTACGGCACAGACCGGCGATCACCGGTCCGCGGATCTCTGACGCAATCGCACGGACCGCCTCATAGTCGCCCGGGGACGCGGCCGGGAACCCCGCTTCGATGATATCCACCTTAAGTTCCGCCAGGGCACGCGCCACCCGCAGTTTCTGTCCCAGGCTCATGCTGAAACCCGGGCTTTGTTCACCGTCTCTCAAGGTGGTATCAAAAATCTGGATTCTGCGGCTCATTTACGTTCTCCTGTTGACGGGGCGGATACCCGTTGTGCGTGGTTTAATCACCACTGGCTTGAGTTCAACATTATAGACATCGTGCAATCGCTCGAGCTGGCGTTTGAGCAGATCACCGGGGCGCGTGGATGATACGCTGACCTCCATGGCGCGGCGGCTGTTCTCTATTTCACCAACCGAACACCTGTCGAGACTGAAGCCCCTGCGCTCGATCAATCCCAGTGCCCTGATCACCGCTCCTTCGGAGCCGCTGAGCTGTAATGTTCAATGTGTGATTCATACCTTGTACTTACCTTCTAGTGGTTCGAGCGCATCATCTTGTGATTGGGTTTACCCGGCGGCACCAGCGGCCAGACGTTTTCCATCGAATCGATGGCCACGTGCAGCAGCGCGGCGGATTCGGTGTTGAGCAGCCATTCGAGCGCGTCACCGACCTCTTCCGGTTCTCGGATGCTGCGCGCCTGGATACCGAATGCCCTCGCAACCGCGGCGAAATCCGGGTTATCGGCGAGATGGACTTCGCTGTAATTGCCATCGAAGAAAATCTCCTGCCACTGGCGCACAAGACCCAGTGCCGAGTTATCCAGCAACAGTATCTTGACGTCTATACCGTAGCGCTTGACGCGTGGCGAGTTCCTGGATATTCATCATGATGGAACCGTCACCGGAGACACACACCACGGTGGCTTCGGGTTTGGCGATCTTGGCGCCGATGGCCGCAGGCAGCCCGTAACCCATCGTACCCAAGCCCGCCCGAGGAAATGTGCTCCAAGCGGATCGTTAAAGCGGCAGTGCTGTGCCACCCACATCTGGTGCTGGCCAACATCGCAGGTGATGGTCAGGCCTTCAGGCCGCGCCCGCCGACAGGTCGCGCAGTAATTTCGGTGCGTAGATGCCTTTGACCGGTGCGTCGTAACGCCAGGCAAACTCCTTCGTCCAGCCCGCGCACTGGGCGCGCCAGCCCGGGTTGGCCGTCTTTTCCGGCCGGATACCTTCCAGCGCCGGTGCCAGTTCGCTGACGATGGCGACATCCGCCTTGCGCAATTTTGAAATTTCGGCGGCATCGATATCGAGGTGGATGATACGGGCCGCCGGTGCGAACTGTGCCAGGTGTCCGGTCGCCCGGTCATCAAAACGCGCACCGACCACCATCAGCAGATCACAATTCTGCACGGCGTGATTGGCGGCACCATTGCCGTGCATGCCGAGCATGCCGACGAAGCTGGGGTGGTCCGCCGGCATCACGCCCAGACCTTTCAGGGTGCTTGTCACCGGCAGACCGGTTCGGGCAATGAACTGCGCGGAAAACCTCAACCGAGTCCGAGATGGCGATCCCGCCACCTGCAATGACCAGTGGACGCCGGGCCTGCGACAACATCTCGCTGGCTTTACGCATGGCCTCGGCATCCGGTGGGGAGTGCCTGCGGGCAACGTCACCGGCGGCGTGTACACGGCTTCACCCATTCCCGCCGAAATATCCTTGGGCAAATCGATCAGTACGGGTCCGGGGCGGCCGCTTTGGGCAATCTGAAATGCCTCGTTGACGATGCGCGGAATGTCAGCCAACGTTACGGACGATATAGCTGTGCTTCACAATCGGCAGCGTGATACCGAATATATCCACTTCCTGAAATGCATCGGTACCCTGCAAGGGCAGATGGGACCTGTCCGGTGATGACCACCATCGGTACTGAATCCATGAACGCGTTTGCAATACCGGTGACCAGGTTGGTCGCGCCGGGACCGGAAGTCGCGATACACACACCGGCCCTGCGGGTGACCCTGCCATATGCATCGGCAGCCAGTGCCGCGCCCTGCTCATGGCGGCATAAATAATGCTTCAGGCCGGAACCGACCAGCGCATCGTAAACCGGCATGATGGTGCCGCCCGGATAGCCGAAGATCTGACTTACCCCGTTGCGCTCAAGCGACTCGATGAGTATCTGCTGATCCGCTGCGCAACACGGGCGCCAATTTTGTCGATGGTTTCATTGCTCAATTATCCTCTGGCTTCAAGTTTCAAATGACTCGTAATTCTGCGTTTAATCAAAAAAAACCCCGCTTCCTTTCAGTTGCGGGGTTTTGCTGATCCGGTTCCTGGTTTTACTAGGCGATCTGTGCTACCCCGCTGTGTGTCGGAATAATAGAACCAGGCCTAGAAGCAGAGCGCTATTTGCGTATAACGGGGCGGGACATGCAGACACTTCGGTCTTACAGACGCTTGCTTTGCAGGTGACTCGCAGCTGTTGCAAATGCTTTGACATCCGGGCTTTATCCCATTCTGAAAAAGTGCTGTCAACCTCTTTTTAAATTTTCCACGGAAAATTTCAGTTGCATGACAAGGGTCAGGTGGCTTCTGTCACTGATGATCGGTCGCGGGCGGATGTCTGAAAAACGGCAATCAGGTACAATGACCTGCTGGCCAGGACATCGCTGGAAATCGCCGGACATGTCGTGCGGACACCTGCTTCCTGGCGCCGGTTTACACAACTGGGTACGTGAAGACGTATACGTGACTTCACGTACCCCCGGCCTGGCGAAATAACGCGGGTTAACCAAAACAGTCGAGCGAAAATATGCATGTACAAATGCCCCTGAGTGAAGATCTGGAATTGCTGCGCGATACCGTGCGGCGTTTCGCCCTGCAGGAAATCGCGCCACGCGCTGAGGACATCGACAGGGATAACACCTTTCCACAGGATCTGTGGCCAAAACTGGGTGAACTGGGTCTGCTCGGCATGACCATCCCGGAGTCGATGGGCGGTTCGGACCTTGGTTACCTGGCCCACGTGGTTGCGATGGAGGAAATCTCCAGGGCATCCGGTTCCGTCGGTCTGTCATACGGGGCAAACAGCAACCTGTGCATGGACAACCTGAACAAGAACGGCACGGAGGCGCAGCGGCGCAAGTATCTGCCGGGTCTGTGCAACGGTGAACTGGTCGGCGCGCTGGCCATGTCCGAATCAGGCGCAGGATCTGACGTGGTGGGTTCCATGAGTTGCCGCGCCGAACAACGCGGAGATCACTGGCTGGCCAACGGCTCAAAAATGTGGATTACCAACGGACCGGAAGCAGATGTCCTGATTGTCTACATGCGCACCGCCGGCAAGGATTCGGGTTCGGCCTGCATGACGGCATTCCTGGTCGAAAAAGGCATGCCCGGTTTCAGCACTGCGCCCAAAATGGACAAGCTTGGAATGCGCGGTTCGAATACCTGCGAACTGGTCTTCGAAAATTGTGAAATACCGGCAGAAAATGTGCTTGGTGAAGTCAACCAGGGTGTAAAACTGCTGATGCGGGGTCTGAATACCGAGCGTCTGGTGTTATCCGGCGGGCCGCTTGGGCTGATGCAGGCCTGTGTCGACCTGGTCATTCCCTACATGCGCGAGCGCAAACAATTTGACCGCGCGATTGGCTCATTCGGCATCATGCAGGCCAAGCTGGCGGACATGTACACCGACCTGCAGTCGTCGCGTGCTTTCGTTTACAGGACCGCCGGGGATTACGATGACGGACGCACGTTCACGCATCGATCCGGCAGCCTGCCTGTTACAGGCGTCTTCCCGCGCGGTCAAAGTGGCGCTTGAAGCCATCCAGACGCTGGGTGGCAATGGCTATATCAACCAGTATCCGGCAGGACGTATTTTGCGTGATGCCAAGTTATACGAAATCGGAGCGGGCACCAACGAGATTCGCAGAATGCTGATCGGCCGCGAATTGCTCGGCCTGTAAAAACCGGGTGTCCGGCACCACATACCAATCATTCAATACCAAGATGGAGTTTTGAGAAATGAATAGCAAAGTCGTCATTGTCGGTGCCAAACGCACCCCTATCGGCTCTTTTCAAGGCCAGTTTTCCACGGTTTCCTGTGACGAACTCGGCGCCGCCGCCATACGCGGCGCACTCGATCCAGGCCGGTCTGAAGCCGGAAGCCGTCGATGACGTGCTGATGGGTTGCGTATTGCCGGCAGGTGTCGGCCAGGCACCGGCGCGGATCGCCTCACGCAAGGCCGGCATACCGACCTCGGCGGGTGCGGTCACGATCAACAAGGCCTGTGGTTCGGCCATGAAAACCATCCAGATCGGGCATGACCAGATCCTGGCGGGTTCCTCGGAAATCGTGGTGGCCGGCGGCATGGAGAACATGACGCTCGCACCCTACATTCTGCCCAAGGCCCGCGGTGGCTACCGCATGGGTCACGGCGAAGTCCTCGACCACATGTTCTGGGACGGTCTGCAGAACCCCGATGACCAGTTGATGATGGGTGTATTTGGCGAGCGCTGCGCGGAGAAATACAACTTCACCCGCGAACAGCAGGACGCCTTTGCAGTCGCTTCGATAGAACGCGCCCTGGCGGCCATGGAAAGCCAGTTCAAGGATGAAATTACACCGGTAACCGTCACGACCCGTAAGGGCGAGACCGTGATCTGTGATGACCAGGAACCACCATCCTGCAACATCGGCAAAATTCCATCGTTGCGCGCAGCATTCAAGAAAGATGGAACGGTGACCGCGGCATCATCTTCGAAGATCTCCGACGGCGCTGCCGCCACCGTGCTGATGTCAGCGCAAAAGGCGGCCGAACTCGGCATTACGCCACTGGCCACGATCGTCGCCCACGCAACCTTTTCACAGGATCCTGAATGGTTTACCACTGCGCCCATCGGCGCCATTGAGCGGGTTCTTGAAAAGGCCGGCTGGAATATCGATGAGGTTGACCTGTTCGAGGTCAACGAGGCATTTGCGACCGTCACGATGGCCGCCATGCATGTGCTCAATATCGACCATGCGAAGATGAATGTCAACGGTGGCGCCTGCGCACTCGGTCACCCGATTGGTGCTTCCGGCGCCCGGGTGGTGGTGACACTGATCAATGCCTTGCAGCAACGCGGACTGAAAAAAGGTGTCGCCGCCCTGTGTATCGGTGGCGGGGAAGCTACTGCCCTGGCCATCGAACTGCCATAATCCGGCCATGGCAATCATCAAATCGCAAGATAGATACAGACAGCAAAGACTTTGCCGCCAATGACGCGCATATGCGGGAACTGGTGGCGGACCTGCAAGAAGAACTGGAACAGGTCGAGCTAGGCGGTGGTGAGAAGGCCCGCAAAAAACACACCCAGCGCGGCAAAATGTTGCCGCGTGAACGTGTCAACCAGCTGATCGATCCCGGTCACGCCTTTTCTGGAACTTTCGCCGATGGCGGCATATGGCATGTATGACGGCAAAGCGCCCTGCGGCCGGGATCATCACCGGTGTCGGCCGTGTCAGTGGACAGGAAGTCGTCATTATCGCCAATGACGCGACCGTCAAGGGCGGCAGTTATTTGCCGATCACGGTGAAAAAACATCTGCGCGCCCAGGAAATCGCGCTGGAGAACAATCTGCCCTGTATCTACCTGGTCGATTCCGGCGGCGCCTTCCTGCCCCTGCAGGATGAAATTTTTCC
Source organism: uncultured Gammaproteobacteria bacterium (assembly GCA_963727635.1). Classification (GTDB taxonomy): domain Bacteria; phylum Pseudomonadota; class Gammaproteobacteria; order Xanthomonadales; family SZUA-36; genus SZUA-36. The sequence continues at coordinate 404,505 of CAVSHP010000017.1, read as the reverse complement.
CGACCGCGAACACTTTGGCCGGATTTTTTATAACCAGGCGCAATTGTCTGCAGCCAACATTCCACAAATCGGCGTCGTCATGGGGTCGTGCACCGCCGGCGGCGCCTATGTCCCGGCCATGAGTGACGAGTCGATCATCGTCAAAAACCAGGGCACCATCTTTCTCGGTGGTCCACCGCTGGTGAAGGCGGCGACCGGCGAGATAGTCGATGCCGAATCACTCGGCGGGGCCGAGGTGCATTGCTCCAAATCTGGTGTCACCGATCACTTTGCCCTGGATGACAGCCACGCGCTGCAGCTTGCGCGTGATGCGGTCAGCTATCTGAACCGTAAGAAGACAACCCGCTGGAAATGTGCGAGTCGGTCAGCCCAGCCTACCCGATCGAGGAAATTTACGGCATCGTCTCACGCGATACCCGTTATCCCTACAAGGTAAAAGAGATTATTGCGCGTCTCATCGACGGAAGTGATTTTTCATGAATTCAAAGCCCGCTATGGCAAAACCCTGGTGTGTGGTTTTGCCCGGGTGCATGGTTATCCGGTCGGCATTGTCGCCAATAACGGGATCCTGTTTTCCGACAGTGCGCTTGAAAGGTACGCACTTCATACAGATTTGCAATAAACGAAATATTCCATTGATATTTCTACAAAATGTATCTGGATTTATGGTCGGAAAGGCGTCCGAAAATTCCGGAATTGCAAAGGATGGTGCGAAGATGGTAACCGCTGTCGCCACCTCCCAGGTTCCCAAATTCACCGTCATCATCGGTGGCTCTTTCGGTGCGGGAAACTACGCCATGTGCGGACGGGCCTACCAGCCGAGAATGATGTGGATGTGGCCCAATGCGCGGATTTCCGTGATGGGCGGGGAACAGGCCTCATCGGTACTCGCCACCATTCGCCGGGATGCCATCGAGGCTTCCGGCGAAACCTGGTCGAGTGAAGATGAGGAAGCCTTCAAGCAACCGATCCGCGACAGTTATGAACAGGAGGGTCACCCCTATCACGCCACCGCGAGACTCTGGGATGACGGTGTCATCGATCCCATCGATACACGCCATGTACTGGGGCTCGCCTTGTCGGCCGCGATGAACGCGCCCATCAAGCACGGCAAGCACGGCATCTTCAGGATGTAGGTCGGGGCAACCATGCAAACCTTGATCAGCAGCACCGACCGGCGGGGAGTTTTGACCCTGTGCATGAACCGGCCTGAAGTGCATAATGCTTTTGATGCACAGATGATCCATGAGATGACCACCGCGCTGAAAGCGGCGGATCAGGATGATGCCGTCAGGATGGTGATGATCACCGGTCAAGGCACATGTTTTTCCGCCGGCGCGGATCTCAACTGGATGCGCAGCCTGGTTAGTGCCAGCCGGGAAGAGAACGAACAGGATGCCTTGCGGCTCGCGGAATTGATGCGCACGTCTGAATTACCTCTCAAAGCCGACCCTGGCGCGGATCAACGGTGCGGCTTTTGGTGGCGGGTTGGGCCTGATTGCGGCCTGTGACATCACCATTGCCGCCGATCACGCGCATTTTGGTCTGACCGAGGTACGCCTGGGTCTGGTGCCTGCCGTGATTTCACCCTATGTCATCCGGCGTATTGGCGAGACGCAAGCACGGCGCTATTTCCTCAGCGCGGAACGTTTCGACAGCCAACAGGCCTGCGAAATCGGCCTGCTGCAACAAGCGGTCGGCACGGAGCAACTGGACAGCGCTGTTGAAGACGTCATCAGGCAGGTACTGAGTGGCGGGCCAAAGGCAGTCATCCATGCAAAGCAACTGGTCTTTGACATTGCCGGCCACGACGTGGACGCGCAGAAAGCCACCGACGAATACACTGCCAGGCTGATTGCCGGCTTGCGGGTCTCGGACGAAGGTCAGGAAGGCCTGGCGGCTTTTCTCGAAAAGCGCAAACCCGGCTGGATCGAAGAATAACCGGCCTATGAATGATTTCGTCACCATGGTTGAAGTCGGTCCACGCGATGGCCTGCAAAACGAAAAACAAAACCTTCCAGCCGTAACTCAAGATTGAACTGATCGAACGCCTCGCAAACTGCGGTATGCCCGTTGTCGAGGCCGGCAGTTTTGTCAGCCCGAAGTGGGTACCACAAATGGCCGACACGGAGACGTGTTGAAGGGTCTGACCCGCCTGCCCGGCACCCGCTACCCGGTGCTGGTACCCAACCTGACCGGTTATGAACGTGCGGTCGCCGCAGGTGCGACGGAAATCGCCGTGTTCGCCGCGGCCAGCGAAAGCTTCAGCCAACGTAATACCAATTGCAGTATTGCTGAGTCCATGACCCGTTTGGAAGCGGTCGTGGCACAGGCAAAGAGCGACGCTATCCGGGTTCGGGCCTATGTTTCGTGTGTGCTGGGTTGCCCGTATGAGGGTGAGATCGAGGCCGCTGCGGTAACCGCGGTCTGCGCCAGGCTGATGGAAATGGGATGCGCTGAAGTCTCGCTCGGTGACACCATCGGCGTGGGCACACCGGCCGTTGCAAATGCACTGGTCAAGAGCCGTCAGTTCGGTTGTTCCCGTCGCACAATTGGCGGTGCATTTTCACGACACCTACGGCCAGGCGCTGGCCAATATCCTCGCCTGCCTGGACGCGGGTGTACGTATCATCGATTCATCCGTATGCCGGCCTGGGCGGATGCCCATATGCCAAACGGTGCAAGCGGCAATGTCGCCAGCGAAGACGTGGTCTACATGCTGCACGGCCTGGGCCTTGAAACCGGTATTGACCTGGATGAACTGGCCAATACCGGTGCATGGATTTCAAAACAATTGCAACGCCCCAATAACAGCAGGGCGGGTCTTGCATTGAACCAATCAAAATGACATGAACAGGAGTTTTACGACATGCAACTGAATGAAGTTAAAGCACTGATTACCGGAGGAGTCTCCGGACTGGGACTGGCAGTCGCACGCAAAGTGGTTGCCAGTGGCGGGCAGGCGGTACTACTGGATATCAACGACGAGGCCGGGGCCGCGGCCGAAGCGGAACTGGGTGGTGCAGCCAGTTATATACGCACCGACGTCACCAGTGAACAGGCGGTAAATGACGCCGTCAAACTTGCCACCGAACACATGGGGCTGATCAATGTGGCGGTGAATTGTGCCGGCATCATCGGTGCGGGACGCGTACTCGGCCGGGAAGCGCCGATGGCGCTGGATTTTTTCTCGAAGGTCATCCAGGTCAACCTGGTCGGCAGCTTCAATATCATCAAGGCCGCAGGTGCTGCGATGGAAAGCAATCCTGCCGGAGCCGATGGTGAACGCGGCGTCATCATCAGCACTGCCTCGGTGGCGGCCTACGATGGACAGATCGGACAGGCGGCGTATTCGGCATCCAAGGGCGGAATTGTTGGTATGACCCTGCCCATCGCACGTGAATTTGCGCGCATCGGTGTACGTGTAAACGCGGTTGCACCCGGGATATTCTGGACGCCGATGGTCGATGGCATGCCCGAGCACGTACAGGAATCACTCAGCGCATCCATTCCATTCCCAAGCCGTCTGGGCAAACCGGAAGAATATGCTGAATTAGTCGCGCATATCATGGAAAATGGATATCTCAATGGTGAAACCATTCGTCTGGATGGCGCCGTCAGGCTGGCGCCCAAATAAGGAAAAATGCATGGAAACCTTTGCCGAAGTAAGAAAACACGTCATGGATAACCACACGTTGTTCATGGATGAACCATTCCAACTCGGATTCGAATGTCCGATAAAGGACAGCGAGCGTATGCAAGGTGTTTTTCTTGCTGAAATCAAGTCAGCCGACAACCGGCGCTATCTGCGCGTGGAAACGCTGATCTGCCCGCTGGAGGATTTTGATGCGGAAAAATGCTTGCGTATCAACCTGGTCCTGAGGGTCGGATACCTTGCGGTGGGTGACCTTGAGAGTGTTCCCTATGTCAAAATGTGCGCCAACCTGGCCTACTCTTCACTGGACAGTGATGAACTGGAATACGTTATCAGCCACATTGCGCCGATGGCGGACCGTATGGAACAGGCACTCGAGTCAGATGCTGACTTTGTCTGACAACCATTGATTGACACGATATAAGGAGGTATAAATGGAAGCAATCAAAAACTATATCACCAGCCCGGAACTACTGGATATGCTGACCAACGGGGCGATCAACCTGTTGCTCGCAATCGGTATATTCGTGGTTGGCAAGTGGCTCGCGCACAGAGTGCAACGCGCGCTCGATTCGTTATTGAAGAAGCGGGGTGTGGACCACGTATTGGTAGATTTTCTCGGTACCGTCGTTTCCACTCTTATCATCGTCGCCGCCATCATTGCTTCTGTCGATACGCTCGGCATTCCGGCGACGTCTTTCATCGCAGTCCTCGGCGCTGCAGGCCTGGCGGTCGGTCTGGCATTGAAGGATTCCCTGTCCAATTTCGCCTCCGGTGTCATGCTGGTGCTGTTCCGGCCGTTTACCAAGGGTGATTTTATTGATGCAGGCGGTATCGTCGGTACGGTCGATGTGATTCAGCTCGTCAGCACCATCCTGACCACGCCGGACAACAAGCAGATCATCGTTCCAAATTCCCTGGTATACGGCAGCGCCATCACCAACTTCTCTGCCAAGGACACCCGCCGCGTGGATATGGTCATAGGTGTTGGTTACAGTGATGACCTGAAAGTGGCAGCAAGTGTTCTGAAAAAAGTCTGCAAGGATAACCCCAAGGTGCTGGACACCCCGGAAACCAAGATTTTTATCAACAATCTCGGTGAAAGCAGTGTGGATTTCGTGGTCAGACCCTGGGTCAAGACCGAGGATTACTGGACGGTGCTGGCCGAAGTGCTGGAAACCGCCAAGCTGGAACTTGAAGCTGCCGGTTGCAATATTCCATTTCCGCAAAGGGACGTACATCTGCACCAGGTGACTTCCTGATTTTTTATTCCGCTCAAAGGAGACAAACATGGCAAACGAAGGTTATCACGAGCCCATTTCTGAACTCAGCGATGAAACCCGCGATATGCATCGCGCCATCACATCGTTAATGGAGGAACTCGAGGCGGTCGACTGGTACAACCAACGCGTCGATGCGTGCAAGGACGACGAATTACGCGCGATCCTCGCACACAACCGCGATGAGGAGAAAGAGCACGCCGCGATGGTGCTGGAATGGATCCGCAGACGTGATCCAAGTCTGGATCACGAACTGAAGGACTACCTGTTTACCGATAAACAAATTGCACATACCTAGGTTTCCCAAGCGGCTTATCCGGGTTACTTGTACCGCTGCTGGTGCAGATGGCGGCGGTGTCACAGGCTGCCACACTGACCGGTTTTGCTGAACTACCCGCTGATACTTTCAGGCCCGGACCCACGTCCGGGCAGTTCATAAAGCCAGTCAACGGCCGGCAACCGCCATTTGTCGATCAACAGCCCGTGCAAGGCTTTTCAGCCCTGCTCAGGGGCGAAAACGACAGCTGGTTTGCATTGAGTGATAACGGCTTTGGCAGCCGCGAAAATTCTGCCGATTACCTGTTGAGCATTTACCAGCTTGGCGTCGATTTTCGTACGTCCACGGGTGGCGCAGGCAGCATCCGGGTCGACAGGGTCATACACCTGAGTGATCCCGGTTCTTTCCTGCCCTACCCCGCCACCCGCAAAGACCGCCTGCTGACGGGTGCGGACCTTGATCCGGAATCATTCCGCAAGGTCGCCGATGGCAGTTACTGGATTGGTGAGGAGTTCAACCCTTCGCTGGTGCATTTCAGCGCCGATGGCGTGATGCTGACCCCGCCTTTCAAACTGGCGGGGCTGAATTCTGTGGATAACCCGACCGGTGAGCCCGCCAGCCTGCCACGTTCGCGCGGTTTCGAGGGCATGGCCATATCAGCCGATGGCAAATGGCTCTACCCCATGTTGGAAGGCGCGCTTGAGGGCTCGGGACCCGGGCTTAACATCTACACCTTCGATATTGAAAAGCAACAATTCGTCAACAAGCATGCGACCAGCCCCAGTTTCCGTTATCACCTCGACAATGGCGCCACCGCGATCGGCGACTTCACCATGTTTTCGAAAACCGGCGGACTGGTGGTCGAACGGGACTCGGGTGAAGGTGCAAAGGCCGTTATCAAAAAAATATACCGGGTCGATTTTGAACAACTGGACGCGGACGGTTATCTGCTTAAATACCCGGTCGCCGACCTGTTAAACATCAGCGACCCCGACGACCTGAACCGCGACGGCAACCAGCTGTTTAGGTTTCCGTTCTGGACCATTGAGGGTCTCGTTGTCCTGGATGCAACTACACTGGGGATTGTCAACGACAACAACTACCCCCTTGGACAGGCGCGTGACAACAGCGGTACACAACCGGACAACAGCGAATTTATCCTGATAGCGGTCGACCCTTTATGGGAATGAACCACAGGCTATAATAATTTACCAGGTGCTGACGGCTTATAAATGCCAGCCCTCACCCCCCCGGACAAGGAGATATAAAATATGAAATCACGTGCCGCAGTCGCCTTCAAGGCCGGGCAACCACTCGAGATTACCGAAGTTGACGTACAGGGGCCGAAGGCTGGCGAGGTCATGGTTCGCATGGTCGCCACCGGTGTCTGCCACACCGACGCTTACACCCTGTCGGGCAGTGATCCCGAAGGCATTTTTCCGTCCATCCTGGGGCACGAAGGCGGCGGTGTTGTCGAAGAAGTAGGCGCGGGGGTCACCAGCGTCAAGGTCGGCGACCACGTGATACCGCTGTACACGCCCGAATGCGGCAAATGCAGTTTCTGCCTGTCGGGGAAAACCAATCTGTGCCAGGCGATTCGCACCACCCAGGGCCAGGGCCTGATGCCCGACGGCACCTCGCGGTTTTCACGCAAGGGTGAAACACTGTTCCACTACATGGGCACCTCGACATTTTCGGAATACAGCGTCATGCCCGAAATTTCGGTCGCAAAAATAAATCCCGAAGCGCCACTGGACAAGGTCTGCCTGCTCGGATGCGGCATCACGACCGGCATTGGCGCAGTCTTGAACACCGCCAAAGTTGAAGCGGGCGCCAGCGTCGCGGTTTTCGGCCTCGGTGGTATTGGACTGAGTGTCGTACAGGGCGCCGTTATGGCGGGTGCAGGCCGAATACTTGCCATCGATCTGAATGACGACAAGTTTGAAATGGCAAAAATGCTCGGCGCCACCGACTTCGTCAATCCATCCAAATATGATCAGCCCATCCAGGATGTCATCGTCGAACTGACCGGTGGCGGGGTCGATTACTCCTTTGAATGCATCGGCAACACCAAGGTCATGCGCTCTGCGCTCGAATGCTGCCACAAAGGCTGGGGCGAGTCCGTCATCATCGGCGTGGCCGGCGCCGGTCAGGAAATCAGCACCCGGCCGTTTCAGCTGGTCACGGGCCGGGTCTGGCGTGGCACTGCCTTTGGTGGCGTCCGCGGGCGCAGCGAATTACCGGGCTACGTGGACAACTACATGAACGGCAAGATCAATATCGATGACATGGTCACGCATACCATGGGTCTTGAAGACATCAACAGGGCATTTGACCTGATGCACGAAGGCAAGAGTATTCGTTCGGTCGTCATCTACTAAGGGCGGCGGCATCCATATGACTGCAATCACGGAAATTTCACGCAACAGGGTACACGGTGGCTGGCAAAACCGTTACCAGCACCATTCATCCTCACTTAATTGCGACATGACTTTTGGCGTATTCCTGCCGCCGCAAGCCGAGACTGCCCCGGTACCCGTTTTATACTGGCTTTCGGGTCTTACCTGTACGGATGAAAACTTCGCCCAGAAAGCCGGTGCACAGCGACTGGCGTCCGAACTCGGTCTGGCCATCGTCTGCCCGGACACCAGTCCGCGCGGCACCAATCTGCCGGGTGAACACGACGACTGGGATTTTGGTTCCGGCGCCGGATTTTATATCAATGCCATCCAGCCACCCTGGTCCGGTCACTACCACATGTACGACTACGTCAGCAAAGAACTGCCTGCGCTGGTGGAAGCGGAACTGCCGGTAACGGATAAACGCAGTGTCAGCGGCCACTCGATGGGTGGCCACGGCGCCCTGATGTGCGCCCTGAAAGACCCGCAGTCCTACCAGTCGGTTTCCGCCTTTGCACCGATATGCCACCCATCGGAATCACCCTGGGGTGTCAAGGCTTTCAGTCAATACCTCGGCGAAGACCGCAACACATGGCGTGACTGGGATGCCACGCAACTGGTGTGCAGCGTTAGGAAACAACTGCATATATTGATCGACCAGGGAACCGATGACGATTTCCTTGGTGAAGAACTGAAACCGGGCAGCCTGGAACAAGCCTGTATCTGCACCCATCACCCGCTGCAAGTGCGTATGCAGGAGGGCTATGACCACAGCTATTTCTTTATCGCCAGCTTTATAGACGACCACCTGCTGTACCACGCGAAAGCATTGGGGTTATTGGACTGATTATTCGCTGGTAACGGGACAAAGGTGCAAGGACCCAGCAGGTGCTTGCTGTCTGTGCTCTCATGCCAGCGGTCCCGGATCAAGATCCGGGACTACCCTCGCAGCCAGCCGGATCTTAACGGGACCGGCCTCACAGTACATCCTGTACTGGTCGGCCTCGATCGGGCTTCCTGCCCGATCGCCCCTGATCCGTCTGTCTACTCGGCGCTTCAAAGTTCGCCCAGCCAGCAACCACCTGCCGGGTCTGAACCAGGGTGCATAGCTTTCAGCTGAAGAGCTCAGCAGGCCGGGTGGACTTCAGTGCCCATTTATCCGCCGAAGACGGGATTTCGCCAGGGATGATTTTCATGGATGAAAATCAAGCGCTGACGGTACAGGGATGTACCGCCAGCGCGGTCCCGATCAGGCGGAATCCTGGCTGAGGGTAGCCCGCAGGGCCGGATAAGCCTGGGCAATGAAGTCCACCCGACCTGTTGAGCGCACGGACTCAAATGAAACCACACAATAAGCGGGTCAAAACACCAGGCATCGTCTGTATCACTAGTCTTTATTCAGCCACGCTCTGGCCTGCAGGCCGATTTTGGTTGAATAACCCACGGAGCGGCTGACGATTTTGCCGTCACCGTCGATGACGAAATAGGTTGGAAAGCCGCGGATCTGCCAGTCAGCTGATGTTTGCGGGCCACCCAGCAATACCGGCAGATGCACACCGGTTTCCTTTATGAATGCGCGTACTTCATCGATGTCTTCGTAATCCAGTGCAACCACCCGGGCCCAGGCCAACTGACCGCTGGACACCAGTTCATCGAGGTTGTCGATGCTGTGACGGCAATAGAAACACCACGGGGCGAAAAAGTACACGACACCCGTCTGGCCGGGAACCATCATGGTATCGGCCCGCATGTCATCCAGCCAGCTCAATTCCAGGGAAGGCGTGTTATCGTCATCCGGCAGATTGCGTGTCTGCCACATGCTGATCAGCACGAAGACTGCGATTAGCAGCACTACATCAACCGCCAGCGAAGCCCAGAAATTTGCGCGCAATCTTTTCCAGGCGGATTTGAGCTTGCCGGTCACGGGTACTCATCCCCCCACAACAAACGGTCAACGGCGCCGCGGTATCCGAATCGGTCCAGGTTGATCTTGCCATTCAAAAAAATAACGCCCTCACTTTCAAGCAGATCCTTTTGTTTTGTCCAACCGCTGGAGTCTTGCGGAAAAGAGATTTTCCCCTGTGAGTTGATTACCCTGTGCCAGGGTAGCTGCATACCACGCGGGGCGCGCCGCAAGGCCTGGCTGACACGCCGTGCGGCACCCGCTTTGCCGGACAAACGTGCCACCTCACCGTAGGTCAGGACGTGCCCAGGCGGTATCTCGGAGACCACCTTCCATACGTTCCTATACCAATTTACATCGGTAATTTTCTCAGTTTCGTTGTCTGGGTTCATGCTGGATTACCAATCTGAAAGCGCCCGCGCACCATTAAAACACAAAGATGACATCCGGGAGCCTGTCTGACTTAACATGATCTACTCGGCAAACAGCTCCTGCGTTGCTCTACCTCCTGCATCCATGCAGTCGTGCGGAAAAACCGAGTTTGGCCAGATTTCTCGCTCTTTTGCATCAAATAGCGTTGCTATTCTCCTTAAAAGATCGAAAAATCTGACTCAAATCGGATTTCCATCGCTACGATCAGGTCAAGTCAGACAGGCACCTGACCGTGCGACAAGGTAGCATGTCGAGAACTACACTCATATCAGAAGAGACCGCGATGACACAAAAACCTGACATAAAATTCAAACGCGAGCCAAAACGCGGCAGCCATGATTTCAAGTTGGCCTGCAAAATTCTTGATGCCGGCAAGGTGTGCCATGTCGGTTTTGTCGTGGACGGGCAAGCCTATGTCGTACCCATGGCTTATGCACGCATGGGCAGGCAGTTGCTGATACACGGATCGGTCGCCAGTCGCCTGATCAACAATCTCTCATCCGGTCTGTCTTGCTGCGTTACCGTGACGCATTTCGATGGTCTTGTTTACGCACGATCGACTTTTAACTCATCCATGAATTACCGCTCCGTGATGGTTTTTGGCACCGCGCAGCCGATTTTCAATATTGAAGAGAAACGGCGGTGCGTCCAGACCCTGGTCGACCACCTGATGCCCGGACGCAGGGCCGATCTGCGGCAATCCACGATCAAGGAACTCAATGCCACCAGCCTGCTGGTACTGCCGATTGATACGTTTAGCACAAAGTGCAGAACGGGACCGCCGGTGGATTCGAAGTCCGACCTCGACACGCCTGTCTGGGCCGGCGTGGTACCACTGGAGCTAAGCAAGGGTGAGCCCGTGGATGCGCCGGATAATCTGCCCGGCGTCGCCCGACCGGATTATTTACTCAACGATTGACCCAGCATTGAATGAAGGAGGCAACAAATGAGCAAACAAACCCTGCATGGTTCCTGCCTGTGCGGAGCCCTCAAATACAGTGTTATCGGCGAACCTGCCCGGTTTATGCATTGTCATTGTTCAAGATGCCGCAAGGCAACCGGTACCGGTCACGCTTCAAACCTGTTCGTCAATGACGCTGTCCTGGAATGGACGGGTGATACGGATCTGATCAAAATCTACAAGATTCCGGAAGCCCTGCGATTTTCACGCACGTTTTGCTCCGTGTGCGGCGGCCCGCTGCCACGTGCGATTGAAGGGATGCAGATGGTGTTTATACCCGCCGGTACACTCGATGTGGAGCCCAATATCAAACCCCAGGCGCGTATCTTCTGTGCATCGAAAGTGAACTGGTCCTGCGCGGATGATGACATTCCCGTTTTCCCGGCTTATCCCGAATAGGGGTGGGTCACAGGCGTTGTCTGAATCTGCGGATGGTGTGCAGGTTCGCCTTCTCGAAAGCGGAGACGAACCTGCACCTGCAACTTGTCAGAGCGTAAACTGGTACTTACTTGCCTTTATTTTTCTCACTTAGCACTTCGTCGCCGGAAGTCAGCACCACGCTTTCTCCGCTGAGCAAATCGATCATGCAATCACGTGGATCAAAGTTCAGGTCCAGCTTGCCGTCACTGACCGGGCTACGGAATTCCAGTTCACCCACACCCAGCGCAACCGGCATCTCAAACTGCACTGCAGCATCGGTTCCGCCACAAATTTCCAGCGTATAGTTGCCGTCATCCAGATTTTCGACCTCGACCTTGAAATCGGTCCGGTCGGTCCGTTCCCAGAACTTGGCTTTGCCCTTGGCGTTGGAGTCCTCAGCCACGGGCATTAGATCGACATCGAGATCCAGGGGTTTGCCGCCCTTTGGCGTGTCATCCGAAATACCACCGCTGCAACGCTGGTGATAAATACTGCTGATACGTTTGATTGGAAACTCGCCAGAGTCTGCCTCAACCACGACCTCGCCATCCACTTCCACCGCATTAAACGTGTAGCTGGCCTGCCCCTGGTTACAGTTATGAAACACGAGGTCCAGTGTACCGACCGGTATAACCGACTCGTCACCTTCCAGGTTTGCAGCCATGAAGCCGATATCTGAAGCGGTATACAACGTCATGCTGATTTCATTACCCGTGACCGGCCCGACACCGAGATACCACGCCGTTTTCAGGTCCGGTCCATAGGTAAACCAGTAAGCAATGCCGACTTTCTCATCTCCGGCCTGCTCGCCAATCTGCAGGATAATACCCTGGCTTTCCTGTTCGGGCTGATCCCAGATGCCTGAGAAACTGCCAGTGATGAGCGGATTACCGGCAAAGGAAGTGATGCTGAATAAAAGCGAATATACGAGGAAATAAGAAAGGACCCATTTCTGGGAAGAAATACGTTTCATTTTATGTCACTCCATGTCGTTAACGGACGATTCCATTTGTCCATAGTTAACTGACTTCCCGTACATATTAGAACAAGGATAGCGTTAAAACTCAAGACAGGAAAGACGGATTTAACCTTTCATTTAAGTACCGCGCGGCCTGGCCGGTGTCTTCCAATTGCAGGTAACAGGCAACGCAGTCCGATTACAGGTTCCCCTACTCCGGTTCAGTCGTCACGCTTGCCCGCCGCCGACTGTGAGGCCGCCAGTATGCCCCGCAGGATATTGATTTCATTCTGGTCGGGACGGGCGCGGTTGAATAACCTGCGCATCCGCGCCATCAGGCGTTTGGGCTGAACCGGATTCATGAAACCTATATCCAGCAGGGTCTGTTCAAGATGCACATAAAACATTTCCATCTGCCCGGCGTCCACCGGTTCCCAGTCGGGTGGCGGCAGCACGGCGCCGGCACCGCCGATCACCGCCATACGCAGTTCGTAGGCCATCAACTGCACGGCCTGTGCAAGGTTCAGAGAGCCAAAATCCGGATCGGTATCAACGTGCACCAGTTGGTGGCAACGGTGTATTTCATCGTTGGTGAGACCGGCGCGTTCCTGGCCAAACAAAATTGCGACATCCTGTCCCTGGTGTTCCCCCAGAATACTTTGAGCGGCTGAACGCAGATCCATCTGTGGCATGGGCAGGCTGCGTAACCTTGCACTCGTGCCGAGTACCAGGCCGCAACCTTCCAGCGCTGATTCGAGCGAATCATGGATGACCGCCCGTTGCAGCAGGTCGTCCGCACCTGACGCCATCGCGGTAGCTTCGGCATGTGGGAAAATCTTTGGCTGAACCAGGTGCAGCCTGGCCAGGCCCATGACCTTCATGGCCCTGGCCGTCGCGCCGATATTGCCGGGATGGGTTGTATTGAGCAAAACAATGCGTATATGTGACATGCGTGCTGCCACCTGCGCCTCGCTTCTGGTATCCTGTGCCGCCTTCGGTTTCATAGAAGTCATACTCATTTAAGGTTTTATAACCATGGCTCATCCATTAATCAACATCGCTATAAATGCCGCCCACATTGCCGGTGAACTCATGCGTCAGGAGTTCCCGAAAGTGGCCAGCATCCCCGTAACCCAGAAGGCCCGGCACGACTATGTCACTGAAATCGACAAGTCCAGCGAAGCGCAAATTGTACGTGAAATCAGACGCTATCACCCTGATCACGCGTTTCTTTGCGAGGAAGGCGGGGAACAGGGCGAGAGTGAATCTGTCTGGATCATTGATCCGCTTGACGGCACCAGCAATTACCTGCATGGCATACCGCACTATGGCATCTCCATTGCCCTGCAAATCAAGGGCCGTACCGAGCACGCGGTTGTATATGATGTCATGCGGGACGAGATGTTCAGCGCCAGCCGCGGCAATGGCGCGCATTTGAACAACACCCGCATCAGGGTTTCGGCCCGCACCACGCTCGACAACGCAATTGCCGCCACGGCATTCCCGTTCCGCCAGCGCGGCATGATGACTGTCTACACCGGAATTTTCAGTGATGTGTTTAAAAAGATCGAAGACATCCGCCGCAACGGCGTCGCGTCACTGGACCTCGCCTGGGTGGCAGCCGGACGGATGGACGCCTATTTTGAAATCGGCCTGAAACCCTGGGATGTCGCAGCCGGCGCATTGCTGGTCAGGGAAGCCGGCGGTGTGGTAACGGATTTCGAAGGTAATGACGCAGTTGAAACATCGCATTCGGTACTCGCCGCGCCCTACAAGCTGATGACACCGTTACGCAAGATCATCGAACCGCGTTGGGCCAGGGCTAAAAAGTAATCAGCCCGGCATCGTCGTGGTGCTACGGACCATTCGCGAGATCTACATCACCGTGTACTGATTCACCCATTTCCATTCTTGACATCCAAAAAAATCCCGGCCTGTGCCGGGATTTTTTGCTAATTCAACAGACTTGGATAAAAATCAGGGTCTCGCATCGATCGATGCACCCTCTTTCTCCACCGCCATCAGATCGTACTTGCTCACACGCAGCAACAGCAACGCGGCACTCGCAACGTAAATGGATGAGTAGGTACCCACTACGATACCGACGATCAGTGTAAAGGCAAAGCCGTGAATGATTTCGCCGCCAACAAAGAACAGCGCAAAAAGCACCAGCAGCGTCGTGCCCGATGTCATAAGGGTACGTGAAAGGGTTTCATTGATTGAGGTATTAACCACCTCAATCGGTTGACGCTTGCGAAAACGTGGAAAGTTTTCACGGATACGGTCAAATACCACGATGGTGTCATTCAATGAATAACCCACGACCGCCAGTATGGCTGCGACGACCGTAAGATCAAACTCAACTTGCACCAACGACAAAACACCCATGGTGATGATTGTGTCATGTATCAGTGCGGCTACCGCCCCGACCGAAAAGCGCCACTGGAAACGGAACATGATATAAAGAAAAGCACCGGCCATGGCATAGATGACGGCCAGTATGCCCTGCTCTGCAAGTTCGTCACCTACCTGCGGTCCGACAAATTCCACGCGACGCATTTCAATTTTGCCCTCAACACCCTGGCTCAATGCGGCCAATACGCGGGTGGACAACTCAGCACTGCTTTCCTGTGTGCCGGTAGGCGGGATACGCACGACGATATCGGTCGCGGCGCCGAAAGTCTGGACCAGCGCATTGAAGCCCGCAGCAGCAAGGTTTGCGCGAACTTCAATGGTATCTGGCGGCGTGGGGTAACCCACTTCAATCAGGGTACCGCCGGTGAAATCCAATCCGAAATTCAATCCCCTCGTGGACAGGGAAACAATCGAAATGACAATCATGATGATTGAGATAATCAGTGCAACTTTGCTTCGACTCATGAAGTCGATAGAGGTTTTATGATTCAGAATTTTCATGCTAATACCTTAAATGGACAGCTTGTGGACACGTTTTTTGCCGCCATAAATCAAGTTTATGACTGCCCGTGTGCCCATGATTGCAGTAAACATGGAAGTCACGATACCCAGTGACAGGGTAACCGCAAAGCCCTTGACCGGACCGGTCCCAAACAGGAACAGCACGAACGCTGCGATCAACGTTGTAATATTGGCATCCGCAATGGTTGAAAATGCTTTCTCATAGCCCGCACGGATACTCGACTGCGGGGTATTACCGTTACGAAGTTCTTCGCGGATACGCTCGAAAATCAGCACATTGGCATCAACCGCCATACCGATGGTCAATACGATACCAGCGATACCCGGCATGGTCAGGGTCGCGCCCAGCATTGACAACAGGGAAACCAGCAGGACCAGGTTGGCAAACAGCGCGAGAATGGAGACCAGTCCAAAAGTCCTGTAATAAACGGCCATAAAGACCAGCACCAGAACGAAGCCAATGACAACGGCCTTGAATCCCTGCGCAACGTTGTCAGCACCGAGGCTCGGACCGACGGTGCGCTCCTCGACAATCTCCATCGGTGCTGCGAGCGCGCCCGCCCTGAGCAACAGGGAGAGCTGTGATGCCTCCTGGATCGAACCCAGACCGGTGGTCTGGAAGCGTTTACCAAAGGGCTCGCGCACCACGGCAACGCTGATCACGTCCTCGATTTTGCTGCCATTGGGCTTTTGCTCGATATACACAACCGCCATGCGGTTGCCGACGTTTTCACGCGTAAAATCCAGCATGCGCTTGGAACCGACACCATCGAGGGTCACACTGACGGATGGTTGGCCCGTCTGCTGGTCGAAAGATGCGGAGGCGCCGATCAATTGGTCACCGGAAACGATCAGGCGTTTTTTGAGCAGGATCGGGTTGCCGTTATTGTCTTTGTAGAGACGTGACTCCGGTGGGATACGACCGGTTTGCGAAGCGGTAAATGCATCGTTGCTTTCATCAACAGCGCGGTACTCCAGCGTCGCCGTGGCACCGATAATCTTCTTTGCTTCGACCGTGTCCTGCACACCCGGCAACTGCACGACGACACGGTCGGCGCCCTGCTGCTGGATAACCGGCTCGGCCACACCCAGTTCGTTGACACGGTTACGCAGCGTGGTGATGTTCTGTTTCAGGGCGGTTTGCTGCAAATCCAGTAACTGCTTTTCCTGCACCGTCGCCGAAATACCAAAGTTTTCACCCGCCGGAAGTTCGGTGACATTCAGACCCTGCAGGCTCTGGTCGGTGCGTAGCAGGTTGAGGGTCTTGTCGCGGTCCTCGGCCGAGCGCAGCATCGCCAGCAAGCCATTACCTTCATGGCGTACAGAGATATAGCGGATGCCGTTGTCACGCAGCACCGCACGGATATCGTCCACGTACCGGTCCAGTTGCTGGCTGCGGGCGGTATCCATGTCGACCTGCATCAGGAAGTGCACGCCACCCTGTAAATCGAGACCCAGCGTCATCGGTTTACCGCCGATCTTGCGCAGGAACGCAGGTGTTGCATGGGCGAGGTTAAGTGCAACCACGTACTGGTCACCCAGGGCCTTGCGCACGACATCCGCCGCCTTGATCTGATCTTCGGTGTTTTTGAACCTGTATAACAAGCGGTTACCCGTCTTTTCGGGCTTGCCGAAGCTGATTTTATTAGCCACCAGTGCATCTTCAATATTAGTGGTCAGATCAGCGGGTATTTCAAAGCCACGCGAAGAAGTAATCTGCAAGGCAGGGTCTTCACCATAAAAATTGGGCAGCGCATAGACGGTGCCCACTGCCACGATAAATAGTATCAGCAGGTACTTCCAGAGGGGATACTGGTTCATGAATCAGTCTCTAAATTTTAAGAATTTAAACGCGAATAATCAGACGGACTTGATCGTGCCTTTCGGCATGACATTGGCAACGGCCTGACGCTGCAGTTTGATTTGCAGGTTATCCGCCAGCTCCAGCGTCACGAAGGAATCTGAAACGTCCGTGATCTTGCCCAGCAAACCGCCGTTGGTAATCACCTCATCGCCTTTATTCAGCGATGCAACCAACTGCTTGTGTTCCTTGGCGCGTTTCATCTGCGGCCGGATCAACATGAAATAGAACACTGCGAAAATGACGATTAAAGGAAGAAAACCCATCAGACCACCCGGCTGAGCGGCATCCTGGGCATATGCATTTGAAATGAAGAAGTCCATGTTTACTCTCTTGAATTATCCCTTGGGTGTTAACCAAAAGTTTTGTTAGTTTCAGATCATTATCAATCTAAGTGGGGCCCCTGTTTCAATATTCAAACAGACGGACCGGAATCCAACGGGCAATTATAAGCCAAGAGGCAATATAAAACCGCCGTTTTTGTCGATAATCTTTTAGTCGGCCTCGCCGGAATATGATTCCAGGAACTGTCTGGCATATTCGGCCAGGCTCCCGTTCTCGATCGCGTTCCTGAGACCGGCCATCAATTGCTGGTAGAAATACAGGTTATGCACGGTCGCCAGATGCGGCCCCAGCATTTCCCTGCAGCGGTCCAGGTGTTTCAGATAGGCGCGCGTGTAGTTCTGGCAGGTAGGGCAGCCGCAGTCCTCATCGATGGGCCGGGTATCCATGGTATAACAGGAATTGCGGATCTTGAGAACACCGCGGGAGGTAAAGTAATAACCATTGCGGGCGTTGCGCGTCGGCATCACGCAATCGAACATGTCCACGCCGTGCAACACCGCCGCAATGATGTCCTGCGGACGCCCCACACCCATCAGGTAGCGGGGTTTATCGGCCGGTAACTCCGGCAGCGTATAGCCCAGCACCTGTTCACGCTCGTCTTCGGGTTCCCCGACCGAAAGACCGCCTATGGCGTAACCATCGAAACCGATCCCCGTCAATGTCTGCGCGGAGTGTTTGCGCAGACCCTCGTACATACCGCCCTGGACGATACCAAACAGGGCGGAACGGCTTTGCCCGTGCGCCTCCCTGCACCTCTGCGCCCAGCGCATCGACAATTCCATTGATTCCGAGGCCTGTTGCTCGGTGGCCGGATACGGCGTGCACTCATCGAAGCACATCACGATGTCCGAGCCGAGGGCCGACTGTACGGCCATCGATTCTTCAGGTCCGAGGAATACCCGCGCACCGTCGACCGGCGAGGCGAAGGTCACGCCCTGCTCGGTAATTTTCCGCCGTTCGGACAGGCTCCAGACCTGGAAACCGCCGGAATCGGTCAGGATCGGCCTTTTCCATTGCATGAAGTCGTGCAGGTCGCCGTGGGCCCTGATGACCTCGGTGCCGGGACGCAGCATCAGGTGAAAGGTATTGCCCAAAATGATTTCTGCACCGGTATCACGCACCGCTTTTGGGGTCATGGCCTTGACCGTACCGTAGGTGCCCACCGGCATGAAGGCCGGCGTTTCGACCAGGCCGCGTTCAAAGGACAAACGCCCCCGGCGGGCCTTGCCATCGGTATTCAACAGTTCAAATTGCATCGGTATTCTGGATCTCAAAAATGCGGCTGAATCGCACATTTTGACATTCAATCACTTTGATTGCACCCTGGCTGGCGGTTCTCACGCATAAGCCCGTTTTCACATCAGCAAGGTCGCATCACCGTAACTGAAAAACCGGTAACCCTGTGCCACGGCATGCCGGTATGCGGCCAGAATGTGTTCATGCCCGGCAAACGCACTGACCAGCATCAGCAGGGTGGACTCGGGCAAATGGAAATTGGTGATCATCGCGTCCACCACCTGAAACCGGTAAGGCGGGTAAATAAATATCCGGCTGTCGCCTGAGTAAGGTTTCAGCGAACCGCTCTGGGCAGCGGTTTCGAGACTCCGGACCGCGGTGGTCCCGACCGCTACAACCCTGCCACCACGGTCCCTGCAAGCGGCGATGGCATCACAGGCAGCCTGCGACACTTCGAGCCACTCGGCATGCATCTGGTGATCTTCGATACGCTCTACACGCATGGGCTGGAATGTGCCGGCGCCGACGTGCAGTGTGACCATCGTGGAATGGATACCCGTGTCTTTCAGGCGCTCCAGCAGGGCCTGATCAAAATGCAGACCCGCGGTTGGCGCCGCCACGGCGCCGGGTGTGTCCGCAAATACGGTCTGATAGCGCTGCCGGTCTGCAGCATTGTCTGCACGCGTAATATAGGGCGGCAAAGGCATGTGACCGAATTTCTTTAACAACCCCATTAAATCCGCTGTTTCCGAGCGCAGGTGGAAAAAGCCCTCCTGCCTTTCCTTCACCAGCAGTTCACTGCCGTCTTCCAGAACCAGTTTCCCGCCCGCTTTTGGAGATTTGCTGGCGCGCACCTGCGCGAGGCATTCCCGATCGTTCAACAGGCGTTCCAGGAGTATTTCCACGTGTCCGCCACTGGCCTTGTGCGCATACAACCTGGCCGGTATCACCTCCGTGTTATTGAACACAAGCAGGTCCCCCGGGTTCAGCAGGTCTGGCAGGTCGCTGAATGTCCTGTCGCTCAACTGGCCGGAGCGCCGGTCGACTCGCAACAGGCGGCTTGCACTGCGTTGCGCCAATGGCCGTTGTGCGATCAGCTCCGCCGGTAGTTGATAGTAAAAATCAGTGCGCTGCATAAAAATCCCGCTGCTTTGGTGACTGCCAGAGTTTGGCCTAAACCAAACCTGTTATTATCCTTTATAAGCATATCCGACCCCAGCATAATGGTGGCCCTGGCCTTAATTTAAAGCATTTGTGAGAATTTAATGAGCAATCGCTTCCAGCAGGCGCATGAAGAGGCCCGCGAATTCGACCGCCGTGATCCCCTGCGCAGTTTCCGTGACCAGTTCTGGATTCCCAAAAAGGCCGATGGCGGCGAGCAATTGTATTTCTGTGGTAATTCGCTGGGCTTGCAGCCCCGGGGGGTCATGGCGGCCGTTGAGGAGGAACTCGAAGCCTGGCGGGATCTTGGCGTGGAAGGTCATTTCAAGGGCAAACGGCCGTGGATATCCTACAACGAACTACTCCGGGGTCCGATGGCTGAACTGGTCGGTGCAAACGCGCACGATGTGGTCGTCATGAACACGCTGACCGTCAACCTGCACCTGATGATGATCAGTTTTTACCGGCCCGGCGGACAACGCAGACAAATCCTGATCGAACAACAGTCCTTCCCTTCGGACCGTCACGCGGTCGAATCGCAAATCCGTATGCACGGTCTTGATCCGGCCGAATGCCTGGTCGAAATCGCACCATCCGGAGACGAGCGGATCATCAACGAAACCGCCGTCGAGGATTACCTGGCCAAAAATGGAGAAAAGGTCGCACTGGTTCTCTGGCCCGGTGTGCAATACGCGAGCGGCCAGTTTTTCGATCTCAAACGCATCGTGACCGCCGCACATGATGCCGGCGCCCTATGCGGTTTCGACCTGGCGCACGCGGTCGGAAATGTACCCTTGAATCTCGACGACAGCGATGTCGACTTTGCGGCCTGGTGTACGTACAAATATCTGAACTCGGGTATGGGGGCGGTTGCAGGCTGTTATGTCAATCAAAGACACTGCGACCGGGCGGACCTTACCCGCCTGCATGGCTGGTGGGGTAACGATCCACGGTCGAGGTTTGAGATGGGACCTGAATTTGCACCCGCCAGCGGAGCCGAAGCCTGGCAGTTGTCCAACCCGCCCATCCTGGCCATGGCGCCCATCAGGGTTTCACTGGAATTATTCCAACAGGCGGGTATGTCCGCGCTGCGCAGCAAGTCGGTTGAAATGACAGCTTACCTGGAGCGACTGATACGATCTGAACTGGCTGACTCGATTGAGATCATCACACCTTCAGACCCACAGCGCCGCGGTTGCCAGTTATCGCTGCGGGTAACCGCCGGACGCGACGCGGGAAGAAAGCTGTTTGCACAGCTGGAAGCCGCCGGTACCATCCCGGACTGGCGCGAACCGGACGTGATCCGGGTGGCCCCGGTTCCATTTTACAATCGCTTCGTGGACTGCTGGCGTTTTGTAGACCAGGTCAGGGCATACCTGGGCAAACCCTGAACTGCCCGTTTAAACACCAGGCTGAAACCTGACCATTAACCATCTGCATGCCTGCCCTGCTATTGGCAGGACAATGGCACGGTCAGCTTCCTGGCATCATCCGTGCGGTTAACCGCGCCGCTCAAAGGTGCATTCAGCATGTAATTCAGATTCCAGGTCACGTTGTTCTCATCGGCGTAATCCATCGTCAAAACACCCACTTCCGCAGATGTCGGCGCGCTGCCGGTACACACCGCGCAGTACCCGCTGAACTGCAGTAATGGTATTTCCGCGTGGGGTAAGCCATCCGTCACACCGGCACCTATCAACCACACGGGTCTGCCCCGGGCGTCATAGATGTAATGCAGATAGCCCTGGGAGACTTCATTGACCAGGACGCTACTGCCACCGACACCCACCGCCACGCGTGACCATATGCCTGTATAGCTCTGCTTGACATTGTTGACGATCGGGCAGATCGGCGGAGAGGATGGAACCATCCTGTCGCTGCCTTCCTCACCGTACAGGACGAAGGAAAATATATTGTCCTGCTCGGCCAGCGTCGTTATCGAAACATGACCGACCGGCGACTCCTGCTGCCAGGTGCCGTCGATGTTAGCTGTAGCCCTTAGCAGATCCGCTACCCAGACATTTCCAACCGGGTTGGGGCCTGAAGCCACGTACCAGGCGGGTGAACCATCCGCATCATAGGTGTACCACAGAAAGGCCCTGTAACCACCGGTGGTCGCGTAATCTAATCCCTGGCTGAGACCGGGTCTTGAGGCTGGCTGCCACAGGCCGGCACTCAACGGAACAGCCGTTCCTGAAAAAACCATATCAACCCTGATCTCAACCGCTGCGGGCGAAGCACTGGTGTTCTTGAGGACTGCAAACCAGCGACCGGGAACAACATCGTTGCCGGAAAGGGTCAAGGTCGGGCCCGTATCTCCCGAACCTGTGGCGGAAGCCAGCGGCGAGCTACTCATATCAGGCGCTGAGACGATGGGTGCATTGACAAAAGCATTATCGAAGTCGACCCGGTAAAGCTCCATTGCAGGGCTGCGTTTTGCCCGCTGTCGGCACCGCTTGCCGTCGTCGCAAGGGTAAATGAATCCGTTCCCGTTGGTATGTCGAAAAATATACGGTCATGTGTAGCGTTGTTCTTGATCGTCAGACCGCGACTGACGCCATTCATCAATACAAGCGTTTCAGGCTCTGCAATACCCGTCTTGGTAAAATTGACCGGAATGACACCGATGTTGGCCGGGTTTTCATGCCGTGTTCCGATACCGACGGCGCCAACCAGTCCCGTACCGGGAACAGCGCTCACATTATCCCAGGACAGCCGGATCTTCTGGCTTGCACCGTTCGCCACGATCCCGTCACCGCTGGCTGACAGGGGTGACGGCGTAGTGGTGCTGACCACTGCCGACTTCAGCTTTACCGAATCCTGTGGGTTCGTGGCCTCCCAGTTTTGCACCAGGACCCAGTACTCACCGGCCACGGGATTGATCAATTCACATGATTCGATGGCTGTATCCGTATAGCTTGCACAGACCTCCTCACTCGATTGGGCAATGCCGTCTCCATTGGTATCCCGGCCGACATACAAATCGACATCGGCGGAAGTTGTATCCAGTGTTTCAGCACGCAGCAACAACGTACCTTCCGGCACGCTGTGCATGACAGTCATCACACCCGCACCACCGTCATAAGGATCGTCGCCGGTCGGGTCCTGCGGCAGCAATTCAACCGTTTCGGTTGGGACCACAAGACCGCCGCTGGTGAAAGTAGCGTCCGGCATCGCTGACAGTCCACTCAGCTCAAAATCCTGCCATCCGGAAACCTTATCGGTATTAATATTCCATTCAGATGGCAGTTCACCACCATCGGCATAAACCGCCACGGGGAACACCTCATTGGGAACACCGCTCGAACTGAGCCGCACCTCACCGTAAATCCAAGCGCCGATTACCTCAGACTGGTTCAGGTCGATGTTGATCGTCAATTGCCGGCTGGCGCCACTTGCAAGGGTGAAATTCGTCGGTGTAACACTGACCACTACGCCGTTACCGAAACCGTCGGTCGAAACACTCCAGTTGGCGCTGCCCTTCATATTGGTGACCGTGCGTTGGAAACTACAGGTGTTGTGGCAAACCGAATCGACGAGACCGGGTAAATTAAGATTCCTGGGATCACCACCAATCCCCGGGTTGGCGGACAGAAAATCACTTTCAGTTTCATCAAGAAACAGGGCCGCATTGACCGCCTGGTCCAGACGCGGCCTGCCGGCACCCCGTTTGTGGGGCGTCGCTTCGGAACCGTCATAATCGATTGCCTGTTCGGGGGTAGCCGTCATCAACAGGGCTGACGCAATCATCGGTGGTGTCCAATTGGAATGAACTGCCTTGAGCAGGGCCGCGCCGCCGGCCACATGTGGAGAGGCCATCGAGGTGCCGTTGATGATCAGAAAATCGGTCCCGCCGCCTTTCCATGCACCCAGAATGGCCGTACCCGGGGCGATCAGATCCGGTTTCAATATATTTTGGGTGGGTGGCGATCCCGGTCCACGTGAACTGCTATCGGCGATACGGTCACCTGCCTCCGGGACATGGAATATGGAAAAACCACTCATCGATCCCTGTTGATTCGATCCGCTCCCCAGCCAGGTGCGTAATTTATTACTGTCTGCAAGTCCCAGGTGGACCGCGGGCAGACAATGATCATCGGCGACAATATCCTCGCCCCACTCGTCGGTGTTGGCCAGGATATAACCACCTGCGCCGGCCAATAAGAGATTTTTGCCTTTCTCAACCCGGCCATAGGTTCCCCGGTCACAGACCACGATCTCACCGTTGAAGGTTCCGGGACTAAAAGGGTTGCTCAATCCCGTATTGGTCGCACAGCTCTCGCCCGACTGCGCGTCACCAGTGCCGCAAAGGGCAAATCCATAATCCTTGGCGTAGACTATCTTCCGGATGCCGATTCCATCTGTGTAACTGGCGCCGACCAGGGTGCCGGGCGTCGGGGTATCACCGCCACTGAGGTTTTCAACGGCGCTGGCGAAAACCCTGTCATGGGTCGCGTTGCCAACGGCTGTAATCCAGGGTGCATTGGCCGGTGAACCGATGCTGCCGGCAGCGGGTCCCGAGTTGCCACCCGAAGTCGCGACAAAAATTCCGGCGGCCCTGAGATTGAGAAACGCCCGGGTCGAAGTACCAGGCTGCCAGGGGTTTTCCAGGTCGGTGCCTATTGAGTAGTTAACGACATCGACCTGGTCGGTAATGGCCTGATCAATCGCGCTTAGAATTGCCGACTCCAGGCAGCCATCATCACTCGAATCAGTCGCATCGCCGATATAACAGACTCGGTACATGACGATGTTGGCGTTTGGCGCAACGCCGGCTATTGTTAACGGTATGTCATTGACGGTTACACTGACCGGGTTGCCTGCCGCGATCGAAGATACATGTGATCCATGGCCATTATTATCCTTGCCATTGGTATTTTCCTCTTTTTCTGGAGTATTCGGGTCGTCCTGGACAAAGTCATAAACCCCGACGAGCTTGTCGTTGCAAAGCACCTCGCTCTTGGAACACAGACCGAGCTGTGAGCCATACGGATTGACGAAGTCCCAACCGGTTAACGATCCCTCGCCCGCATCTACAAACGAGGGGTGATCCCAGTTGATACCGGTATCGATGATGCCGATGACGATGCCTTCGCCACCGGTTGCCGCGTAGGGTCCTGCACTGCCATCGTGAATCTTGTCCGCACCGATCCAGTTTGGCCCTGAATCGGTTTCCAGTTTTTGAACTTTGTCCGGTTCAATTGAAAGCACCCCGGGCATATCGCGCAGGGCACGTACTTCATCCTTGCTAAGCTCCGTTGCGAAGCCATTGACCGCATTCCGGTAACGACGGGTCGGCTCCAGCTGCCGGCCGAGGCGGAGTGCCGATTCACCACGAAACTTATTGAATCTCTCATCGAGGAACTTAAGATACTTTTTTGAACCCTGAGAATTGACGTCGAGTTTCTTCGCCCCTGTAAAACGGTTGGCTGTGGCCGGGAAATGCATCGTATCCACATCCAGCTCGGGGGTTTGAATGGCCCGCCCGTCGTAAGCCGCCAACGGCGGGTCTTCGAGGACGACGATGTACCTTTGCGTATCGTTTCCGGCAGCAGGTGCTGACTTGCCTTTTGCGACAACCGGACCGGCCAGGAACAATGCGGTCAGGAATGCACGTGACAAAGAACCAGATAAATAAACTTCAAACGCGCGTCCATGGCTCTTTCCTTCTTCCGTTATCCCTGTACGGGTGACCGCATGGTCACCAGCTCCTCCGCCACCGTGGGATGTATGCCGATGGTGAGGTCAAACTGTTGTTTGGTTAGACCGTATTTTATAGCAATTGCAAAACCCTGCACAATTTCGGGTGCGTCCATGCCAACTACATGCAGCCCGACCACGATCCCGGACGAGGCTTGCACCAGCAGTTTCATCATGATCTTTTCCTGCCGGCCGGACAAGGTGTGTTTCAGCGGTGTAAACAAGGATTTGTAAACATCCAGCTGACCATAATGAACGACTGCTTCCTTTTCAGAAAAGCCGACCGTCGCCACCGGCGGGTGTGAAAATACCGCCGAAGGCACAAACCTGTGATCGACCGGTCGCGGATTGCCGCCAAATTCGCTGTCCGCAAACGCATGACCTTCCATCAACGCCACCGGTGTCAGGTTGACCCTGTTGGTCACGTCGCCGACGGCAAACACGTTTTTCAGGTTGGTCCGCGAGTATTCATTCACCGGAATCATCCCGCCAGGGAGAGCATGCACGCCGGCATCCACCAATCCCAGCCCCCGCACATTGGGCACCCTTCCTGTGGCGAACATAACGGTGTCTGCCTGCAGTTCTCCGCCGTCATCGAGCTTCAGGGTAATCAGACCGTTCGCTTGCGGCACCAGTTCAGTGACAATGGTGTTTAAACGTATTTCGATACCCTTTTTCTGCATTTCAGCCGCCAGTGTGTGGCGCACATCGTCGTCGAAACCACGCAGGATCTGTTCACCACGGTACGCCTGGATGACCCTGGAGCCCATACCGTTGAAAATACTGGCAAATTCACAGGCAATAAACCCGCCTCCAATGATGACGATGCTTTGCGGAAGTGATTTGAGATGGAAGGCGTCATCCGAGGTGATGCCGTGTTCAGCACCTGGAATATCCGGTATCCACGGCCGTGCACCGGTCGCGATCAGAATCTTGTCAGCGCTGACGACCTGGTCACCGAGCTGAACCTCGTTTGCACTCAGCATTTTACCGTGCGTGGAAAACAATTTGACACCTGACTTTTCAAGCAGACCCAGGTATACCTTGTTGAGCCTGTCAATTTCCCGGTCCTTGTTCGCGATCAGACGCGGCCAGCTGAAACTTGTCTCACCGACTTCCCAACCATATGCTTCCGCATCTTCGAACTCTTCGGCAAAATGCGCAGCATAGGACAGCAGTTTCTTGGGTACACAACCGCGGATAACACAGGTTCCACCAACGCGGCTCGATTCACAGATGCCTACGCGGGCACCGTGCCCCGCCGCAATCCGCGCGGCCCTAACGCCGCCGGAACCGGCACCAATCACAAAAAGATCAAAATCAAAGTCACTCATGGGCGTCCTTCAGGTCAAAATCGCTCGGGTTTGAAACACTGATGTAGCGATCATTCATACGTATTGCAATGGTGCATGGCACGTTCATATTATGAACTGCAAAAATAGCCATGGTGAGCCGTGTTTTCATACGGGGAAGCATCCATGGGTATTTCCTTGTAAAACATTGACCCTGACCGGGCTGATTGATAATCAATCCTATTTGTGTTCTGCCAACCGAGACACTATATTAATCGTTCCCATACGCCGGCCGGTTTGCTAAATATTCATTTTACATGACCAATATCATTCAAAGTGTACTTTTGCTGGGTCATAATCGCCTGCCATTGAATGAACGGCCGTTGCGCCCACATAACTAAACCTATTAACGGAAGGCGCGGATTTGCCAAATAATTCTCACATGCTCGCAGTATCAAATCTCAGTTTCGAACGTTACTTTGAACGGGTCTTTGAGCCTGTCAGTTTTGAATTGGATGCTGGTTCCCTGTTGCTGATCACCGGTTCCAACGGATGCGGTAAAACCACCTTGCTGAGGCTTTTGGCGGGTTTGCTGGAGCCCAGCGAAGGCAAGATGCTCAAAAAGGATCAACCCCTGTATTCGGGTCATTTCCCGGCCATCAAGGATGACCTGAGCGTGGAGGAAAACATCCGCTTCTGGATGAAATTCATGGGCACCCGCAAGTCGGGCCAGATGAACGGCTTGTGCGAGAAGGTCATCGAAGAGATCGGCCTGACACCCGTCGCCCTGCAGGAAGGCCGCACGCTTTCTGCCGGTCAGCGCAAACGCTGTTCGCTGGCGCGGCTACTTTTCTGTGATGAGACCCTTTGGTTGCTCGACGAACCCTACTCAAACCTTGATCCCCAGGGTATTGCCATGCTGGATCGAATTTTGAAAGCACACCTCAACGCTGGCGGCGCCTGTATCATGACCACCCACGGCAGCCTGCGTCCCGAGGGATTTGAGCTGCAGGAGTGCCATATGATCAGCGGGCGGGAAAGATACGCCGGGGTGGCGTCATGAGCAGGCAAACGGCGGGCTACGGCTTTTACCGCACTGCTGCGGCGTGATTTCCTGCTCGCCTACCGGCGCCGCGCTGAATTGTTGCAACCACTGGTGTTCCTGCTGGTGGTCATCACACTATTTCCTCTGGGTGTAGGTCCGTCACCGGGCCTGCTCGCCAATATTGCCCCGGGTGTTATATGGATCGCTGCCTTGCTGGCAACAGTATTGTCGCTTGACAGTTTGTTCAGGTCGGACTTCGAGGACGGAACTCTTGAGCAGATGGTGTTGTCTGGTCAATCATTAGCCTTGATTGCGCTAGCTCGAACTGTGGCCCACTGGCTGGTGGCCGGCTTGCCCATCGTATTGTTGTCGCCATTACTGGCAATGTGGATGAATCTCCCTGATGAAGGTCTGTTAATTTTGATAGAATCGCTGGCCATTGGTACTCCCGTGCTGAGTTTGATCGGCGCGATTGGCGGCGCATTGACCGTCAGCCTGAAACGGGGCGGCCAATTATTATCATTGCTGGTATTTCCTTTGTATGTACCTTTGCTGATCCTGGCAACCAGTGCTGTTAGTTCAGCCGTCGCCGGTTTACCGTACACTGGCCAGCTTGGTCTGATGATTGCAGGTTTGATTGCATCCATGACACTGGCGCCTTTTGCAACAGCGGCTGCGCTGAAATTGAGCTTAAGTTAATGAATCCAATATATTTATTCTTCCACAAAACCGGGTCACCTCCTTGGTTTTACAAATTTAGCGGAAAGGTGATCCCCTGGTTATGGGTCGGCTTTGTCTTGCTCACTGCCATCGGACTGTACCAGGGTTTATTGATCGCGCCCCCAGATTACCAACAAGGTGAAAGCGTGCGCATCATGTACATACATGTGCCGGCGGCGTGGATGTCGATGATGATCTACGGGCTAATGGCCATCTGGGGTTTTATAGCCCTGGTCTGGCGTATTCGTATTATGGAAGTACTGATCATTTCCAGTGCCCCCGTCGGCGCCGCATTTACCATCATTGCATTGATCACCGGCTCACTTTGGGGTCGCCCGACCTGGGGCACCTACTGGGTATGGGATGCGCGCCTGACCTCGGAACTGGTATTGCTGTTCCTCTATTTCGGTGTCATCGCACTTTACAACGCTTATGATGAACCACGCAAAGCTGCACGGGCCGCCTCGCTGATGGCCATTGTCGGCGCCGTCAACCTGCCGATCATTCATTTCTCGGTCGTTTGGTGGAATACCCTGCACCAGGGCAGCAGTATCGGCACGTCCGGCAACAGTATTGACACAAGCATGCTATGGCCCCTGCTGTGGATGGCCATCGCCTTCAAGTTTTATTACGGTGCGAACCTGCTGAGCCGGGCGAGACTGAGATTATTAAAGCAGGATAATCGCAAACGCTGGGTGCAGGATTTACTCACGGAGGAAAACGTTTAGATGTCACATACCCCTTTTATTCTCGCTTCCTACCTGATCAGCACAGTGGTGCTGCTATGGGCAGGGCTGGCGCCCGTGATCAGCAAACGCGGATTGCTCCGGCAATTGAAGAATCGTCAAACACGCATGGAAAAATCACAATGACCCCAACACGTAAACGCAGACTGATCGGTGTAGTCGTTATCATCGCCGGTGTCAGCGTAGCTGCAGCAGTAGCTATGAAATCCCTGAATGAAAATATGTTGTTCTTTGTCAGCCCGACGGATGTCAAGGAGCAGTCATTACCGCCAGGCAAACGCTTTCGCCTGGGCGGACTGGTGGAAAACGGCAGTGTAAACCGTGCGAGCGACAGTCTCGCAGTAACATTTGTCGTCACCGATGGGCCGGCTTCCGTCGATGTCAGGTTTGACGGCATATTGCCGGACCTGTTTCGCGAGGGCCAGGGCATTATCGCTATTGGTGAGCTTACCCCTGACGGACATTTTGAAGCCGCAGAGGTACTCGCCAAGCACGACGAAAAGTATATGCCGCCTGAAGTGGCCGATGCGCTTGAAAAATCAGGACACACGGAGAAAACAGAATGACCGTTGAACTTGGACAGATTTCCTTATTGGCAGCACTGCTGACGGCCTTTGTTCTGGGCCTGATTCCAATGATTGGGACCTATACCGGCAACCGGCGTTTCATGGCGGTCTCAACCAGCGCGGCACTGATCCAGTGCCTGCTCATGATGATTTCATTCGGCATTTTGACGTCCGCCTTTGTGGTCCAGGATTTCTCAGTCGAGTACGTCGCCCGCAACAGTAATTCTTTGCTGCCGATTTATTATCGTTTCTCTGCCGTCTGGAGTGCGCATGAAGGCTCATTGCTGTTATGGGAATTGATTCTTGGCTTGTGGACTGCGGCGGTCGCCCTGTTCAGCAAACGGTTGCCCGAAGTTTTCAGGGCCCGGGTGCTTTCGGTGCTGGGTTGGATTTCCATGGGCTTCCTGTTGTTTATCCTGCTCACTTCAAACCCTTTTGGACGACTGATCCCTTCGGCCGCCGAGGGTCTTGACCTCAACCCCCTGTTGCAGGACTTCGGTCTGATCGTTCACCCACCATTACTCTACATGGGTTACGTAGGGTTTTCCGTCGCCTTCGCATTTGCCGTCGCCGCACTGCTCGGCGGCGAAGTCAGCCGTGAATGGGTGCGTTGGTCGCGTCCATGGACACTGGTCGCCTGGGCGTTCCTGACCATTGGTATCGCCTTGGGAAGCTGGTGGGCTTACTACGAACTGGGCTGGGGTGGCTGGTGGTTCTGGGATCCGGTCGAGAATGCTTCGTTTATGCCGTGGCTGGTGGGATCCGCGCTGATCCATTCACAGGCCGTGACTGAAAAACGCGGTGCATTCGGAAACTGGACCTTGCTGCTCGCCCTCACGGCGTTCTCATTGAGTCTTCTGGGTACTTTCCTGGTGCGTTCAGGCGTGCTGACTTCGGTCCATGCTTTCGCGGCCGACCCGACCCGCGGTATCTTTATCCTCGCTTACCTCGGGGTGGTGGTTGGCGGTTCACTGACGCTGTACGCATTGCGTGCGCCAAAGATGATCCAAGGCGGAGGATTTGCCGGAACATCACGCGAATCCTTCCTGTTGCTCAATAATTTGGTGTTTGCCGTAATGGCCGCCATGGTGCTGACAGGCACGCTTTATCCCCTGCTCATAGACGCGCTGGGTGCTGGTAAGATTTCTGTAGGCCCTCCTTACTTCGGCTTGCTGTTCTCGTGGCTGCTTGTGCCGATCGTACTCGCCTTGCCCATCGCTATTTACAGCAGGTGGCAAAAGGACAACAGCAGCAGGCTGGCAGGCATGCTGCGCTTGCCGTTTTTGTTGGCACTGGCGGTTGGTGCCGGCGCTTGGATCATGCGGCCTGAAATCGGCTTGATTGCGGTCGCCGGCGTAGCCGGCGGGGCCTGGGTCATCCTCGGCAGCATTTTTTATGTCGGGCATCTGATGAAAAAACGCAACAGCCCGACCATTCCCGCCAGCGTTTTTGCCATGACGCTCGCGCATATCGGCTTGGGTTTTTTCCTGGTGGGCGTCAGCCTGGCCAGCACCCTGAGCAGTGAAAAGCATTTGCGTATGGAATCGGGTGACAAGTATGAGGCTGCCGGTTATACCTTTGAATTCCTGGGTACCAGTGTTGTTAAGGGTCCAAACTATACCGCCGACGAAGGCGAATTCATCGTGACCAAGGACGACAAGGAAGTCACCCGCCTATTCCCGCAGAAACGTCAGTACTCCCAACGTGGCAGCACCATGACGGAGGCCGCCATCGATCCTGGCTTTACACGCGACCTGTACGTTTCACTGGGTGAACCGCTGGATCAGAATGGCCGGGCCTGGGCGGTGCGTATCTATCACAAACCTTTCATACGCTGGGTTTGGCTGGGTGCGATTTTCATGCTTTCGGGCGGAATGCTTGCCGCGGCCAACAAACGCTATCGCCGTAAGATAACGGCAAAAGAACCTGCTCCGGCCGGGATCAAAGAGGTGACCGCGTGAGTAGCCGCATTTTCCCATTGCTGGGTTTCCTTGTGCTGGTCGTATTGCTGGTCGTCGGACTGAACATTGCAGACCGAAAGTCAAACCTGCCATCGCCCCTGATCGACAAGCCAGCGCCGGCATTTGACCTGCCGGTTCTCGCCAGCCAGGACCAGAGAGTTTCGAAGGCATCTCTGCTCGGCAAACCTTACCTGGTTAATTTCTGGGGAAGCTGGTGTGTTACCTGTCGGGCGGAACATCCGGTGGTTACGCAGCTTTCCAAGCTCAACGCGGTTTACATTGTTGGTGTGAATTTTCGCGACGAAACAGAGGATGCCCTTGCCTGGTTGAAAAGATGGGGCAATCCCTACGATGTCAGCGTGAGCGATTTCGATGGCCGTGTCAGCATCGATTTTGGTGTTTATGCAGCCCCTGAAACGTTTCTTGTTGACCCTTCGGGAACCATTGTCTTCAAGCAGCTGGGGCAACTGACATGGGAGGTTGTTGAAAATGAAATACTCCCGCGTGTCGCAAAAATGGAGTCAGGCGCAAAAATGGAGTCCGGCAGTTGATGAAACTCAGTAAAATTATGATCCTGGTCTTGACCTTGTCCCTGTCGGTTTCCGTGTTAGCGCAGCGGTCACCGGTACAGGAACCGATGAAATTTGAAAACCAGCAGCAGGAGGAGCGGTTTAACCACTTGACCCGTGAATTGCGCTGCCTGGTTTGTCAGAACCAGAACCTGGCCGATTCAGATGCACAGTTGGCGCATGACCTGCGTGCTGAAGTGCATGAAATGTTGCTCGCTGGCAAAAGCGATGAAGAGATCAAAAAGTTTATGGTGGACCGTTATGGTGATTTCGTGCTTTACCGGCCACCGGTGCAGGAAAATACCTTCATTTTGTGGCTGGCGCCACTGCTCTTGTTGTTAGGTGGTGCTTTCATCCTGCGTACCATCATCAAAAGACGCACGGCTCTGCTTGAATCCATTCCAAACGATGAGTCCGGCGACCAAACCTCGTAACTGATCATTCCACCAAGAGAGTAAAGAATGAATTTTTGGATTTTTGCTATTGCCCTGCTCGCCATACCCGCTGCGATAGTCAGTTGGCCGTTATTTATGGGTTCCGCCAGGGAAAAGATTATCGGCTTATTTGTCGTGCTTATGCTGCCAATGGCCGGCATGCTGATGTACCAGGTTATCGGCACTCCCGAAGCGATTCACCTGCCTTCGGCGTCCGTCGCACAGCAATCGTCACAGCAACAATCAGCACACTCGACCCAGGGTGGTCAGATGGACGAGCTGATCACGGCATTGCAGCAGAGAATGAATGAAAACCCCGAAGATCCGGAAGGCTGGCTAATCCTCGGGCGCAGTCTTAAAACCATGCAGCGTTACGCCGAGGCTGAAACCGCGTTGTCCAATGCCAACCGCTTGATTCCCAACAATCCGATGATCATGGTTGAACTGGCTGAAACGATGTTATTCACCTCCGGTAAAGCGGAAGTCAGCCCCGAGGCACGGCAAATGATCGAAGCCGCACTGGCCATAGATCCAAATGAGCAAAAAGGCCTCTGGATCATGGGTATGGCCTCAGCACAGGACGGTGATGACACCCAGGCAATTGGCTACTGGACAAAACTGCTGGATCAACTTGATCCGCAATCCGGCCCCTACCAGACCGTCTCGCAACAGATCGGTATGGCACAGACAAGAATGGGGCTGCCGGTAACCGCGGCCCCCATGGTTGCCCAGTCCACGGCCAATCAACCACCTGCCACAATACCGGCGATGACAAAACCCGCTGCAAGCGACCCCGCCGCAGCCGGATTCAGTATCCCGGTCACCATCAAGCTTGGCGACGGAATGGCCGGATCATTCCCCGCCAATGCCGCGTTGTTTATTTTCGTCCATCCGGCCGGTGGCGCCGGTATGCCACTGGCGGTCAAACGTCTTGCCCCGCAGGGCTTTCCAATGACGCTGAACTTTACCGATGCCGATTTGCTCCGGCCCGGTGGTTCACTTACGGACTATGATCAACTGGACATCAGCGCACGCATTTCCATGGCAGGTGTTGCCAATGGCGCATCCGGTGACATCCAGGCAAACCGCGTAACCGTGGACACCAAAAATGTAGCAGCGATTGCACTGAACCTTGATCAACGTGTACCTTAGAGTGACTTAAACTCGTGGATCAGGGTCAGGCACATGAAATCCTTGCTGTTACTCGTCCTTTTTGTTGCCTCGATAAACAGTCTGTCCGCCCAGGACAAAGCCGTGGAATTTACCACTTTTCAACTGTCCGACACGGTTTACATGCTCAAGGGTCGTGGTGGAAACGTGGGTATTTCGACCGGTGAAGACGGTCTTTTCATCATCGATGACCAGGTCAAGCCAGTCACCACCGAGCTATTGCAGGCCATCCGCAAGATAAGCGACAAACCTGTCAGGATTGTCGTAAATACCCATTTTCACGCCGATCACGTCGGTGGTAATGAAGCCATTGGCAGTGGTGGTACCATGATCATTGCGCAGGATAATGTCCGCAAACGAATGACCACCGAGCAGGTCAGCATCTTCATGCAGAAGACAACACCACCTTATGCGCAAGACGCCCTGCCGCTGGTGACCTTCAATGACCGGATGACCTTGCATATGAACGGTGAATCTGCGACTGCGTACCATGTTGCCAATGGCCACACCGATGGTGATTGCATCATCCATTTCCCTCTCAGCAATGTGATCCACATGGGTGACATGTTTTTTAACGGTTTGTACCCCTTTGTTGACCTCGATGCCGGCGGCTCCGTGCAGGGTCTTGTGGAGGCGGCAGACCTCGCCTTGTCCCTGTCCAATGAGTCCACACGCATCATTCCCGGTCACGGTCCCCTCGGTGTGACCGAAGACCTGAAGAATTATCGCGACTACCTGGTAAAAGCCAGCGCCAATGTACAGGAATTGATAGACGAGAAAATGACACTCGAGCAGATTATCGCGGCCGAACCAACAAAGGAATGGGATGAAGAGCTGGGTAAAACCTGGATTACGCCGGCACAGTTTGTAACATTCATCTACAACAGTCTCGAAGGCATTCATCACTACACGCCGCCCAAAACGGCTGAAACCGAAACCAGTTAGGTTTTATCCGCACAAAGCGTGTGATTAATTTTCCGCCCGCGAAAGCCTGAAGGCCTGCGTATATTGCGCGGGCACCAGCACCGAATACAGCGGCTGGCCCCGTTCGAGATACTTCTGCTCAAATGGTGAAATACCACTTTCCGGCTTAATATTTTCTACGTTGATGGCCGCATGGGTTGCCAAACCGGCAGCCCGTGCAAACTCCTCGGCATAAACTGCCCAATTACAACGCATTTCAATCTCACCACCCAGCGCGAGAAGCCCGGGAAAAACGGGATGTCCGTGCCAGCGCCGCGATAGGTGACCGGGTTTTGGCCAGGGGTTGGGATAAAACAGAAAATGTCTCTCGGGTGAATACCCGCCGCATCAGCAACAGACGCCAGAAAGTAGCCAATTCCGCCCTTAGCAGGATGTAATTGTCACGGCAAAACAGGGCCGAACTGACACCGCCCTTCGCCAGCCGCTTAAGCGATCGGTCCACGCCAATTACCAGGTGCGAGGGGAACCTGTCGGCAAGCCGCCTGGTGCTTTCACCCGTCCCACAGCCTGAATCCAGGATAAACGGCTGGCCGGGTGAAAAAGCTTCCTGCAGTTCCAACCGGCGCCAGGAATCCGTCGTCGGCAAATGTAATGGTTGCGACCAGTGCGTCTGCAGGTGCTTGCGGACAATTGCATCCAGATGCGGGTGAACACCCTCCTGCCCACTGCTTACAAGCCCCGACTCACTGATATCCTGATCGTCTTTTGTCTGTTTCAAATCGCTTACTGCGCGCATTCAGGTGATTCACCGGCTATCATTGTAATAACTTTAGATAAGAAGCGTTGCTTATGCCATCAGCCACACGATTTTTGCATTTCACAGATCCCCTGGTGATGAAAAAGGGCGGTAAATTGCCATCCTTTACACTCGCCTATGAGACCTGGGGAAAGCTTAACGCGGACCGTTCCAATGCGGTATTGATACAAAGCGGTCTCTCACCCAATGCGCATGCGGCGTCCAGCAAGGAAGATCCCTCTCCCGGTTGGTGGGAGATGATGATCGGACCGGACGCGCCAATAGATACCGACCGGTATTACGTCATCGCCCTGAATTCACTGGGAAGTTGCAAGGGCTCGACCGGACCGGCCAGCGATGAACCCGGAAACCGGCAAGCCCTACCGGCTGGACTTTCCGGAACTGTGCGTCGAGGACATCGGCAAAGCAGCTCACATGCTCATCACGCAACTCGGCATCGACCAGTTGTGCACCATGGTCGGGCCCTCCATGGGTGGTATGAGCTGCACTTGCCTATCTGCAGCAGAACCCAAAAGGCGCACGGCATTTTCTGACCATATCGAGTTCCTCAAACGCGGCGCCGTTCAGTATTGCCGTACGCTCCCTGCAACGTGAACTGATCGTTTCGGACCGGTCCTGGAATGAGGGCAACTACGATGATAAAAACTGGCCGGTCAAGGGTATGCGCATGGCGCGCAAACTGGGGATGTTGTCCTACCGCTCATCCGAGGAATGGCGCACCCGCTTCGGCCGGCGCAGGCAGGACTATTTCCCGACCGAGTTGTTCGGTATGAATTTCGAGGTGGAGTCGTATCTCGAGGCTGCTGCGCGCCGCTTTGTGCGTTCATTCGATCCCTGCAGTTATCTCTACCTGTCGCGCGCCATGGACTGGTTCGACGTGGCTGACGGTTACCCGGACCTGCGCTCTGCACTGGCCGAAATCACACTCAAGTCAGCCTGCGTAATCGGTGTGCAAACCGACATCCTGTTCCCGGTCTATCAGCAAAAAGAGATTGCGGACGCATTGCGTTCAAACGGCATTGATACGAGCTTTACCAACCTCGAATCCCTGATGGGCCATGATGCTTTCCTGGTCGATGACGCGCTTTTCAACCCGCACGTCAGGGCCTATTTCGATCGTATCTGGTTTGAAGACAAGCTTTGAGAAACACGAACTTTTTTTAATGGATAAAAGTACGGAATTGTGACTTAAATGCTGGCGTAGCATGCCGTGCAAATATATACTTTGCGCCTTGCAAATCCTGCCGGAGTGGCGAAATTGGTAGACGCGCTGGATTCAAAATCCAGTTTTGGCAACAAAGTGCCGGTTCGAGTCCGGCCTCCGGCACCATCTTCTTGTTCCACCCTGATCCATATCTTCCTTAAGCCCCTTTAATATCAACATATCCAGAATGATCTGGAATACGTTCGTACGATTGGGTGCAAAAAAACAATCTTGTTAACCGAGGGAGGATTTCAGTGTTGGAACTGCGGTTGGCAGCGCGAATCCGCCATTGATTTGGCTATGAAGCAGCATCACCCGAGTTTTCGCGAATCCGTCAAGTACCTGGCTGACGGGTATTCAACCATGAGGACAAAACCATTAATCCCCAAATCGTTCTGGCGGTGGTGATTCAACTTCCCGCAAAAGCCCCACCAAGTCCTTTAACCAGAACGACCAATGTAGTTTACACCAACCGGTGAGCTCGACAGTGATCCAGATCACAATTTACACGCCCTAAGTGTGCGGGACCTCCAAGAGGGTGATCCGTTAGCAGCAGGTACATCTTTCCTCTGCTGGCAATTGGCCCAAAATGACCCTCACCCGCTTGTGCGCATGCTTTAAGCCTCACAAACGAGAAGGCTGATTTGGCAAAAAATGTCAGCTCTGAACCGCGATATCAGGAATGTGACCATACAGGCTTGCAAAGATATGAAAGTTAAAAACTCTGATAAGTAATTTTATATAATCATTACCATATGCTTAATACTCCAAATTACTTTCCCGTTCGTATTAGCTGCGTAACACTGGCCTGTCTTGCCCTCGCCGGATACAGCAACGAGGCCGCATGTTGGAAGCCGGATGGCCATACCGCCATCGGGATCATGGCCGTCGAGCAACTGCAACCGCAAGTCCTGCCTGAGCTCGAAAGCATCGTCAACCCGCTGACCAAGCAGGCCATTGCGGAGGCATGTAACTGGCCCGACGTTCAGCGTAGAACCGATGCAGGTGAGTGGAACATCCCGTTGCACTTTGTCAACCTGCCCCACGGTGATGTGGTCGTACTCAGCGGCGCGGGACTGCCCGGAAGCTCCGCATGAATTTGCATCCGCCGATCGGCCTGGACGATTTTGCGCCACCGAATCACTCAAGTTTTTTGCCAGCTGTGATGGCCAATCGCGAGGCTTCCCAGGAACAACGCTGGCAGGCATTTGCCTGGGTTTGCCACCTCGTCGGTGATTTGCATCAACCGCTGCACGCGGGCTTTGGTGATGACCGCGGCGGTAACGACATTGAGGTTGTCTTCAATGGCGAGACGATAAACCTGCACGAATTCTGGGATTTGAAACTGATACAACAACAGGCCGGGAGCTGGCAGTACCTGGTAGGCGACCTGAGTGTTTTTCCGCCTGTTCCGGCCGGTTCGGACTGGTCACCCGGGATGGTCGATGACTGGACCAACGAATCGCATAACCTGGTTCGGACGATCGTCTACCCGGCACCCGGGCGCATCGATGAAACTTATACGCGGAAAAGCTGGGAGCTGATTCAGACACAGCTAAGCCTGGCCG
This sequence comes from uncultured Gammaproteobacteria bacterium, assembly GCA_963727635.1. GTDB lineage: Bacteria > Pseudomonadota > Gammaproteobacteria > Xanthomonadales > SZUA-36 > SZUA-36. Next base: position 365,964 of record CAVSHP010000017.1, on the reverse strand, counting down.
CGAAGCGCCTGGCGACGATCATCAATCACCAGTTAAAACCTCAAGAACCCGCCAAACGGTCAGAAACAAGCGGAAATTCCGCTGAATGAGAAGTGACTAAAGGTCCCTTGCAATTCTGAAACCAAAGACCGGACCGTAGCTCTCGGCCTTGACGGCAAGCCGGAACGCCGCCCGGCTCTGCTCGGGGGCGCTGGCCCAATAGCCGCCGCGAACCACCCGGCGGTCACAGCCACGGTTATGCCAGGCCGAACCATCCGTTGGCGCCTTAACATAATTATCGTGCCAGCAATCCGCCGTCCATTCGCTGACGTTACCGGCAATATCCCGGACGCCCATCGGATGTTGCAACTCGTCACTCACCAGTGAACCGGCGGGCGCCGGACCCCAATAGCCGTCACCATATTTTTTGAAGAAGGTGGACCATTGCCGCTTCGAAGGTGATTTGTCACGCTCACCCGTGAGGTTTTCCACCGCATCGGCAGGCGCATCCTCACCCCACCAGTAAGGTCCGTTGCCACCCGCCTTTGCCACGTACTCATATTCCGCCTCGGATGGCAGACGGTATGACTTTCCGGATTCAAGGGCCAGCCATTGCAGATAGGCTTCCGCATCGTACGCATTGACATGCAGGACGGGCATTTCAGGCTCAGCCTCCCTGCCCCGGTAATCGTATTTCCAATTGATTCCGTTGCGCTTGGTCAGCCTGCCCGCCGACTCGTCATAAATGTTCGAGTAACCATTGATATCCGCAGCGGTGCGGTAACCTGTGCGTTCGATAAATAACCGGAATTCCGAAACGGTTACCTCTGTCACACCCAGCCCAAAACCTCGCTTGATGATAACCCGGTGCTGCGGTTCTTCGTGGTCATTGTTGGCATCGGAACGTCCCTTGGAACCCATCAGGAAGCTGCCGGCATCGATGATCACGATGGGCGGTGATTTACCGCCTGATTTCAAGTCATCCGTGATCACCTGTCCCGGTTTGAATCCACCGTAAATACGCGCTTCCTGCAATCTCGCAAGTAATGTTTTGACCTCTTCTTCCTGCCCGCCCAATGCCATCAGGTCGATAATGCCGAAATCTGCAATATCGAAATTTCCTGCATTCATCGCATCGATGACCTGCTGCTGCAATTCGGCGGCATGCGCCCGCTTGAATTCGGTAACTTCGAGTCGGGCAGCCTCGACCGGTTGCTGATCGGAGGAAACCTCCGCCGCCTCCAGTAACCCGGTTTCAGCCGCTTCAAAATCAAATTCCCGCGCGAACTCCAGTGCCTGCTCAATCAACTTTCGCTGCACTTTTTCGAGTCCCTTCCGGGCCGGCTCACTTTGCGGGTCCTGCTGCGCCGCCAGCTTGAAAAAATAAAGCGCATTGTTATCGGCAGGCTCGAGGATTCGACCGGACAGCAGCGCGGCATCACCAGCCTTGATCAATTCATCTGTTGCTTTCAGCGACTTCAAGCGGTTTATGGCTGCACTTAAACCGTCGAGACCGGGATCAATTGAGCGTATCAGGGAAATGAGGTGCTCGGCCTCGCCGATTGCACCCGCGTCGATCAGGGCATTGGCCTGAGCAAGCACATCCGCGAGCAGGTTGTTCAGCTGCGCGAGAATGTTTTTGTTACCAGGATTGGCGCCCAGTTTGGACAGCAGTTGCTTCAGTTTCTGATTCTGTTCTGCATCCGGTAAAACAAAATCATTCTTATCCTGCGCTGCCACAGGCGCTGCCTTGGGTAGACGCAGGTCCATCTCCCACTCGTCGGTACTGGTCTCGCCCGAACGCTCTACCCGGCTGTCCTCATTTTCCTGCTGTTCCTGCTGAGCCTGAGAATAGGAAACACACAACAAACCGCCGAGCAAAATCAGCCGTATCAAATATTTGAGGGTGTTTTTAATGGCAAACATGCAATTTCCCTTGCTTGAAGTCTCCATCATGTTATGGTTCGTGCAACGGAATCAGCGGGACCGCACGCTGCTTGCAACCTTAACCCAGATGCCTTGTAACGACAAGCATCCGAAAACACCATAAAAACCCTGAACGAACGATCAATAAATACTGGTTTAAGAACGCTGTTATTACACGCTGAATGGACAAACAAAGCGAAATCAACGTGGCGCTGAGCGCCGCAGAACACCCCATCATGGTCGAGTCCGCAACGCAACTCGAGCAGGCCGTCAAGGACTTGCTGGCCTGTGATGTCGTCGGTATAGACACGGAATTTGTACGCGAGAGAACCTGGCGCGCCGACCTCGGACTGGTACAGCTATCTGACGGGAAAAAGGTCTGGCTGGTCGACCCGCTGGCCACCGGTCCGCTCGATCCCCTGGCAAGCCTTTTTAACAACCCGGACATCGTAAAAATCCTGCACGCCCCATCCGAAGACCTGGACGTTCTTCTGTATACCACTGGCGCTGTTCCGGACCCGCTATTCGACACGCAGATCGCCTGCGCGATGCTGGGTGAATCACTGCAGATGGGCTACCACAAGACGGTAGAATGGCTGCTCGACATTGCCATTGACAAGGGCGAAACGCGCTCAAACTGGTGCCATAGGCCATTGCGCCAGGCCCAGATCCGGTATGCAGCACTGGATGTCTGCCTGTTACCGATGATGCAGCGGATATTGCTGAAGCGTCTGCGAGAATTGGGCAGGGAAAGCTGGCTCAACGAAGACTGCGCCAGGTTGCTGAGCAAGGCCAGGACACCTGCCGACCCGGAACAGTCGTGGAAAAGACTGAATGGCAATAGCCGTATGGACGGCACTTCGCTGGCGATATTGAAATCGCTCGCCACCTGGCGTGATATCGAGGCAGAAAAGCAGAACCTGGCGCGTGGATTCATCATAAAGGACAACGACCTGATGACCATTGCCAACAGGCAACCGACCAGTCTGGATGAACTGGCGGGACTCAAGATTTCCTACCCAAAAACGGTCGAGCGACACGGCAAGGCCATGATCACCACCGTCGGCCAGGTACTCGAGCAGGGGTTGTCGGCGGAAAGCCCGGACATACTGAAACCCGAGCATCGCAAATTGATGTCCGATATGCGCAACCTGGTGCAGAAAAGGGCTGTAGAACTGTCCGTCGACCCTGCCCTGCTGGCATCGCGGCGCGAACTGGAAAGCCTGATACTGTCGCCGCAGGGTGAACCGTTATCGGAGCGGTTTCTCGGTTGGCGTCAGGACTTCATCACAACCGATCTGGTGGCACTGAAGGAAGCGTTTACATCAAAATGACCCGCTTGCTGAAGTAACGCGAACTTTGGACGAATCATCCGGTTCGTGCCAGCACCGAACGGCAGTCAAATCGCACCGGCAAGTCGAACTAGGTAGATGGTTTTTTATTTTTGTTTCCTTGCCGGTTCTCATATATGTGATTCCCCACGGCAAAAAGCGCCAGCACAGTGGGTACAAGCAGAATGAAAATGACCACACACATGATGATATTCTCCTTGCCAATACGGTCTGGTTCTACATTATCTTCCAGTCTGACATCACATACCATTAGGACAACTGGAAGCAAAAAGAAGTCCACTCAAATGCAATATCTTCCCGGTGGGTACCCATTTTTTGGAGTGCAAAGGTTGGGTCAATACCTGATAACAAACACATCGTTAAATCGGTTAGAATATTCCGCCTTCTTTGCGCCCGTAGCTCAGTAGGATAGAGCACCAGATTCCTAATCTGGGGGTCACAGGTTCGAATCCTGTCGGGCGCGCCAAAATACAAAAGTCACCATCAGGTGGCTTTTGTATTTTCGTGTGTCCCGGTTTGGGATTGGGTTCTCGCGCGGCACGCGCCAGGTTCGAAAAATTCGCCGGGAGCGAATTTTCATGCAGTCGCGAAGCGACAAACCCCGAAGGGGCGAGTCCCAAGGATGGGACGAGTAATCCTGTCGGGCGCGCCAAAATACAAAAGCCACCATCAGGTGGCTTTTGTATTTTCGTGTGTCCCGGTTTGGGATTGGGTTCTCGCGCGGCACGCGCCAGGTTCGAAAAATTCGCCGGGAGCGAATTTTCATGCAGTCGCGAAGCGACAAATCCCGAAGGGGCGAGTCCCAGGGATGGGACGAGTAATCCTGTCGGGCTGTTCTCGCAAGCCCCTGTGTTCAACGACACGGGTGCATCCCTACACAATGCGCGTCAACCGACAAATGCCATCTTTGGCTAGCCTTTTGGGTGTTTTGGAACAACAAATATTGCTAACCTATGCGCCCCGAACCAGAAACGGTTTCCCTCAGGCGCCAAAGGACATTACGAGCAAATCATGAACATCACCCGCAGAAACATCCTCCAAATGCTTGGCACCAGTCTGATCGTCAGCGGTATTCCGGTAACCCATGCGTCCGGAAAAAAGCTGCATACGACCTTGAAACCACCCAGGCTGAAAGCCGGCGATACAGTCGGTTTGATCAACCCCGCAGGCGCCACATTTCATCCGGATGATGTAACCATTGCAGCGGAAATGATGGCAGCCCTTGGTCTCAAGATGAAAACCGGAAAGCACCTGCTTGACCGTCACGGCTACCTTGCCGGAACGGACAAGGACCGTGCGGAAGACATCAACACCATGTTTGCCGACCCGCAGGTATCGGCCATCTTCACCCTTAGGGGCGGCTGGGGCTGTAATCGCCTGCTCGATCTGATCGATTACAAAATGGTCGCCAAACACCCCAAGATCCTGATGGGTTACAGCGATATCACCGGCCTGCTGCTGGCACTGAATGCGAAAACCGGCCTGGTCACCTTTCATGGCCCGGTGGGCACTTCAACCTGGAATGAGTTCTCCACGAACTACGTGCGAAAACTCCTGTTCAATGCCGAAGCTTTCAGCATGGAGAACCCGCGTGAAACCGGCGATAACCTGACGCAGACCGAAGACCGTGTGCTGACCATCAACGGCGGGACTGCAAAAGGAAAACTGCTGGGTGGAAACCTGTCTGTGCTCACGGCCATGGTCGGATCCGATTACCTCCCGGATTTCAAAGGCAACATACTTTTTGTCGAAGATGTCAGGGAGGATATCTATCGTATAGACAGGATGCTGACCCAGTTAAAATTGGCGGGCATCCTGGGACAGGTTTCCGGATTCATCTTTGGCAAGTGCAGTGACTGCGGGCCGGGAAGAACGGCGAATGGTTTTGGTTCTCTGACACTTGAAGAAGTCTTCGACGATCATATCAAACCCCTTGGAGTACCGGCTTGGTATGGCTCGATGATCGGTCATATCGATAAGAAATTCACCATTCCATTGGGCATCGAAGCGCAAATTGATGCCAATATCGGGAGAATCTCACTGCTGGAACCAGCAGTAGTGTAATCGCGGCGATAAGCGCCCAAAAACCACCTGATGTGATGGTATGCCTCATCAATAAACGACGAATGTGGATAAAGGGTTGAGAGTCAAGCCAGTTCCTTAGGTGAGTGGCAGGAACTATTTCAAAAGATACCCGGCAAAAGCCAATAGCTGTGTTTCCTGTATTCTTCCCACCCAGGGTAACGTGAAAGACTGGCCTCTTTCATCATCATGTTGACCGCAAACAGACCGGTCCAGACCCAGGTCAGCACCAGCAACGGTAGCCAGTGCCAGACCATCAGAGCAAAACTGGCGTAGATCAGCATTTCACCCAGGTAATTGGGGTGCCGCACGTAGCGGTGCATGCCGTCGGTAATCAGGCCACGGCGGATGCGCAGCGTGTAGTATTTCTGTGCGTCCGCGGCGATCATGATCGCGCTGCCAATAAGGCACATGCTGATGCATAACGCGTACCACGGGCCATCGGCAAGCGGATAGTCCGGTGACGACACGCCGGAGATCAACAACCAGCCAAACACCCAGTACCAGCCGAGTACACCGAGGAAGGCGTTGATACCGCCAGGGATCGTGATTCTTTTCTGCCAGGCGGGATCGGGGAAAGCCATGTCCTTGATGAACCAGATGATCCCGTAGCTGCCCTGCATGGCGAGATAGACCCAGGCGCTGGTGGAAAAATTCTGGTAGTACCACATCAGCAAACCGAGAAAAAAGAAAGTCCCGCATTTCTGCAGGTTGATGACCCAGGAAAACTTCCACGGCCGCGGTCCGCCACCAAAATCACTCACTGCAAAGTTGCTTATACGGTTAAGTTCAATTGCCCACGGTGGAACGCTCTGCATGTGCACCTTGTCCATTTTTTGCTGATTGGCCACGCGCCCCAGATTACTCGAATTTCCACGCAAGTCATACCTTTCGGCGCTGTGGAAATCCTATCTCAGTGACCGTTGTCTGAATCGGGGCAGACGGATTCGTCAGCATCCAAATAGGCGTTTCCCCGGATTTTGTGTATGCTTAAGTCAGACACCATTTGAGAGATACCATCCTGATGCGCCCTATTTTGATCTTAATAACCTGCATAATGGCCAGCGCTTCGGTTTGTGCCGGAGAGCCGACGATGACTGCGCGCGAACTTGCCGAAACCGAGTTACTCGCCCAGTGGGTCGGCGTACCCGAGAAACAGTTGATCCTCGGCAACGCCTATTACCATGGCGATGGTGTAGCGCAGAATTACACCGAGGCGGCCAAATGGTATCGCCTCGCGGCTGACCAGGGCCTGGCGGAATCCCAGTACATGCTGGGCGTGATATACAATCATGGCGATGGTGTGCCACCTGACTATGTACAAGCCGTTGCCTGGTATAGCAAAGCCGCGGAACAGGGTTATGCACCCGCCCAGTTCGAACTTGGAAACAAATACGCAAACGGCGAGGGTGTAACCCAAAACTATGCTGAAGCTTACATCTGGTTCAGTCTTGCAGCAGCTTCTGGTCATGAGCAGGCACGCATTGAACGGGACGAATTTGCCAAGAAGCTTTCACACGCAGAAATTATGCAAGCCCAGCAACGTGCGTCCCTGTTATTTGAAAAGATAAAACAGGGTGATGCAAAGTAAAAAATACTCAATTATTGCTTTCGCAATAAGTAGGCAATTGGAACCGCTCCAGATTCGAGTCTAGGTTCTGGATTCCTCTTCAAAATAGAACAGGCTGACGCCTGCGGTAACCTGGTCATTACCCGTCTTATCCTGCTCGAAGGGCTTGATGATTTTTCTGGCCTTTTCATCGGTCTCCGAGAGAAACTCCTTGAGCACTTCCCTTAAGCGCCGACTATCCTTCCTGTCCAGGCGGTTGGTCCAGCATCCCCGCTGATAAAAGGACTCACCATTGTCCTCCGGCGCCTTCAAATTATACGCAATGGTATCCACGAGGTTGCCAACCGCCGCCATTCCGATCCTGGCATTTTCTGTCTGAATTTCTGAACCAAACGGCGTGTATCGCTTGTCAATCATCCGCACCGTGTTTTTGGTTTTATCTACGACGATCGACCTGCTTGCTTCCAACCTTTGCAGAAACGAATTTGCGGTGACACCACGGGTTGAGTTTGAATCATTGATCAGGCTCTCGAAACTTGGTTTCGACCCGGACATTGCCAACACCCTGGGTTTGCCGGTTTTCGGGTCAGTGTAGTCTTCACTGCTCTCCCACACATCCAATACGCTGCATTCTGGGGTAATCTCGCGCAAAAATCGTTTTTCCTCGTGGAATGGTTTCAGGTAACTCTCCTGGCTTTTTATCCGGGTAAGTGTCCGGGTATCGATACCGGTAACAACGGCCAGGGTCGATAGCGCTACATTCCTGCCCGGTCTTTCCCTTTGCAGTTTTGCTTCGGCTTCTTCAATGAAAATAACCTGGATCATTTCCTGGAGTTTCTTCAGCGACATTTTTCCGATCAGTAATCGCATCAGTTTTCTGAATACATTTTCGACCGCGATAGTGAGGATTGCGACGTCACCTGAATCGGCTGTGATAGACGTGCTCATGTGATTCTCCGTGTTCCTGTAAAGACTACATTCCCTGTTTAAAACCCATCAATCTCAGGGTTTTGACTACTACGCTGCGGCACAACCGGGTTACGGGTTGGCTGATTTGCGCATAAGACAAAGCCCGGGCTATTTCAAGACCGGTGCTTTGTCCCCCCCCTCTACAAGCAGATTCGGATCCCCCTCCCAGCCCTGTAAAGCTACCCCCTTGACGCTCTACACTGCTATCCTTATCGCCTGTCGTTCAATTTTCACTTTAACCTGACTGACATACATGTCATTGTTTGCCATTTATGTCTCTTATTGACTAATATGTCATATAATGACATTTATGTCAATTTTAATTTTGTAGGAAAATTACCCGGCTTTTTGTAGCCGGTTCTGACGCCAGGCGAGTCATCATTGAACAGATCATGCTCCCTCCCGCTGTAGAAGTGGAAAGGCGGGTTAAATCGACATGACACGGGCGGTCTCGCCGACCCATGCTTGAGACACCGGGCGAACCGGTTTCAGGCTGAAAGGTCTTCCTCGAAATAAAACATGCTGATACCCGCAGTTACCTGGCCTTTCTGACTTTCGGATTCAGCCAGGGAAGTGATCAGATCCCTTGATTGTGCGTCCACTTTTCTCAGGTAGCGGTGAATGGTGCTGCGGACACGGTCAATGTTTTCAGGATTGAACTGATAGTTCCAACTGCCCCTCTGGAAGTACCTGGCATCCTCGTGCAAATGGTTCCGAATGTTATACTCAACGGTACCCGCGAGGTTGCCAATCGCGGTTAACCCGACTTCCAGCAGGTCCATGTCGTCCCTGCTGATAAACACGTTATCTTCCTGCTTAAGAACAACGGTCCCGTTTGCTGAATCCACATCGACAACGTCAATTTCCCTGAGTCGTTTGAGCACCGCCTGGGCCGTCAGTCCACGCGATTGAATGGCTATTCTGACAAGCTCCGAAAAGCTCTTTCCATCGCCTTCAATTTTGAGACGGCGTGGTTTTCCGCTTTTCACATCAAAAAACACGGGGTCATTCATCCACAGGTCAAATACCTTGAACAGGGGCATAAACCCATCGAGAAATGAATCGTCCTGGTGGATGGGTTTACTCAGTGCGATGTAGGTCCTGATCTTTTTGATGGTTCTCGTATCGACGCCGGTCTGCAGAGCGATATCCCCCAGGGCCACACTTTTCCCCGGGGCTTCCTTTTTCAATTTCGCTTCGGCTTCCTCGATAAAAATAATCTGGATCAGTTCCTGGAGCTTTTTCAGGGACATCCTGCCAAGTAGCATTCGAATCAGTTTTCGGAATACTTTTTCAATGGCCCGCGTGAGAATAGCGACATCACCTACGACAGCCTTGCCGGGTGTAGCCATAAGACACTCCTTGTTCTAAAAAATCATTCCCTGCCTGGAATCCAAACTTCCCTGCCAACAGGTGCCGGTATATGAAAACCTGTCATTGCATTGCACAAGGCAAGACCCGGCCTGCTCCGGGACCGGTGTCTTGTCCTACCCTTTTTTAAATTTCAAATATAATTGCCTAATATGTCACTTATAGACAATATTGTCATTTTTTGACATATATGTCAATGTTATGATTGTAAAGAAAATTACGCAGGGAACCATTCCGGTCCAGCATCTGGAAAGATCGAATCTCCGGCCTTTTTGGTCTATTCGGGGTTGCGCCTGAAATTCATGGGCCGGAATAGTCTTTTAATGACCTGTGAGAAAAACCACAGGAAGGCCACCGGCAACAACGCCGTTTGCAGGACAAACACAACGCTCAATTGTATCAGGTGCGAAATCACTTCAGCCGCACGGGCCTGGATACGCGCCAGTCTGCCGGACAGGTCCATGGTGTCCACCGTGTTGTTCCAGGCGCGTGCAATGGAGTCCAGCATGCCGCTATCAGCGTCGGCTGGTTTTTCCGCGGTCGCCTCTGCCTGGATCTGTTCCAGTTCCTTACCCGCTTCCGTGACGATTTCGGTGCTCTGCTGGTAACGCTGCTCGAGAAACTGCTGATAGAGCAGATCGTTGGCGATCAACATAACGGGAACAGCGAATCTGATAAACAGCAGCAATGGAAACACCCGCCTGAACAGCACCCTGTTCATTTGCGCACCCTGCCCCGGATACCACACCCGTATCAGCAACCATGCCGCCAACGCGGCTACAAGGACCTGAATGACCCACCAGGCACTGATATCCAGGAGCACGTTTTGCACACCCAATGAAATGGTTGCGCCCATCATGATCCAGGAAAAGCGCTCCACCAGGTCGTTGACCGGATCCAGTATCTCACCGGGTGTCAAGGTGACGCCCACGCCGGCGGGCTGTAATGCAATCTCGGTTCCCTGTAGCACGGAAATTACACCGTTGAGCGTCCTGGCCAGCGCAAAGGTGATAAATGCGCGCTGAAAAAGCTGGTCATAGTCCGCGGCGGCTCGCTGGTCGACAACCGGTGTCACTGAAACTATGCCCAGCAATAGTAACAGGCAGCTCAATAGCCACTTTTTGGAGTGTTTCTTATTTATCATCCGTCTTCCCAGTATCCCTGAATATCTCCGTTTTCACACATCTCATACCGACATTATGATGATCACACCACCCAGTGTCAGGCACAGACCTGTCAGTTTGCGCTGATTGATCTGCTCGCCAAGCATCAACCAGGCCAGGAACACGATGAATGCAACGTTGGATTCATTGAGCACGGAAGCCACCGAGGCGTCGATCAACTTGTACCCGGCCAGCCACAGCATCAGCGCAAAATAGGAACCCAGAAATGAAGCGAACGTCACCCTGACCCAGGCCTGTGGCTGACTGAAATTGCGTTTGACATTCTGCCACTGTGCGCTCATCAGAATATACAGCAACATACCGCCAGCGCCACCAATCATGCGCAATTCAACGGTCCAGAGGAATGACCTTGTTTCGAGTATTTCCTTAACCATGACGACACCCGCGGCCATCATCAACATGGCGCCCGCACCATACAGCACGCCCATTTTCACATCGGCCGTATCCACGCTAATCCGGTTTGTACGCCACGTGACCAGCAAAACACCGGACATCACGAACAGGAATCCAAGCCACTGCCAGGCGACCAGGCGTTCACCCAGGAAAATGGCTGACAAGAGGATGACAAAGGGGCTGAACAGGCTCGAGACAATACCCGTTCTGCTCGCACCCATCATATTCAGGGCCTTCAAATACCAGGTATCCGCCACCGCGATACCAAGCAGGCCGGAGACAAAAACCAGTATCAATTCGGTCAGCGAGTAGACGGGTAATTTGAAACCTTCAAACAGGAGTATCGTAGGAACCAGCAGAGCCAGACCGACGAAGTTTTTGAACAGGTTCAGTTCAAATGGCGGTAGTGTCTCCCCCGAACGTCGAAACAGGATGACGGCAAGGGCCCAGACCATCGCACTGGACAACGCAAAGAATTCACCCCAACCCATCAGGGGCTACGCCATGGAACGCAATAGGGAGATCGTTAAACTCCCGGCGCAAAGGTTTATTCCTGCACACTGGCCTTGATCAATAAAACCGGCACCAGGGGCACATCCTCCGCGTCCAGCGCTTCGCTGTAACCTGTTTTCACCGCCGCGATTGCCTCAAGCACTTCCATGCCGGAAACAACCATGCCAAAAACCGCGTACCCCCAATTCTTTGAATTCGGATCCAGGCTGGTATTGTCATTCATATTGAAATAGAACTGCCGGGTGGCGGAATGCGGATCATCGTAACGGGCCATGGCGATGCTACCGGTGACATTTTTCAAACCATTGCCGGACTCATTGAAGATGTCTTCGTGCATGGTTTTCTCTTCAATATCCCGTGTATAACCGCCGCCTTGGACAACAAACCCGGGCATGACACGGTGGAAGATGGTTCCGTCGTACTCACCTTCCTGCACGTAACGTAAAAAATTATTGGTCGTGATCGGTGCGCGCATGCGGTTCAACTCAACGACGATATCGCCCATGCTGGTCTCAAGCTTGACCATCGGGAACAAGTTGTCCGGCAGCACATCCGGCGGAAAACAATCCTTGTTAACAGACCATGCGGTTAACGGTGCCGCTACCAACATCAGGACTAGGCTAAGGACATACTTTCTAATCATGGCTACACTCCGCGGGTAAATTATCAACCGGTCAGGGACGTCATGACCTGCATCCGGCAGGCACGGAAAGCACGGCTATGTGCCCGTTTTTCCGGCGCCCTTGTACAATGCGGGTATTTTCACACGTCACCCCGGAGTTCACCACCTAATTTGAGGTGCTGGACCACCCCCCGGACAGTATCCATTGTCACCTTCCTGTATGTGTGGGACCGGGGAAGCCACCGGGACGGGTAGTTGGTTCCGGGACTCGGCGCAAGCCCTCCCTGGGGCCTCGATACTCGGCGTCCTGCCTCGTACGGTCCCGGAACCAACTATCCGCCCCAGCGTCTGGCAACCGCCGTGCCAGTCTGTCAGAAACCATTGACCTATGATTTTGCACAAAGCCGAGGGGGTGTGGTGTCTTGTTTCAGGACCGTGCGAGACAGGAGGTCGAGCCCGCGCCCCCATGGATGGGTTCACGGCATGTCCGGAAACAAGACACCACACCCCCTTGGCTTCCACACTGATCAATAGAAACCGGCAAAACAGTCCTGAAGAAAAGTACTGCGTGACCTCGGCACTCACGCAGAAAACGAATCAAATTTCCAAATAATTCAATTTACTACTCAGCGAAAGATCTTTATTTGGATCCACTGGCTCAAGCTCCGTGAGCCATCATTGAATTCAATCTATTTTTTTTCAGGAACAGACTTATCCTTACTTGGATTCTGCGGCAAACGCCCTGATTTGCGCAGGGCGTCACGAAGGATGTATTCGATCTGGGCGTTGACACTGCGTATTTCGTCGTCGGACCAGCGTCGTACCGCCTGCCAGATATCCTCGCTGATACGGAGTGGAAAGGCTCTTTTTTTAGCCATCGGCAACCGGCCCTAGCTGTACAACGAGCCCGTATTCAGTACCGGCTGTGCATTTTCCTGCGCGCAGAGAACAACCAGCAAATTACTTACCATCGCGGCCTTGCGCTCATCATCCAACTCCAGGATTTCCTGCTCCTGCAGTTGGTCCAGCGCCATCTTGACCATACCGACCGCGCCGTCAACGATCGTTCGCCGGGCGGCGACGATGGCCTGGGCCTGTTGCCGCTTGAGCATGGCGCTGGCAATTTCCTGTGCGTAGGCCAGGTGGGAGATGCGTGCTTCGATGACCTCCACACCGGCCTTTTCCAGTCGGTCCTGGACCTCCAGCTTGAGCTGTTCGGCAACTTCCTGCTGGTTACTTCTCAAGGCAATCTCATCATCACTGTGGGATTCATAGGGATAGCTGGTGGCGAGGTTTCTCAACGCTGCTTCTGTCTGAATTTCGACAAAACTAATGTAGTCATCGACCTCGAAGCTCGCCTCTGCCGAATCAACGACCTTCCATACAACCACTGCTGCAATTTCGATCGGGTTACCGGAACTGTCGTTGACCTTGAGCGGATCACAATCAAAATTTCGTACTCTCAGGGATACCGCCTTCTTGGCGAAAAACGGGTTGGCCCAGCGCAATCCTGTATCGCGGGCACTACCCACGTAAGTGCCAAACAGGGTCATTACCCTGGCCTGATTGGGGTGCACCATAAAAAATCCGCCAAAGCAAATCAATAAAACGACCGCAATCAGGAGGGAAAGAATGACAAGCGCGAAAGTGGGTGTCTGGATAGCCTTGAAAAACATCCATCCATTGGCAATGAACAGAACTGGCAATATGAACAACGCCAGGTAGCCGGATGCATATTTCTTTTGAATTTCTTTGATCATTTTCTGCTCCTTGATATCATTTATATATCATTCTAATACCTAACAGAAAAAACGCAATAGATCTGAAGTCATGCCCTTCCATAATGGCATTTGACTGCACGCGTGGACTAAGGGATATAATCGCATTCGGCCGAATATAACTGGAGAAGAAAATGCGAAGCCTGATACTGTTACTTGCAGTGTTAATCCCATTATCGTCATCGGCAGATTCCGGACTGCCATTCATGAAGGACATGGTGGGTGACAGGGAACTACCCCGTCCATGGGGTCTCGGTTTGGATTTTTATACCATGGACCAGGATTACGACATCAAGAGTCTGTCCTTCGACCTTCCGGGCGTCTCGCTCGGTGACCCATCAAAATTGAAGGTAACCAACGAGGTCGAGCACTTCGATATCAAGGGCGATGCCTGGATACTGCCGTTTCTGAATGTCTTTGGCCTTGTTGGCAGGGTGCGGATAGACACGCTTGTGGATTTCAGCCAGGCTGACATAACCGGTCTGCCAATTGCCCTGCCCGATTTGCCGGTTTCATTTAATGGCACGGTCTATGGCGGCGGTTTTACACTGGCATACGGTACCGAAAAGTGGTTCACCTCGGTTACCACGGTTTTTACCAAGACCAACACCAGCGGCGACCTTGATACAAAAGTCAGTTCAACCGCGGTACAGCCCCGGATTGGACTGCTCAAGAATGGCTGGCAATTCTGGCTTGGCGCCATGTATCTGAAAACCGACGAAAAGCACAGTGGTAATATTGAGTTACCCTATCTTGGCCCCGTACCATTTGCGGTGGAATTGCAAACCAGGGACAACTGGAATTACGTGGTCGGCACCGGTTATGAATTCACCGACAGGGCTGCTCTCAGATTCGAATATGGATTCGGCAACCGCACTCACACACTATTCAATTTTACCTTCCGATTCTAAAATAACAGTATGAGCATCAGGCTCTTACTAACATTTCTTTTGATAATCTCCGCCCCGGCATACGTCGGGGCCTACGAGACCGATCAGTTCAGCAACCGCCGGCAGAATATCAGTGACTCCACAGCCCTGATGAACTACGAGGTCACGCAGGCCATTGCGAGCGTCGTCATCGAATGTTATGGCAAGTGTGACGAAATGAAGATCGTCGATGGAATTTATTACAGGATTGGCGGCAAACACTGGGTGGACAAACTGGAGCGATTTGCCATGGATTCCAGGGAGGTCGAACGTCTTCCAACCCCGCCGCATGATTCGATTTACAGTCATCAACCGCTGCTGGCAACACGCGTGGCGGGGCTGTTTGGCGTGGGTCCGACGATGAAAATTAACCAGGTGCTGGTCGGGACCGACAAGCTGGGACACTTCCTCTCCCAGGGGCGCAAGTTTTATCGCCGCTGGGTGAAGATGGGTGATGAGAGCAAGGCGGCTGAGCACTCCGCATACACCGAGCGCGCCATATTTGGCCAGATGACCACCGGCTCCTACTCGAATGCCGACCTGGTGGCAAACTATGAAGGCTATCGCTTTTACCGCAGTCTTTTTGAAGATAACGTCGTTCCCGGAAAACCGGCAATACTTGCCTGGGACAAAGACCATTGGATCATGCAAAGACCTTTTGATTTTGCCGACCACGTCAATGATTACTGGGACGAGGCGCTCAATATCAACGATTATGACGTATTACTTTACTCGTACATGAAAGACCGTTTTCTCACCTATTGCGACGACTACCGGGCTGATCCCAGTCTGTGGATGGTACATGATGAGGAAGCGCTGAAATACCGCTACCGCAACCTGCAGTTGCGTGATACCTCGGAATTACGTCTCGACAAGCTTTGTACGGAAGATCAGGGTGCTTCACTTCGAGCGACGGGACACGGCAAGGGCACTAAATAACCCGGCTCCCGGGCGCTGTCATTAATTTAAATGACTGCGTTTGATGGCATAGCGTATGACGCCGGTTTCCGAACCTGCTCCGGTGTACTCAAAGCCATTTTTCTTCAGCACCTGGATAGACTGCCTGAGATGTGGAAAGGTTTCCGCACAGACCTCGGTGACATTGTGATGTGAAAAAGCCCATCCGACCAGTCGGGTAACGGCCTCGGTGGCATAACCGCGGCGCTGGTAGGCGGACAGGATCGAGTAGCCGATCTCAACCGATCCGGACTCGTCCGGCCGGCCCTTGAAACCGCAGATCCCGACCAGTTCACATGGGTCCTCAGCGGTCAGCAAATACCAGAATGACCAGCCCCGCTCGGAAACATCACCCAGTTGTGTGAGCGCAAATTGCATCGCCCTTGATCCGTATAAATCCGGTGGCCAGGATTCCGGGACAATCACATCCAGGGCTTCGGCCAGGACCTCACGGCCTGCTATATCCTTGTTGATCAGCTCGGACGTGGCCGCTATCAGGTTAAGCCGCTCCGATTTTATCAACCTGAGTGAGGCACTATTCATCATATCCAGCCATAAGCTCGGTCCAGGACACCTGCAGCGCGGACGTTTCTTTCGCAGGCCAGTGTTTTAGCAGTGATCTCTTTAGCCGCTTCAAATTACCTGCTCCGTTGACACGTGTTCCGGGCCGGTAACGTGCCCGGTCAAAATCTATCAGGAACACCTGTGATTCGCTGTCTATCAATATATTGCGGACATTCAGGTCGGCATGCCAGACCCCTGCGTCGTGGAAGCGGCGTATACACCTGCCTATTCCGTTCCATACGCCGCTATCGGGATAGTTATCTGTCAGCAGGTCCGCCAGGGGTTTTGCAGCGCTTATACGCGCCGTCATGAGCGCACCACTTGACAGCAAACCCCGGTGCCGGCACAAGGCCGCGACCGGTCGCGGCACAGGCAACCCTGCTGTATACAATTCGGCCAGCAGGTGGTATTCCCTGAATGACCTGGAGGCCGCTACACCGGTGAAAATGTAGCTATCCCGGCTGAAAAACGCGGCCCATCCACCACGCAAAAAGTGCCGTAGCACGACCGGACCAAAGGGAGCCTGTATAAACCACGCGCTGCCCCGACCGACAGCTTCCCCGTTCAAGGCCTGCCGGGCGCGCCAGAAATCCACGCTGAAATATTCCACCCCCGGCGCATCCACAAGATCGCCATCATAGCTAACGGCCCACGATACTTCCCTGTGTAATTCATGCTTCATATTCGCCTTATTCTAAAGCACTCGGGCGCAAGCTGTTACCCTCACGTGCTACCTTCAATGTGCATCGATCAGCGTTCATTTGCTTTTGAATTATAGACTGGTGCAATATGCCGTTCAGGTTTGTGGATGTTGGTTGTTTTCTGTCTTCCAGGGGATTCGCGTGTCTGATTTTTCTATCTGTATTTTGCGTTTGTCGGCGATCGGGGATGTCACACATGTCGTGCCCGTTGTCCACGCCATTCGCAGGCACCTGCCACAGGCCAAAATCACCTGGATCATCGGCAAACTCGAAGCACGTCTGCTCGACGGACTGGAGGGTGTCGAGTTTGTCGTGTTTGACAAGAAGGGTGGCTTTGGCGCGTACCGGCAACTCAGGAAAACACTGAAAGAGCGGAGATTCGATGTCCTGCTGCACATGCAGGTGGCTGCGCGTGCAAATTTGCTCAGCACACTTGTAAAAGCACCCCGCCGGATCGGTTGGGATAAACCACGCTGGCGCGACCGGCATCAATGGTTTATCAATGAATGCGTCCGCAGCCTGCACGAACAGCACCAGGTCGATGCATTTATGGAGTTTAGCCGTGTTTTGGGTATACAAGTGGAACCGCCGGTTTGGAACCTGCCGGTTTCAGCGGAAGATGTGGCCTGGGCAAAGGAGGTGCTCGGTGACGGTGCCCCGATCCTGATGATCAGTCCCTGTTCGAGTCACCCGCTGCGCAACTGGCAGGCAGAGCACTACGCGCAGGTTGCCGACCATGCGATTTCGGAATTGTCGATGCGTGTCGTCCTGACCGGTGGGCCATCCGCGCTGGAAATCGACACAGGCCGGGAGATCGAGGCCGCGATGCGCAAGCAGGCGCAAAACCTGATCGGCAAGGATACGATCAGGCAGTCAGTTGCGTTATTGAAACAGGCTGAGGTGGTGATTTCACCGGACTCCGGTCCCGCGCACCTTGCCTCGTGTGTTGGCACGCCCGTTATCGGACTTTATGCGGCGACCCCGAGCAAGCGCTCCGGGCCCTATAACAGTCTTGATCTGTGTGTTGATAAATATACCGAAGCAGCGCGTACATTCAGACACAAGGAACCAGCTGAACTGCGCTGGGGGCAACGTATCGAGTTTGCAGGCGTCATGGACCTGATCAAACCTGAGGATGTGATCGACAAACTTGATCAACTGATGGCAAGGCGCCGCTGATCTATTGATAGTCCTGGTACGACTTCTCTTCGACGATTTCTGAACCGAGGTACAAATTCAGTTCTTTTTTGGCATTGGCGCGCTTGTCATTGGTGACATATACACTCCGGGCCAGTTCAATAAATACCTGGTCAAATTCCCTGGCGCGTTCCTTGTCGCGGATATCGTCCTCGATTTCCCACAGCGCTTCGTTGATGGTTTTTAATTCATCGTGGATGCGGCGCACGGTAGCGTCCTCAACGACAGCCACGCGCCACGAAGCCAGCAGCAGTTCAAGTTCACGTCTTACGTTGGCGAGTTTGCCGGCATCGCTCATACGCTCGGACTTGATCTCCAGGATGGTAATTTTGTCGAGTACTTCACCCGGTGATACCGGTACTTCAATAATATCCATGCTCATACCTTGAATGCGTAGTTTTTGTCCGGATCCCGTTCGATATCCGGCGGGTAGTTTTTGCGTTTGTCCGCGTAATAATCTGCCCTGTGGTCACCATCGCTCGCTGCGTTGAATGTGATGTAAAGCACACGACGCGATTTATCGGTCCTGTTCGGCTGCGACCGGTGCGGCGCATAGGAATCAAAAAACACCGCGTCGCCCGGTTGGCAATGCACCGGTTGATAGGACGCGTTTGCCGTATCCTCATCCGTCAGGGGCGCCCACATCTTGCCCAGCAGGCCGCGCTTGTGCATGCCGGGGATCATTTCGACGCTGCCGTTTTCCGCGTTGGTTGCGTCGATCGCGATCATCGCCGTGATATGCAGTTTACCGTAGGCATCCCAACCGGCCTGTACGTCCTGGTGCTCCTTGAAACCATCACCACCGGGCAGCTTGAAGTTGATCTTGTCCTTGAACAGAACGGCCGGTTCACCAAACAGTTCACTCACGGCCTGGTGCATCCTGCGGCGTGTAATCAACCGGGCAAAACCCTCGTGGAAAGAAACGAAATCCTCGATTCTCGAGATGATACGGGTGCCGTCCTTCTTGCTGGATTCAAAGTACATCATGTAGTGGCCCGGTGTTTCAGGCGAAGTCGCAACCTCGTCCGTCCAGCGACTGATCTCCTGCATCTCTTCCGCGTTATACATACCCCGGACGAGCAAAAATCCGTCACGGTGAAACTGTTCGATCTGCTCTTGATTCAACATGCTGGCAACCTTTTGACTGAACCGCTCAATTATCCCTTAGCCTGCGTTTTTTCCACAGTGTTTTAATCACTGAAATCAGGTTATTCGTGGTCCAGTACAAGACCATACCTGCCGGAAAGGTATAAAACAACACGAGGAAACCCAATGACATCAACACCAGGTTACGCGAGTGCTTGCGCTGTTGAACGGCATCCATGGCCGGGTGGCTGTGCATTTTCGAAGCGATGAATGAAAAACCGGTCATGATAAATGGCAGCAGGTTCAGGTAATCACCAAAAAACGGCAGTTCGAAGGGTAGCCGCATGAAGGCATCCTGATGCGACAGGTCCGCAATCCACAGGAATGACTCGCCCGACAGGTGGATGTTTTCCGCCAGCATGTCAAAAGCGCCGATGAAAACCGGAATTACCACGAAGACACCAGCCAGGCTTTTCAGGCTGTACAGCGGGTGTACATTTTCCTGTTTGTACATCGCAATGATTCTTTCAGATTGCTGCTCGCCCTTGTATTCCTTCTTGATGGCGGCAAGTTTCGGCGCCAGGCGTCCGTCAATCTCGTGTACCTGGTCCTGCAGGCGGTCGGCAATTTTGCTCAACGGCCGCATCAACACACCCACTATCACCGACAACACCATCACCGCCAGGCCCCACTGCGGCACCACCAGCGCAATGCCATTGAGCAGGTAGTAGAGCGCCTGGCAAATCCAGCGCAACCAGAACCAAAGACCGGAATACATCAGGCTTTCGAGTTCAGGCGCCGAATGCGCAAGCGCCGAGGGTTCAATCGGGCCGAGATAGAGATCCAGGTCAATTCCCTGCTCCTGCATAGACGCCGTAATTTCCACACGGGCATCCTGCACCGGTTCGCCCGTTTGCAGCGCGATGGAAACAGCGCTGGAAGGCCGCGCCAGCACGGTCCAGAAACGGTTGCGGAAACCGAGCCAGTCATGGCTCAGACGTGTTACCGGACCGGTTTCATCGAGGCCGATTGTTTCAACCGAGGAGCCATCGAAAACGAGGTAACGGGTCTGCTCGAGCAGGTCGCCGAAACCGCTGGACGGCAGGGGTCTGAAATCCACGCCGCTCATCAGCCTTGCCGTGTGTGTTCCGAGCGAGGAGACGGAAAGCTTCCAGCCCTGATCCGGGATCAGCCAGCGTCTTACCACGTTGCCCGACGGGTCTGAAAAAGACAGGTCTGTTGTCGCGGAACCGGATGTCTTTGAAACCTGCAAATCCGTTGCCAGGTCCCCATCGAATAGCAGCATGCCCTGCCCGGCGGACAACACGCGGGTTTTCGAAGCCGTGTCAGAACAACCTGGAAAACAGGCCTCGGCACGGAGCAAATCACCCGTTTCGCTGAATTGCAAACGCAGGGATTGTGTATCGACCGTCACGTCTGCCCAGACGCTGGCCGCAAACAGCAGGCACAACCCCGCCATGCAGGCTTTCAAAACTCCGGACGTCACTTGTGAAACCGCATGTTTTCGCGCATCACCGCTTCCATTACATCGGCGTTGAATTCCGGCGAGTCGAGCAGACGGTAATGGTTGTCACGAACCTCGTAGGTGCCGTTGGGAAATGTCACCGTAACCTGTTCGGGCTCCAACACGGCGTAGTTGTAATAACTGCCCACAACCAGCCAGTCCCATTGCGGTCCATCGTAGAGATCCTGGCCGCTGGCGTAATCGGAATAAGGATTACTGCAGCCCAGCAAGCGCCGCATCAGGGTCGGTGCAACGTCGTAATGCGAAGTGCGGTGCGTGACCTGACGGCGTTCGATACCCGGCCACGCCAGCAGCATCGGCACATTAAGTTGCTGACGCGAATAGCCGGAACCATGGCCTTTGACACCATCGCCGTTTTCGTTGAATTCCTCACCATGATCAGCGGAAATCAGGATCACGGTGTTATCCGTCAAGCCGCGTTTTTCCAGGTCGTCCAGAACACGTCCAATCAGGTCATCGTCAAAAATTACCGAGGTTTTGTAATTGGCAAACGCCTCGGGCATCGGGTCATCCGGATTGGGCGGAACACGGCCCGCATATTCGGGTGGATAGGTGTTGACATTGACCGCATCGTAAAACAGGAAACCCATAAACGGCTGGTCCGGTGAACGCTTATCGAGCCACGCCATCCACTCATCCGTCATGATCCGGTCGCGTTGCCACGCAGGTGCATCGACCGGTTTTGTCTCGACACGGAGGTTGGGTACATTTGCAAACGCCGTCCGGTCGAGCGTCACGGGCCGGTACATAACGGAACTGCTGAACAGACCCAACTGGTAACCGGACGTCATCAACCGGTCCATCAGCACCGGCGGTTTTTGCAGAGCCTCGAAACTGTCAAAATATCCCGGAGGCAGCCCATAAAACAGGCTGAATGCACCCATACGTGATGAGTTGCCCCCGCTGTAGTGGTTTGAAAAGCGGCTCGCCTGTTGTTCGGCGAATTGATCGAGGTTGGGTGTCAGTCCGATCCCGAGCATATCACCACGCATGGCATCGACCAGGATGATGAGCAGGTTCAGGGGCTTCTTTGTCACGCACTGCAATGGCTCGAGGGGGTAGTTCAGCTTATCCGCCCCGGCTTGGGTCAGCCCGCCTGCCATACGCTTTGCCAACTGGCGTTCCCTGCTTTGGCTGATATCAACCAGTCCAAACCTTACGAGTAGCTTTTTCGCCGTAAATCCACGCTGTACCGGCAACTGTTGGGCCATGCTGGTCACCGGCACTATATAATTTGCGTCAGCCCAGGCGTAGATACATTGTGCAACCACAAAACAGACCGCGACAACCGCGGCTAGCAGACGCCCGCCATGCGCGGGTGCGGCCATAACCCAGGACCAGATCCTGCCGGCCAGCAGGGATTCAAAAAGAAGCGCAATCAAAAACATGGCCCCGGCAAACACCAGGCTCGACGTACCCAGAATTTTCAGTGTCAGTATGTTGATGTGAAAACGGCTTTGCGACCAGAGCAGGCTGTCGAGCAAAATTATGGCGATCATCAGGGCCATCAGAACGACGGCAATGGTTTTGCACCAGCGCCAGGAAGGTTTAAGCAAAATAAACGGACCAACCACGACCAGTAATGGCAACAGGCTGAGCCCACTGTGATGGCCGATATAGATAGTCACCAGGTAAACCCAGGCCAGTAAAGAAGAGCCGTCCGGGCCACCGCTCAGGTAACGCAGGCCGATCAGTGCGAAAATGACGGCGTTGGCCATGGCAAACCAGCCGAGCCAGCGGAATAACTGCCGCCGGTTCTGGTTGTCCGCTCGATGAACTCCAGGCATTTGGCTACTTTCCGGCTTTGCGTTCAGATGCTTTTTCATCCGCCAATCGCGCGATTTCCCTTGCTCCCGCCTGGGTACTGTTGCCGATATTGAAAACCATTTGTGAACGAAGTTTTTGCATGCTCTGTCTGAAGCTGTCCTGATCCTGCAGCAACTGGTCGATTTTTTGCGGAATCTCATCCAACTTTTGCAGCGAAACGATATCACCCGCCAGCGAACGGAACGCGACTTCCATGGGCTCAATTTCCAACGCCTGCCAGTCCGGGTTACGCACACGCCGGGGCAGATCAATAAACAGCACGGGTTTCTCCAGACCCAGGGCGTACTCAATGGCCATGGCCGACCAGTCACAGATCAGGATGTCCGAGCGGAACAGGCTGTCGCTTTCACCCATGCGGTCCTGGTACTCGAAATTATCATTATCAGCATATTTCGTACGCAGGTTTTCGATGACCTCGGGCGTCGTTTTCAGTGTCTGGTAATGCGGCCGGGCAATGACGTGGTAACCCGCATCCAGTAACAGGCCGGTCAACTCATCACCACAGGTATTGAAAATGGACTGTTCACCCCAGGTCGGCGCAATCAAAACCGTGATGGTCGATGACGCTTCAGCCAGCATCGCACTCAATTGGTACGACATCGCCACCACCAGCAGATTTTCCAGCCGCGGATGTCCGTATTCAAACAGGTTACGTGGTTTGAGGCCCTGCATCTCTTCACGTTTACGCAACTCGGCCACATGGTGTGGGCCGACACAGAACAGGCTGTCGTAGGCGTCGTAGGAGTTGGCGTGGTCCACCATGTGGGTGCTGCCCAGCGAGTGGAACAGGTAGATGTAATGGACCGGGTTGATCGACTTTTTCAATTGAAAATTGCCCAGATCCATCATGGTCATCACGACCACGTCTGCCTTCTGGAAATTGAAATGCAGGGTCAGGAAAAACCCTTCCGGAATGTATATGGACCTGAATAATTCATGCGGCCTTTTGAGACCCGCGTCCTCGGGGTCGGACGTAATGTAGGTGACCTTATGCTTCAGTTCGTCGTTGAGTACGGTTATCAGCGGTTCAAAATAATGCCAGTCCTGCCCGCTCTCGGAATAGATGACGATATTGCGCCAATCCGCAGCTAACTTGCGGTACTGGCGCCATCCTGACCAGCCTTTACGCAGCTCCATCGTCGGTACCCGATTTGACAGGTTTGCGCTTGAAAAAGGCCTTGATACGGTACCAATAGGTCTTGATAGCCAGCACCAGGGAGGCAAACAATCCCACGATTGCTGAAATGAGCATACTGCCGGTCGATGGATCCAGGTAAGCCAGCGCCGGTATCGGCAGTAAAAGCATGATCAGCAAAGCCACCAATAACAACCGGAATCTAACCGGATTTGACCTGTTGTATTTTGCCATTATCAATTCTCCGCGCCCGCAATCACCAGCCTCAGCGCCTGTTCAAGCCGGGCCATATCGTAGCTGCTGATCTCGCCCATGGTTGAAATCCTGAACAGTTGTTCAGCCAGCTTGCCCTGGCCCGCATAGATCACAAAACCCTGCTGTTTCAAACCATCGTGTAACTGATTGTATGTCAAGCCGGCAGGCAGGTGATAACTGCGAAGCACACAGGAACTTTCTGTGCCCGGCAGCCATTCGCCGACACCCAGTTGCTTGCAGGTTTCGGCGACCCGTGTGGCCAATTTACGATAATGCTGACGGCGTGATTGCCAGCCACCCTGTTTTTCGAGCTCTTTCAATGCCTGGGCGAGTCCGAGCAGACCATTGACAGGCGGCGTGAAGGGTGTCGACCGTTTTGCCTGTTGCTCCGCCCAGGCGGGCAGATGCAGGCTCAGGGTACGTGGTTCGATATCCTGACGCAGCGCCGTTTGGCGGCACAACACCATCGCCACACCGGGTATGCCGTGCAGACACTTGTTCGCGGTGGCGGCGATCGCCTGCAATGACGCCTGCTTGAATGGAATGGCCTCCGCACCAAAACTTGAAACCGCATCCAGTAAAAGCTGGACCTTGAACTTTGTGCACAAGGCAGCGATCTCTTCCACCGGGTTCAGACGGCCGGTCGTGGTTTCATGGTGCACGGACACGACATGTGAAAAATCACCCGTGGCGAGTAATTCGGTCAGGGCCTGCAAATCTATTGCGTCACCCCAACCGGTCTTGAGCGCCTGGTTGTTGATAGCGTGTATGTTGGCAATCCGGCTCAAGCGTTCACCGTAAACGCCGTTTTCAAGCACCAGTACATGTGCATCAGCCGGCAACAGGGAGGCCATCATCGCTTCGAGGGCCGAAGTGCCCGAACCGCCGATCAAAACAGCGGCCCATACCGAAGGATCCAGGCCGTATACCTTCAGCAAACCCTGGATGACCGCATCCTGCAAATCGAAATATTCCGGTTCGCGATGACAAAGATCAAAACGCGCGATGGCCCCACGCACGCCTTCACTCAACGAAACCGGGCCTGGATTGAGAAGTATCGGTCTCACGCGAGTATCCTGATTGGAAGCGTAATATGGGAAATCACCATGGCTCTGATAGCGACTAGCGGGCGTGACTCACAACCCACAACCATATTCCACAGCTCAGCAGATAAAGTGAAATGGGCAATTCACCATTGCGGATCAGCGACTGGTAGGTATCCCAGCCATTCGCCTTAAGGTCCGCCAGGCGAACACGCCCGGGGATAATGGCGCGGATATTCTTGCTCCATGCACGCCACTCCTCGCCAAAAATATTTTCCAGCTTGCTGTCTTCATAGGCAATGGCCGCCGGATACCAGATGAGGAAGAATACGATCACACCGCCAACCACGTAGAGGTTGGCGGAGGCAATGGTAAAACCCAACAAAATGATAAAGTTGCCAAGGTACAGGGGATGCCGCACCAGCGCATAGGGTCCCGTTGAAGCCAGTTGTTTATTTTTGAAAATATAGCCGGCAGCATAAATACGGAAGACCTGGCCGATGACGGCAAGCGCGAGACCGACCGACACGGTTCCGGTATCCGGCCTGGCAAAATATGCACAGACGGCAACAAGTAACAAACCAATTACCTGGCGCAGAATTTCATTGAAGCGTATACGATCGAACCAACCCAGCAGGCCGTCACGTTTACCCATCATTGTGATCCGCTCTTTAACCATTTGTAGCTCTCCGTTAACAGGCACAGATTTTACTTGATTTCAGCGCCGGATATGAGGGTTTTATCTGCCGGCTTGCGCACACATGGCCCAGTTAAACGTTACTGCAGGTCCATCCATGCAGCACGTACATCAAGGTGCTTCATCAGGCGCCTGGCGACGTCCGCCGGTTTGACGTTTGGGCGCGGCAGATCTCCGGGTACACCCCGGCTGGTTTCCACGTGCATGAAGGCTGGTGCTTTTGATTGTAAAAATCCGGCAAAATCCATCGCATCGTCCGGTCCCGGAAAAATACTCCGGTAAGCACAGCTGGCGGCAAGCGCCTGGAAGTCTATTGTCGGACTGACGGTCGCCTGCCCGCCGGTTGATTCGTGGACATGGTTATCGAGCAACAGGTGATAAAAATTACCACCCCCGTACGCGCCCACCGTGGCCATGTTTCCCATCCGCATCAACACTGCGCCGTCACCATCGACGACGATAACTTTCTTATCCGGTCTCACCAGTGAAAGACCCAGTCCCAGCGAAGCTGCGCAACCCATCGAACCGACCATGTACAACTGGTTTGGACGATCCGCTATGGCGTATAACTCGCGTCCGTTGAAACCGGTCGAGGCGATCAGGATGGTATCTGACACAGTGCTTTCGGCGACAAGTTGATCGAGAACAGCGTGACGGCTGGGTAATTCTGAGCCGTTTTCGCTCTTTACCTGCCTGTTCCCCGCAGCCGGTCTTGCAGTACCCGCTACCGGGTTCAGCGGGTATGGCGCCACCATGCCCTTTTTCATGATCAACGCATAGGGCCGGCCACTCGTATCCATCTGACTGACAGCCGTTTGCAGGGTGTTTTCCACTTCGTCTTCGCGATCGGGAAACCAGCTCCAGGGAATACGCATGGTATCGAGGATTTGCGGGGTTATTTGCCCCATCAACTCGTGCTGCGGTTCATCCGCTTTGCCGGGCTCGCCGCGCAAGGTCACGATGAGCAGAATGGGGATGCGAAACACGTGGTTCAGTGATGTCAGCGGACTGACCGCATTGCCCAGGCCGGAATTCTGCATCATCGCCACCGAACGCCGGCCACCCAGCGCCGCACCGGTTGCGGCGGCCACTGCATCACCTTCATTGGCAGCAGAGATATAGGTCAGGGCCGCATCACCGATGGTGTAATTGATGAAGGGCGTCAAAAAGGAGCACGGTACCCCCGCCCAGAAATCAAACCCCAGGCGTTTGGCCGGTCCGACGAATTCACTTGCTTCGATCACGATATTTCCGCCGCGATGATGGTATTTTCACTCACCGGTACTTTACTCAAACGTTCCTGCGCGATACAGGTCGCCCAGGTTGTTGATATCCATCCAGTGTCCGTTGACATACTGCACCTGTGGCGGATGCCCATCTTTGACCAACTGGTTGAGCAGATCCGGTATACCCAGCTTATTGAAGTCCTTTTGCTGCTGCAGTTTCTTCACCGCAGAGCGTAATTGCTCACAGCCCTTACCAGATACCCGCATCATACCTATCCAGCGGCCATCCGGCTGTCTGTCACCAATCTCCTGCTCGGACGACACATGATCCAGGGTGACTTTCTGCTGGTACATGGCGCGGTTGTCCGGTGTCGAGCAGTAGGCAAGGTCATGGATATTTCCTACAACATTTGAAAGCAGCGATGAATCTACCGCCACCAGTAAATCAGCCTCCCAATCGAGTAAATTGTGCAGCATATATGAGCGAAACAATAAATCACCATAGATGATCACGGTATCGGTCGTGATGCTATCCAGCGCACAGGCCAATGAAGCGAGTTCGCCCGTTGTCTCCCAATTTTTGTTGAGCAGGATTTTCGCGCCCTGCACGTCGATTGCGTCATGGCGATAACCGGCAACGACGGTAATATCATTCACGCCCTGTTTCTTGAATTTGTCGATCTGACGCCGCAACACGGGCACACCGTTGACCGGCAGCATCACCTTCGGCTTGTCGAGTGTCAGGTCGTCCATGCCGTGACCGCGGGATGCTGCCAGTACGATGGCTGAAACCGGGTGACCGCCGCCACGGGCATAGCGCTTCTCCGCCTCCAGCAGTTCATCCGCGCCCTGTAGCCGGAATATCTCGGGAACAGAGGCAATACGTTCTTCGCATTCAACCAGCGAGCGCGTCGCAGCTATATTCGCAGCCGTTGTCTGCATGGCTGAGATACAGGTGCGAATCATGTGGTTGGCCCAGATCACCAGGCTGATATTTGCCTGTTCAAATACTTCGGTTGGCGTTGCGTAGTACTTGGTCGGAACGATCACTAGCGGGCAGCGGTTGGCCCACTCGGCGGCAAAGCCCAGCACCTGGTCAGGTTGGCTCTGTTTGCTGTGGATGAGGATGGCATCGGCACCTGCTGCATGGTAAGCCTCTGCCCGTTTCAGGGCCTCATCGAGACCCCAGCCGGCAATAAATGCCTCAACCCGGGCAACGATGCAGAAATCATCATCGGTCTGCGAATCCTTGCCCGCCTGGATTTTGCCGCAAAAGGTCTGGATATCTTCCAGTGGCTGCGCCTCACCCTGGATAAAACTGTTGGTCTTGGGAAACAGCTTGTCTTCGATACAGACGCCGGCCACGCCGATCTGGCCGAGCTTACGCACCAGTCTGCGCATATTGTTGAAATCCCCGTAACCGGTATCACCGTCCAGCAGGATCGGTATGCTGGTGACATCGGTCATAAACTCCAGTTGCTCCACCACCTGGGTCCAGGAAAGTTCGTTGTTGTCGCGCACCGCATGCTGGGCCGACAGGGCCAGTCCGGAACCCCAGATACCCTTGAAGCCGGCTTCTTCCACGATACGGGCAGACAGGCCGTTATGCGCCTCGAGGATGAATTCCGTCTGACTGGATTTCAACATGTTGTTCAGTTGGGTTGTTTTTCGCACGATTATTTCTTCCGGGTCAAAAATCACTCAGGTCTTTTCTGATAGCGGGCAAAATCTGTTTGATCGCCCGCTCCAAATCTTCGGGAAAATCCACTTCAAGCCAGGGCAAGCCGCTGACATCCTCGCATGCAAATGCCGAAGGCGTCGCCAACAAGACATCCCGCAATGCCTCTTCGTGTGGAGCGTCCAGCAAACCTTCTGTCTGGTACCTGTCGCAGGTGCTTGAAATTTGCGCGGCAATTTTATCGTCAAATTTGAAAAAACCCACCGATTCACCCAGGGTATCGAATTCCAGACCGGGCCGCAGGATCTTCCTGAATTCAACCATCCTGCCCTTGTGGATGGCGATTTTTACCGGTTCCTCACCGGCGATAAAATTCTGGTCTATCAGGAAACAGTTCGGATGTGGTGACGCGATCAGTCTCTGCATGATTTGCGGATGAAACAATACATCCGCGTCCAGAACCAGCACGCTTTCGCCGCTGCACATGACCTCGTGGGCAGCGAGTAAACTCAGGACACTGCCCTTGAGAAAGGCGGGGTTATAGACGAAGGCCACTTCCGGGCGGAAGTCCAGGGTGGCCACGTGCCCGATGATCATGTCGGCCTCATATCCGACCACCAGAGCAGCACGATTGACACCGCAGCGGAACAATATCTCCAGTTGTCGCGCCAGCAAACTGCGGCCGCCGAATTCCAGCAGACACTTCGGCCTGCCATCGGGATTGAATTCAGCCAGGCGGTTTCCCCGCCCGGCGGCAAGAATGATTGCGTGCATCACTGCTTCCTTTTTGAGGCGCTATTGTAACCGCGTGGCGACTCACATGATGCGGCTCGAAATTACAATTTTTGCCGGGCAAAAAAAACGCCCGGATTAACCGGGCGTATTTCACATCCTGTTTTGTAAGGCAGGTCAGTCGTGTTTACCGACCTCTTTCATGGACAGGCGAACACGGCCCTGCTTGTCAACTTCAAGAACCTTGACCTTGACCATTTCGCCTTCCTTGACCACGTCGGTTCACATTCTCAACGCGCTCATCGGAGAGTTGTGAAATGTGAACCAGACCGTCACGGCCCGGCGTCAATGAAACAAAGGCGCCGAAGTTCATGATCTTGATGACCTTGCCTTCGAAGATCTGGCCGGGTTCGATATCCGCCGTAATCTGCTCGATACGCTTGCGGGCTTCATCACCGGCTTCCTTGTTAACGGAACCGATCATGATGGTGCCATCGTCGGTAATATCGATCGATGCACCGGTTTCTTCGGTGATGCTGCGGATGGTCACACCACCCTTACCAATCACGTCACGAATCTTGTCCGGATGAATCTTGATGGTGACCAGACGCGGTGCAAATTCAGACATTTCGCCACGTGGCTCACTGATGACCTTGTTCATTTCACCGAGGATGAAGTTACGACCATCGTGCGCCTGCGAAAGGGCGATGCGCATGATTTCCTCGTTGATACCCTCGATCTTGATATCCATCTGCAAAGCAGTGATGCCATCGGCGGTACCGGCTACCTTGAAGTCCATGTCACCGAGGTGATCTTCGTCACCGAGGATGTCGCTCAGTACTGCAAAGCGGTCGCCTTCCTTGATCAGACCCATGGCAATACCGGCTACCGGCGCCTTGACCGGCACACCGGCATCCATCAGCGCCAGCGAAGTGCCACACACGGATGCCATTGAACTTGAACCGTTTGATTCGGTGATTTCCGATACCACGCGGATGACGTAGGGAAAGTCTTCGATTTTAGGCAGTATCGCAGTCACACCACGACGCGCCAGCCAGCCGTGGCCGATTTCACGACGCTTCGGGCCACCGTCAAAACCGGTTTCACCGACGCAGAATTTCGGAAAGTTGTAATGCAGCATGAACGGGTCTTTGTATTCGCCGTTGACCGCATCGATCAATCTGCGCATCCCGGGTCGTGCCCAGCGTGGTGGTGACGATGGCCTGGGTTTCACCACGGGTGAACAGGGCTGAGCCGTGTGTACGTGGCAGA
The DNA here is from genome assembly GCA_963727635.1 of uncultured Gammaproteobacteria bacterium. GTDB lineage: Bacteria > Pseudomonadota > Gammaproteobacteria > Xanthomonadales > SZUA-36 > SZUA-36. The sequence continues at coordinate 335,380 of CAVSHP010000017.1, read as the reverse complement.
ATACCCGGCTTGACCGTGATCGGACGCACCGTTGTCACGTCACGTCCGTCAATACGTGGATTGCCCGACAGGATATGGTCACGAACCAGGAATTTTTCCAGTTTGTAAAATGCTCCGGCGACGTCAGCTGCAGAAGGCGCAGTTTCATCTTCTCATCACACAGGGATTCGATGGCAGCCTTTCTGACTTCGGCGACCGCTGCCTGACGTTCCATTTTGTCGGCGATGGTATAAGCAGCGATCAAAGCCTCTTTTGCGTTGGCCTCAACCTTCGCTTTCAGATCGGTATCTTCGACCGGCTGTTTCCCATTCCCATTGGGTAACATTGGCTTCGGCAACCAAGTTCCTTGATGGCCGTAATGACTGTCTTCAAGGCATCGTGACCGAATGTGACCGCACCCAGCATGATTTCTTCAGACAAGCAGGTCCGCTTCAGATTCAACCATCAGGACGGCTTTCTCAGTGCCGGCAACCATCAGGTTCAGTTTCGATTCCTTCAGTTGGGTGCTGGTCGGATTGAACACGTATTCGTCATTGATGTAACCCACCCTGGCAGCGCCAACCGGGCCATTGAAAGGCATCCCGGAAAGCGCCAGCGCGGCAGATGTACCGATCAGGGCCGGAATGTCACCATCCACTTCCGGATTGGAAGATATCAGGTTGGCCGTGACCTGTACTTCGTTCAGGAAACCCTTGGGAAACAACGGACGGATAGGACGGTCAATGATGCGGCAGGTCAATGTTTCTTTCTCGGTGGGCCGGCCTTCACGTTTGAAGAAACCACCGGGAATACGCCCTGCTGCGTAGAATTTTTCCTGGTAGTTGACCGTCAAGGGAAAGAATGACTGGCCGGGTTTGGCCTCTTTCTGTCCTACGACCGCGACCATGACCACGGTATCGGCCATGTTGACCATAACGGTTGTCGCCTGGCGGGCAATCTCTCCGGTTTCGATGGTGACGGTATGCCCACCGTATTGAAATGACTTTGTTAGTTTTTGCACTTTAGTTTCCTGCTTTATGTGAAGGGCCACCTGGCCCTTTTACGCCTGTCTTCAGGCAATTCCTTCAAGTACGGCCAAGCGCTGCCAGAACAGTAGTTTTGACAGAATGCGACCATTGGGTAGTGAACAAAAAGGTTTAACGACGCAAACCAAGACGTTCAATCAGATCACGGTAACGCTGTATTTCGTTCTTCTTCAGATAATCCAGCAGACTGCGACGCTGATTAACCATTCGCAGCAAACCGCGGCGGGAATGGTGGTCATGCTTGTGTTCTTTGAAATGATCAGTGAGGTGTTGAATTCGTGCGGTCAACAATGCGACCTGGACTTCGGGAGAACCGGTATCATTCTCCGAACGTTTAAACTCGCTTACAACTTTGCTTTTTGATTCTGCATTGATAGACATGGTTCCATCTCCATGAATAGAGCCCCGTGATTTTGCTCGTTCACATCGCATGATTGCGATGGATTTCACAAAAATCGGTAGCCCCGGGTTTGTGTTAGCCGCTCATTTTAACCGCGGGGGTTGCCGCAAACAAGTACTGGCAACTTACTTTCATACAATAACAGCGCAGGTTTCTCATGACCGTCGTTATTCAGACTCCAGGTTGAATACCCGGGTTGGCTGCAGATTGCCATCTGCAGAGACCTCGGCCAGCCCGATTACGTGACCCTCATGGCCGTAAACGCGGACGCTTCCACCGATGGGGTTTTCGACCGAAAGCTCGAAACTCTGACCATGCTGGAATTTGCTGCGCTGGATGCTATCGAGCTCAATACGCGGCCAGCCGGGCAAGCCCGCGTCAACCGGCAACAATAATTCCGCCAGGTTGCCGCTGTCCCTTGCGTCCTGTAACTGTTCCAGGGTCTGCATGGGGCAATGTTCAAACGGTTCGACGTGAATCCGCCGCAGTGCGACCAGGTGGGCGCAACAATCGAGCGCGGTTGCGATATCTTCCGCCAGTGTTCTGATGTAAGTTCCCTTGGAACAGTGCACCTCAAATGTGAGATCGGGTGCTTGCCAATCCAGCACCTGCAGGCGATGGATGGTAATGCGCCGCGCGGGGCGCTCGATAACGATGCCGGCGCGGGCATATTCATACAGGGGTTTGCCTTGGTGTTTCAAGGCGGAATACATCGGCGGGACCTGCGCGGTCACACCCTCGAAACGTTTCAGGATTTGCGTCAGTGTGTCGACGTCGATGTCCGGCAACGGACAGGTGCGGATGATCTCCCCTTCCAAATCGCCGGTCGTGGTCGCCAGTCCCATACGCGCCGTGGCGCGATAGCTTTTCCCCGCTTCCAACATAAATGCGGCGGTTTTGCTTGCTTCACCGAGACACACGGGCAACATGCCCGTGGCGAAAGGGTCCAGGCTTCCGGTATGTCCGGCCTTACGCGCCTGGAAGATCCCACGGACTTTCTGCAAGGCCTGGTTGGAGGAAAACCCAACCGGTTTGTCCAGCAGGACGATACCGTGAATATCGATCCCGTGCTTGCGCCGACCCATCCGGCAGCCTAGTGTCGCCGCAACGCAGCATTGGCGCGTATGCGGGGCTCTGAAAGTGTCATTGAACGCGTGACAGGATACTAATCCTCGTCGAGGTCTTCTGCGTCGGCCAGCGTTCTTTCAGGGTGGTCGCTGTCAGCTTTTAAGGCCTTTGTGATCAACTCGTCGATATGGCTGCCCTGCTCCACCGAATCGTCGTGCACAAAGTGCAGTTCAGGCACATGCCGCAGACGCAATTCCTGGCCAAGACGACGGCGAAGAAATGCCGACGCGCGACGCAAGGCTTTTAAACTCTCTTTCGCTTTTTCGGGTTCGAAAACGGTTATAAACACCTTCGCGTGCGACAGGTCACGGGTGACTTCGACATCGGAAAGACTGACAAAGCCCACTTCCGGATCCTTGATCTCCTGCTGAATCAGCTTGGCAAGATCGCGTCTCAGCTGGCCTGCAACACGTTCGGATCTATTGAATTCCCTGGGTGGCATGGTATTCAGCTTCCTTAGGGCCTGTTAACACTATGCGGATGCCTGTCGATGGGTATCCGCATAGTGTTAACGGGCCCTTATTTCAGGGTTCTGGCGACCTCGGTGCGTTCGAAACACTCGATCTGGTCGCCGGGTCTGATATCGTTATACATCTTGACGCCAATACCGCATTCCGTACCGGCCGTCACCTCTGTGACATTGTCTTTAAACCGCCGCAGCGACTCGAGTTCTCCTTCGAACACCACCACATTATCACGCAATACCCTGATAGGGTTAGCCCGTTTTACGTGGCCTTCGACAACCAGGCAGCCGGCAATGGCGCCATACTTCGACGAACGGAACACATCCCTGACTTCCGCCAGGCCGACAATCGTTTCCCTCGTCTCGGTACCCAGCAAGCCGGTAATGGCAGCTTTGACTTCGTCAATGGCCTCGTAAATGATGCTGTAGTAATGCAGGTCCAGTTCCTGTTCCTGGATGACCCTGCGCGCAGCGGCATCCGCACGTACATTGAAGCCGATGATGACGGCGCCTGACGCATGCGCCAGGGTCGCATCGGACTCGGTTATGGCGCCGACACCCGAAGCCACGATATTGACCTTGATGTCTTCGTTGCTGAGATTGACCAGTGAGTCCTTCAGCGCTTCAACACTGCCCTGTACATCGGCACGGATCATCAGGTTGACGACCTTTTGCTCGCCTTTACCCATGTTCTCAAACAGGTTCTGCAAATTCGCAGCCTGTTGTTGCGCCAACCGGTTTTCACGTTTGCGGCCCTGGCGCTGGGCGGCGGCTTCGCGGGCTTTTCGCTCATTGGCCACGACCAAAACCTCGTCACCAGCAAAAGGCACGCCGGACAGACCGAGGATTACCACCGGCATTGAAGGTCCGGCCGATTCGATCGCTTCACCCGTTTCATCGAACATCGCCCTGACGCGTCCAAATTCCTGACCTGCCAGGACCATTTCGCCACGGTTTAGCGTACCGTTTTGCACCAGTATGGTTGCAACCGGTCCACGGCCCCTGTCCAGGCTGGATTCGATGACCAGACCCTGCGCGCGACGTTCGGGGTCAGCCTTGAGCTCAAGGAGTTCCGCCTGCAGCAGGATACCCTCGAGCAGATCATCAACGCCTTCACCGGTCTTGGCTGAAACGGGAACAAACAGCTCCTGGCCGCCCCACTCTTCGGAAATGACTTCCTGCTGTGAGAGTTCGGACCTTATCCGCTCGACATCGGCATCGGGTTTGTCGATCTTGTTGATCGCCACGATAATCGGTACACCGGCGGCACGGGCATGATGTATGGCTTCCTTGGTTTGCGGCATGACGCCATCGTCGGCCGCGACCACCAGCACCACGATGTCGGTCGCTTTCGCACCGCGTGAACGCATGGCGGTGAAGGCTGCATGGCCCGGAGTATCCAGAAATGTAATGATGCCGCGCTTGGTGGTCACGCTGTAGGCGCCGATATGTTGCGTAATGCCACCTGCTTCATCGTCGACCACCTTGGTGGCCCTGATAAAGTCGAGGAGAGAGGTTTTGCCGTGGTCGACGTGTCCCATCACCGTGACAACGGGTGGACGGGTTACGTCGCCTTCACCCAATTCGGCCTCTTCATTGATCAGTTCCTGCTCAATGCCTTTATCCTCGGCCGGTTTGGCACTGTGCCCCAGTTCCTCTACGACCAGAATGGCAGTGTCCTGATCCAGCGTCTGGTTGATGGTCACCATCATACCCATCTTCATCAGTACTTTTATGATTTCCCCGGCCTTGATTGCCAACAGCTTGGCAAGCTCGCCAACCACGATTGCCTCGGGTATTGAAACTTCACGGACAACCGGTTCGGTCGGTTTTGAAAAACCGTGCTCAGCCGGCCTGGGCTGTGAGCTCATACGCTTGGTGGGTTTGCGCCGGCGTGCTCCGGAGCCCAGTTCAACATGCAGTTCCTGGCGCCCGTAACGTGTGCCTGGCTTGGCGCGTTCCTTCTTGCGTTTATGCTGCTCTTCGGCCAGCTTGTAGAGACGGTCCTCTTCCTTTTTACGCGCCTCATCCTCAACCCTGAGCCTGGCTGCTGCCTCTTCGGCCTTCTCTTCCTGCTCGCGCAGCGATTCTTCTTCCTTGGCCTTTAATGCCGCTTCCTCCGCGGCTTTGCGCGCTATTTCTTCCGCTTCCAGACGCGCCTTCTCGGCGGCCTCCAAGCGGGCTTTTTCCTCCGCCTCACGGCGTTCCTGGGCTTCTTTCAAAGCCTGCTTGACCTGTTCCCTCTCAGGGTCCTCCTGCTGCAAGGACTCGCGTTTTACATAGGTGCGGCTTTTGCGGAATTCGACGTTAACAGTCTTGGTGGACGCCCTTGGACCACTTCCCTGGATGCGTAATTCACTGATCGATTTGCGTTTGAGCGTCACCTTGCGCGGCGCAGTTGCATCACTTTCGGACTTGCCGTGGGACGACCTCAGGTGTGCCAATAACTTTTTCTTGTCATCATTGGAAACCGCATCGTCACCCGATGTTAGGTTGATGTTGGCCTTGCTCATCTGGAAGATCAGCTTGTCAACGCTGATACCCAGAACTTCGGCCAATTGTGAGACGGTAACTTGGGACATATATTCTGCTCCTTGAAGAACCAGTCAGTTCTTTTTTTCAGGAATCCTGGTTCTCTTCTTCAAACCACGGGGCACGTGCCGCCATGATGAGTGCGGCTGCCTCTTCTTCTGACATTTCATCGATTTCGAGTAACTCATCGACTGAAAGCTCTGCCAGTTCTTCCTGTGTACGGGTACCATTTTCTGCCAGGCGGTAAGCAAGACGCTCGCTCATACCCTCCAGGCTGAGTAAATCTTCAGCCGGGCTGTTGTCATCGAGCGCTTCTTCCCTGGCGATCAGTTGCGTCAACAATGCATCGCGTGCGCGGCGCCGCAACTCGGTTACCATATCTTCGTCAAACTCTTCAATTTCGAGCAATTCTGAGTCAGGAACATAGGCAACTTCTTCGATGTTGCTGAATCCTTCCTGGACAAGAATATTGGCCACGCCCTCGTCGACATCCAGACGTTCCATGAAATTTTTAAGTACTTTTCCGGCTTCTTCCTCGCCTTTCTTGTCGGCGTCTTCAACCGTCAGTACGTTCAACTCCCAGCCGGTCAGATCACTCGCCAGCCTGACATTCTGACCGCCGCGACCGATGGCCTGAGACAGGTTGGCGGCCTCGACGGCGATATCCATCATGCGGCGCTCTTCATCCACGACAATGGAGGCAACCTCGGCCGGTGCCATCGCATTGATGACGAACTGGGCCGGGTTGTCATCCCAGAGAATAATATCGATACGCTCACCCGCCAGTTCATTCGAAACGGCCTGCACACGCGAACCACGCATACCCACACAGGCACCGATCGGATCGGTGCGCGGATCGTTGGACTTGACCGCAATCTTGGCCCTTCGACCGGGATCCCTGGCGCCACCCATGATGGAGATCAGTTCCTGGCCGATTTCCGGAACTTCCAGTTCGAACAAGGCAATCAAAAACTCCTTGATGGTGCGACTGGCGAACAACTGCGGTCCACGTACTTCGGGCTTTACTTCGTATAAAAAGGCCCGCAAACGGTCTCCGGGGCGTACCGTTTCACCCTGGATCATGTGACGCTGGGCTACAAATGCCTCTGCGTTACCGCCCAGGTCAAGATAGACATTGCCGCGCTCAATACGCTTGACAATACCGTTGATGAGTTCACCTTCGCGTTCCTTGTAGGCCTCCACAACCTGCTCTCTTTCGGCCTCGCGGACACGCTGTACAATGACCTGCTTGGCAGTCTGTGCGGCGATGCGGCCAAACTCGACGTTCTCCATGGGTTCCTCGATGAATTCACCGACCTGGATGTCTGGATTGATCGCGAGCGCATCTTTAAGCAGCATCTGGTACTGATCAGATTCTAATTCTTCCTCATCGTCGAGCACTTCCCAGCGACGGAAGGTCTCGTACTCACCGGTGTCACGGTCTATCGCAACACGCGCAAGGACTTCATCATTGTTGCGCTTGACGGTCGCCATCGCGAGCGCCGATTCCAGGGCCTCGAAAATAACGCTCTTGGCAACACCTTTCTCATTGGATACCGCGTCTACGACCAAAAGGATTTCTTTACTCATTTGCTCTCAACTCCATACAGGGTCTTATCCCTAAATTCGTCATTATTTCGTCTTGTGTCCGGCAAGGATTTTTTCATAATCCGGCACCAGCTTTGCCTTGACGATGTTTCCAAAATCGAGCGTCACCTCGGAACCATCCTGTTCCAGGCGGACACCGCTTTCATCTGCTCCCAGGATCGGACCTGAGAATTTACGCCGCCCTTCCTGTGGCGCAAACAGGTTGATTTGTGCAATGCAACCGGCGTATTTGCGATAATGCGCCGGGGTAAACAACGGTCTGTCGAGACCAGGTGAAGAAATCTCCAGGTTATAGTGACTTCTGATCGGGTCCTTCACATCCAGCAGGGCGGCGACCTCGCGGCTTACAGTTTCACAATCATCGACACCCACACCATTTTCATGGTCGATATAGATGCGCAACGCCGCGTGTTTCGGATTGTTGTTGTATTCCAGACCGACAAATTCATACCCCAGGTCTTCCACCAGTGGTTGCAACATTTCATTCAGTTTCTGAACGCTCAAAACTAAGTTCTCCGGGCACAAAAAAAGGGCACACCTGCCCCCGACGATCAGCCCCGGCAGTCACCGGAACCTTTCCAATCACGCCCGTAAGGGCGGATGCGACAGCATTATTTCATCACACCATCCAATCGTCGCTAGGGATCACCGGCCATTGCCGATGAAACAAAAAAGGGCCCTGCCGGACCCTCGTTAAATATTGGTAGCGGGGGCAGGATTCGAACCTGCGACCTTCGGGTTATGAGCCCGACGAGCTGCCAGACTGCTCCACCCCGCAACGGCAAGGAGGGCATGATAATGATTCAATGCGCTAATTACAAGGGCTGTTAGTGCTTAAGCCATTGATCCATGAAAAGCTTTCGGGTTATCACCCGAAGATGACCCGTCAGAGAGCAAAACTTGTCATGCAAATCGCGATTAATGAGCTGGAAAACATTCCCAGGCCAAGAATCATCGCACCATTCACTGTCATTGCCGTACCAAAATCTACCGGTGCTGTTATCACGGTTTCATTCTCCGGTTCATCAAAGTACATGTACTTGACGATACGCAAATAGTAAAACGCACCGATGACAGCAAATACCACCGCGGTAATCGCCAGCCACATCATACCGGCTTCAATAACCGCCTTGAGAACCATCAATTTTGCAAAAAAGCCAACCATCGGGGGCACACCGGCCATCGAGAACATGACCAGGCCCATGATGGCCGCATAAAAAGGATTGCGCCGGTTAAGCCCCTTGAAGTCATCAAGGTGCTCAGCCTCTACACCATTTGCGCTCAACAGGATGACCATACCGAAAGATGCGACTGACATGACACCGTAAACGATCACGTAGTACATCGACGCACCGAAACCGAAAGCGGTACCCGGCAACAGGCCCAGGAAAACAAAGCCCATGTGTGAAATGGTTGAATAGGCCAGCATGCGCTTGATGTTCGTTTGCATGATCGCCGCGAGGTTACCCAGGACAATTGACAGCAACGCCAGGATCGAAAGCATGCTTTGCCAATGGACGTGCAGTTCGCCCAGTCCGCTGCTCAGGAAGCGGTAGGCCATGGCGAAAGCCGCCAGTTTCGGCACCGATGAGATGAACAGGGTGACTGCGGGCGGCGCACCTTCATACACATCGGGTATCCACATGTGAAACGGTACGGCGCCGAATTTGAAAGCAATTCCGACCACCACGAACACCAGGCCAAAGGTCAGCAGAATGTCATTGGTGCCGTTGAGTTGGATGGCTATTGCAATGTCAGGCAAAATCAGGCTGCCGGTGGCGCCGTAGATCATTGACATACCGTAAAGCAGCATACCGGACGCCATCGAACCCAGTACAAAATATTTCATCGCGGCTTCCGTGCCCCGGCCCGAATTGCGGTTGAATGCAACCAGTGCGTAAACCGAAAGCGAAATCAGTTCCAGGCCGAGATAGATCATCAGCATGCTGTTTGCCGAAATCAGCAACATGACACCGAGCAGGGCAAACAGACTCAACGTGAAGAAATCCGCACGGAACATCTTGAAACCACGAAGGTAAAATTTGGAGTAGATAAATATCAGGGCCATGATGACGAAACTGAACACCTTCAGTACGTCACCCATCGGATCCCTGATGAAACTGTTACTGAAAGCGGTCACCGAGCGCACACCGTCAACCAGGTAATCACCGCGCAACGTGATGATGGCGGCAAAAATCACGGTCAGCATGGCCAGCATGTGGATGATCCCACGGCGTTCTTCGCGCAGAAACACGTCTACGATCATGATTACGCAGGCCATTGCCAGGACCCAGAACTCAGGAGCAGCTAAAATCATTTGGGCGCTGTTCATGTTAGATGACCTTCGATTGAACTATGTGTTGTAACAGGTGATCCACGGACACCTGCATCATGTCTACCAGCGGCTGTGGCCACAATCCAAAAAACAGCACGGCTACCGCCAGTACTCCCAGCACCAACGTCTCCCGGAAGTTGATGTCCTGCAAATTCTTCACCTCGTGATTGGTCACATCACCAAATATGACCCGCTTGACAAGCCACAAACTATAAGCCGCGCCAAGGATCAGGGTCGTTGCTGCCAGGAAGGCAAACCAGAAATTGGCCTGGAAAGCAGACAGGATGACCATGAACTCACCGACAAAACCGCTGGTTCCAGGCAGACCCGAATTGGCCATCAGGAAGAACACCGCAAACATGGCAAACCACGGCATGGTATTTGCTACACCACCGTAATCCTTGATCATGCGGCTGTGAACACGGTCGTACAGGACACCGACGGTAAGGAACAATGCACCCGAGATAAACCCGTGTGAGACCATCTGCATCATCGCGCCTTCGACACCCAGTGCGGCGCCGGACACGCCACCGGTCCTGCGGTAAATTGAAAAGGCAATGAACAATCCAAGTGTCACGAATCCCATATGTGATATGGATGAATAGGCAATCAGCTTTTTCATATCCTGCTGGACCAGGGCAACAAAGCCGATATAGACCACCGCGATCAACGACAACCCGATGACGAGCCAGTCCAGCGCTGCGGAAGCGTCCGGGGTAATCGGCAGACTGAACCGGATAAAGCCATAACCACCGATCTTCAACATGATGGCCGCCAGGATCACGGAACCGCCGGTCGGTGCTTCAACGTGCGCATCCGGCAACCAGGTGTGGACCGGGAACATGGGAATCTTGACCGCAAAGGCAGCGAGGAAACCCATAAACAGCCATTTCTGCACACTAAGACTCAAAGGCAGTTCATGCCAGGCGAGAATTTCCCAGGTGCCGGACTGGATGTACAGGTATATCAGGCCAATCAACATGAAGACCGAGCCTAAAAATGTGTATAAAAAGAACTTGATGGTCGCGTAAACCCGGCGCGGACCGCCCCATATACCGATCACCAGGAACATCGGGATCAACATGGCTTCGAAGAAAACATAAAACAGCAAGGCGTCCAGTGCTGCAAACACACCGATCATCAGACCTTCCATCACCAGGAAGGCCGCCATGTACTGGTTTACATTTTTCTGGATTGAGCGCCAACCGGCGATCACAACCAGCACACCAAACAACAGGGTCAAAAGGATCAAGGGCGCCGAAAACCCGTCGACACCCAGGTGGTAATTGATATTGAAAGTCTCTATCCATGATCGGTATTCAACAAACTGCATCGCTGCCGTCGAGGTATCAAATGAGAAGAACAGCGGCAGACCGAGTAAAAAGGTCACCGATGCAATCAACAGCGCCAGGCCCTTCGCCATCGCGGGACGTTGGTCACCGGCCATCATCACCGCAACCGCGCCCAGTATGGGCAGCCAGATTAATATACTGAGAAGAAATCCGTTCATTGTCCCACTCATCGTCCAGGCACCATCGTTACCCAGACCGCCAATATTCCGATCAGTCCGATAATCATGGCAAAGGCATAGTCATACAGAAATCCGGTCTGCCAACGGCGAACCCGCGCTGCGATCCACTCGACCACGCGGGCTGATCCGTTGACAATACCGTTATCAATCAAACCTGCATCTGCCTTGTGCCACAGATCCTGGCCCAGCTTCAAACTGCCCTGCGCAAAAAACTTCTGGTAGAACTCGTCAAAGTAATACTTGTGATCCAGCAGGCGGTATAAAAACGGCAACCGGTTCTTGGCCGAGTCGGCGATCGCCTGGCCGGAACATGTAAATGAACGTGGCAATCACGAAACCGGTGATCATCAGCCAGAAAGGCAATGTGTAGACCGCGTGCATGGCCATAGCGGTAGCACCATGAAAATGTTCACCCAATTCAGCCAGGACATTATTTTCCTCGAGGACGAAGATGGAGTCATTCAGCCAACCGCCAAACAGGACAGGCTCAATCGTCATCCAGCCTATGACGATCGAGGGTATCGCCAGCAGGATCAATGGTATGGTCACCACCAATGGTGATTCTTTTGGCGCGTGCGCCAACTGTCCGGATGGCAGATGCTCATCGGACTGTGAACGACCTCGAAGCGTTCCTTGCCATGGAAGGTAAGGTACAACAGTCTGAAACTGTAAATAGCCGTAATCAGAACACCCGCAGAGTACCGCAAAGTAAGCAAACCCGCTGCCCCAGCGATGCGAGTCCGCGACCGCTTCGATGATCGCATCCTTGGAATAAAAGCCGGCGAAAAACGGGAAGCCGACCAGGGCCAGTGTGCCGATCCATGCAGTTAGCCAGGTAACCGGCATGTATTTCCTCAGACCGCCCATGTAACGCATATCCTGCTCGTGATGCAAGGCAATGATCACGGAACCCGCACCGAGGAACAGCAGCGCCTTGAAGAACGCATGTGTCATCAGGTGAAATATGGCGGCCGAATATGCCGAAACGCCGAGCGCAACTGTCATGTAACCCAGCTGTGACAGGGTTGAGTAGGCAATGACGCGTTTAATATCGTTCTGCACGATACCGATCAGGCCCATCGAAAGGGCGGTCACCGCACCGATCAACATGACAAAACTCAATGCCGCTTCGCTCAGTTCAAACAATGGCGACATCCTGCGCCACCATGAAGATACCGGCCGTGACCATGGTCGCAGCATGGATCAAGGCGGAAATGGGTGTCGGGCCTTCCATCGAATCGGGCAACCACACGTGCAACGGCGCCTGCGCCGATTTACCCATGGCGCCGATAAACAGACACACACAGATAAATGTCAACATGTTCCATTCCATGCCACCGGGAACTGAAATCGTCAGGTCGGCGACACTGGGTGCCTTTGCAAAAACTTCCGCATAGTCGAGCGTGCCAAAAGTCAGCAGCACGCCGGCGATACCCAGCAGGAATCCAAAGTCACCGACGCGGTTAACCAGGAATGCCTTCAGGTTGGCCCTGATCGCGGACTCCCTGTTAAACCAGAACCCGATCAGCAGGTAGGACACCAGGCCCACCGCTTCCCAGCCAAAGAACAACTGCATGAAGTTGTTGGACATGACCAGCATCAGCATCGAAAAGGTAAACAGTGCGATATAGCTGAAGAAACGCTGGTAACCCGGATCATCACGCATGTAACCGATCGTATAGATATGCACCATCAATGAAACGAATGACACCACACACATCATCAACGTGGTCAGGTGATCGATCAGGAAACCGACCTGGAAGCGGACACCATCCGCCACCATCCAGGTATAAACGGTGATATTTACCGTATCCAGCGTACCGTTTATCTGCTGATAAAGTATCCATGCCGACAGGACAAATGACATACCGACACCGAGAATCGTAACTGTATGTGAGCCCACCCGGCCGACCTGGTTGCGGAAAAATCCGGCCAGAATCGCGCCACCCAAAGGCAACAACGGGATCAGCAACAGGGTGGTTTGCAGCGACATGTTCATCCTTTCAGATCATCCAGTTCGGCAACGTTGATGGTCTGCCGGTTACGGAAAAGCACGACCAGGATGGCGAGACCAATACCTGCCTCAGCCGCCGCAACCGTCAGTATGAAAAATACGAATATCTGTCCGTCGAGATTACCCAGGAACCGGGAAAACGCAATGAAGTTCATGTTGACCGCCAGCAGCATCAGTTCGATACACATCAACAGGATGATGAGGTTCTTGCGGTTGATAAATATTCCGGCAACACTCAGGCTGAACAATATCGCGCCAAGGGTCAGAAAATGAGCAAGTGTCAGCATGATGATTCCTCAAACGCTCCGTGGCTTTTCTGATTTCATTTTCACCAGCCTGACGCTTTCGTCACGGCGGGTCCTGACCTGTTGGCCCACATCCTGGGTGCGGATACCCGGACGGGTACGCAATGTCAGCGCAACGGCCGCGATGATTGCGACCAGCAAGATCACGCCTGCAACCTCGAACGGCAACAGGTAATTGGTATATAGCAATTCGCCCAATTCGCGCGTATTGCTGTAACCCACGGGGTTCGGCTGCGGCAGCGGAAACATTTCTGCACCAAACCGGCCCCTGCTCCACATCACCATCAATAGCTCGACCGCCATCACAAACGCGACCAGAATGGCGACGGGCAGATAGCGGATAAATCCTTCCTTGAGAGGCACCAGATTGATATCCAGCATCATCACCACGAACAGGAACAACACCATGACGGCGCCCACATACACCACCACCAGGATGATGGCAAGGAACTCCGCCTCCAGCAGCATCCAGATTGCGGAGGCGCTGAAAAAGGCCAGCACCAGGAATAAGGCGGCATAAACCGGGTTACGCACGGAAATGACGGAGACGGCCGCAAACACCAAAACCAGTGAAAATGCGTAAAATATCAGTTCCTGGACAATCATCTGTAGGCCGCATCCCTGTTACGATTTTCTGCAATCTCGGATTCAAAACGATCACCGATCGCCAACAGTTTTTGTTTCGTCATGATGCCCTCTTCGCGGGATTCCATGTGATATTCGAGAATCCCGGTTTCAACAATGGAATCTACCGGGCAGGACTCTTCGCAAAAGCCGCAGAAAATGCATTTGAACAAATCGATGTCGTAGCGCGTCGTACGGCGAGTGCCGTCTGCACGTTGTTCGGAGTCGATGGTGATCGCCAGTGCCGGGCAAACGGCCTCGCACAACTTGCAGGCGATACAGCGTTCTTCACCGTTCGGGTAGCGACGCAGGGCGTGCAGACCGCGGAAACGGACGGACTTCGGTGTCTTCTCTTCCGGATAATTGATGGTAATGGTGTGACGAAACATGTGTCGCATGGTGAGGCTCATGCCTTTCAGCAACTCGAGCAACATCAGGCTGCGTAAATATTCGGTGATTCGTTTCATCCTCAGCTACCCTTTACCACGATACCAAGTACGGTCATCAGGGATGCAATCATCACCCAGACCAGTGTTATGGGAATCAACGCTTTCCAACCCAGACGCATGATCTGGTCGTAGCGGTAGCGGGGGAATGTTGCCCGGTACCACAGGAACATGAACATGAAGACGACGGTTTTGGCGAGGAACCAGAAAATGCTGCCCTGTCCCAGTATGGTGTCACCCAATACCGGAAAACCTTCAAATGGCGACAGCCAGCCACCCGCAAACAGAATCGCGGTCAGACCCGAAATCAGGATCATATTGGCGTATTCAGCCAGGAAGAAAATGGCGAAGGTCGAGCCGGAGTACTCCACGTGGAAGCCGGCTACGATTTCCGATTCACCCTCGGCCTGGTCAAACGGCGCGCGGTTGGTTTCGGCAAGACCCGAGATCATGTAAATGATGAATAACGGAAACAGCGGCAACCAGTACCAGTCGAATATACCGCCCTGCTGAGCCAGTACGATTTCACGCAGATTCAATGTTCCCGCCAGGATCAGCACACCCACCAGGGACAGGCCCATCGCAATTTCATAGGAAACGGTCTGTGCCGCGGCGCGCATCGCGCCGAGGAAGGAGTACTTGGAGTTGGATGCCCAACCGGCAATGATGATGCCGTATACACCCAATGAGGTCAGCGCCAGGACGTAAATCAGACCGGCGTCGATATCTGCAAGGACCAGGAAGTCGTTGAACGGTACCACCGCCCAGGCGGCCAGTGCGGGTCCCAGTGCGATTATCGGTGCCAGCAAAAACAGAAACCGGTTCGAATTGGTCGGCAGAATGACCTCTTTCAGCAGTAGCTTGAAGACATCCGCAAACGGTTGTATCAGGCCAAACGGGCCAACCCGGTTGGGTCCGACACGTATCTGCATGGCGCCGATCACCTTGCGCTCGAAGTAGGTGTAAAACGCCACCACCGTGATGATCGGAAGCAGGATCACCACGATCTTGAGCAATGTCCAGATCAGGTACTGTGACTGAACCCAGGTGAAAACTGATTGAAGCATCTCAAGCATCAGGCTGCCTCCACGCTAACGGGACCGAAGCTGTCACCGAGCCCGGTGCTGGCAACGGTTGCACTTTTCACCCAAACGGCACCTGCCGGCAATTCCTTGCAAATACGTACCCCAAGTATGACCGACGCGTTGCCCTGGCTGACCTTGACCTTGTGACCAGCGGCGAGACCGCTGCGGCCGGCATCGTCGGGGTTCAGCCCAACGAAAGCGGTTTCCGCATGTACTGTCTGCTGCAGGTATTTCGAACGCCGGCACAAGGCATCAATGGCATACATCGCCACATCACCCACCCGGTGGAAAACATCACCAGGTTTTGGTGCCGCCAATTCCAACGCTGTCTCTGACCCTTCCTGCCGTGCGATTCCGGCAAGCGTTTCTTCGCGTACAGCAGCGATGTCCACCTGGGAAAAGCCATCCAGTTCGAGTTGTGCACCCAGGCGACGCAGAATTTTCCAGCCCGGCCTGGCCTGACCGGACAAACTGGCTGCAGTCTCTACGACAATAGACTGACCATCGAGGGTATAAAACAGACCTTCGGATTCCGCTAACGGCGCCAGGGGCAGTATCACATCGGCAACCGATTTCAAACTTTCATTGGCGAAAGCAGAAACGGCGATGACGCTCTCCGCTGATGACAGCGCCTGCATCGCCAACGCCGGGTTGGCGAGGTCGAATTCCGGTTCGATGTCCCACAACAGGTAACTCTTGCGCGCCGAGGTCAGCATTTCGCGGGCATTGAGGCCGTTTGTCTTTTCAGACCCGTTCGCGACCATCGCGGCGCCCGTGGAGTTGCCGCCAAACGCGACCATATTGAGATCTGCACCGGTTGCGCCGGCGATCCAGGCCGATAATTGACGCAGCCATGCAGCCTGCTCATGCGCCAGGGCGGCCTGTCCGAGAATCAGCATTGCGTGACCATCAGCCTTCAACATCCCGGCGATCGCTGCGTGCGTGGACCCTGCCTGCTGATCCGAAACCGCAGACTTGAGGTTTGCAGGAATCTCTTTACCGGTTTCCCTGGCAACCGCTAATGCAAGCTTTGCCAATTCTGCGACCATGTGCTGCGGTGCAGTAATCAATTTGTCGGCCAGTTCGAAATGGAAATTCCAGTCCACCGGATTCAATGCGGCTATCTTTGCGCCTTTGCGCCAGGCCTTGCGAACGCGTTGTCCGAGGATCGGCGCTTCCTGACGGATATTGCTGCCGATCAACAGGATCGTTTTTGCCCCGTCAATCGCAGCCATCGGTGTCTGGAAGGAAGCCGCCTGTCCGCGGGCGACGTCATCACTGAAATCCTGTTCCCTCAGGCGGTAGTCCACATTCGGGCAGTCAAGCCCATTTGCCAGGCGCTGCACGAGAAAATGTTCTTCCGTCGATGCATTTGCCGACATCAGCACACCGAGATTCGCCCCGCCATGAGCGGTGACCGATCTGCGCAGCGTTTTGGCGACAGCGCGAATGCCTTCATCCCAGGTAACCTTCTGCCATTGACCGTTGTTCTTGATCATGGGTTCGAGAACCCTGTCATCAGCACCGAGACCGAAATGTGAATAGCGGTCACGATCCGACAGCCAGGTTTCGTTGTTTGACTCGCTTTCCCTGGGCACTGCGCGCAGGACCTTGCCGCGGCGTGTGTGGTACCAGAGATTTGAGCCCACACCGTCGTGCACGGCCAATGATGGCCTGGCCATCAGTTCCCAGGCGCGTGCTGAAAATCGGAATGGTTTATTGGTCAGCGCACCCACCGGGCACAGGTCGATCACGTTGCCGGATAATTCGGAATCAATACCCTGGGAAAGGCTGGTGCCGATCTCGGCACGGTCACCACGACCAAACATGCCCAATTCATAGGTGCCGGCGATTTCATCGAGGAAACGCACACAGCGCGTACACTGGATACAGCGGGTCAGGTCGGTTTGCACCAATGGCCCGATATCGTGGTCCTTGACCACCCGTTTACGTTCGGTGAAGCGGGAAGACAGAACGGCCATAACCCATTGCCAGATCCTGCAATTCGCATTCACCACCCTGGTCGCAGATCGGGCAATCCAGCGGGTGATTGATCAACAGGAACTCCATCACACCATGCTGCGCATCAATCGCACGGCGCGACTGGGTATAGACTTTCATACCCTCCATAACCGGCGTGGCGCAGGCCGGCATCGGTTTGGGCGATTTCTCGACATCCACCAGACACATACGGCAGTTGGCCGCGATACTCAGTTTGCTGTGATAGCAAAAACGCGGAATGCTGATTCCGGCTTTGTCCGTGGCCTCGATAATCATCGAGTTCTTAGGTGCTTGCAAGGCCCGGCCATCAATTTCGATGTTGACCATTTCTACCACTGCTTCAGGCTGCGTGCTCATGCAGCTTTCCCCTTTTGATCATCGACTATGGAGTGTCCATGCTCCACGTAGTATTCAAATTCAGGCCAGAATTGCCGCAGGAATCCCTGCACCGGCCAGGCGGCAGCTTCACCAAAGGCGCAGATGGTGTGCCCTTCGATCTGGCCCGCGGCCGAACGCAACAATTCGAGGTCTTTCACTTCGCCTTTACCATCCACAATTCTTTGCAGGACCCGGTGCATCCAGCCGGTACCTTCACGGCAGGGCGTGCACTGGCCACAGGACTCCATGTGATAGAAGCGGGAAATGCGCGTACAGGCTTTGACCATATCGGTGGTTTCGTCCATGACGATGACCGCACCGGAACCCAGGCCTGAACCGGCCTTCGACAGTGCGTCAAAATCCATGGTGATATCCATCATGATGTCAGCCGGCAGTACCGGCATGGACGAGCCACCCGGTATCACGCCCTTGAGCTTATGACCGTTACGCACACCACCGGCCATTTCCAGCAATTTACTGAAAGGGGTGCCCAGCGGAACTTCGAAATTGCCGGGTTTGTTTACATGACCGGAAACGGAAAACACCTTGGGACCACCATTGTTGGGTTTGCCGATTTTCAGGAACCAGTCTCCGCCGTTGCGCATGATGTGCGGAATCGATGCCAGTGACTCCGTATTATTGATCGTGCTGGGTTTGCCATAGAGACCAAAATTGGCCGGGAAAGGCGGCTTGAACCTTGGCTGGCCTTTCTTGCCCTCCAGAGATTCCATCAGCGCGGTTTCTTCACCGCAGATATAGGCGCCTGCGCCCAGCGCAGTATGGATGTCCATGTCGATGCCACTGCCCATCACATTTTTGCCGAGCAGACCGGCTGCATAGGCTTCTTTCAGGGCAGCTTCGAACCGTTCAAACGGTTCGTGGTGGAACTCGCCACGCAGATAGTTGTAGCCAACGGTCGCGCCCATCGCGTATCCGGCGATGGCCATACCCTCTATGACGGCATGCGGGTTATACCTGAGAATGTCCCGGTCATGACAGGTGCCAGGTTCGGATTCATCGGAATTACACAGGATATATTTTTGCCCAGGGGCGGAGCGTGGCATAAAGCTCCATTTCAAACCGGTCGGAAAACCTGCGCCACCGCGTCCGCGCAGAGCGGAAGCCTTGACGTTATCAATAATGGCACCCTGGTCGGTTTTCTCGGCCAGAATCTTTTTCCAGGCCTTGTATCCGTCGATAGCCAGGTAGGTCTCCATTGACCATGGCTGTTCAGCATCCAGCGTAGTAAAAACAACGTTGTGCTCTTGCATTAGTCTAACCCTTCCAGGATTTTATCGACCTTGTCGGTATCGAGATTTTCGTGATAATGCCCGTCAACCACCATCATGGGCGCACCGCAACATGCGGCGAGACACTCTTCCTCAACCACCAGCGTGATCCGGTCATCCGCAGTGGTTTCACCCAGCTTGATGCCCAGCTTCTTTTCTACGTGGCTGACGAGATCCTCGGCGCCATTGAGCCAGCACGAAATGTTGGTGCATATATTGACCTTGTGCCTTCCAACCGGCTTCTGATCGATCATCGAATAGAAACTGGCGATTTCAAAGGCCCATACCGGTGGCAGTTCAAGATAATCCGCCACCGCTTCGATCATATCCTTGCTAACCCAACCACCGTTCTGCTTCTGCGCAGCGATCAGTGCCTGGATCAGCGCGGAGCGCTTGTGTTCCGGCGGAAACTTAGCCACCCAATGATCAATGCTTGCCCGGGTGCCCTCATTAAGCAGGACTTTTTTGCCGGCAATGTGTTCAGCCTTGTGACTCATCAGCGGTCTACCTCACCAAATACGATATCCATAGTACCCATCAGAGCCACTACGTCGCCGAGCATATGCCCCTTCACCATTTCGTCCATGGCGGAGAGATGGACAAAACCCGGCGCCCTCAAATGCGCACGAAACGGTTTGTTGGCGCCGTCAGAGACCAGGTAGCAGCCAAACTCGCCCTTGGGTGCCTCAATGGCCGCGTAGGTCTCGCCCTTCGGTACACAGTAACCTTCCGTAAACAGTTTGAAATGATGGATCAACGCTTCCATGTCATCTTTCATCTCTTCACGGGTCGGTGGTATTACCTTGTAGTTTTTCAGCATCACGTGGCCCGGGTTGGCACGCAGCCAATCGACACACTGCAATATGATGCGGGCTGACTGGCGCATTTCCTCAACACGGACAAGGTACCGGTCATAACAATCGCCATTGATGCCCACCGGAATGTCAAAATCCATTTCGTGGTACATCGCGTAGGGTTGTTTTTTGCGCAAATCCCATTCCACACCGGAACCGCGTAACATGGGGCCGGTGCAACCCAGTTGCTGCGCCCGCTCGGGTGATATCACACCGATGCCCACGGTCCGTTGTTTCCAGATACGGTTATCGGTCAGCAGGGTTTCATACTCGTCCACCTTGGACGGAAAATCTTTTGCAAACGCCTCGATGAAATCCAGTAATGAACCCTGGCGCCACTCATTTCTTTCCTTGAGTTTTTTACCCTTTGTCCAGGTTGTCTCTTTGTACATCGGTAAGGTGTCGGGCAGGTCGCGATACACGCCGCCTGGCCGGTAGTAATTTGCATGCATGCGCGCACCGCTTACCGCCTCGTACATATCGAGGGTCATTTCACGTTCGCGGAATGCATACAAAAATACCGTCATTGCACCCAGGTCAATACCACTCGAACCAATCCACAACGCGTGGTTGCCGATACGCGTAATCTCGTCAAACATGGTACGTATGTACTGGGCACGCATTGGCGGTTCAATACCGAGCAATTGCTCAATGGCACGCACGTATGCATGTTCATTGCACATCATGGACATATAATCCAAGCGGTCCATGTAACCGATGGACTGGTTATACGGTTTGCTTTCAATCAGTTTTTCTGTGCCCCGGTGCAATAAACCAATATGCGGATCCGCCCGCACAACGGTTTCGCCATCCAGTTCCAGGACCAGCCTGAGAACACCATGGGCCGACGGATGTTGCGGCCCGAAATTCATCGTGTAGTTGCGAATTTCAGCCATTTTCATTCAGTCCCGGACGCCGAAGAGTCAGCTGCTGCATCGGCCGCCTTATCGATATCATCTGCTTTGTATCGTGAATCAACACGTATGACACGAGGAACCAGGATACGGGGTTCGATTTCTACCGGTTCAT
The DNA here is from genome assembly GCA_963727635.1 of uncultured Gammaproteobacteria bacterium. GTDB lineage: Bacteria > Pseudomonadota > Gammaproteobacteria > Xanthomonadales > SZUA-36 > SZUA-36. The sequence goes on along the minus strand of CAVSHP010000017.1, from coordinate 314,333 downwards.
AGACCACGCGGCCCTTCTCCTCGTCATATCGAACTGTGACGTTGCCAATTAATGGAAAATCCTTGCGGAACGGATGACCGGTAAAGCCATAATCCGTCAATATCCTGCGCAAATCCGGATGCCCTTCGAAAATGATGCCGAACAGGTCGAAAGTCTCACGCTCATACCAGTTGGCGGAGTTCCAGATCTCAACCAGTGACGGCACGATGGGAAGTCCTTCATCCGCCGCAAAAGTCTTCATCCGCAAACGCATGTTGTGGGTTGTTGAGAGCAGATGCGCAACCACGGCGAAGCGTTGCTCAACATCGGTGGATTCGGGACGGTGTTTCCAGTCAAAACGACCGGCACCAAGACCTTCAACACCGCGGCTGAATCCATCGTGTGTTGCGTCAGTCGTTTCCCACTCCACCTGGCCGAATCCAAGGTAGTCAACACCGCATAAATCACTTAGCTGGCCGAATGAGAAACGTGGATCGTCGCGCAGGGTCTGGGCGGTCTCCAACCACTGTTTAACCGGAACCTGGATGGTAACCATACCGGAAACCGATTCGCTTACAGTGATCAGTTCACCGAAACAGGCAACGAGCTCATCGGACAGACTTTTGGACATGTCAATCATCATGTCACCTGGCAATCGTATCGGTACGGCGAACTTTCTTTTGCAATTGCAAAATGCCGTAAATCAGGGCTTCCGCCGTCGGCGGACAACCCGGGACATAGATATCTACCGGCACGATGCGGTCGCAACCGCGCGTGACCGCATAGGAATAATGGTAATAGCCGCCGCCATTGGCGCAGGAACCCATGGAAATGACCCATCTGGGCTCAGCCATCTGGTCATAAATTTTGCGCATTGCCGGCGCCATTTTGTTGACCAGCGTTCCAGCGACGATCATGACATCCGACTGGCGTGGACTTGGACGGAATATGACCCCGAAACGGTCGAGGTCATAACGCGCTGCGCCAGCCTGCATCATTTCAACCGCACAACAGGCGAGACCGAAAGTAACCGGCCACATTGAACCGGTTCGTGCCCAGTTAATGAGGGCGTCAAGCGAGGTTGTGACCACACCGCGGGCGAGCAGCGGATTGCTGTCTGCATTCGGTCTCAGGATGTCGTCGACTTCACCGAGCTCCGTACCTCTGCCCGGGTACATAATGTCCATCATTCCCATTCCAACGCGCCTCTTTTCCAGATCACAAAGTAGCCGATGACCAATTCGACTACGAATACAAACATGGCCGCAACGCCAAACATTCCCAACTTTTCCAGGGCCAGCGCCCAGGGCAGGAAGAATGTAATTTCAAGGTCGAAAATAATGAACAGGATGGCTACAAGATAGTAACGGACATCAAATTTTGTGCGGCTGTCTTCAAAGGCTTCAAAGCCGCATTCGTATGGAGATAGTTTTTCACTGTCGGGTCTTCTCGGCCCAAGCAAGCCTCCAAGAATTACCAGTGCAAGACCAATAATTGTGGAAACACAGAGAAAAATCAGAATTGGCAGGTATTGTGCAAGCATACTCCAGTCTCAATTCACAGTCGGACGGCATTTACCATCCATTTAAAATGGTGCCCAAGGCCGGACTCGAACCGGCACGACTTACGTCACTACCCCCTCAAGATAGCGTGTCTACCAATTCCACCACTTGGGCTATTCTTTTCTTTACCTCAGGTCCCATCGTCGCCGGATGGTATCTTTATCAGCACCTTCACCTGCTGGTACTGACTCAGCGTCCGCTTCAACTGCCGGCAAATCACCGGCTTTGAGCATCTGTCTCAGGTTGCGCGATCACGGCATCCATCGAGGGTACATCTGAAGGATCGGCAGACTTTATTGCTACTGGGTAAATCCGGCGCGGCCTGAGTGGTTGCTCTCTTCGATCGCCGGGGTTGTCGCGACCACACCAAGATCGGTCTCAGGTGCACAGTGCTCACGCGTGAAGCCATCACCGCCATGGTCAGGCTGATCAGGCAAAACAGCGTTGCCAGTACCCAGGTGGAACGCGACAAAAAATTGCCCGCGCCACGGGCTCCGAAAACGGTACCTGAAGCGCCACTACCAAATGCGGCACCGGCAGTCGCGCCGGCACCTTTTTGTATCAAAATAAAAGCGATCATCGCAATCGCGATAAGAACGTGAAAAATGTTTAAAACCTGCATATTTTATTCCGCTCTTTGAGCACCCTTTAAGCAACGGCGCTATAAATTGCGAGGAAGTCTTCCGCTGTCAACGAAGCCCCTCCAACAAGTCCGCCATCGATATCACTCTGGGCAAACAATTCGGCGGCATTGGAACCTTTCACACTGCCGCCGTATAGGATTCGTAGTTGATCGGCTATTATAACATTGAGAGCCGTCATTTTGTCACGTATAAATGCATGTACGGACTGTGCCTGTTCCGGAGTCGCGGTCAATCCGGTTCCGATCGCCCAAACCGGTTCGTAGGCAATGATGGCATGGTTGAAAGCCTCGATACCAACATGCCTGATAACCGCGTCCAGTTGGCGTGCGACCACGGCCTCGGTCTGGCCGCTCTCGCGTTCCTCGAGTGTTTCACCGACACACAGCACCGGCTGCAAGTCCGGCATCCAGTGCGGCTTTGAATCGCAGCGCAACATCGTCATCACTCTCGCATAAATCGAGCGCCGTTCCGAATGACCGACCAGCACATAGCGGCAACCCATATCTGTCAGCATGCCACCACTGGTTTCACCGGTGTGGGCCCCTTGCGCATTCGGGATTCAGGGTCTGCCCGCCCCACTGGATATGGCTGCCGGACAATATGGACTCGGTCAGCGACAGGTATGCGAAACGGCGGAAACACGGCCAGGTCGGCTTTGCCATCGGCGGAACTGCCGGCCAGCAATACCGTCAAGCAGGGAACGCACCATGGTCTTGGACCCATGCATTTTCCAGTTTCCTGCAACCAGTATTTTTCTCATTCATTATTATCCTGTTGTAATTGAGCTGCGCTTCGGCGCGAAAGCATACCTACACGCCACTTCTGCCGCAAGTCCAAAACCGAAGGCGATGATGCAGTACACGGAAATGAAAAACAAATGATGCAGGTCAATTTTTTTTGCTTCAAAAAAATTCACCTGGAAAACTGCCCTGAAATGTTCATCATCAACCGCCGGCCATGCATAGCAACCGGATTGACACGGTGGCCACTGCTGAATCACGCCCCGATGAGAACGTATTCGAATGCAAGCGCGGCTTCAGATCAGGTTCGTGCCGCCAAACAGCAGGTGGTGGGTGAACAGGAAAGCCAGGTAAACGAGCACCGCGAACAACACCATACCCATGTCGTTTTTTACCGGCGCCCTGCCGGGTTTGACCCATTCGCCATCCCGATTGTTGATCAAAAAAATCTCGATGAGCGCCCAGACCGCCAGGCCACCAAACAACACCATGCGACCTGGCTGTCCCAACGGCCAGCAAATGACCCACACCCCAACAGGCAAATCCGATCAGTTGTGGGTGACGCAACATTCGTTTGAAGTTATTGGGTGGATAGGGTGCAAGGAACAGGATAAAACCAATCAGGACCAGCACACGCCGCCGCATGCCCGCCCCATTCGGGCGCCGTGTAAATTGCGTTCAGCACATCGGGTTCCGTAGGTGTCATGGAACTCCAGCCCGAGATGATCAGGTAGATGGAAACAATCATCAACAGGGCAAATACACCCTTGTACGGGTTTTCACCAAAACGGTCAATCAAGGTTTTCTTCAAATCCGGAGCGACTGCGGAGAATAAAATGAACCACGCTCCAGATCAATACACCCAATGCGAGACGTGTCATATCACTAGCCTCCGTGTTTCACTGTCATTTCAAATAACATGGCTTGAAGCTAAATCCATCGAATTCAAAGTGTAGTAGCATGATCGGCAATTCATATGACACAGGTCAATATAAATGACTCAGGAAAACACGGCTGAAGTTCAATCAGAAACCATGGGCACTGGTAACCGGTGCATCGGCCGGAATCGGCGCCGAATTCTGCCGGCAACTGGCGGCAAAAGGTTACCAACTGGTGCTGGTGGCGCGGCGTGCAGATAAACTCCAGGCCGTGGCGGATGAATTGCTAAAATTCATTTGCCACCCGCAGCCTGATTATTACCGCGGACCTGTCGCAAAAAGATGCATGCGAGGCCATTGTCGAGCGTCTCACACAGGAAGATATCGACATTGAATACCTTGTAAACAATGCAGGTTATGGCCTGCCCGGAAGTTTTCATGTTCCCGACTGGCAGGAACATGCCGATTTCATCCAGGTCATGATGACCGCTGTTTGTGAACTGACCTGGCGCCTGCTGCCGGGTATGCGCGAACGTGGCCGTGGCTTTATCGTCAATGTCGCTTCGGTCGCAGGGCTGGTTTCACCCAGCGCCGGGCACACCTTGTATGGTGCGAGCAAATCCTTCCTGATCAAGTTCAGCCAGTCACTGGCGCTGGAAAATTTACAATCCGGCGTCAGGGTCTGCGCCCTGTGTCCGGGTTTTACCTACAGCGAATTCCACGATGTCAACGGCACGCGCGAAATGATCAGCCAGCTACCGGGTTTCCTGTGGCTAAAGGCCAGTGACGTGGTCGCGGATACCATCAGGGCGATGTCTGCAAGAAAAGGTCAAGCCAGTGGTCATCCCCGGCGGGCAGTACAAGGCCATTGTATTCATTGAACGCTACCTGCCCTGGCTGTCTGCGATTCTCACCCGGCGCATGGCCAGGAATTTTCGCGTAACCGATTGAGACATACGGGCGGATACTGAAGCGCTTGCCGACCATTCCAGCATTGTTCAACATAAAGTGGCGGCTTCAATTACAGGCCGTGCGCTCAACAGGCCGGGTGGTATTCACTGCCCAGTCTTATCCGGCCCTGCGGGCTGCCCTCAGCCAGGATTCCGCCTGATCGGGACCGCGCTGGCGGTACATCCCTGTACCGTCAGCTCTCGATTTTCTTCCATGAAAATCGCCCCGGGCGAAATCCCGTCTTCGGCGGATAAATGGGCACTGAATACCACCCGGCCTGCTGAGCTTCTAAGCTGAAAGCTGCGCACCCTGGTTCAGACCCGGCAGGTGTTTGCTGTCGGGGCGAACTTTGAAGCGCCGAGTAGCCGGACGGATCAGGGACGATCGGGCGGGATGCCCGATCGAGGCCGACCAGTACAGGATGTATTGTGAGGCCGGTGCCGTTAAGATCCGGCCGGCTGCGAGGGCAGTCCCGGATCTCGATCCGGGACCGCTGGCATGTGAGCACCGACAGCAAGCACCTGCCGGGTCTTTGCACCTTCGCTGGGTTGACTGTTTCTCGCTGTCGCACGTCTCCAGCATAAATAACCTTGCTGGAATGGACAGCTAACTTGCGCGGTTGGCTACCAGCCAATTTCAGAAGCAGTCGCCGGCCCGATGACGCAGTAATCAAGACTGGCCGGGTAATGCCAGCGAAAGGCTGATGTCGCTATGCGCCCACCCATGATCTCAGCCCGTCGCTGCGGGTACAGCGGGTTCTGTTGCGGGTCTGCGAGACCGTCCGGTGCGATGGGTTGGCCGGTATACGGGTCATACTTGTCGGTGGCGCCCAACACGTGCAACAGTTCGTGAGTAATGATGATCCGGTTGCGGGCCGCCATTTCCCGGGATGCCACGGCATTGACAACACCGTAACTGCCGTTCTTTACCCCAACCGAACGCTCCAATGGGCCGTCCGGGTCGGGCTGCTGGTAAAGAACGAACATCTTGACATCGTCGGGGGCAAGCCCGTCCTGCGAACCATTTCTCCACGTCCACCAGCGCATCTTCAGACTCCACAAGGCGACTTCCAAACCCGAATCTGCATTCGGCAAAGCCGGTGGCAGCGCGGTCATGGGACGGGCGACCTGGAAGATGGCGGCTTCGCTGAGTGAATGGCCGTAACGCGCAGCCTGTTGCCGAAGAAAGCCGTCTATCTTCTGAAATGAATCCACACCCAGGTTTTCCACATATCGGCGGACTTCCGGATCGGGCATCGGCAAGGACCGGATAGATGGTAATCCACAAGGGTTTCTGCCAACTGCTCAGGCGGTGGCCGGTCAACCACTGGTTGCCGGCAACGATCAACAGTATCGTCAGCAGTATCGCTATACGCAGGTAGCGGAACATTTATCGCGCAGCCCGGCTGATTGAGAACACCCCCTAGGAACCGGCCACCGTCATTTTACCCATCAGGATTGAGCCACTCTGGATACTGGAGCGGTCGTCTATATCGTTACCGACGGCCTCGATGCGCAGAAACATGTCTTTCAGATTACCCGCGATGGTCACCTCATCGACGGGGAACTGAATTTCACCGTCCTTGATCCAAAAACCGGCGGCGCCGCGCGAATAATCCCCGGTTACGATGCTGACACCCTGCCCCATGACCTCGGTGACCAGCAGACCGGTTCCCATCTGTTGCATCAACTCCCGGGCAGAAAAGTTGCCCGGTTTAACGATCAGGTTGTGCACGCCACCGGCGTTACCGGTCGTTTCAAGCCCCAGTCTGCGCGCCGAATAAGTATCCAGAACGTAACCGGTCAGCACGCCATTGCTGATGATTTCACGATCGTCGGTCGCCACGCCCTCGGCATCAAAGGCTGTGCTGGCGGGTCCACGCAGGATAAAGGGCCGTTCTGACATCGTCACCCATTCGGGAAATAGCTGTTGGCCGGCGGCATCCTGCAGGAAGGTGGCCTTGCGATATAGCGAACTGCCGGAAATTGCGGCCATCAGGTGACCGATCAGTCCCCGCGCAACTTCGGGGGCAAACAGTACCGGTACCTCACAGGTCGCGATATTGCGTGCACCAAGACGGCTGACCGTGCGGCGCGCCGCCTCGTGGCCGGTATCCTCAACACGCTCAAGATCGGAAATTGCCCGTTTCGAATCGTACCAGTAGTCACGCTGCATGGCGTCACCATGCCTGCAATCAACACGCAACTTTGCTGGTAGCGGGTACCGTCCCGACGACCGACGAATCCATTCGAATTGGCGTAAACGCTCAGACCGAAACTGCTCGAAGCAGAGGCGCCATCCGAATTTGAAATTTTCGGGTTTTCAAGCCCTGCCGCCTCACAGGCCAAGGCCCTCTGGGTGGTCAGTTCTGCATCCAAAGCCTGTGGATGCCACAGATCCAGGTCCGGAAACCGGCTTGCCAGCCTGTCAGCCGGCGCGAGGCCGTTGCATTTGTCCGCCTGTGTAAAGCGTGCGATATCGATCGCCTTCTCCACACATTTGCGGATCGTTTCGGGTCGCAGGTCACCGCTGCTCGCATGCCCCTTGCTGTTGCCGAGATACACACTGATTCCCAGACCACGGTCGCGTGAATGTTCCAGCGTCTCGACTTCACCCTTGCGCACGTTCACATCCAGGCCGAAATGAATACTCGCTGAGACCTCGGATCCGTCTGCGCCCAAACTGCGTGCGTAATCCAGTGCCTGCTCGGCACTTTCAGCGAGGAAAGACAATTCCTGATCGCGGTCCGGCACGGCCTGGGCTACCATACTCGTATCAATCATTGGGTGTTCCCTGTTTGAAGCGGCGGCATGTGGATGCAGGTTGCGCCTTGACTTGAATCGTTTGTGGGGCTCTTAATCGCCTTATGGTACAAGACATTACACTATCAACTCCCTTGGGTGAAAACCGGCATGATCGAAACCACGACTGAAAACGACACACTTGAAATCAGCAAGAGCCAGCGCAAACGCGAGGCCCAGGAATTGCTGGAGCTGGCCAAGGTACTGATCTCGATGCCCGAATCCAGGCTTAAAAGCATGCCGATAGAACAGGAACTGCGGGACGCAATTGAATTTGCCCGCAGTATCAAGGCGCATGGCGCCAGGAAAAGACAGTTGATGACCGTCGGCAAAATGCTTCGCCAACGTGACAACCAGGACTTGTTGGATGCTGTTTCCAATTTTGACCAGAAAAACCGGCAGGTCAATGCGCGCTTTCATCACATTGAAGCCTGGCGGGACCGGTTGCTTGAAGACAATGACCAGGCACTGTCCGAACTGCTCGAACAGATCCCCGCCGCAAACGCGCAGACCCTGCGCCAGCTAATCCGCAACGCCCGCAAGGAAGCAAAACTCGGCAAACCACCTGCGTCCGCGCGCAAGTTGTTCAGATTATTGCGCGAAATGGATGCGGGGCAGAACCATTGCCGCCATTGATGTAACTACGCTGCGCGGCAAATATCAGCAACGCGTTCAAGTCTGCGTACCACCGACCGTCAGGGCATCGATCCGCAAGGTTGGCTGACCGACCCCCACGGGCACGCTCTGCCCGTCCTTGCCACACACACCGATACCGGCATCCAGCTTCAAGTCATTACCGACCATGCTGACACGGGTCATGACCTCCGGTCCGTTGCCGATCAGCGTGGCGCCGCGCACGGGTCGCGTGACCTTGCCATTTTCGATCAGGTAGGCCTCGGAGGCCGAAAACACGAATTTGCCGGAGGTGATATCAACCTGGCCACCGGCAAAATTGACCGCATAAAGTCCCTTTTCGACGGAGCGGATGATTTCCTGCGGGTCGTGTTCGCCCGGCAACATGAAGGTATTGGTCATTCTCGGCATCGGTAGATGGGCAAACGACTCGCGCCGGCCATTTCCGGTCGGCTTCATATTCATCAAGCGGGCGTTGAGCTTGTCCTGCATATAGCCGACCAGGATACCGTTTTCAATCAACACGGTTTGCTGGCTCGCCGTGCCTTCATCATCCACGCTCAATGACCCGCGCCTTTCCGGAAGCGTGCCGTCATCAACGATGGTCACGCCCTTTGCCGCAACTTTCTCACCCATCCGTCCGCTGAAAGTCGAAGTGCCCTTGCGATTGAAATCCCCTTCCAGCCCATGGCCAACCGCTTCGTGCAACAACACACCGGGCCAGCCGGGACCGAGCACCACGGTCATGGTGCCGGCAGGCGCCGCATCTGCCTCGAGGTTGACCAGAGCCTGCCGGACCGCTTCATCCGCAAATTTTTGCCAGGCGTTATCCTTGACCAGCTGAAGATAATCGAAACGTCCGCCGCCGCCATCACTGCCCTGCTCACGCCGGCCACCGTGTTCAGCGATCACCGAGACATTCAGACGCACCAGCGGACGCACATCGGCGGCCAGCGAACCATCTGTCGAAGCCACCAGGATGGTTTCGTGGGTTGCCGCGAGACTGACCATCACCTGCTTGACTTTCGGGTCCAGCGAGCGCGCATAGGTATCAATCTGCCGTAACAGGTCCACTTTTTGATCTGCGCTGAGAACCACCATCGGATCATCGGGCAAATACAGGGCCTTTGACCGATCCTGGCGCCAGGCCTGGACGCTGCCCTGCGATCCCTGCCGGGCGATGCTGCGGGCCGCGGTCGAGGCCTGCATCAGGGATGGCATGATGATTTCGTCGGCATAGGCAAAGCCGGTTTTTTCACCACTGATTGCACGGATGCCAACGCCCTGCTCGACCGCGTGGGTGCCGCTCCTGACCAGGCCGTCTTCCAGTGACCAGGCCTCGTGACTGGTGTTCTGAAAATACAGATCCCCGGCATCCACCGACGGACCCATCAGGTGATGCAGCACTTTCTCCAGGTCTGTGTGGCTGAGTCCGCCAGGCGCCAGCAGCTGTTGCTCAGCCAGTTTTAACGCATCAGTCATAGGTTTTCCCGTCACGTGGTTTTAAACCGGTATTGCCGGTTGTGGATTTCTGTTCTGTTCCATGCTGCGGTTCGGCCGCGCCATCAGTTCCAGGATTTTTCCCGGAATTGTCGTTTTTCGGTTGCCTGCCCAGCGGTTCGATGACCGGGTCCTCCCAGGGTCCACGAATAGTATACCGTGCTTCCGCCGCTTCACCCAGCGCGTCACGCAGTATGGCCTGCAGCGCCAGGCCAGCCGCAGCGCCGATCGGGCCACCGGCGATCGCACCGATCATCGGCAGGGTCTTGCTCACACCAGGCCGCACGGTAAAATCGTAATCAAATGTTTTCGCCACCAGATCGGTACTGCCGGTGATGGTAATTTGCGCAACGGTTGAACTCAATGTCAGGTCATCGGTGCTGCTGATGCCATTTTCAAACTTCATCGTACCCTTGGCTTCATCAAAACTGAACCCGCTGTCGAACACATCGCGGAAATCCATCGCCAGGCGCCTGGGCAGTTCTGTCAGGCTGAGCAGGCCCAGCATGCGTCCTGCACCGGAATCCGCCGTCAGTATGTTGCCCTGGATCACGCTGACATCCATGTCTCCATTCAAACGTTCAAGCGCAAATGCAGCGGGCGGACCTTCCCACCAGGCATCGAAATGAATCAGCGTCTGGCCGCCCCGCATGGCCGATGAAATATCCATCGCTTCCAGCACCGCGCCAAGACTTTCCGAACTGATTCGGATATTGAAATCCGAACGTTCACCCTGGTCATCCTTGGTCCAGTCACCACGCGCGTTGAATTCGAAACTGGGCGACTGCGCCTCAACGGACTCGATATGAAAGCCGTTACTGACCGGGTAACCTTCGATACGGGTTTCACCGAGCTCCAGCCCCAGGTAACTGAATTCCTTGCAGTAGAAATGCATCTCCGGCAGATCGGTTGGCTCCGTGTCCATTTTCATACCCTCTGCAAGCGGGTCCGGCATGATGAGTCTTTCAAATTCGCCTGTCATGCTGTGGGTACCTTCCTCGTTTTTGTAATAACGCACGGTTCCGTTGATGTCCTGACCATCGAATATCCCGGTGATAATGCCATCCTCGTAAGTCATCTGGAGTCCCACATTGTCGAACTTGCGGTCGAATACCGAGATTTGTCCGGCATCCACGGCGGCAGTTTGCAGACTCAGTCCGCCCCCATTATCCGGATTCGAAAAACGCTCTACCGCCAGGTCGATCCAACCGTCAAGGTCAAATTCCGCACTTGAGCCGCCGATGCTGAAAAGCCCCTTGCCGGGCAATTCCCCGACTTTACCACCCAGTTCAACCGCCGCCCGGAGCGGCAGGGAATCGTCTTTTGAAAGTTCCATGCTGAGCTGCGCACGGCCCGGCAAGTCCGCGGTCAGGATGTGCCGCGCGGCGCGGATGGGATAACGCACCAACAGCGGCCAGCTGACGTTTTCGGGCTTGGCCAAAGGTGCGGGCAGGTCAATACCCACGCCATCAAGACCGCTGTAAACTTCCAACCAGACTTCCCGGTCCTTGTTGCCCTCTACGGACGCGACACTGAGGCTGATATCCCAGTGACTGGTGCCGGTCGCGTGATGGAAAAGCGGTTCCCGATCGAATAACGCTTCCGGGATAACGCTTTCAACCGGCAAATCACCGGACACGTGGGCGCGGAATACCTCATCGGCTGCCCACTTCGAAGCGATGTCGAGATTAACCGGAAAACCCTTGTACTGGGCGGGTAGCGCAGTTGCTTTCAATCCATCGCGATCATAGTCAAGCTTACCTTTGATAGCGTCTATCTCAACCCCGGAAACCAGGTCGGTAAACTGATTGCCCTTCAGTAACAGGCTACCGGCGACCTGCAGCGGTTCAGCAGATCCGCCGAGCGCCGCATGCAAGTGTCCATCTATCTCCGATTTGCCCTCGAATACAAATTGATCCGGATTCAACTGCAGACCGTCGAGTAACGGTGTCCGCCTGATAAACCTGATCAACCCTGGCAGGTCGGCTGATGATCGATAGCTAACATCAAGGACCGGGTTCTTAAAATCTTCAATGCTGGCAGTCACCCTGTCCACCCTGGCGCCTGCGGTATTGCCGATGACCCCTTCAACCATCATGCCGGAGTTTTCAAATACCGCTGTTCCATCGACCTGCTTGGCGTTGGGCCACTTGTCGGCGTACTTGATGTCTATATCCCTGACCGGGGCTATCGCCTGCATACGGCCCACATGATTCTTGAACGGGAAGTCATCCAGATCACCCACCATGGAATAACGTCCCTGCACGACCTCGCCACTGAGCAGGGACGTGCGCAACCAGTGCAGGGTCTTCTTGCTCATGACGTTTTCGGGCCAATAATCGCCGAATCGCGAAATATCGCCGTGTTCCATCGCCACGTTGATATCCACGTCGGGTTTACCTTCATTCCACGCCATGCGCACCCGGCCGAACGCAGAGATATCCTGGTTCTCGAACCGGCAGTAATTCAGGTCAACGCCCCAATGGGTCTTGTCCTCCCAGCGGATTTCCAGCCTGCAATCGGTGAGGGCAGCGATCACCGGACGCCGGAACGTGGTCAACCAGTCCAGCTTGACGGACTGCCCGCTAAAACTGACGTTGCCCTCGCCGTTATCGAGGTCGACCGTAGCGTCGATACCTTCGATATCCGGGCCCTTCTCCCAACCCCAGAAACGGCCGTTTTCAAGCTGCCCTTTGGCCATCTTGACACGCCATTTTGAATCCAGTACGAGGTCGAAATCCGTTACATTACCCTGCGCGCGTTTCGGAATGGCCCCTGGCCACGGGGTGTTATAGCTCGCAATGATCCTCTGGGTCAGTTGCAGGGGGAACTCAAGTTCCAGGAAATCAGCACTGACCCAGAGACCGAGGTCCTGCGACAGGTTCCTGGCCACCGAAAAACGCGCACTCTGCCATTCCTCGCCCTCGTATGTAACCTCCAGATCCGACAAGTCAAAACGCCAGTTCTTACGTGCGGTAAATTGAAAATTGAACCTGCTGTTCAGGTGATCGATGGTCATCGGCCCGGTTTGCGAACTCAACGTGGCATCACGAAGATCAAGTACACCCTGCATCTCCTGGGGGCTGCCCGCCTGCCATTCACCCCATACCTCGGCATTCAATCTTCCTGATACCGGAACCAGCGGGTGACGTGGCAGTTGCCTGGCCAGTTCCGCCAGCAACAATTCACCGGTCTGTACATGCCATTGCGCCTTTGCGAGGTGTTGTTCGGAATCCAGCCTGAGCTTCACGGTTGTTTCCAGGTCACCCACAACCCGCTGCCTGCCGCGGTCGGTAACGCTGGCGTGTATCTCGGCCGAGATGTTGCGCCCATCCGCGGCGAGACGGCCGTTGACATTCGCCAGCACCAGGTGAATTCCACGTTCCGGGTCGTCAAAACTGAGACTGATATCCTGCAGCCGGACTTCCCCATTTAATGCAACGTCCCGCAATCCGGGGCTTTTTTCATTGCCTGAACCGGAATCACTGACACCCAGGCCCGACAGAACGTAGCGCCCATCGGACTGACGCACCAGCGACAGGTCCGCGCCGATGATTCTGAAACTGTAAAGCGGCCTGCCTGGAATCAGGGCATTGAGTGGTTTGATGTCCAGTGCAGCACGGCTGATCGCGATATCCGACTGCAGACCCTCCGGCATCAGGGTGAGACCGCGCAGGCTGATACGCGGCCCGAAGGCCTTCCACTCACCACTGAAACTTTCCACCCTGACCGGCTGATTGAAAGCCTTGCTCAGCCATGCCTCCAGCTCAGGCTGATAATGGACACTGTAGGGCATCAGCAATTTGCCAATACCCACCACCACCGCCGCCAACACCGTCAGCAATGTCAACGCCGTCCACAGCAAGGTTCTCAGGCGGCGGAAGAACTTGCCCAGATTATTCATATGGACTGATCCATACCGAGCTCGTGACAGGACACTAAAGCAACACCACGTCAAATTGCTCCCTGGAGTACTGGTCTTCACGTTGGAAGCGTATCGACTTGCCGATCGTCTCCTCGAGTTCGGCCACGGTCGTCGACTGATCATCGAGAATCTTGTCAACCACGCAGGTTGACGCCACCACCAGCAAACGGCTGGCCTCAAACTGCCGGCTTGAACGCATGATTTCCCGGAATACCTCGAGACATACGGTTTCCGCACTTTTCAGCACACCCCGTCCGGAGCAAACCGGACAGGGTTCGCACAACACGTGCCCCAGGCTTTCTGTCGTCCGTTTGCGGGTCATCTCAATCAGGCCAAGTGGTGAAAACTCACTGATGCTGGTCTTTGCATGGTCACGCTCAAGCGCCTTCTCCAGTGCGAGCATGACCTGGCGCTTGTGTTCATCATTATTCATGTCGATAAAATCAATGATGATAATCCCACCCAGGTTGCGCAATCGCAGTTGCCGTGAAATGGCCTGCGCCGCCTCGAGATTGGTTTTGTAGATCGTTTCCTCCAGCGTGCGGTGACCGACAAAAGCACCGGTATTGACATCAATGGTGGTCATGGCCTCGGTCTGGTCTATGACCAGGTGACCGCCGGATTTCAACGGGGTTGTGCGATGCAGGGCACGGTCAATTTCGTCTTCTATCCCGTAAAGGTCGAATATCGGGCGTTCGGCGGAATAGAATTCGATACGTTGTTCCCATTCGGGCAAAAATTTGCCGGTGAATTCCTTCAGGCGTTCAAATTCCACCAATGAATCAATACGCACTTTTTCGACCTCTTCATGCATGTGGTCGCGCAGCGCCCGCAGACCCAGTGAAAGGTCTTCATAGATACACTCGCCAGGTTTAGTGGCTTTTATCTGCGCGGTAATGCTTTCCCAGATTTTTCCAAGGTAGGTCATATCGGCCGACAGGGCAAACTCACTTATATTTTCAGCATTGGTGCGGACAATGTAACCATGTTTGCCCTTGTGGTCGCGCATGGTGGCCAGCAGGCCCTTGAGACGGTTGCGTTCCGCTTCATCCTCGATACGTACCGAGATCGCTATGGTTTCACTGTCGGGAAGCAGCACCAGGAATCGCGACGGAATGCTCAGGTTGGTGGTCAGGCGCGCACCCTTGGTGCCCAACGGATCCTTGATCACCTGAACGACAACCGCTTCCCCTTCACGGACCAGCGAGGCAATGGAAGGTTCCGGCGGCGGATCGTCCGGCATCTGTTCACGTTCAACTTTGTAAATATCCGAAGCGTGAAGAAAAGCGGTTCGTTCAAGACCGATATCGATAAACGCCGCCTGCATACCCGGCAGCACCCTTGAGACGGTTCCCTTGTAGATATTGCCCAGGTAACCGAGGTGGCTATTGCGCTCGAGGGCAACCTCTTGCAACATGCCGTTTTCGACCACCGCAACACGGGTTTCAATAGGCGTGACATTGATCAGGATTTCTTCGCTCATACACGCATCATCCTATAGCTGGGGGCGCCCAATCCAGGTTCACTAGGATACCACCTGCACAGGCAGCGACGTTGACCGACGTCAATCATTGGCCGGCGGGTCATCATGTGAGCAACCCGGTGCGGCGCAGCAACCCTGCTGTTTCGAACAACGGCAACCCCATCACCCCCGAGTAACTGCCATCAATCCGGCTTATAAACTGACCGGTTCCACCCTGCACCGCATAGGCGCCCGCCTTGTCCATAGGTTCGTCGGTTTGGCAATATTGCCGGATCCACGCCACCGGCATTTCCGCAAAGGTCACCGCGGTTATATTGAGTGTATCCAGAATCGTTTCGGCATTGACCACCAGTGCAACCGCCGAATAAACCTGGTGTGTCCTGCCCGACAGACGTTTCAACATGCTTTCGGCTGCGGGTCTGGATTCCGGTTTGCCGAGGATTTCCCCATCAAGCAGGACGATGGTGTCGGAACCCAGTACCGGCAGCTTGCCGCCGTTTTGATTGAATCCCGCCATGGCCTTTGCGCGTGACAAGCGCAACACGTAATCACGTGGCGATTCGCCTTCGATATGCGACTCATCGACATCGGTTGCTGCAACCTCGAAGTCAATCTCCAGCTGTCTCAGCAATTCCCTCCGCCGGGGTGACCCCGATGCCAGCAGTATGGTGTGGCGAAAACTCATGCGCGGTGATACGGGTGATTCTGAGTGATTGTCCAGGCCCGGTACAACTGCTCGGCGAGCACAACCCGGACCAATGGATGCGGCAGGGTCAGTGGTCCGAGCGACCAGCGGTCATCGGCCTTCCTGATAACCTCATTGTCGATTCCTTCCGGACCACCTATCATAAATCCAACATCGCGACCTTCACCCATCCATTGCTCCAGTCGGGCGGCCAGTTTTTCGGTTGACCAGGCCTGGCCACGCACGTCCAGCGCAATGACCCTGGCGCGCGCCGGCATGGCCTCTAGGAGCGCCCTGCTTTCGACGGCGGTCAAGCGTTTGGTATCGGCATTTTTGCTACGTTTTGCCAGGCTGATCTCACGCAGGTTCAAAACCAGTCCGGGCGGCATCCTGCGGGCATATTCGTTCCATGCTTCGGTGACCCAATTTGGCATACGCTGGCCGACGGCGGCTACCAGCAATTGCATTGGTGAACCGCATGGTGATGAATGGTATTTTCAGGGGTTACCTGTGGCCGCAATGCAAGGCGGGGCTCGCAGGGAATGGCGCGTCCTTTCCAGGAGACCCAATGCTGCAGTGCAGTCACAGGAGGCCTCCCTTCAGGCAGAACTACTTACACCGCTACGTCGATCGGCGCTCGCTTCCCAGAGTTTTTCAAGGTTATAGAAAGCCCTGGTCTGGGGTAGCATCAGGTGAACGATTACGTCATTGAGGTCTACCAGGACCCATTCGCCTTCGCGTGCACCCTCGACGCCCAGCGGCGCACGGCCAGCGGCTTTTGCCTTGACAATAAGATTCTCCGACATGGATTTCACATGCCGTGTTGAATTGCCGGATGCAATGACCAAGCGCTCGGTCAAGGGGCTTCTTCCTGATACATCTATTACCAGGATATCGGTAGCCTTGAAGTCTTCTAATGAGGAAACAACGAGTTCTTGCAACTGGTCGGTGGTTAATTCGTCAGGAACGGTCTGGATATTCAAATTTAAAGATTACCTTTTAGTAGTGATCAGGATTTTAACTGCCATGGCGTGTCGCGTAAAGCGCAGGCGTTGTTTTCCATGATGATCAAACAGTTAAATACAGCCGGTTTTTCATAATATACTCCAATACCGCAGCGGGCAGCATCGACACCGGCGACCTGCCTGAACGGATGTAGCGCTTAAGTTCCGTTGCGGAAACATCGATCGGCTCAACCTCCAGTTGCAACACCGCACCTGCCGTGGTGCCGTTCAATTCCTCAACATCTTTGACCGAACGGAGCCGGATCTGCTCAGCCAGGTCCGGCCGGTAAGCCGAATCCGCGGCAGGCCTCGTCAGTATCACGATGTGAGCGAGGTCGAACAACTTCTGCCAATGGTGCCAGCTGTGCAATTGGTTGGCCACATCCTGTCCGATAAGTAACAACAACGGCCGGTCCGGAAAGCTGTTGCGTAGCTCCTGCAGGGTATCCACCATGTACGAAGGTCCACTGCGGCGGGTTTCGCGGTCATCGATCAACAGCCGTGGAAACTCCGTGCGGGCCAGGTACAACATGTCGAGTCTTTGCGCGACCGTGGCCTGCGGCTTGTCGCGATGTGGCGGGTTGCCCGCGGGCAGCAGGTAGAGATTATTCAGAGCCAGCTTTTGCCGCGCTTCATCGGCGCAGCGCAGGTGGCCGTAGTGAACCGGGTCGAAAGTGCCTCCAAAAATGGCGACCGCTTCAGCAGGCGTCAGGTCGCCGTTGGTCAATTATGCAACCCGCCTGTTGTGTTCACGCCGCCAACTGCAGCAGCAAGGTATCGATACTTTGCCATGGATCGCCCGTGCTCTGTCCCTTGCTTTGACGGTCAACCAGTGACAGCATTTTGAACGCGGCGCCAATTTGATCGGTGCCCAGACGCCTGCTGACCACACGGACGGTGTTTTGGCGGTTTTGCCAGACATTCAAGCGTCTGAATACCATCGATTCTTCTTCGCCTTTGCGGACGGCCAGTCCATAGGCCTCTACGACCTTGAGTTCTTTGACCAGTGCACCCAGCAACATCGGTAACGGCGTGTCCATGCGTTTCAGACCCGCCGCAACACGCAATCCCTCACGCAGGTTGCCGGTCAGCATATGTTCCGCCAGCGCGAATGCATCAAAGCGGCTACTGTCGGCCACGACTTTCATGACATCATCCACCGTGACCCTGCCGGCTCCCTTGATCAACGCCAGGCGGTCAATTTCCTGGCGGGCGGCCAGCAGGTTTCCCTCAAGCCTGTCCGCAAGTATCCGCAGCACCTCCGGGTCCGGCTGCATCCCGTGCTGCCGCATACGCTGTTCCAGCCAGCGCGGTAATTCATATGCGCTGACCGGCCAGATATCGATACGCAGACCCGCTTTAGTGAGACTGGCGGCCCACTTTGAACTGCGTGAACTCTTGTCCCAGTGTTCGCAACTGACCATTAACAGCATATCCGGGTCCGGCGAAGCCGCCCACTCGCCCAGTATTCTGGCGCCTTCCTGACCGGGCTTGCCGGTGCGCAGACGCAGATCGATTATTTTCCGGCTTGCAAATAAAGAAGGTGTGGCCGCCTGATTGAGTTCCGACCAATCAAAATTTGCATCGACGTGTAACAGTTCGCGTTCGACGAACCCTGCGGCCCTGGCCGCTTCCCTGATCTGGTCGCAACATTCCAGTAACAGCAGCGGTTCATCACCGCCGATGAGGTAAACCGGCGCCAGACCGCGCTTCAGACTGCCGGCAAGTTGCTCCGCCTTAATCTGCATCTTGCATCGCGGCTATTTCTCGTAGGTGCCCAGCCGCCTGACAACCATGCGGGCGAGATTGTCGGCCAGGTCATTCCTGAGGAATTCGTCTTCCCTTTCGGCGGCGAGTATATCCTGTTCGTTAAAACTGTAAATCCGGCTTTGTTCAAACGTCTGCAGCGGAATCAGCTCGGTGCCATCGCTGGCCAGCAAACGGAACTGGACGGTATGCCGGACCAGGAATTCACGTACCCGGGCATTGTCACCGATGGACTGGATTTCCTTGCGCGTGACGTTGAGAGGAACCTCGAGTACGGCGGCACCTTCAAGCGCCGTTACGATCTTGACCCCGCCCTGCTCCAGGTGGGTCTGCAGACGCCGTGCAAACTGGCCATAGGGGTCCTGGACTTCGAGTCTTGTCAGTTGCATTTCCGGCGGGAGTTCAGGCCGCGCCTGCAAATGGAACCCACAACCGTTGAGCAATACCAGTACTGCCAACGGGTAAAACAGACGGTTTAATTTCATGTTTTTGTGCCTGTCAAGCCACCACGATGTTCAACAGCCGGTCCGGAATGTAGATGACTTTGCGAATTTCCTTGCCATCGATAAACCTTGCGACATTTTCCTCATCCCTTGCACCGGCCAGGGCCTGTTCCTGATCACAGCCAGGCGGCAGATCTATACGTGCCCGCAATTTGCCGTTGACCTGGACCACCAGCGTGATCTGGTCACGCACACGGGCCGTTTCGTCAATCTCCGGCCAGGGCGCACTCACCACGCTGCCTGTTTCACCCAGCATATCCCACAGGGTTTCACAGATGTGCGGCGTGATTGGGGCCATCAAGCGTATCACGGCTCTCCAGGCTTCATCCAGCACCGCACGCCCCTGCGGACTGCGGTCTTCAAAGCGTCCGAGGTGATTGCACAACTCCATGACCGCGGCAACGGCGGTATTGAATGTTTGCCGGCGTCCGACATCGTCACTCACCTTGGCAATGGTGTCGTGCACATAACGGCGGATGGTTTTTTGCTCCGCACTCAATTCGCGCTTGTTCATAGCTTCGACCGGGCCGGCGACGATGTGCGCGGTACTCATGAACCACAGCCGTCGCAGAAAGCGGAATGCGCCTTCGACACCTGAATCGGACCATTCGAGGGACTGGTCGGGCGGTGATGCAAACATCGAGAACAAACGCACCGTATCCGCCCCGTAGCGCTCAACCAGGTGTACCGGATCGACACCGTTGTTCTTTGACTTGGACATTTTTTCGATCGCGCCGATCTCGACCGGCAAGCCATCCGAAACCAGCATCGCGCCGATCATTTTACCCTTGTCATCTCTTTGTACTTCGACGTCAGCCGGGTTGATCCAGCGGGTGCTGCCATCGGCTTCATCACGGCGGAACGTCTCTGCAACAACCATACCCTGGCACAGCAGCCGTGTCGCGGGTTCGTCCGCCTGTAATAAGCCGGCATCCCGCATCAGCTTGTTATAAAAGCGGAAATACATCAGGTGCAAAATGGCGTGTTCGATACCGCCGATGTACTGGTCTACCGGCAACCAGTAATTGGCCCTTTCATCGACCATGCCGTTGGCGCCGGGTGAGCAGTAACGGGCGAAGTACCAGGATGACTCCATGAAGGTATCAAACGTATCGGTTTCCCGTTCGGCCTCGATACCGCACTGCGGGCAATGGGTCTTACGCCACTCGGGATCGGCCTTGATCGGGGATTGCACACCCATGAAATTTACGTCTTCGGGCAAAACCACCGGTAACTGGTCTTCCGGCACCGGCACGGCGCCGCAATCCGGGCAGTAGATCACCGGGATCGGGCAACCCCAGTAACGCTGGCGGCTGACACCCCAGTCGCGCAGGCGAAAATTCACCTTGCGCTCACCGATACCCTGGGTTTCCAGCCACGTGATGGCTTTTTCCTTGGCATCGCTTACCCCCAGGCCGTTGAGCCAGTCGCTGTTGATCGCCACACCGTCCTCGACACAGGCCTCACCTTCCCAACCTTCCGGGATCTGGACAGTGCGCACGATCGGCAGGTTTTGCGCCACCGCAAAATCCCAGTCGCGCTGGTCCTGGCCGGGCACCGCCATGATTGCGCCGGTGCCATAACCCATCAGCACGTAATCGGCAATGTACAGGGGTACCGGTCTGGCCGTGAAAGGGTTGAACAGAAAGGCGCCGGTATTGACGCCGCGCTTGTCGAGGCTGCCCTCGGCGGAAGTGCGATCGGCTTCGCTGGTCAGTTTTAATGACTGAATGAAATCTTCGACCTGCGGCCTTTGCGCGTCGGTGGTTACCTCGATGACCAGCGGATGTTCGGGCGCCAGCACCGCGTAGGTCATGCCAAACGCCGTATCGGGACGGGTGGTGAATACGCTGACGGATGCCGCATCCGGCGCAATGCGGCCATCCCGATCACACACCTGCATCGAAAACTCGGCGCCTTCGGAGCGCCCTATCCAGTTGCGCTGCATGGTTTTTACCGCATCCGGCCACTGTTCGAGCTGATCCAGACCGTCGAGCAATTCATCGGCATAATCGGTGATGCGCAGGAACCACTGCGGTATGGTTCTGCGTTCGACCACTGCACCTGAACGCCAGCCACGGCCGTCGATGACCTGCTCATTGGCCAGCACGGTCTGGTCGATCGGGTCCCAGTTCACCTCGGAATCCTTGCGATAGGCCAGGCCCTTTTTCATCAGGCGGGTGAACATCAATTGTTCCCAGCGGTAATAGTCCGGTCTGCAGGTGGCAAATTCGCGCGACCAGTCATAGGCAAACCCCAGCCGTTTCAACTGCCCGCGCATGTGTTCGATATTGGCGTAGGTCCATTTGGCCGGGGCGGTGTTATTCTTGATCGCGGCATTTTCCGCCGGCAACCCAAATGCATCCCAGCCCATGGGCTGCAATACATTTTTGCCCAGCATGCGCTGGTAACGGCTGATGACATCACCAATGGTGTAATTGCGCACATGACCCATGTGCAACGCACCGGACGGGTAAGGCAACATGGACAGGCAATAGAACTTTTCGAGATCCGGGTCTTCCGTCACCTCGTAAGTCTTGTTTTCGTCCCAGCGCGCCTGGACGCGCACTTCAATTTCCGATGGGTTGTAAGGCGTTTGATGCATGATTTATCCGGCCGGCAAGGCCTGTATGATTAATTTTGAGTGCGAAGCATAACCGACCCCAACAGGACAAAAAAGCTTGTTTGGTCATTAATACTGAAAGTTCGCATCGAACGACGGGTTTTTGCTCCTCCAGCGATGTTTTTTAACGCTTTTAAGGTCTGAATGCCTGGCTCCAAAGCAGCGAGTAAACCATCCTGCGCCGTTCGCTACATGGAATAAGTAAATCTGTTTTCCGACACTGCACCTCCTCGGCTATGTGCTTGCTTAAAGGGCGGCAGGCTCAGATCGGTTAAGTTCGCTTTCGGCGTAAGCTGGTACGCGGAAATCCTAAAAGCGAATTGCCGGTTTCTGCGCCGGCATTCCTGAACCGGCCCAACTTGTTCAAATGGGCAGACTGGGGGAGTCGGCGGGTTCAGTGTTGTATTTTCACAACGTCTTGAAAAAGCTTTGTCACATGTTGTGGTTTTACACCTCCGCCTGACCCGGTTTGACGACCCCGATACATCACGGGTTTTGCAATTGCAGATTCATCGCGGAGAAAGACCGAATCCGGCTCCCTGTTGTCGGGTTCCGGCACGTCTATATGAATATATCTATTGATATATAACATTAATTACATATTAAACAAGAAAATACAAGGACCAAAAAAAATGCCCTCCTCCGGTTAGAGAGGAGGGCATATTTTGGAGTGATGTATCCGTATTTTTGCGCCCTGTGACCTTGGTTCGTGTTGCAGTCTTACCAAGATGGTTGTAATAATACCACTAATGGCAATGATTGCAACCATTAATGGACAAAAAAACAACATATTTATCTTTCGCTGATATTTTAAACCGTCAAGGCACTGGCTAGCCGCTTGGGAATTCCGCAAAAACTAGTCACTGTCACCATTCTTCAGACGCGAAATACCGCCACAATCGAGTGTCTGTAACAACTCACCCGCCACACCGTGACCGGGAATCCTCAGTGTTGAATCGAGTTCGCAAAGCGGCACCAGCACAAATGCCCTTTCGTGCATGCGCGGGTGAGGCAATTCGAGCTCTTCCGAGCAGTGCTGCAGATCACCATACAACAACAGGTCGATATCGATCAGTCTCGGTCCCCAACGGCGTCCGCTTCTTTGCCTGCCCATGACGTTTTCAATCGACTGCAAAACCCTGAGTAACGGCATGGGGTCCAGGCTGGTTTCTATTTGCGCGACGGCATTGATGAAATCGTCCTGTTGTTCGTCACCCCAGGGCGGGGTTCTGTAGAAGCCGGATACGTCCAGTATTTCAATACCCGGCTCCGAAGCCAGTTTGTCCAGGGCATCCTCGATCTGTGCAAGCGGTTTTTGCAAGTTACTGCCCAGGCCCAGCCACGCTTTCATGTTGCCACGTCCTGATGAATCGAACGGTCAGGATTTTGCAGCCGGCGGTTTCCGGCGGCGGCGACGCTGGGGACGGCGGGGGCGCGGGGATTCGTGACACGGGTCCTGTGTCTGACCGGTATTCAGCTTCACGCCTTTTTGCGCCTCGGTCCAGTGTTCGCACAAAACCTTCAAAGATTCGTCTTCCACTGCCCTGAGCAACAGAAAATCATAACCGGCCCGGAAGCGGCGGTCACCAAGCAGACTCTTTGCCCGCCGGCCATGGGTGAAATTGAAGCGTGGCTGCATGGTCCAGATCTGCCGGGTGATGACACTGAAACGGCGTGGAACCGCCGTCCTGTGTACCTGCTCGGACATCACCTCATCGGCCGCCTGACCGAGGGCCAGGTGCTCTTGCATACCACCCGCATGCAAAATATCCGCCCTCGCCCGGACCGGTTCCCAGAAAAGCGCAGCGAACAGGAAAGCGGGCGTCACCGGCCGGTCGTCGGCAACCCGTTCATCGGTGTTTTTCAGCGCCGTTTCCAGCATGGGCCCGATCTTTGACCCGGCCTGATTTGCCTTCGGCCTTGAGCACCGGAAACAGGGCTTTGGTCAATTCAAACTGCTGTAAGGCCTGCATGGTTTTGAAAGCATGTCCGGTCATGAACAACTTGCAGACTTCTTCGAATAAACGGGCTGGCGGGATATCCTTTAATAACGGCGCCATTTCAGTGACGTACTTTTCCGTCTCTTTCTCCAGCTTAACGCCCAGCTTGGCGACGAATCGCGCCGCACGCAGTAATCGCACCGGGTCTTCCCGGTAACGGGTCCGGGCGTCGCCGATCAGTCTGAGCCTGCGCTCGGCGAGATCCTTGTAACCGCCGACAAAATCCTGGATTTCACCACTGACCGGGTCCATGAACAGGGCATTGATGGTGAAATCACGGCGTATGGCGTCCTCTTCGAGACTGCCCCAGACGTTGTCTCTCAATATCCGTCCGTTCGCATGCATGTGGTCGTCATCTTCATTGACCTGCGGACCCCTGAACGTGGCAACCTCGATCAGGGTCCCGCCCATACGCACGTGGGCAAGCCTGAAACGGCGTCCGATCAGACGCGCGCGCGGAAATACCGTTTTGACTTCCTCCGGTATTGCATCGGTCGCGACATCGTAATCCTTGGGCACCTTGCCCATGAGAAGATCACGCACGCTGCCGCCCACGATGTAGGCCTCGTAACCTTCTTCCTGGAGACGACGCACAACCTCGGTCGCGTGCGGGCAAAGTTGCCGGACCGCGATACCGTGATCAGCGAGTGGAATAACGATGCGCTTTGTGATGATAAATTCCTAACAAGCCAAATATATTTAACAGTCCAACCGTGTTTCGTGGTTGAACGAAATGAGCGCGGTAGTTTAACATGACCATCCTGTTACAAAACAGCAAAACGCTCCCTTCGTCTAGCGGTAAGGACGTGGCCCTCTCAAGGCTAAAACACGAGTTCGATTCTCGTAGGGAGCGCCAATCATTTAAAACCCAACCGCTCTGCATACTCAACCAGGCACGCAGAATTAGCACGCGCTGGTTTGTATGCGAGCCAGCCTGCATGACATAAGCGTGCCTGATCACACTGAATTCATGTAATATTCCAACGTCTACTTACAACTATTGAAACCCGTACAGGCCCATGACCCAGAACGCTTCCTTGGACTTTGAATTTTTGCGCCGTAACCTGATCGGCGCCGATGCGCCCATCCAGACACCATTTGGTGAGCGCCTGATGATGTACGCGGATTACACCGCTTCGGGCCGTTGCCTGTGTTTCGTGGAAAACTACCTGCGCCAGTTACAACGCATTTACGCCAATTCCCATACCGAGGACGACATCAGCGGCCGTTCGATGACGCAACTGCTGAGAGAGGCGGAAGCGAGCATCAAGCGCTCCGTCAATGCCGGCGAACATGGCCGTATCATCTGTGTCGGCAGTGGCGCAACGGGCGCGATCGACAAGTTGCAGCAGATCATCGGGGTGTCGTTGCCACCGGTCACCCGTCAACAGTTGGGCACATTGCTCGTTGATGCACTCGGTGCGGATCAACTGGACCAATTCAAACGCTATCTGCGCGAACATCAACCGGTCGTCTTTGTCGGCCCCTACGAACACCATTCCAATGAAATTTCCTGGCGCGAAAACCTCGCCACGGTGGTCACGGTACAACTGGACGAGGAAGGCGGTATCGACCTGACTCACCTGGAAAAATTGCTGCAGGATCCAGCCTACAAGGGCCGCAAACGCATTGGTTCATTTTCCGCTGCCTCGAACGTCACCGGAATCAAATCCCCGGTACACCAGATCGCCGCCCTGTTACACCGTCACGATGCGATCGCCTGTTTTGATTTTGCCGCCAGCGCGCCGTACGTAAAAATAGACATGAACCCGCCCGCCGGACAATACGACGGGGACGCTTCGCTGGATGCCATATTTATCTCGCCACACAAGTTCCTCGGCGGCCCGGGTTCCAGCGGCGTACTGGTGTTCAATGAACGACTCTACCACCGGGAACTGCCGCCCACGGTCAGTGCGGGCGGCACTGTCGATTACGTCGGCCCGACCCACCAGGACTTCATCACCCATATCGAGGAGCGTGAAAAACCCGGCACGCCGGGCGTCCTGCAGGTTTTGAAGGCGGCCATGGTGTTCGAGATCAAGGACAATGTCGGCGTGGCGCGCATCGAACAGAGAGAACACCAATTATTGACCAGGGTATTCGACCGCTGGCTCGCCAATCCGCGTATCGAAATACTCGGCAACCAGGACCCGTCGCGAAGGGTCGGGATAATTTCGTTCAATATCGTCGCGGCTACCGACAAGCCAGGCGGCAACCATTATTTGCACCCCAAGTTCGTCACCACCTTGCTGAACGACCTGTTTGGCATCCAGTCACGCGCGGGTTGCTCCTGCGCCGGTCCGTATGGCCACCGTTTACTGGGTATCGATGAAGAGACCTCCGAGGAATACCGCGTCTGTGTGACCGATGGCTATTCCGGTGTCAAACCCGGTTGGTGCAGGGTCAGCATGCATTACGTCATGGATGACCTCGAAGCCGATTTCCTCCTCGATGCGGTTGAATTCGTCGCCCGTTACGGTGAGTTGTTTCTGCCGCTCTACGACTTCGACCTGTTTGACGGCGGCTGGAGCAAAAAAAATGATTCAACCTGTCTCAGGCGCTTTTCACTGGAATCCGCATTGAAGGCCGGCGGGGTCGATGAGACACCGATGCCTTACGAAGAACGGCAGGCTCGTTATTCAGCTTACCTGCGTGAAGCCCTGGAATTGGCGAACGAACTTCAGAAGCAGAATCCGTCTGCACAACACCTCCTCGAAGGCACGTTGGGCGAATTACAGTTTTTTAGCCTGCCGGAATGTTGCGTCAACCAGGAAAGCCGAACAAAACACCGCGAACTGATGGGCAAAATCAAGTCCATGTTCCGCGAGTAACAAACACCAGAGTACATTGCCGTTCGCTTTCATCTAAATTCCCCTTGCTCAAGCAAATGGTCTATTCCGGGTTGACCGGTACCGATCACGACTGGACTTTGATTCGCTATCCGTGAGGGCGCCAAGGTGGCGTGGTGTCTTATCTCAGGACACATCGTTAACCCCTCCATGGGGATTCGGGCTCGGCGTCCTGCCTCGCACGGTCCTGAGATAAGACACCACACCCCCTCGGCGCTGTGCGTAATCATGGTTCTGTGGTTTCATTTGGTTGTGCACGGCGGTTAGTTGACACTGAGACGGGTACTTATTACCCGATTAATTTGAGTAACAGTAAGCCTCAGTCATTTTTAAGACTGACATTATCCAACGGTAAAACCGTCGTGCTCTTTTGTTCCTTCAGGGCAAAGCTGGTGTTGACCGTGCGCACCACGCCGATTTTCAAAAGATACTCACTGAGAAAATCCTGGTAGGACGCCATATCCGGCGCCACGACTTTTAACATGTAGTCGTGCCCGCCACTCGTCGCATGGCATTCCAGTACCTGTGGCGCACTCATGATGGCGCGGTCAAATTTTTTGACATTGTCCGAACTGTGGTCATGCAGGGTCACATGTGCGAAACCCATGATGGACAAGCCCACCTTGTGACGGTCGACCACCGCCGCGTAATGGCTGATGACACCCGCCTCCTCCAGCGCGCGCAAGCGACGCCAACTCGGTGAAGGAGACAGCGAAACCTTCTTCGCAAGATCCCGGTTGGATAGCCTGCCGTCCTTTTGCACGGCCTTGAGAATCGATATGTCCCACTTGTCCATTTTCATAGCAATTTACTCATATTTATTTTCCTAATATAAGAATTATATACCTTAATTAGTCATCAATCTGCGTTCAATAGCAATTATATACTCGTCGAAGGGGTATATAATTTTTATAGACACTAGCAAATGGAGCATCATGTATGCCAACAGTCAGGTCCATCAGTCACCTCGATCATACGAAATATTCCCATGCCACCGGGCTCGACTGGAAACGCATTGCCTACCTGACGCTGTTATCCCGTGCCATTGACGACCTCGAGGAAAAAGAACTCCTGAAGAACCGTGAAGTCCTCTACCAGTTTTCAGCCCGCGGCCACGACATGGCCCAGATCATACTGGCCACCTTACTTGACCACCCGGATGATGCGGCAAGTGGCTACTACCGCTCACGTCCATTCCTGCTTGCCCTCGACCTCGACCTGGAAGACGCCATCGCCGGCCCGATGATGCGTTCCGGCGGCATGAGCGACGGGCGCGATATCGGCGTGGTTTTCAACCTGCCGAAAAAGGATGGTAAACCCTGTTTTCTGCCAATGAGCGGCGGTGTCGGCTCACAATACGGCACCTATTTCCGGCTGGGCCGAATCCATCGTCTACAAGAGCAGGGAACTCGCTGACCCCGAAATCGAAGGCGCCATTGGCGTCGTGCTCGGCGGCGACGCCTCAACGTCAACCAGTGGATTCTGGGCCGCACTCAATAACGCCACCACCCGCAAGCTTCCGATGCTGTTTTACATCGAAGACAACGGTTACGGTATTTCGGTACCCACCGGGGTGCAGACGCCAGGCGGCAATATCGCAAAAAACCTGGCGTCTTTTAAAAACCTGTACATCCTCGATGGTGACGGCTGCGACCCGCTACAGTCGGCCACCTACCTCGCCCGTGCCGTGCAGCACGTTCGTGAAGGCCATGGCCCGGCGCTGGTGCGTCTGACCGTTCCGCGTCTGTCCGGACATTCCGGCCAGGACACACAGAAATACAAGAGCGAATTACAGATCGCCGCCGAAAAAAGCCGTGATCCATTACCACGTCTGCATGAATTCGTCATCTCGGAACAACTGATGACAAAACAGGACTGGGCGGCGACCGTGCAGCAGGTCCAGCAGGATGTCAGGGTTGCCCTGGCCAGGGTCCGCAAACGTCCACAACCCGAGCCATTGGATGTTCAGCGTTATGTATTCAGCGAAACAGACGCGAACGGCCAGGTGGAATTACAGCAACAGGGCGGCCTGTTGCCCGACGGCCACGTATTCCCGTCCACGTACGCGGGAAGCACAGACCGGAAGGCGAGCGTATCAATATGCTGACCGCCATTCGCCGTACGCTGGATGTCGAACTGACAAGCAATCCGAAAGTGATTGTTTTCGGTGAAGACGTCGGCCCCAAGGGCGGGGTTCACGCGGCCACGCTGGGCTTGCAGGACAAACATGGCAACGGCCGGGTTTTCGACACCAGCCTGTCGGAAGAAGGCATTATCGGCCGCGCGGTTGGCATGGCGACAGCCGGACTGATGCCCGTGCCTGAAATCCAGTTCCGCAAATACGCCGATCCTGCCGAAGAACAGTTGAATGACTGTGGCACGATGCGCTGGCGCACGGCCAACCGGTTTGCCGCTCCCATGGTGGTGCGTATCCCCGGCGGTTTCTTCAAGGTCGGTGACCCCTGGCACAGCCAGAGCAATGAAGTGAAATGGCTGCACGCCGTCGGCTGGCAACTGGCCATGCCGTCCAATGCCCAGGACGCCGTGGGTCTTTTACGTACCGCGATGCGCGACAATAACCCGACGATCTTTTTTGAACACCGCTCCATGCTCGATGACGCATGGGCCAGGCGCCCGTATCCCGGTGACGATTATGTCATCCCCTTCGGTTCCGCCACAGACGCTGCGCGAGGGCAATAAACTGACCGTGATCGCCTGGGGTGCGATGGTGCCGCGTTGTGAGAAAGCGGCCGACGATCTCGGCGGAAATATCGACGTTATCGACCTGCGTACGCTGTCACCCTGGGACAGGGAGACCGTGATCAAATCGGTCAAACGCACACACCGTTGCCTGATCGTCCACGAGGACAATATCACCGCCGGATTTGGCGCGGAAATCGCCGCCTATCTGACGGAAAACATCTTTTTCGACCTGGATGCACCACCCCGCCGTCTTGCGATGCCCGATATCCCAAGCCCGCACAATCCGTTATTGATGAATTCTGTCGTGCCAAACGTCGAACGCATCACGGCAGCCATGCAAGACCTGCTCGAGTTCTAGGACCTGTTAACCTGGAAATGACCAATATTATTGAAATCCGCTTTCCTGAAGATCAACAGGAAGGCACCGAGGCGACGGTTACCAGCTGGCTGGTCGCCGAAGGTGACATCGTGGCCGCACACGAACCGCTGGTAGAAATTGAAACCGACAAGGTGGTGGTTGAAATCGCCGCACCTGAAGCCGGCAGGATTGCCGAGATCAGGATCCGGCAGGACGAACCGGCCAGCCCCGGCGACGTCCTTTGTCTTTTGGATACCAGCAATGACGACAAAACGGAACCGGAAGTTGAAACCAGCGCGGAAACCGGCGAAGACGCAAGCGGCGAACAACCGGAAAGGCAGCGTTTGAGTCCTGCGGTCAGACAACGGGCAGCCGAACTTCAACTGGATTTAAATGGTGTCACCGGCAGTGGCCGGGATGGCAGGATCACACTGCAGGATGTCGAGGCGCTGGTTGCCGGCTAAGCAAACCGGAACAGATACCGCAAAGTCACCATCAGCCAGGCAACCGGCCTTGCAGGACTCGGGTTCGGATATCGTGCCGCACGACCGGATGCGCAAACGTATCGCCGAGAACATGGTGGCCAGCCTGATGCACACCGCGCCACATGTCACCGCCGTATTCGAGGCGGACCTTACGGCGGTGATGAAACACCGGGCTGCCAACAAGGAAGCCTTTTCACAGGCTGGCACACCGCTGACCCTGACGGTTTACTTTATTGCCGCGGCCTGCGCCGCGATCCGGAAAGTGCCGCAGGTCAACAGCCGCTGGTTTGACGAGCACCTGGAAATCTTCCGCGATATCAACGTGGGTATCGGTACGGCCCTCGGCGACCAGGGTCTGATCGTGCCGGTATTGAAGCACGTCCAGAACGATGGACCTGCAGGCGATCGCGGCAGGCCTGGCCGATCTGACCGGCCGTGCGCATGACAATAAACTGAAACCCGACGACGTCCGCGACGGTACCTTCACGATATCCAACCACGGTGTCTCCGGCAGCCTGATCGCCACACCCATCATCATCAACCAACCGCAATCCGCCATCCTCGGTGTCGGAAAGATTGAAAAACGCATCAAAATAATGGAAATTGAAGGCGAGGATGTGATCACCATCCGGCCGATGTGTTACGTCACCCTGACCATTGACCACCGCGTGCTGGATGGTTTCCAGACCAACGCCTTCCTGACAGAACTGGTCAGTACGCTGGAACACTGGTCATAAAACACCCGATCCTCCCAGGCGGATGGATCAACAATCCTGCAAACTCGGAGAAACTGGATGAAAATTGAAAGTTATGCATGTGGCGCCTGGACTGCAGGAAGCGACGCTGGCGTGGAGGTCCGAAATGCCATCAATGGTGAACCGGTGGGGCGGGTCAGCAGCACGCGGGCTCGATTTCGCCGATGTATTGAACTTTGGACGAAACCGGGGCGGCGCCGCTCTGCGCAAAATGACGATTCACGAGCGCGCCACTATGCTCAAGGCCCTGGCCATCCACCTGCTGGGTAAAAAAGAAATCTTCTACGCATATCTCGGCCATGACCGGCGCCACCAGGGCAGACAGCTGGATCGATATCGAAGGTGGTATCGGCACGGTCTTCGCCTACAGCGGTATCGCGCGTCGTGAACTGCCCAACGAGACCTTCGCGGTCGAGGGCCGCAGCGAAAAACTCTCCGCCACGGGCAGTTTTGTCGGGCGTCACATCCTGACGCCAAAACACGGCGTCTCCCTGCACATCAACGCCTTCAATTTTCCCTGCTGGGGCATGCTCGAGAAAATCGCACCCAGCCTGATCGCCGGCGTTCCGGCGATTGTCAAACCGGCCACGGTTTCGTGTTACCTGGCCGAGGCCATGGTCAGGGAAATCATCGCCTCGGGCATTCTGCCCGAAGGCGCGTTGCAGCTGATCTGTGGTCGCACCGGGGACATCTTCGATCACCTCAATGAACAGGACAGCGTCACCTTCACGGGTTCCGCCTCAACCGGGCGGATGCTCAAAAACCACCCGGCGATCGTCGCCAACAGCATACCGTTCAACATGGAAGCCGATTCGCTGAACTGCTCGATACTCGGCGCCGCCGCAGGACCCGGCACCACCGAATTCGATCTGTTCATCAAGGCCGTGGCCCAGGAAATGACCGTCAAGGCCGGTCAGAAATGCACCGCCATCCGCCGCGCTATCGTGCCGCAGGACTATGTAGAAGCCGTCATCGAAGCACTCGGGGCAAGGCTGGATAAAACGCCCGTCGGTGACCCGGCGGTTGAAGGCGTCAGGATGGGTGCGCTGGTGGGCCGGGACCAGGTTGAAGACGTATGGGGCGCCGTGCAGCAACTGGCGCAAGACAATGAAATCGTCTACGGCGGTCAACGTGAATTTGATGTCAGGGGCGCCGATCGTGACAAGGGCGCTTTTTTCCCGGCCACCCTGCTGTATTGCGATCAACCATTGTCTTCGCTAGTCAGCGCATGCGGTCGAAGCCTTTGGCCCGGTCAGCACGATTTTGCCGTATAAAAATGAAGACGAGGCGATTGAACTGGCGCGCATGGGTCGCGGCAGCCTGGTGGGCTCGCTGGTCACCGCGGATAATGCAGAAGCTGCCAGGATCGTGCTCGGCACGGCCGCCATGGCATGGCCGCATCCTGGTGCTGAACAGCGACTGCGCGAAAGAATCCACCGGTCATGGCTCACCGTTGGCGCCGCTGGTCCACGGCGGCCCCGGCCGCGCCGGCGGCGGCGAAGAACTGGGTGGAAGCCGTGCGATCAAGCACTATATGCAACGCACCGCGCTACAGGGTTCGCCGGATACGCTGACCGCGATCACACGGCAATTCACCACCGGCGCCACGCCAAAAATCGGGCCGCTGCATCCGTTCAAAAAGACCTTTGACGAGATTGAAATCGGCGACTCCCTGATCAGCCACCGGCGCACGGTCACCGAGGCCGACATCGTCAATTTCGGCTGTGTTTCGGGTGATCATTTTTATGTCCACTTCGATGAAATCGGCGCAAAAGAATCGCTTTTCGGTAAACGGGTGGCGCATGGCTACTTCCTGATCTCGGCTGCCGCCGGTCTGTTTGTCGATCCGGCGCAGGGTCCGCTACTGGCGAACTATGGCCTCGAAAACCTGAGGTTTCTGGAACCCGTCGGTATCGGCGATACCATCCGGGTGCGTTTGACTGCGAAACAGAAAATCCGCAAGGACAGGCGCCCCGATGATGACCGCGCCACCGGTGTGGTGGTCTGGGATGCTGAAATCACCAACCAGGACGATGTCACCGTCGCGATATATGACATCCTGACACTGGTTGAGCGTGCCGACGACTGAAGCGCAAACAAGCCTGCGAATCCAACCCAGCGTTGTTCCGCCGCAGGATACCGGTTATTGTCTGGATCCGCCCGGTGTGTAGCGACATGCAGCTACGGTTTGAATTCGTATTCGCCAACGTCCATGCGGCGCCGGTCGGGTTCCGCTTGCGCCAGCGCTTCGGTCCGGACCAGGGACGCGCGGCAACGTTTTACAAGTTGCTGGTACTCGAGCGTGCCACGGGTTTTCCACTCGATTTCCCTGTCCGTCAGCACCCGCTTTGATCTTCGCCGGCGCACCCATCACCAGGCTGCGTGGCGGGCACTCGAAATTGGCGGGGACAAATGCAGCGGCAGCGACGATGGAGGACTCACCGATGACAGCATCGTCCATGACCACCGCGTTCATGCCGACCATCGCGTTGCTGCCGATGCGGCAACCATGTAATACGGCGCCGTGACCGATATGGCCGTCACGCTCGACGACACAGTCCTTGCCTGGAAAACTATGCATCACGCAGGTGTCCTGCAAGTTGGCGCCCTGCTCCACAATGATGCGACCGAAATCACCCCTGAGCGACGCATGCGGGCCGATATAACAACCGGCGCCGATCAGCACATCACCGATCAAAACGGCGGTTTCATGCACAAAGGCATCCGGGTGCACAACCGGGGTAATTCCTTCAAGACTGTAAACAGGCATTGGAGCTGACACCTTATAAAATTGGTTGCAAAGAGGCATGATACACAACTGATCGGGAATTGCTCCAATATGTATTCTTTCAAAGTTATAAGCGGGAAAAACAGACATGAAATTCAACACCATTGAATTTGCTATCACCGAAGGCGTGGCCACGCTGACATTAAACCGGCCGAAATCGCTCAACAGTTTCACCGTCGAAATGCATGCGGAAATCCGTGTTGCGATGCAGCAGGTAACGGATAACGCCGACATCCGCTGCCTGGTGCTCACCGGTGCAGGCCGTGGTTTCTGCGCCGGCCAGGACCTCGGCGACCGTGCCAGCGCAGGGCCTGGCGATGTGCCCGATGTGGGAGCGTCAGTGGAAAAGAACTACAACCCGTTGATCCGCAGCATCATGAATCTGCCCAAGCCGGTCATATGCGCCGTCAACGGTGTGGCGGCGGGCGCCGGCGCCAGCATCGCACTGGCCTGCGACATCGTGCTCGCGGCGCGGTCCGCCAGTTTTATCCAGGTGTTTTGCAAGATCGGACTGATCCCCGATTCCGGCGGCACCTGGAACCTGCCACGCGCCGTGGGTCTCGCCCGGGCCAAGGGGCTGGCCTTGCTGGGTGACCGTCTTACTGCAGAAACCGCTGAATCATGGGGTCTGATCTGGAAGTGCGTGGACGACGATGCCCTGATGGATGAGGCACAAAAAATGGCGGGCTATTTTGCCACCCAGCCCACCCGCGCGCTTGGCCGGATCAAGCAACTGTTGCACGAATCCGTTTCCAATACGCTGTCAGAACAACTCGTGCTGGAACAACAGGCCATGCACGAACTCGGACAAAGTGAAGATTATCGCGAAGGCGTCGCCGCCTTCCTGGAAAAACGCACACCGGTATTTAAAGGCCGCTGAACCACTGGATAAAAATTATGCATGAAGCTTACCTGTGTGATGCCATCCGCACGCCCATCGGCCGTTACGGCGGCAGCCTGGCCACCATCCGCGCAGACGACCTCGGCGCCATTCCGATCAGGGCATTGCTGGACAGGAACAGTGCCGTCGACTGGTCCACAGCCGATGACCTTTATTACGGTTGCGCCAACCAGGCCGGTGAAGACAATCGCAACGTGGCCCGCATGAGTGCGTTGCTCGCCGGTCTGCCGGAAACCGTTGCGGCGGTGACGCTCAACCGTTTGTGCGGTTCAGGGATGGACGCGGTCGGCAGTGCCGCCAGGGCAATCCGCTGCGGCGAGGCGCAACTTTGCATTGCCGGTGGCGTTGAGTCCATGAGCCGGGCGCCCTTTGTCATGCCAAAAGCGGATACGGCATTCAGCCGTGATACACAGGTCTATGACACAACGATGGGCTGGCGTTTTGTCAATCCGTTATTCAAGACCCGCTACGGTATCGACTCCATGCCTGAAACGGCTGAAAACGTCGCGGAGGAATTCAATGTCAGCCGCGAGGACCAGGATGCGTTTGCGCTGCGTAGTCAATTGCGCACCGAATCCGCCTGCAACGCAGGCCGTTTTGCAGATGAGATCGTCGCGGTCAGCATCCCCCGGAAAAAGCAACAGGACCTGCTGTTTGACCGCGACGAACACCCCCGCTCGGGCAGCACGCTGGAGGCCATGGCAAAACTGCCCACGCCGTTCCGCAAGGATGGCACGGTGACAGCCGGCAACGCCAGTGGTATCAACGATGGCGCCTGCGCGCTTTTAATGGCGTCGGCTGAGGCCGCCAGGCAGCACGGTCTTGAACCTAAAGCCCGGGTGGTAGCGATGGCCACCGCCGGTGTTGCACCGCGCATCATGGGTATCGGGCCCGTTAATGCGAGCAAAAAAGCCCTCAGGCTGGCCGGGCTGAGACTTGAGCAGATGGATGTGATCGAACTGAACGAGGCATTTGCAGCACAGTCACTGGCCTGCCTGCGTCTGCTGGGTTTGCCGGATGACGCTGCACACGTCAACCCCAACGGTGGCGCCATCGCGCTTGGTCACCCGCTGGGTATGAGTGGCGCGAGGCTGGTCACAACCGCGATGTACCAGTTGCAACGTACGCGTGGACGCTATGCCCTGTGCACCATGTGTATCGGTGTCGGCCAGGGTATTGCCATGATCATCGAACGGGTTTGACCGCGTTAAAAATACGCAACCCGGTTGAGGAATAGCAGCATGCACGAAATGTCCATTTGCCAGGGCTTGCTGGACCAGGTCGAGCGTATTGCCGAAGAACAGCGCGCAGCACGCGTAGACAGCATCGTGTTATCCATAGGCCCCTTGTCCGGTGTCGAACCGGACCTGTTGAGCCGGGCTTTCGAGATCGCCAGGCTGCATACCGTCGCTGAAAATGCCGTACTCGAAATCAGGACCGGGCCGGTGGTGGTTGAATGCCGCAATTGCAGCACCAGAGGTGAGGCGAAGGTCAACCACCTGGTATGCCCGTCATGCGGCGACTGGCAGGTCGATCTACTGGAAGGTGATGAATTGCTGCTATTGCGTCTCGAGGTCAGCGATATCAAGACTTCGTCCGGGGCAGATATTTGAACTTTTTCTATTCATTATCATGCACTTAAATTAGGCCATGGAAGCATCGGTGAGGGCTGGATTTTCCCATCCATAAAAAGCGGTTTTTTTATTGATCCAAGTCAATAAGCGGACAGGCCCACAGGCACATAATCGTTGTGTAAGCCAGTACGGAACCAGCGGACGTGAACAGGACGATTAGTGTTTCGAACAGTCTTGATAAAGTCGTGGCATTTGCTAAAAATGACCGGGAACTTTACGTCCTGAAAGACCTGGCAATCGCCCCCTGCCACTACCAGAATGAAACAACCAGGCACGCTGGATCCCGCAAAATGGGTGACCTCCACTGGCTTGAACACCCGAAAGACCTGTTTTCCTCTGACCATGCGTTCGATCCCGGCGGGAAGAAAGCAGTACACGCAGTAAACATGCGTTTTGCATCGTCGCTGAGCCGGTTTTCTCCACGTTGATTTCCGGGTCTGAAACGAGACCAAAACAAAGGACAGGAGTGTAGAAATGGACAAGCAACTGCAAGACCAACTGGCACATTTTATCGATGGCCGTGTCTGCCTGCTGGGTATTGGCAACCGCTACCACCACGATGACGCCATCGGTCCCTATCTCGCAGAGGCGATGGAGTCACGGCCGGACTACGATGTCATCGATGCAGGCATCATCCCGGAAGATTACATAGAAACAGCGGCGCACAGACATCCGAAAACCATTCTGATGGTCGATGCCACAGATTTTGGTGGTGAACCGGGCGAGGTCAGGCTGCTGTACCCGGATCAAGTCGCCTATTCGGGCGTATCCACCCATGCCGGGTCGCTCAGAATGCTGGCCGAGTACATGCAGGCAAGGACACATGCCCGTATCGGACTACTGGCGGTTCAGCCGGCCGATACCAGCGATGGCAAGGGTCTGTCTGCGCCCGTTTCAAAAACGCTGGATGATTTGCTGGATGCCTTACCGGATATTTGCGGTCATACGATTTCGGTACTTCAGCACTAAAGCGGCGAAACAAACCCCGTTTGCGGTTCAAACCGGGGATTTAATGGGGTAAACAAATCGGGCCGGTATTCAAGTGAACATCGGCCTGAGAGGATGTCCGCGCAAAACAATCATCTATTTCTTCCTGAACCCGGGATTCCTTCGAAACTTACGCTTAAACAGGCTGGCTCCAAACCACCTGCGAAGATGTTTTCGGCATGGTTAGCGGCGATCCCACATCCTATCCACAAGAAACTTTAGAAGAATTTAATGTAATCCTAATATCACGCTTAAACCTGCTTAACCAAATCCTAACGCTGCCTCCTTAAGCTTGAACGGCACTGATTTTGTTGGATCAGTGTATTCCCATCTATCGCCCGGTTTGGGCGTGATTTGAGGCGAGGAGCCGTATATGTCATCTCTCTGAACCGTCGATGGATGGCATCGTTGGATAGGAAAAGGAGATTAAGGATGAAACAACTAGCAAAATGGGCAAGAGCCTATTCATCAGGGATATTTGTATTGCTTGTCACGATTCCGCTCTTGATGATCGGGGCGTCTGAAGCCCTGGCGTATCAAACGGAAGCAAGTTGCGAGAGTTGTCATGGCGGATTTCTGAGCAGTCCCTATATTTCGCCTAAGGATGGAGCCAATTGGGGTAACAGCCTGCACAACGTCCACCGCAACGACATGTTGAGCTCGGACTGCGAGTGCTGTCACTCTTCGGGTGGCCGGACCCCTGTTTATACGGACAGCTCAGCCGGAGGAAGCGGACTGGCTCCCATTAGCTGCGTCGGCTGCCACGGCCGGGACGAAGACATGGGTCATGACAGCGAATCGCTCGGACGGGGTGCGGGCTTGCGCCAGCACCACACGGACGCCGGTGTGACAGCCTGCATGAATTGTCATAGCGATGCTGATCCCGCGAATTACACTCCGGTGGGTGAGGACGTACTCCCCAACTACTATGCAAATCCGGGCTCCAACCACCCCCTGATACCCGTAGACCCCTGTAACCCCAACGGTTCAGAAGGTGCGTTTGCGGGCACGCTCCTTGGTTTGGACAATGATGGCAACCTCGCTTACGATACCGCCGATCCAGCCTGTTCTGTAAACGTTCAACCCACGGCCAATGCCGGTGGTCCGTACAACGGTACGGTTGGCAATCCGGTGAGCTTTGACGGTTCAGCTTCGAGTGATCCCGATGGCAGCATCGTCTCCTATGACTGGGATTTCGGTGACGGCAACAGCGGCACCGGTGTCAGCCCCTCCCACAGCTATGCCAGTGACGGCAACTTTACGGTCAGCCTGACGGTCACCGACAACAATGGCGGCACCGACATGGACAGCAGCACTGCCTCCATCGCACCGCCCGCTAACGTGCCGCCGGTTGCCGATGCAGGTGGTCCGTACAACGGTACGGTTGGCAGTCCGGTCAGCTTTGACGGTTCAGCTTCGAGCGATCCGGATGGCAGCATCGTTTCCTATGACTGGGATTTCGGTGACGGCAACAGCGGCACCGGTGTCAGCCCCACCCACAGCTATGCCAGTGACGGCAACTTTACGGTCAGCCTGACGGTCACCGACAACAACGGCGGCACCGACACGGCCAGCAGCACGGCTGCCATTGCACCGGTTTCCAACACTCCGCCGGTGGCGAATGCAGGTGGTCCGTACAACGGTACGGTTGGCAGTCCGGTCAGCTTTGACGGTTCAGCTTCGAGCGATCCGGATGGCACGCATCGTCTCCTATGACTGGGATTTCGGTGACGGCAACAGCGGCACCGGTGTCAGCCCCACCCACAGCTATGCCAGCGACGGCAACTTTACGGTCAGCCTGACGGTCACCGACAACAACGGCGGCACTGACGCTGCCAGTAGCACTGCCTCCATCGCACCGACCGCAAACGTGCTGCCGGTTGCGAATGCAGGTGGTCCGTACAACGGCACGGTTGGCAACCCGGTCAGCTTTGACGGTTCAGCTTCGAGCGATCCGGATGGCAGCATCGTCTCCTACGCCTGGGACTTCGGTGACGGCAATAGCGGCACCGGTGTCAGCCCCACCCACAGCTATGCCAGTGACGGCAACTTCACTGTCAGCCTGACGGTCACCGATAACAACGGCGCGACCAACACGGCCAGCAGCACTGTCACCATAACGACAGAAAATCCACCTCCGAGCATGGTCACCATCAAGGAAGCCAAATGGGAACCCGGCAAACAGCGCTCCAGGCTTGAAGTGGCCGGTATCTATGCGAAAGTACGATGATGCACGATGACTCGAGAAGCAAGCGGGTCAAGCAAGCCCAGCAAGAAGGTCCGGAAGTCACACCGGAATGGCGGGACGGGCGGTTGGTGGTCATCTCCAACGCCGATACCGGTGAAACGATCGGTACAACCAGTATCCGCAGGGGTGGCGAATGGAAATTCAGGATAAATCTCAAAACTGCGCCTTGCCGGATCCGGGCCACCATCAACAACGAGTATGACGAGAAGAACGTCAAGGACGCCCCGGCCAACTGTGACAACGGAACAGGTCATGACCCGGATGCGGTTGTGGTCAACGAGGCCAAATTGGAATCGGAAAACGCAGACTCCAAACTGGAGGTGAAGGTTGTCAAGTCACACCCGCAAAGTTCGGAGAAACAGTGATCACAGCAAAGTGGTCATAGCTGAAGGTATCTGTACAACTCGCGTCCGCATGAGCGGCAGTGGGTAGTATGAAAGGATACTTAACGCGAAAGTGAGTAGTCTCGGGACATCCCTTTCGGCATCAGGATTGAAATTTATCCTGGTGCCGGGATGGATGTCTTTCTCCTTGTACCCATCGGACTTCAGAACTTAAGTGGCCCAAATAATACCCTGCTTTACTCGGCCTCCCCCCTGACAGAAACGATGACATCATCAGGATCAACTGTCACATCGAAAATGATCGGCCGGCAGCAGACCTGGCAATCCTCGATATAATTCTGCTGCGGCACCGACGGATCTATCAGGACGTCCAGCCTTTCACCGCAGTAGGGGCAATACACGGTTTTTTCCAGGAGTTCATACATAAGCAATCAACGTATGGATGGCACGGTTTCGCAAAGGCAATGTCAATATCCATATCATGTCATTTTCAGTATAGCGGCCAAGTCGTTCTTGCACACCACCGGGCGCCAACAGAAATGATAAACTCTGAGATTACTTTCGGTAGTATTTGCTTCAAATCAATTTTCAAATCCAAGCTGAGACAGTGACCGACCAGATGAGCGAAAACATCAAGACAACGGATCCCCGCCTGGCCACTTTCGAAGAGAAAGTTGCCAACGAGGAACGTATCGAACCAAAGGACTGGATGCCCGATGCGTTCCGTAAAACGGTGCTCCGGCAAATGTCACAACACGCGCACTCCGAGGTTATCGGTATGCAACCGGAGGGCAACTGGATCACGCGGGCGCCCACGCTGTACCGGAAAATTGTCCTGTTGGCCAAGATCCAGGACGAATGCGGGCACGGTTTGTATTTGTACAGCGCCGCTGAAACCCTCGGTTGCAGCCGCGAAGACATGGTCCAGGCCCTGCACGAGGGCAAGGCCAAATACGCGTCCATTTTCAATTACCCGAGCCTGACCTGGGCGGATATCGGTATGATCGGCTGGCTGGTCGACGGCGCAGCCATCGTCAACCAGGTGTCATTGCAACGGACTTCCTACGGGCCGTATTCACGCGCCATGATCCGTATCTGCAAGGAGGAAAGCTTCCACCAGCGCCAGGGCTTTGATGCCACCATGATGCTGGCACGCGGCAGCTCCGAACAGAAGGCCATGGCGCAGGATGCACTCAACCGCTGGTGGTGGCCATCGTTGATGATGTTCGGCCCGCACGATGCCGACTCCGCGCACAGCGGCCAGTCGATGAAATGGAAACTGAAACGCGAAAGCAACGATGTCCTGCGGCAACGTTTTGTCGACCAGACCGTGCCACAGGCGGAATTTATCGGCCTGAAAATCCCGGACCCGGACCTGAAATGGAACGAAACGCGTGGTTCTTATGATTTTGGCGCAATCGACTGGGACGAATTCATGCGAGTCGTAGCCGGCAATGGTCCGTGCAACCGCCAGCGCTTGCAACACCACATCCGCGCACATGAAAACGGCCAGTGGGTGCGTGACGCCATGCATGCTTATGAATTGAAACGCAAGGCGCGTTCAGCCGCCTGATAACGGAAAACAGAAATGAATCAGCAAAACCTTCCCCTGTTTGAAATATTCATCCGCTCCAAGCGTGGCCTGGACCACCGACACGTCGGCAGTTTGCACGCAGAGGACGCCGCGCAGGCGCTGGAATACGCCCGTGATGTGTACCTGCGGCGCAGCGAGGGCGTCAGTATCTGGGTGGTCAGGTCCAGCGATATCACCGCATCGCAGGAAAGTGACGTCGAGATGTTTTGCGACCCGATGGATGACAAGCCCTACCGCCACGCCACGCACTTCAATCTTCCCAAAGAAGTGGACAACATGTAATGGAAGCGCAGCAACAAGCATTGCTGGCCTACTGCATCGCGCTCGGCGACGACGCACTGACCCTCGGTCACCGCCTGTCCGAATGGTGCAGCAACGGCCCTTTCATGGAGGAAGACCTGGCCCTGACCAACGTGGCGCTGGATTTTATCGGCCGCGCGCGGATGTTTTATACCCATGCAGCCGAGATCGAGGGCAAGGGCCGTGGCGAGGATGATTTTGCCTACCTGAGAGACTGCCGCGAGTACCGCAATTTCCTGATCAACGAACTGCCGAATGGCGACTTTGCTTTCACCATGGCGCGGCAGTTGATGGTCGATGCATTTGATGTAGGTTTTTTTACCGCCCTCACACAATCCAGCGACCCGAACCTGGCGGCGATCGCGGCCAAGTCCATCAAGGAATCCCGTTATCACCTGCGACGCAGCGAAGACTGGATCATACGTTTGGGTGACGGTACTGATGAGAGCCATCAGCGTGTCCAAAACGCTTTCGACCAGTTATGGGGTTACGCTGCCGAGATGTTTGAAATGTCAGCGCAATGAACAGCAACTGGCCGACGCCGGTATCGCCGTTGACCGCGGCGCCTTGAAACCAGGCTGGATATCCACCGTGCACGCCGTATTGAAACAGGCGACACTGGACATCCCTGCCGATGACTGGTCGATTGGCGGCGGTCGCGAAGGCATACACACCGAACACCTTGGCTATTTATTGGCGGAACTGCAGTTTCTGCAACGCGCCTACCCCGGTCAGCAATGGTAGCCAGCTCAGAACAGGCAGAAACCGCCCGCGTGCGCGAATTGCTCAGCGAGGTTACTGACCCCGAAATCCCGGTACTGACACTCGAGGACCTCGGTGTTTTGCGTGATATCTCGGTTGATGACGGCAGGGTGACGGTTACCATCACGCCCACTTACGCCGGTTGTCCGGCCATGCAGGCCATGCGCGCCGACATCGAGTCGACGCTGGCGGCAGCAGGCTACGGCCAGGTAAGTGTCAGGCAAACGCTGAGTCCTGCCTGGAGCACTGACTGGATGTCTGAGGACGGCCGTGAAAAACTGCGCGTCTATGGCATTGCACCGCCCATGAAGGCTGGCGGAGTCGAATGCCCGCAGTGTCACAGCGCTAACGTGCAACGGATCTCCGAGTTTGGTTCAACCGCCTGCAAGGCGCTGTACCGCTGCGAGGATTGTCTCGAACCCTTCGATTACTTCAAGTGCATATGAGCCAGGTGGAACAAACAGAACTGAACCCCTCGTTTTATCCCTTGCGGGTAAAGGAGCTGCACAAGGATACCGATGAGGCCGTGGTGCTGACATTCGATGTGCCATCTGAACTGGCCAACACCTTCAGCTTCACACAGGGCCAGTACCTTACCCTTAAGCAGGAAATCGATGGCGAGCAGCTGCGGCGTTCCTACTCGATCTGTGCAGGTCTCGACGACGGCTGTTTGCGGGTGGCGATCAAGCACGTCAACGGCGGGATATTCTCAAGCTGGGCCAATCAGCATCTGAAGACGGGTGATGTGCTGGAGGTGATGCCTCCACGGGGTAACTTTTTCAGCGCAATTGACCCTCAGCAAAGCAAAAACTATCTGTGCATCTGCGCCGGCAGCGGTATCACGCCGGTATTGTCGATCATCAAAACCGTGCTCGCGCGTGAACCGTTGAGCAAGGTCACGTTGCTCTATGGCAACCAGCGCACGGCCACGATGATGTTCCGCAACGAACTGGCGTTTCTTAAAAACGCCTACCTGGATCGTTTTCACTGGATCAACATTTTCAGCCGGGAACCACAGGAGGTGGACCTGTTCACCGGTCATCTCGATAACCGCAAGGGCGGCGCCCTGAACCGCCGGTTGATCAGGATCAAGGCCTTTGACGAGTTCTTCCTGTGTGGTCCCGAAGCGATGATCTCCGAGGTCTCGCGGGGTCTGCGTGGCGAGGGTATCGCGGAGGAGCACATCCATTTTGAACTGTTCGCCGCCTCCGCCGAGCAGGCCCGCCGGGCGATCGAGCGGCACCACGCACGTGCGCAGGACTACAAGGGACAGGTCAGCAAGATAGGCATCCGCTCGGGCGGTCGTGAATACCGCTTTGAACTGAGCACGGACGGCGAAAACATCCTCGATGCCGGTCTGCGCAATGGTGTCGACCTGCCGTTTTCCTGCAAGGGCGGCGTGTGTGCAACCTGCAGGGCGCGCCTCATCGAAGGCGAAGTCGAAATGGATTCGGACCAGGCCCTGCGACCGGAGGAGATCGAAAACGGCTATATCCTGACCTGCCAGTCACACCCGATTTCAAAAAAGGTCGTGGTCGATTTTGACCAGGTCTGAGAAGGGGTCAGTTCTGAGAAGGGGTCAGGTAAATTTAAACCAATCCCTGACCCTTCTCCAGCAGTTGGCTTACTCGCTACACCCCATATCATGAACATACGCTATCCGCTGCGCTTCAAACGACCCTGAACCGAATTCCGGGTCGGAAGATTCGTACTCCACGGTAATCTGCCAGCAGTTATGCGCGGTCACCCTGATCGTTCCCCAGTCGAATTCCGTTGCGCCGCTGGCGCCGGCACCCGGCTGCAATACGCCGCCGAGATTGCGATACGCTGTAGCCGTGATCACACCATCCTGGTAACTGCCAAGCGCATTGATCCAGGCTTGTGCACCGGATGTATCGAAGGTATTCCAGATCACCACCACGTTGCCATCATAAACACGCTGCACTTGAATATAGTTTCCATTGCTCTGAGGCGTGTAGTAAAAACCGCTGATTCCACCCCGTCCAAGTTCGCCGCCATGGTTGGATGCCGCAACCTCGTAGGCACCGCTGTCGCACAAGGCATCCCGCTCAAAACCCCGTCCGTCGAGTTTCTGACATTCAGCTGGGATTGCCGCCATTGACGGCAATAGACTCGGCCAAAAGCGGCACAACCCAGGCATCGTGACCTTTCTCGATGATCTGACCGAGACTGGAACGATCGATCAAATCGCTTGAAAACCCACAGTCTTCCGATGAGGCAAAGTTGCCGCCGTTGTCGGTGATTGGCCCAACGCACGGTATCACCCTGTCTTCGAGATTTGCATTAGCCAGAATGATGGAGTTGCTTATCGATGTCGAGCCATCCGGTTC
Source organism: uncultured Gammaproteobacteria bacterium (assembly GCA_963727635.1). Lineage (GTDB taxonomy): Bacteria > Pseudomonadota > Gammaproteobacteria > Xanthomonadales > SZUA-36 > SZUA-36. The sequence continues at coordinate 269,596 of CAVSHP010000017.1, read as the reverse complement.
GGTAAAAAGAATTGAATCTGGTAAACCTCCACTTTCCCAAGGATAGTTAACACGATTGTCGGCGACGGTCATATGCGATATCTCGGTAGAAGCATTTTCTGACGTATAAATGAGGTAGTGTCCGATATTTGGGAATTCGCTTCCAACGATGGTCACATTGATTAACTCCGCAAATCCTTCGTTGAGCAACATTTCTCTTGGGTAATGACACCCAGGAGGAAAAAATGGATGGACCGACTCCAAAACAAAACCCTTAATAGTGACTCGTTCCAAAGTCAAGCTACCCTGATTATGGATTGCCGAGCAATTGAGTGCTTGAGCTTCAAGACCTAAAATCGTAACTCCGGTGATAGTTAAAACCCCGTCAGGAATGATCCAGCCTAGACCCGCATTGAAAGTTTGACCGTTCCCCCAAATGGCACCATTCCCTTCAATTGTGATATTGCCAGCAAATTTTGAAAAATGTGGGATAACATCAAATAACTGACCAGCCTCCAGGTGGATGGTTACCTGCGAACCAGGTACGTTGGCTGCATCAATGGCTGCCTGCAGCGCGGCACTGTCACCACCGGGGATAAACACGTCCTCGGCAACGACGTTAAATGTGAAAAGAATTAAGGCAAATACAAGAATCGTTTTGAATTTGAACATCTCACAAATCCTTTTTGTGTTTTAAACGCAAAGTGTAATCCACTGACACTGAAAGAAAACTGACTGAAGGCTTTGATAGAAGCTGTTTTGTTGATGCTATTGTCGACACTGCCAGTATTGACAAAACTGCCGGAGTTTTTAATACCTGAAACGTGTGCATGGTCCCAAATTTTTTCTGAGGACTATATGTTTGTTTGCCGTCTGAATGAAACGGTATTGTATCACCCCCTCCGCTTTTCAAAGTAAATGTACTGTATCAATCAACTCGATTTGATTATGGAGTTTGTGTGGTCAGGCTAAACGCGGAAAACTTCTGACCTGTATCAGTTGTCTGCAAAATAAAAGCGTATAATCAGAGGGTTAAAAGGGAGTTATAAGACATGAAGACCCGCTATCTGTTTCTGCTATTCGCATTCTGTTTCAACCCAGCCTGGGCTGATTTTTCCAACACCCAATTGTGGTACCACCCGCGTTTCATCGCTGACAATGCGCCTTATATCCTCGACTTCAGGGGTGAGTGGCCCACCGATTGTCATCCGGGTGAACAAAAGCCTGTGATCATGAATTACACGGGTGATTCTGTGCTAATTGAGTTTGAAACGATTGTGGAACATCCGCTCTGCAACGATACGCCAACGCCGTACCGTGTGCTGGTTGATATGAGCGACGTGATTGACGATGTCGTCGGCGTATTTTCCGGCTGTCGATGTCACCATTCGTTTTGGTGGTGCCGAGCGGACGTATCTGTTTGACAAGCAATGCACCTTGTGCGGCGACCCGGTCCCTCCACCACGGGATGTCAAACCCGAAGCTGGCTTGTATTACAGCAGCGGCCTGGAGAAGCAGGGCTTGTTGCTTGCCCGGCAGAACCAGAGGATGGGCGCGTATCCATTGATATTCGATGACGCCGGCAGCAGCGAATGGGTGCTTGGCCCCGGCGGGATCGTTGAGGATGTCTTTTTCGCCGAACTGTTTGAGTACACCGGCGGCCAGTGCCTGGGTTGTCCGCCACCCGATGATCCACCGCAGGTGGGTGCTGTCGGCAAAATATCCATGCTGATGGATACCCAGGGCGTCATCCAGGTGAGGATCAATGATGGTCTGTTCACGACCTATGAACTGCTTGATTTCGGTTACGGCAGCAGGGATATCGGTGGTTACCCGAACTCACAGGGTTCCCGACCTGTCCGGACGCTGGGCCCTTGTTGAAGATGTCGTTTAATCACCCCAGTTACCGCCTTCAGATTCAAACACATGCTCTTATTCCGTTGGTTTTTGATATTGCATTGGAATCCGTAACCCTGTACCACCACCGATAATAATTCTCCTCCGACTCCGCCCGGTTATGTCATTTTTTCAGTTCGGGATAAAAGCGGTAATGAAATTACGCAAATGAAGTGTGATTACGGTTCAGACTGGGCAAATAGTGATGCAGAAGTGGTCTGCACCATAAGCGACCCTGAAATCAATGACGGGGACACCCTCTACAGGATAAAAATGTTATCGCCCGAGCGACTGAGTATTAACTGGGTGGGCCCGAGCATTCCGGAAATTCACCTAGCGACGTTTATCGCTGTTCGCATTGATTGAATCGCGATGATAAGGTGAATATGTAGCTGGCGAGAAGATGCAAGGGGTCAGGTTGAATTCAACCTGACACCTTAAGTCACCTTTAGTCCTTTACAAACCCTTTCCAGTTGGTCATGTACTTTAAAAAGGGTTCACCGAGACCCTCCGAACGCAGGTAATCCTTTGTCACCGGCAGAGACACCGGTTCAAAGTCCGGGTTTTCTGACATCCGTTTGGAAAATCGTGGTGCAGGATTGCGGCGCGACCTAAAACAACAAAATCGGCACCGGCCTGCATACACTGTCTTGCAACTTCCGGCGTGTCTATTTTGCCCGCGGTTGCCAGTCTCACTTCACCACGGTCAAGGTCCGTAAAGTAGCTCAGCAGGGTTTTGCCCTTGAACTCCTCTTCGTTCGGTTCCTTGAACGAGTCCCAAAGCGACATGTCGAGAAAGTCGATCTTTGCTTCCTTCATCAGTTGTTGGGCAACTTCAAGGATTTCACCGAGCCTTATATCGAAGCGTTCCGGTGACAGCCTGACACCGAGCAAAAATCCGGGGCGACAGCGGGCACGGATTCCGTCGATAATTTCGAAAATGATACGTGCGCGGTTCTGCAGCGATCCGCCATAGCGGTCGGTACGCTGGTTGATGGTCGGGCTGAGAAACTGGCAGAGTATATAACCATGGGCGCCGTGCAGTTCGACACCGTCGAAGCCGGCCTTTTCGGCCCGCTCCGCCGCCAACAAAAAATCCTCCTTGAGTTGCTCAACTTCCGGGCCTGTCAGTGCGCGCGACCCGCTTTCCGCATTATCAGAAGGACAAACAGGCTGCTGACCGATGACATCCCGCGGCGAGCGCATACCCGCATGGTGCAATTGCAGCAAGGCCAGGCTGTTTTCGGCCTTGATACCCGTTGCCAGACGCGTGAGACCTTCGAGATGAATATCGGAAAAACAACCGAGCTGGCCGGGAAACCCCTGGCCGATCGCCTGCACGTGCGAAGCGCAGGTCATGGTCAGACCAAATCCGCCCTTGGCACGCATGGTCAGCCAGTGGTATTCATCATCCGACAAACGGCCATCGGCATGGCTTTGCGTATTCGTCAGCGGCGCCAGCATAAAGCGGTTCTTCGCAACGGCACCGCTTTTGAAACTCAAGGGTTGAAATAAATCGGTCATTGATTGTCTTCCTAATTGGGTCAGGTTCATTTTAACTTAATGCGTTGAGATGGACCGGAGTGACTGGATGTGATGGGGTCATCGTACAGGGCACCAGAGTAAGACACCCTGGTTACTTTTGTCTGACAGCAACGCTCCATAAGGTGTTTGACTCTGTCCCTTTCTCTGACCCGGTCCTGCGAATGACTACCCGCCCCAGCTCCGGACACAGGCGTGCATATCTTTCAGAAACCAATGTTGTAAGAGCATCCGCATAGGCGAGGGTGTGCGGTAGCTTACTTCAGGACCGTGAGCGACATGGATGTCGCGACTCGAGCGTACATGGACGTGTTCATAGCGAGTCCTGAAGTAAGCTACCGCGCGACCTCGGCGCCCATGCAGATAGGGAAACAATGTCCAATTGTGGTCTGATCAGGCAATCCGGAATAGAGTCTCAACATGAGAATAGGCACTCAGATTAAGCGACAGCGCAATAGATCTGAGCACCCAATCACATTGCTCAACTACCACTCAGCTTATTCGGCTTGGCCAGCCATTCCCGGCCCTTGAGCATCAGTTGGTAGTAAACCGTTGGCAGCATCTTTTCCTTGACGAACCAGGCCACCTTGCTCGGCTCGTCACTCTTGATCACCCATTCGGGGAAAGTCGGTAACAGTTTTCCACCGTAGCCGAATTCCGCCAGCACGATTTTGCCCTTTTCAACCGTCAGCGGGCAGGAACCGTAACCGTTGTATTCGGCCACCGGGTCCTTGCCGTCGAACACCGCGATGAGGTTTTCGGCCACCACCGGCGCCTGCAGCCTCGCCGCCGCCAGGGTCTTGGCGTTGGGTGCGGAACACACGTCGCCGAGACTGAAGACGTTGTCATAACGCTTGTGCCGCAGGGTATCCTGGGCGACATCCACCCAGCCGGCCTCGTTGGCCAGTGCGCTGCTACGCACGAAATCAGGGGCGGTCTGCGGCGGGCAGACGTGCAGCATGTCGAATTCCATTTCGACGCGGCGTTTTTCCTGGCCCGGTTCACTGACATCGAACCAGGCCTTTTTGGCCGGACCATCGACCGCCACGAGGTTGTGGAAGAAATTCAGGCCGGCATTGTATTTTTTGACATATTCCATCAATGGCGGAACATAGTGATCAACACCGAACAGCACACCGCCGGCATTGCAAAACCTGACATCGATCTGGTCCAGCACCTTGTTGCGCAACCAGTGGTCACAGGACAGATACATGGCTTTCTGCGGCGCACCGGCGCACTTGATCGGCATCTGTGGCTGGGTGAAGATGGCGCGGCCCGAACGCAGCTTTTTAACCAGTTCCCAGGTATAGGGCGCGTAATCGAAGCGGTAGTTGGAGGTCACACCGTTTTTGCCCAGGCTCTCACGCAGGCCATCGACCGCATCCCAATCCAGCTTCAGACCGGGTGCGACCACCAGTTGGCGATACTCGAGACGGCTGCCGTCCTCGAGGATGACCTGGTTGTGCTCCGGTTCGAACGCCGACGCCGCCGCCTCCAGCCAGCGCACGCCTTTTGGCATGACTTTCTTGGTAAACGTCTGCGGCTGTGTGGGCGAAAACACACCGCCGCCGACCATGGTGAAGCCGGGCTGGTAAAAATGCTTGTAACGCGGTTCAACCACGACGATATCAAGCTGTGGTCTGCGCTTGAGCAGGCTGGAGGCCACCGCGATACCGGCGCTGCCGCCACCGACGACGATCACGTCATAGGTATTGGCCTCGCTGTGGTGGTGAACGGGCATCTCTGTCGGGATGGCGGGCTTGCCTGCCGCATGCGCCAGGGCCTCGTCGAGAAATTCCTGTTGCCAGCTCAGGTCATAGCCGAGGTCGATGCAAACTTGATGATCTCTTCGGAACCCATGTGCCGGGCTTCATACAGGGCCCACAAACTGGTCGAGCGCATCCCCGAACGGCAATACGCCAGTACCGGTCCCGTGACACGGCTCATCGCGTCACCAAATTCCTTGATATTTTCCTCGGTCAGCTCACCGGGAATGACCGGTATGCTGATAAATTCGATACCGTGCTTTGCGGCCTCTGCCGACAGTTCCTCCACCCGTGGCTGATCATCGGTTTCATTGTCCGGACGATTATTGATAATCGTCCTGAAACCCTGCGCGGCCAGTCGCTCAACGTGAGCCGGGTAAATTTGCGGTGAAACCGACAGAAAAGGTGAAATTCGCTTAATTTCCATTGATCATATCTCTTGAGGTTTACCAGGGCTAGTGTACTGCATCGTAATTAATGGCACTTTCAGCGTGACGAGAAGCCGTTAGCTGCAAGGCGCGTCTCGCAGGGAATGGCTGGTCCTTTCCAAGAGACGCAACGCCGCAGATGACGGCTTCTCGCCGCGCCCGAAGGGAGGCCCACAAATGACCCAATACGGCGTTCCAGTCCTTGTTAAGGGAATAACCATTAACTGCGAACTGCGCCTTGTCTTGAATCATTTGTGGGCCTCTGAAAGTACTATTAATTACGATGCAGTACACTAGAACGACCAGACCGACGGCAGGGTTCGAACCAGGATATATATTCCCATCACTATCAGGAAAAATCCAAATACCCTGCGTAGTTTATGCTGATCCACGTGGCCTGCAATACGCGAACCGATGAAACTGCCGGCCACGCCGAGCACGGTGACGATCGCGATGACGTGCCAGTCCAGCGCCAGGCCGTGTGACTCGCAGTACATCCAGGTACTTCCAGAAACCGGTAAAGGACTTCAACGCAATGATGACCAGGCTGGTGGCCACCGCCCGGTGCATCGACAGTCCACCCAGCAACACCAGCGCCGGGACGATCAGGAAGCCACCGCCGACACCGACCAGACCGGTAAGGATACCGACAAGCAGACCATCGAGACCGATCTTCCAGACCTCCCTGGGTACATGCGGCTTGTCATCCAGTTTCGGGGGCTTGAGCATCTGCCAGGACGCCAGCAGCATGACGACCGCGAACAGCGCCAGTTGCACCAGGCCGGAAATCCAGGTCGCAATCCAGGCGCCGAGATAGGTGCCCGCCATACCCGGTATACCGAACAGGACCACGGTGCGCCAGTCGACCATTTTTTTCTTCAGGTACGGCAGGCTGCCGACAAGCGCAATTGAACCGACGATCGCCAGCGAACCCGCAATGGCGAGTTTTTCGTCCTGACCGATCAAATAGACCAGTACCGGCACCGTCAGGATCGATCCGCCGGAGCCCAACAGGCCGAGACTGATACCGATTGCCATCGCACCCAGCCACGCAAATACCGACAAGCCCATTACATGCTCCCGTTGTTTATAACACGTTGACAGGAATCTTCAGGAAGACCGTGCCGCTCGCATCTGCCGGCGGCATCTGACCCGCGCGGATATTTACCTGGATCGACGGCAGTATCAGCTTTGGCATGTTCAGCTCACTGTCCCGTTGACTGCGAAACTCGACAAAAGCCTGCTCGGTCACACCTTCATGGATATGAACATTGAGCGCGCGCTGCTGCCCGACCGTCGTCTCCCACCGGTATTCGTCACGGCCAGGGGCCTTGTAATCATGGCAAAGGAACAACCTCGTTTCGGCGGGCAGGGACAAAATGCGCCTGATTGACCGGTAGAGAGTCGCCGCGTCACCACCGGGGAAATCGGTTCGCGCGGTGCCGTAGTCCGGCATAAACAGGGTGTCGCCCACGAATGCCGCATCACCGGCGACAAAGGTAATACACGACGGTGTGTGACCCGGTGTATGCATGATCCTTACTTGCAGCGAGCCCAATTCCAACAGGTCACCGTCGTCAAACAACTTATCGAACTGACTTCCGTCCGGCACGAACTCGTCACCCAGCTTGAAAACATCCTTGAAAGTGGCCTGGACCTCGGTGATCAGTCGTCCGGTACCCGTTCTGGCTGCGGTTTTCGATTTTAAATACGCCGCCGCGGACAGGTGGTCGGCGTGCGCATGGGTTTCCAGGATCCAGGCAACTTCAAGACCTTTTGCGTGGATAAAATCAAGAACGCGGTCGGCGGAGTCCGTGGAAGTCCGTCCCGAAGCCGGGTCAAAATCCAGCACCGGATCAATAATTGCACAGGCTTTGCCCGGACGGGTCCATCAGCACGTAAGTGACCGTGTTGGTGTCCTTGTCAAAGAAAGCTTCAACGCCTGGCTTCATTCACTACTCTCCATACAATTTTAATCTGCCATTAATACACGGCTTGATATGATGACCGTTCGGGTAATATTCAATCGGGATCGTTGACAGGAAAATCCGAATTGACTTTATATTATAGATTGCTAATATAATCAACCTCCCCCTAACTCACTCACAGAGATTTTAAATATGCAAGACTCCCCCGTTATTTCATGGAAGGTAGCCGGCCTGTTGCTCGGATTACTGGTGATACTGGCCACAGCGCTGGTCAAACCGTTTGGTGTATCGACCCAGTACGTTGTCACCGATGCAATCGTTTTACACAGTGCCGCGCCAGCAGCTGCGGAATCCAACAAGTACCTGAACAAGTACGGCGAAAAAGACGACTGGAGCATCGGCTACGGCTGGATGCTGGTGTTTGGTATGTTCCTGGGTAGCGGTATTGCAGCACTGGCCACTCACCGGTTTCGTCTGCGTAAAAATCCCGCGCTTCCAGACATGTGGAAAACGCAGTTCGGTGAACACAAGGCCAAACGACTGGTACAGGCGTTTATGGGTGGCGTGTTATTGCTCTTCGGGGCGCGTCTGGCGGGTGGTTGCACCAGCGGCCATATGATCAGCGGTATCTCGCAACTGACGGTAGGCTCTTTTATTTTCGGTGTCTCCATTTTCGCTTCGGGCATCATTACCGCCCGCATGCTGTACAACAAGAAGGTGTCATCATGAAATTGCTACTCGGTCTTGCCATCGGTACTGCGATCGGCGCAGTGATGCAACTGGGCGGTGCTTCCAGTTACCACAAGATTCTTGGCAGCCTGCTGTTGAAGGATATGACAATCATCAAACTGATCCTGATGACCATCGCCGTCACCACGGTCGGTATCTATGCACTCGACCTGGTGCACCTGGCGCATATGGAAATCAAGCCGACCTACGTGGTGGGCATCGTCATTGCCGGGTTGATCTTTGGCGTCGGTTTTGCGATTTCCGGCTACTGCCCCGGCACCTGTGTGCTGGCCTCAGCGGAAGGAAAAACAGACGCCATGGTCACCATCCTGGGCGGTCTTGTCGGTGCGGCCTTGTACGCCCTGGTGTACCCGTTCATGGCGCCGCTGATCAACCTTACCAACTATGGTGAAATTACACTGGCCAGTGTGTTCAATGTCACCAACGGCATCTGGATCGCCATCCCCTTCAGCGCCATTCTTTTGCTGCTGGTTTTCAAGGTACTGAAAGACCGTTACGAGTAATACCAGCCTTATAAGCTTTTCCCGTTGTGTGATGAATTTATGGGGGCCTCCGGGCCCCTTTTTTTATGTTCAGGATGAACGGTACACCGCGGGCGCAGACATGCGTACGACAGTAATTAACAGGTCAGAACAAAAACCACCATTTTAGAACCAGGGGATCAAAGATCAGGGCTTGATCAGTATGTAACCTTGATCCACGCGGTCGATGATATGCGCCACGCCGGCCTGCACCATGATGGCGGCGGGATTGAGCTTCGGACGCTCGCCGTGGACCCTTTCCATGGTATCGAGCGTGTTCTGGCAGACATAAAAACGCACACCGTTTTCAACCAGGCTGGCGATGCGAACCTCGTGTTCGCTGCCGGCGTACATTAGCCGCACGCCTTTGCCAAAGGTGACAATTTCGATATCGATCAGGTCCGGGCCGCCATAGTGTTTGATCAGGTTATTGGCGGTATCGAGCACCACTGCCTCATTGGCCTGGTCACTCAGCTGCAAAATGACATGCTTTTCGGCGAATGGCTTGAATACTTCGCCGCTGACCTCGTTGGCAGTCACGTTCTGGCCCGCTACAGCGAGCAGCGCGACAAGGATGCCGAACAGCCTGGATTTCAGTTTCATGGGGTTTAGCTTAGCTTACCGGCGTAATCGGCGATACCCTTGTTGCCGCTGACATTGATCAGGCGTGGTGTTTCCACCTCGTCGACCCTGATGGTTTTGCGGTCACGCAGATACTCCGCCACCATGTCCCAGATCGGCGGTCCGGGCGACTTCGATCCGACCGTCGCCCAACCGGCTACCTTGTAGGTTTTGTCAGCGCTCAGCGGACTGCCATCCAACAGGCTCAAATCGCCAATACGCTCACCCATCTCCTTGCCGGGATCGCAACTGTAGCTGAGTCCGCCGACACGCACCATGTCTCCACCCTGCTGGTAATACGGGTCTGTATGGAACAGGTTGTCGGCGACACTTTCAAGGATCAGTTTGAGTTCCGAACCCTGCATGTCCCTGACATAGGTTTCCGGATAGGTCATGGCGGTCTGGTCCATCAGGCGTTCCATCGTGATGGTCTGGCCCGGCAGGATCGAGGTGCCCCAGCGGAAGCCGGGCGACAGGGCAATTTGGGCACCACCGACGGCGCGCATGGCATCGCAGATCACCTGGTCGAAGGTGCCGTTGAAGTTTCCACGGCGATACAGCAATGACTCGGCGACCGCCAGTGGTTCATTCAGCTTATCTGCGTAAGGCTGCCGCACACCGTTGATATACGCCTGCATACCGGCATCGGCAGTAAGCAGATTCGAGAATACCGGCAATAAACGGTAACGGAAATCCTTGACCTTGCCTTCTCCGAGATCGAGGTCTAGCACCGCCAGGAACTTGCCGTTGGAGCCCGCGTTGGTCACGACTGTTTTACCACCCGGGTTGGTAACGACAACCGGTTTGGGTACTGCATCGTGGGTATGGCCGCCGAGGATAAAATCCACGCCCGTAACGATACTGGCCATCTTGATATCAACATCCATGCCGTTATGCGATAACACGATAACTGCATCCGGACGGTGTTCCGCACGGATCTTGTTCACCAAGTTCCTGCATGTCGGAATCGCGGATACCAAACGACCAGTCGGGGATGAACCGGGCGGGATTTGCGATCGGTGTGTAAGGAAATGCCTGGCCGATGACTGCGACCCTGCGTCCACCCATTTCCTTTATTGTGAAAGGCTTGAATGCATGCCCGGTATCTTCATCGTATACAGGTGCATCGTCGAATAGCGCTTCTTCAGTTACAAATACATTTTGTGCGATGAACTCGCCCTTGAATTGCTTGATGTTTTCGAGGATCTCATCCTGCTGGTAGGTGAATTCCCAATGGCCCGTCATGATGTCCACACCGAGAAGGTTGCAGGCTTCTACCATGTCCTTGCCGCGTGTCCACAGGGCCGTCGCCGAACCCTGCCAGGTGTCGCCGCCATCCAGCAGCAGTGACTGGCCATCGGGGACTTCCGCACGCTGCCGGTCAATCAGGGTTTTCAGGTGGGCGAAACCACCAACCTTGCCGTAAGTCTCAGCGGCTGCGGTAAAATCAAGATAGGTGAAGGCATGCGCCTTGTCTGTTCCGGCCTTGATCCCTGCATAGTCGAGCAGATATTTGCCGACCAGGTGCGGCGGATTACCGGCCGCAGGACCAATACCCAGGTTGACATTCGGTTCACGAAAATATACCGGTTCGAGTTGCGCGTGGCAGTCTGTAAAATGCAGCAACCGGGCATTACCGAACGGCGGCAGGCTGTAGCTGTCCTCCTGCGCATAGGCGCTCCTGGAAAAGGGCAACAATCCCGCGGCGCTCGCAGCACCCATAATCGCGAGAAACTCACGTCTGTCCATCATGGCTCGAATCTCCGCCTATTCAGATACGTTTTTGGGTACTCTGTTTTGCCACACCTGCTTTTCCTTTTCAGCCGTAGCCAAAGCGAGTTGGGCGTGGAGCCCGGCTTCATTTGCCAGTTTGATGGCAAGCTCGAAGTCACCTGCGGCGGCGGCGTTGGCGGCGTTTTCCAGCAGGATATCGGAGGTGGTCCACAACTGCACCTTGGTTTCCGCATCGCGCAGCGTTTCCAGGGCTTTTGCCCGGGCAGCCTCGTAGCCGGCAGCATCTGCTGCCATGGCCGGTGCTTGCAGTATCAAGGCTGTCACCAGGGCAGAAACCAGGATCGGTAATTTACGTTTCATTGGCATTTTCCTTTAACGGCGTGAAGCCGGACCGTTCAGTTCCATGCCGTTGCTCATATACGTCAGGAAGTATTCGAGTTCCCGGTATACCTTGCTCTGGGGTGCATAGGGCTTGGCGCGAACCTGCAAATTGCATTCCTGGAACCGCTTGTCCAGTGTTCCAATTTCACCCCAATTGGAACGATAAACCGGCCAGTGCGTTGCCTGTCCGAGCATACCGCTCAAAGTGTCAGCGCGCAGCAGGTTGCCTGCCGACTGCATGTGGCAGCTTTCACAGGCGAATTCCAGCTGGCCACGCCGCGTGTAGTAATACTCCTTGCCCGCTTCATAGGCCGCTATTGCGCGCGGATCGTCCGGAATGACAACATTCAACTTGTTGCCACGCGAGTTATAGGCCATGTAAGCGGAAATGTTGGCCAACTCTCCTGTCAGCCATGGCAGCGGCGCTTCGCCATTGTCTTCGCGGCACTGGTTGATGGCATATTCAAGGGTGATGACTTCACCGGATTCCGTATCGAAACGGGGGTAATTCTGGCGGATGCCAATACCGCCATTTTCAAAACAGTCTGCATAGCCCTTGCCGTTGGCGAAGGGCTTATTGAAGGCTTCCTCGCCAGCTTCAATGGCAATTTCATAGGGTGGAAACTCTTCCATTGACAGCCATTGCTCACGCGCACCTTCGTCAAAGGCATACAGGCCATTGGCCATTTCGTTCAGATCAAGATTCGGAAATCGCTGCGCAAAAAACTCCCTGAGCGCCAGCCTGTCCTGTTCAGGCGTTGCATTAGCATTCGCCATCGACACGCACAGAAAACATGCAATTAAGAATTTTTTCACAGCCTTCTCTCCGTACGACCTGACCCGGGATTTTGTGTTTGCGGCCAGCTAATCGTCATGCTTAGCTGATTTCAACTTCCGACATGCTGGTATCACCGGTATTATCCCGCCAGCTGATCTCCAGTTTGTCACCCGCCTTGGCACCCTTGAAAGCGAATGCCATGTATGGATCCTTCGATACACCCGTACCCCAGAAGGCAGTGGTGACCACGTTTCCGTTATGTTTGCAGATGACTTCCTGGATATAGTGCTTTGGCACCGGTTCGCCGGTATCGGCGTTGACCCTGACACCCGATTCCATCGGGTGCGGCATCAAAGTTTTCACTTCAGCCACATCACCTTTGAGTTTTACCTTGATTTTGATTGGACTACCCATAATAAAATTCCTTCGTTGTTCAATACCTGGCTGCTATCAGCCGCCACAACCGCCAATGGTGACCTTGACTTCCTTGCTCGCGGAATAGAACTTTCCACCCGCTTTCACGATCGTGCGCACCACCGAGCTTTCACCCATCTTGATCCTGATCGAAACATCCGCAACGGACTGGGGAGACAGCTCGAACATCGCGGCCAGCGGTGTCGGATTGTTATCCACGATCACGCTGATTGATTCGACATCGGGCAAATCGGTACTGACTGACACCGGAACGACCGCACCATTTTCCGCGATATCAGGAATTTTCAGCGTTACCTGGTCACTTTCCGTAATCGGCCCGTCAAACAGGTCGGCAATGACCTTGTCAGCGTTTTTTGCGTCAAACGCCGTATCGGGTCTTGCTGCAAACAGCCAGCGTGGAACTGCCAGTGCGGCAACAGCGGTAAACAAGCTCCTGATTAGGGCCCTGCGTTGTAATTTCATCGAATAACTCCCATAAAATAAATCTCTTACAATGATTGAATATAGTCAGTGACCAGGTCGATCTCTTCTTCGGTCAGAATCTGGTTACGGCCAAACGGCGGCATCCGGGAGTCCGGGTTTTTGACCGACGCATCCCAAATCTGGGCACGCAGGACATCGCGGTCGGGATAGCGCACTTTCATGGCGAGCAGCGGTGGTCCGAAGTTGCCGGTCAATTCGCCACCTTCAATGTAGTGACAGGCCAGGCAATTGCCCTTCACACGATCGAATGCAATCGCTTTGCCTTGTTCCAGGCGGTTTGCCATGTCGTCTTCCCCTGCGGAAAAAACCGGACTGGCCATCAACCCGCCGAGGGCACCGAGCGTCGCGATAAGAAAAACTGTTTTATTCAGCATGGCTTGATTCTATTCCTGTGTGGCCCGTTGTATCAGGAAATCCACCGCCGAGGCGACATCCTCATCGCTCAACTGGCTCTGTCCGCCCTTTGGCGGCATGATACCAATTCCGTTGATGGCACTCGCCACAAGCTTATCACGCCCCTGTGCGATACGGTCTGCCCAGGCAGCAGAATCCCCGGTCATCGGCGCACCGGCGACACCCGTTTCGTGGCACATCTGGCATGCTTGTTGATAAATTTTTTCTCCATCGTCAACGACCACTTCAACAACCACTTCACCCGACTCATCCTGCAATGTCGCGATGGATGGCTCCGAAGTGATCTTGATGCTGGCCGGGTCTTTGCAGTTTTTCATGCAACCGGTATTCTGGGTGTCAGGCCGGTCATCGAAAAAGAACCCGTCCTTGTTTGGCATTTCAATGGAAGCCAGGTTATCCGCGGTCAATACAAAATCGTCATCGACCAGGTCATTCAAATTGAGCACATAGGCAGTTATCGCATAGACTTCGTCATCTGTCAGTGATTGGGGTTGCGGAAACGGCATTGCCCGGTGGATGTAATCCCAAAGCGTACTGGCGTAGGGCCAGTAACTGCCGACGGTCTTGTTTGGTCTCGCGGCCGTCAATGTACCTTCGCCACCTGCCAATACAGGGTAGCGCCCGGCACCCTCACCAAACGAACCATGGCAGGAGGCGCATTTCTCCTCGTAGAGCATTTCGCCGTCTTCGACCGAACCGCTGCCGGGAGGAAGGCCCATGCCGTCGGGCCGGATATCGATATCCCAGCCGGCGATTTCCTCAGTCGTTGCAGGCGTGCCGATACCATACCCGCCAACTTCAGCCGTGACCGATGCGGTCGCTAAAATTGCACTCAGGAAGACAGCGATAGATACCATTTTAGCTAATCTGGACATTGGTCACCGTCCCATCTGCATGCAAACGCCAGGTGTGAATCGCGTTCTTGTGATATATCGAGCTCAACCCGCGTGCTTCGCGCAATTGCGCGAAAGTGGGTTGAACATAACCGGTCTCATCCGTGGACCTGCTCTGGATGAACGCCGGCGAACCATCCCATGTCCAGTCAAGGCCGAAACGGGTCAGGGCCTTGGGCAAGACCAGGCCCTTGAGCCGGGCCTGGCGCCAATTCACACCACCATCAAATGAAACGTCCACGCGCTTGACCTTGCCGTGGCCGGACCAGGCCAGACCCTCCAGTTCATAACGGCCCTTCTCTTTCAGCGGCTTTTCGGGACACGGGAAGGTGACCACGGAGTTGCTTTCCTGTACATAGCTGAATTTCCGGGCACGGCCGTCGGCCATCAGGTCCGTGTACTTGGAGGTTTCCTCGCGGTGATACCAGGGCTCGTCGCCCACTTCGAGACGGCGCAGCCACTTAACGCTGGTGTTGCCTTCCCAGCCGGGGTTGAAAATACGTACCGGGTAACCCTGTTCCGGTCGTAAAGGTTCACCATTCTGGGCATAAACGATCAGGGTGTCATCGAGTGCTTTTTCCATGGGGATGCTGCGACTCATGGCGGCACCATCCGAGCCTTCTGCCAGGATCCATTTCGCCCCGGGTTTAACCCCTACTTCATCCAGCAGCGTGCTCAACAGGACACCGGTCCATTCACAGCAACTGATCATTCCGTGGGTGAATTGCAGGGCATCCATCTGCGCGGCGCGCCATTCCATTCCGCCATTGGCCGGACACTCGAGAAAATTGATCACCGTGGTGCTCGGGAACCGGCGCAGATCATCGATAGTGAAAATCAGGGGTCTCTCAACCATGCCATGAAGCATCAGGCGGTAGTCATCCGGATTGATCGCCGGCACACCCGCGTGATAGCGCTCAAATACGAGACCGCTCGGGGTGATGATGCCATCGAGTTCGGCCAGCGGCGTGAAGCTGATCGCGGCGATGCGGTCTGCCGTCAGCCACGGCACTGTGCGGCGTACGATATCATTTTCAAAAGGTGACGGCTGACCATAGGGATTGGTGATAACACCGGCGCCGAGTGATTTGCTCCATTCCGGCAGGTTCGGCGGCAGGTTGTTTTCCGCCGCTTTCAGGGTGGATGCAAATTGCACACCTGCAATCGCGCCAGTTGCAACCACCAGGCCTTTTTTCAGAAAATCACGGCGTTTGGCTGGATCGACTTTGCTTGCTTCCTGCGAAACCTTTCTCAATACGGCAGGGCCGCTACCGGGTTTTGAAAACATCTATATTCCTGATTTGAGATTGATGGACAAAGAACGTCCAGGAATGGTTTATATTAGAAAATCGTAACATAAAAAACAACTCAGAGTAAAATCTAAATATTAAACGGAATAAGCTTAACGCCCACTTAAATTCCATTAAAATTTACAAGCTATTTTTTCTGCCCTGCACTTTTTCGCAAGCGTTGCTGCTCTCGCTGATTGCCCCTTCACATATGGCCCGCAACAGAAGGCGTCACACCTGACCAAAATGGCAGTGCAGACGGCTATATCGACTTTACCCATGATACTGATTTACTTGTCATGCATCTCGCAGTACCCGAAAATATCAGTCGGGTAGGCAGGAATTTGCACGCACGCGCCCAGCGTTATTGGTAAGATAGCTGCCGAAACGGGTGCAGGCGAAATGGTTTTGAGCCATTTTATGGCGCGAAGCCTGAGAGACCGGGATGAAAATCTGAAACAATTTCGTACCCGCTACCACGGGCCAGTGGTCAGCGCAGACGAATTGGTTTGGATTAAATTTTAATCTTTGGTTTGATACAAGTTGTGTGGGAATTGGAAAGGAAACCGGACTTATGGAACAAAATACAGGTATAGATCTGAATCAGATGGCCCAGTCAGCCTCACGCGCCAGCGCCCTTATGAAAACCCTTGGTCACAAAGACCGCCTGATGATTCTTTGCCATCTTGCAGAAGGCGAAAAATCGGTTGGCCAGATAGCCGATTTACTGCAAATACCCCAATCTCCGCTGTCCCAACACCTGTCCAGAATGCGCAAGGAAGAACTCGTGAACACACGCAGGGAAGCGCAAACGATCTACTATTCACTCAAAAGTGGAGCGGTTTCGAGAATCGTGGATGTTCTCTACGAAATGTTTTGTGAAGCCGACGGATGTACCCGTTGAATTGATTTGTCCGGCTGACTTGATTCAAATCACGAAACAGTCAATCACACACTCCAAATTGTCTTGATTTATAAGTACAAGTACTTATAGTGGACTTGTTAACATTAAGTTAAGGTAATTTAAATAATTTGAGTATGAGCCTCATCATACACGACTCGACTTCCCTCACCTCGACTCACTAAAGGAGCGCTGAAATGCAGCTCAAGCAAAAAACCCGTCTCGCCACAGCCATAGTTACGTTATTACTCACGACACCCCTGTGGGCAACCAACGGTTATTTCACCCACGGTATCGGCACCAAGAACAAGGGTATGGCGGGCGCGGGTCTGGCCATGCCGGAAGACGCGATATCAATCGCCAATAACCCGGCGTCGGCTCTCTCCAACACCGGTAAATATGACCTTGGTATCGCCGTTTTCAGTCCTTTGCGTCATTACGAAACCACGGACAGCATGTACAACGGCCAGGGCGGCACCTTTACCATCGGGCCCAATAGCATTGACAGTGACAACGACTATTTTTACATCCCCAACATGGCCGGAAGTTGGGCAATAAATGACGAAAGCGCCTGGGCCATGGCTTTTTATGGCAGGGGCGGAATGAATACGACCTGGAAAGGTGGCACCGCTACCTTTGACCCGGATGGACCCGGACCTGCACCAGTTATGACCTTACCCGGGACCTACGGTGGCGGCCTTGTGGGTGGCAACGGCGGTGCCGGCGTGGACCTGAACCAGGCTTTCCTGGAACTCACTTATGCACGTAGCGTGGGTGACAAGTTCACCTGGGGCGCTTCGATGATCGGCGTCATGCAATTATTTTCGGCCCGGGGCCTGAGTGCTTTTGCCGGCTATACCGAGACTTTTGCGGCCAGTGGCGGCACGGTTTTCCCCGACAGCCTGACAAACAACGGGCATGACAAGTCGTATGGTCTTGGCGCCAAGCTTGGCATCAAATGGGACTTGACCGATTCGCTCGCCTTTGCAGCGGCCTACAAGTTCAAGATCGGCATGAGCAAATTCAGTGATTATTCCGACCTGTTCGCCGACAATGGCAATATGGATATACCGGCCGACCTGAAAGTCGGACTGACTTTCCGTCCGCAAGAAAATTTTGCCCTGAGCTTTGATGTCGAAAGGATCTGGTATAGCGACGTGGTCTCTGTCGGTAACTTGTTTGAGAACCTGTACATGTGCCCAACGGCAAACCCCATGGCCACCGACGTTTCATATTGCCTCGGCGGTAAAAAAGGTGCGGGCTTCGGCTGGGATGACATGACCGTATACAAGATCGGTGCACAATGGGTTACAAACAAGGACTGGACATGGCGCGCAGGTTTCAGCCACGGCAAGCAACCCATCCCCGACTCCGAAGTCCTCTTCAATATCCTGGCGCCGGGTGTCATCGAAGATCACGCAACTGTAGGTTTCACGCGCACACTGTCTAGCGGTGATGAGGTATCCATGTCATTCATGTATGCTTTCAACAAGAAAGTATCCGGTACCAATCCGCTCGATCCTTCCCAGACCATTTCATTTGATATGGACCAGTGGGAACTTGAAATAAGCTATGGTTGGCGTTAAATCCTGATGTGTTACCCCGGGCCGACCGGCCCGGGGTTCTATCCCAAAAGATAAAAAGGTTCAGCCCTCTGGCGCCCCGGAGCGGATGTCCAACAGCGCATCATCGATCGATTGTTGTAGGTAATATCCGTAAAGTTCCAGGTTTGATATCCCCACGAGCCGCCGGCTGATCTCATGTCCTTCGGCGTCGAGAAACAGCAGGGTGGGTGTAATCCCCGCCGCATAATAATCACCAAACGCCTGCGCCGTGATCTGCTTGTTCTCAAAGCCGATCAACGGCTCAACCCGGTCGAGGCTGATTTCCACCAGGATTGCCCGGTTCGCAAACTTGTCGGCGTGCTGCATCGGCAGCAGGATTTTGTCACGCAAGGTGCGGCAATACGGACAGGCTTCGCGTGATACAAAAACAACGGTGGGTATACCCTGCTGCTGCGAAATCTGGCCCGTTCTGGCAAGATTGTCGGCCGCCGGAATCTCACCACCAGCCATCAGGGGACCCTGGCCGGCAAGCAAAAATAGTAATACCAGCGAGATATTTTTCGGCAGTCCGGCCGTGACTTTCCAAAACATGCTAATCCCCCTGGGCTAAAGGGCGGCCAGGACGGTCTCCAATTTGTGTTTCACCTGACCCGCCAATGGGTCTATCCGCGGGTCTTCTACCAGGCCCAGCACGGAGCCCGGGTCCATGAAGCTGACATGGACCTGGCCGGCCTCATCCTCCCGCACCAGCACGTTACAGGGCAACAATAATCCGATCTCCGGCTCGGCCTTGATGGCCTGGTTGGCCAGCACCGGGTTGCAGGCGCCCAGAATCCGGTACGGGGGCATGTCTATATCCAGCTTCGCTTTCAGAGTCGCCTGTACATCGATCACCGTCAGAACACCAAAACCTTCTTTGGCCAATTCCTCCGTCACTTTTTGTATCGCTGCGTCAAAATTCAAACTGACCGTCTTTCCAAATCTGTAATTGCTCATTAGCTTGTCAACACTCCGTATCTGGTTTGTTGAAACATCTGCGATTGATGGTTTCCGGAACGGTAAAACACCGGCGCAGGGCTATGTTGCCAGTTCAGAACATCAATCCAAGTTCCAAAAGTGCCATGTCAAAATCAATCGAACCACTTTTTACGCTGAGGAACTCCCGGGAGTATGTAGCCTTGGTGAAAATCACATCGTTTATGTCCCAGCGCAGGCCGGCGCCCACGTTGTAGGAAAATTCGGATGTTTTGTAGGTATCCCAGTCGGAAACACAAATGTACCCCCACCACGGATCGTACCAGCAACCAACCGTGGGTGGTGCGTCCGGAACATTGGAGTTAAGCTTGGTATAACCGATACCAGCAGCGAGGAAGGGCGTGAATGCCTTTTTCCTGAAGTTGTAGGTCACGTTAAACTGATGCGTGGTTTTCGTCATGTTGTGATTGATGGCCAGGGGTACCTCAAGTGGGTCTTCCGGCACAATCAACGCCGAATAGCCCGGACTGTTCGCCAAAAACCGGTATGACAGATTCCAGTTTTCAGTCCAGTTCCAGGCAAAACTGATACCCCAGCCTGCCGTACTGTCCACATCTATTTCCGAACCGCCGTCATTGCTCTTTTTCAGCCCGTTCTGGTATGCCAGGATGACGCTGCCTTCCCAGCGCCCTTCACGCGAACCTGCCTGTGACGGTTTCTTTCGCGGATGGTCATATTGCGCGAGAACGGAAGTACTGACGAGAATCAGCAGCGCAATCCATGAGATTCGTTTTAACATTTAGAATATCCTGATAAAAATATTATTTAAGTTTGCCAGAAACGCACACGGTCAACGATTGACTGGTCCTAAATAGAAACCGGAAGGTCCAGGCTGCAGCAACCTTAGCAGCAACCTTATCAACATTGGGCAAAAGGTACAATTTCGCAATTTTCCAACCAGGTTTCAGCGTTGTCCGCTACCCGGCTAATTGTGAATTCCAATTGTAACGTAAGCAACGAAACATGTGTGACGAACTGCAGAAATTTAGTATCCTTTGATTTTATCCCGCCGCGACTGGCTGGGTCACAAACATTCCCGGTTACTGACCGCCAAACAAAGGAATACAGGCACAATGACCTTCGTTGTTACTGAAAACTGCATCAAGTGTAAATATATGGATTGTGTTGAAGTCTGTCCCGTCGACTGTTTCCATGAAGGGCCGAACTTTCTGACCATTGACCCCGAAGAGTGTATCGACTGCACCTTGTGCGAGCCGGAATGTCCGGCAGAAGCGATCTACCCCGAAGACGACTTGCCGGAAGGCCAGGAGCATTTCATCGCGCTCAATGCCGAGCTTGCGCTGATTTGGCCGGTCATCACCGAAGCCAAAACACCACCGGAGGATGCAGCCGAGTGGGATGGCAAAACGGACAAATTGAAACTGCTGGAACGCTAAGCCCAATAATTCACCAAGACGGACTGAGTCGTGGAAACTTATCGGTAAGCGCCGCGCGCTGGAACTGATAGGCTCACCGCAGCGGTTATCGGCAACAACCTCAAATATTCCGGGAACTGCAACAATACCCGGATAAGTGCTGCTATCCCAGGCGATCCATGAAGATTCCCAGTATGTGCTCGGAACCTTCCGAGTCGACGGCTTCGCCGTTGCCGAACAGGAGGTAGACGCGTGTATTTTGCCCGTCGGGCTTCAGGCTGGTCATGAATGTGCCCGAGAAATCGATGTATTCAGGTCTGGAGCGCCAGAACGCCATATGCGAAAAAAAACCTTCATCATCCGACGGTGGTATCTGGGTGTAATGAAACTTGTGTGCACCCGATTCACCCACTTTCAGCATCGTCATTCCGGAGTTTTCAATCGCGTAACGCAGTCTTCTGGATACGCTGTCCGGCGTGTCTTTGACAAACAGGTAAGGTCCCTCTGCGGACCAGGCGATATAAGCGTTCGCATCCTGCTGACCAGCGGTGCTTGCCACGCGTGGCGGCCCAGGTTCCAATTCATCGCCTGCCGGCATTCTCATTTCCGACACGCCAATGAGCATCGGTGATGGGCCCGGTAGGATTGTCCATACCCGGCGGAATCTTTAAAGGCGCCACCTCAACGCTTGCGAGGTACTCCGGTCCTTTATTTTTAAATGAGCTACATCCAGAAAGAACTGCAATCAAAATCAACGCCATTGCAGTCCGGCACAGGGAAATCATCATGTTTTTTTAATTCCGGTCATTTCAGGTCAGCCCGTTTGTATGAGGTTTAGTATGTCTGTAAATGGCGCGACATGTCATCAATTTCAACCGTTGTCCGCCAATTCATGCCATATGCCAAGCCACACTTGCCGAGCTTCGCGCAATAGTACTTGCGGACCTGTTAGCTGACAAGTATCCTGCTTTCAGGAGCCAATGATCTGGCTCTGTGTCCTGCCACGGTTTGCAGCGAATATACATGAACTGGGAGTGTTTATGGTCAGCGTAGGCAAGCGCGTAGAAAACTTCACCCTTCCCGCCACCGGCGATCAAAACCTGTCACTCAGCGACTTCAAAGGCCGCAGCCTCGTCATCTACTTTTATCCCAAGGACAACACTTCCGGATGCACCCGCGAAGGTGAGGATTTTCGTGACCTCTATTCGCAGTTTACCAAAGCCGGCGCGGAAATACTTGGAGTCTCCAGGGATTCGGTCAAGACCCATGAAAATTTCAGAAACAAGCACCGGTTTCCATTCCATCTGTTATCAGACAGCGATGAACTGCTGTGCAAACAATTTGATGTCATCCATGAAAAAAAATTGTATGGCCGCACATACATGGGCATAGAACGCAGCACTTTTTTGCTGGATTCCTCAGGTGTTCTGAGAGTGGAATGGCGAAAAGTCCGTGTGCCCGGTCACGCAGAGGCCGTGCTCGAGGCTCTCAAGGCCAGAGCCTGAATCCATCAGTTCACTTACCCTGAGCATTCATCAGCAAAAGGAAACCACAGTGGGAAAAAACAAACGCCTGTATATCCTCGATACCAATGTCCTGATGCACGATCCAACATCCCTGTTCCGCTTTGAGGAACATGATGTATTTCTGCCGATGATGGTCCTTGAAGAACTTGATGCGGCTAAAAAAGGCCTGACAGAAGTTTCAAGAAACGTACGCCAGGTAAGCCGCTTTATCGGCGACATGATGAATGCACAGGGCGCCTCAAAACTGGAGGACGGTCTTGAATTGCTGATCCCTCACGGTCTCGAGCTACCAGCGGCACGTGGACGCCTGTATTTTCAAACCAGCCCGGCTACCACCCACCCCGGCCTGCTGCACGAGGGCTCATTCGCTGACAACGAAATTCTCAGCACCGCCCTGTCGCTGCAGGAAAGCGATAAAAGCCGTGAAATCGTGTTGATATCCAAGGACATCAACCTGCGTATCAAGGCGGCCATCCTGAATTTACCTTCGGAGGATTACTACAATGACCGGGCGCTGGATGACGTCGACCTGCTTTACAAGGGAGTGCGAATAGAAGATGAATCCTTCTGGGATCGCTACCCGCAGGTTGATTCGTGGAATGGTAACGGTTCGACCTACTATCGAATCAAGCGCATCGAAGGGGATGCATGGTTTCCAAACCAGTGCATCGTGATCGGTGACGGGGATGGCATCGAGGCCATCGTGGTTGAAGTCAGCGATGAGTTTTCAGTGCTCAAACTGGTCACCGATTACCAGTCCGGCAAAAACACCATTTGGGGTATACAGGCACGCAACCGGGAACAGAACTTCGCTTTGAACCTGCTGGTGGACCCCGAAATAGATTTCGTCACGCTGATGGGCCAGGCCGGAACCGGCAAGACCCTGCTGACCCTGGCCGCCGGCCTGGCGCAGACGATGGACTCAAAACTGTACAACGAGATCATCGTCACCCGGGCGACGGTTTCGATCGGTGATGAAATCGGCTTCCTGCCCGGCACGGAAGAAGAAAAAATGACCCCCTGGATGGGTGCCCTGACCGACAACATCGAAGTATTGACCCACTCCGATGAGGGTGGTGAATGGGGCCGTGCGGCAACCAATGACCTGCTGGCCAACAGGATCAAGATCCGTTCGATGAGTTTCATGCGCGGCCGCACCTTTCTGAATCGCTTCGTAATCATCGACGAGGCCCAGAACATCACGCCAAAACAGATGAAGGCCCTGGTAACACGCGCCGGGCCGGGCACAAAAATGATCTGCCTCGGTAACGTCGGGCAAATCGATACGCCTTACCTGACGGAGACGACCTCGGGACTGACCTTTGCGGTTGACCGGTTTAAAAACTGGTCACATTCGGCGCACATCACCTTGCAACGGGGTGAACGTTCGCGCCTGGCTGATTTCGCGTCCGAAGCGCTTTAGCTGTCTATTCCAGCAAGGTCGTATACATCAGGGCTTGGCAATACCGGATAACTATCTGTCTGACAATATGTGCAAGGACCCGACAGGTGCTTGCTGTCTGTGCTCTCATGCCAGCGGTCCCGGATCGAGATCCGGGACTGCCCTCGCAGCCGGCCGGATCTTAACGGCACCGGCCTCACAATACATCCTGTATTGAACGGCCTCGATCGGGCATCCCGCCCGATCGTGCCTAATCCGTCCGGCTACTCGGCGCTTCAAAGTTCGCCCAGCCAGCAAGCACCTGCCGGGTCTGAACCAGTGTGCACGCCTTTCAGCTTTGAAGCTCAGCAGGCCGGGTGGACTTCAGTGCCCATTTATCCGCCGAAGACGGGATTTCGCCCGGGGCGCCCATCTTATATATTTGGGGATGGATGAAAATCGAGCGCTGATGGTAAAGAATTTACCGTCAGCGCGGTCCCGATCAGGCGGAATCGTGGCTGAGGGTAGCCCGCAGGGCCGGATAAGGCTGGGCAGTGAAGTCCACCCGGCCTGTTGAGCGTACGGTCTGTAACGAAACCACCAAATTGTTTACGACCTTACTGGTATTCACGGCTAGCCGAAGTAGTTCCGACCGTTTGCAAGCCCGTTATCAGGTAGCGTCCGGGTTGGCTTCATCGGCCGGTTGGCCGTTGCTGGTGTCCGGCTCATTATTCGTCGCCTTTGGCCAGGCCTTCAAGACCGCCTGGACCACTGTCGCCAGCGGAATCGCGAAGAAGATACCCCAAAAACCCCACAGACCGCCGAACACCAGGATGGCGACGATGATGGCCACCGGGTGCAGGTTTAACGCCTCGGAGAACAGCAAGGGCACAAGTACATTACCGTCCAGCGCCTGAATGATGGCGTAGGCGATCATGATCTTGCCAAAGTCCCAGCCCCAGCCCAGTTGAAAATACGCGACGAAGGCTATCGGGAACGTGGCAACAGCTGCGCCGATATATGGAATCAGCACCGAAAACCCGACTACGGTAGCCAGCAGTGCCGAGTACTGCAGACCCAGCGAAATAAAGGTCACGTAGCTGACCGCGCCGACGATTACGATCTCGCCTGCCTTGCCACGTACGTAATTGGCAATCTGCTCCTCGACATCGGCCCATACCGAAGACACGAGATGGCGTTCGGCTGGCAGATATCCCTTGAACCAGACGATCAACTGTTCCTTGTCCTTCAGCAGGAAAAAAACTAACACGGGGATCAGGACCAGCAAAACCGCCAGACCCACCACGGTGCCAACCGATGTCAGTGACCAGGTCACGAACTGCTGACCTGCAGACGCCATTTCATTACCCGCATTGCCGATCAGTTGCTGAACCTGTCTTTCTGAAACCAGTTGCGGGTAGCGCTGTGGCAATTGCAATAAAAGGTCCTGACCCTGCGTGATGTAATTGGGGAGTTGTTGCACCAGTTGGGTCAACTGGCGAATCAGCATCGGCACCAGGCCAAAAAAGAGAAAGAACAGACTGGTCAGAAACAGCAGGAAGACCAACAGCACGGAAAACAGCCTGGACAAGCCCAGCATCTGCAGACGTACGACCACCGCTTCCAAAAGATAGGCGATCACGATACTGGCGAAAACCGGTGCCAGCATCCGCCCCAGGCCCGCGACGATCGCAACACCAATAACCAGCACGATACCGAGGATAACAACCTGAGGGTCGGCGAAGGTACGTCTAAACCAGGAGGCCACCAAATTCATTTACACAGATCCAGTTCCAAGCGATTAGGGAAGATTATACAAGTCAGGATAGCACTGGTTTCCAGGCCGTTTGGCCAGGCAAAAGGCCTCAGAAGTCCCAGGTCCAGTATGCTTCGAGTTCAAATTTCTGAGTTAACTGATCGGAGGTGACACCCAGTACGTTTCCACCAAAGGCGTACTCAGCCGGCGCGTAAGCAGCATTGACATTAAAACGGCTGTTCATACTCATGCGGCGGCCGTAACCAATCGTAACCGCATTTTGCGCCAGGTCACTGTTGATCGCCTGGCTCAGGATGCTCGAACTCGGCGACGGTTGGGTGCGGGAACTGAAATCGATATACCATGAAGTGCCTTTCTTATTGTCCGCCCAGGCCCAGCCAACCGAGTATACGGTCAGGTCATCCCACGAAAAGTTGGGGCTGGTCGAATCACCCAGCAGGGACAGGAAACGTCCCGGCAGGTTGCGACTTGCGAAAGCGTCGATCTCGCTATACAACACCCTTTCGACCGCGACATTCAACGACGAATGTTCACCTGCCTGGAATGCGAGACCCAACCTGGCGCGGGCCGGAATGTCCAGGTCGGCGCGTTGCGAATAGACACCGTGAAGATTGTAGAACTCATCCATATTGATATGCGAACGGAAGCCCGCTTCCATCGCTATACCCTTGGTGAGTTCGCTACGCAAGGCCAGGCTGACGCCGGCGCCGTAACTGGTTTCCTGGAAAGGATCATACAGGCTCTCGCGATAAGACGCAGGAATTGACTGGTCGTATGACATCATTCCAAGACGTGAAACGCCGTAGCTCTGTGTTGCAAACACTGCTGAAACACCTAAAACCTGGTTATCATTCAAACGATGCAGCAAGCCGGGTGAAACCAGTCTGCGTTCGAGACCCTCGGTACCGTTACTCAGGAACGAATCGAAACCATGCATGGCCAACTCGTCTGAATACTGCCAGTCGACTTCGAGCTTGAGCAGTGTTTCCGGCTCACCGAGGATTTGCTTGGCAAAAAATGGCAGCACGATGACGGAATGTTCGCTCATCCACGAAATATTCAAAGGTTCCACGTTTGGATCGAGCATAAAGTCGGGTGTCAACTCGCGGGCGAGATAGTCCTGCCATGGACCCAATTCGAAGCCCAACACGTAAAATGACGTCAGTCCCGTTCCGCCGGCACTGAAACCGGCCATTGGCAGACCTGAAACGCGGGCGACAGAAAGCGCCGGAATCAGTGCCGTAACCAGCAACAATACTGTCAATAAACGATGTTTCATCCCTGACGTTTCAACCCAACTTTCGGATATATGCAATTATGTGGGAATATGGCAGGAAAACAACAATAAGTCAATGTAAAGCGGTGCCTGGCGGCAAATAAGGAAGCCTGCTGATTCAAAACTGACGATACAGGGGTAACATCCTGTTTTATCATGGTAAACGATCGTCCAAACCGATCTGAAACAGATTTAAAAAAGACCCGTCCCGGCGCCCTGTCGACTGGCCGAGTTGCGGTAATGCAACACTTTTCCATTCAGGCGTCAAAAGTGGCCTGGGGAGTGTCGAGCTTGCCCGCCCTGTCGAGTTCAATCAAATCGGTGTAACCACCGACGGGGGTGCCATTGATCAGGATTTGGGGGACCGTACTTCGACCGGTCAGGTCACGCATTTCCTGTTCGGCTGGAAAATTACCCGACAAACCTATTTCCTCAAATGCGAGGCCCCTTTTCACCAACAGGTTTTTGGCTGCATAACAGTACGAGCAGTAAGCCTTGGTATATATTTTTATCTGCATAAATTTTTCGTTGATATCAGTCTGGTCCGATTCGGTTTAGACTTTCATTCGACACCCATGCTGACTATCATCACTCTATGTATCAATCGGGGCTTTGCGAACTACAAAACCGCGCTAGACTGGGGGCACGGACGAACAAATGTGTATAAAAACTGTCATAAACAGGATGCCTAAAGTCTCAGGGAAAGCATGATTCCGGTCAAGCAAAAACATGGTTTTTTGAAACGATTTCTACTCGCCGCCGTGGTCGCCACGGTCAGCCTGTCGAGCGTTGCGCAGACGGGTCGCGTCAGCCTGCCGGAACTGGGTAATTCCGCCAGCGATGTACTTTCAAAAAGTGAGGAACGCGAGTATGCGGAAGGCCTGCTTCGCCAGATGCGGGCCTATGAACTTCTGGATGAAGATCCGCTGGTCAATGAGTTCTTCTCGAGCATGGGTTATAAGCTGGCTGCAAACAGCGATCAGCCTGAGGCCGCGTTTACTTTCGTGGTGCTCGACCAGCCGATTATCAATGCTTTTGCGGCCCCCGGCGGCGTAATAGCGCTCTACAGCGGCCTGGTACTGCTGGCCGATTCGCAGGATGAGGTGGCCGGGGTGCTGTCGCATGAAATCGCCCACATCACCCAAATGCATCTGTACCGCGCCTTTGAAAAGGGCAAGGAGATGAATGTACTCGCCATGCTGGCCATGCTGGGTTTGATCCTGGCGAGCGGCGGCAATGGCGAAGTGATCCAGGGTGCAGTCATGGGGGCGCAGGCGGTGGCGGCGCAGGCCCAGATCAACTTTACCCGGCACAATGAAGTCGAAGCCGATCGGGTCGGAATCAGGACGCTGTCGGCTGCCGGGTACGACCCGCAGGGCATGGCGGATTTCTTTGAGAAGATGGGTCAAAACACCCGCGCCAACGGCGAAGGCCCACCGGAATTCCTGCGCACGCACCCGGTGTCTGTCAACCGCATCGCCGAGGCCAAGAGCCGTATTCAGAACCTGCCGAAAGTTGAGCCCGACGAAGGCCGTCAGTTTTATATCGTTCAGGCCAGGATGCGTGCCCTGCTCGAGGACGATCCGAAAACAGCCATTGACTGGTTCAATACCGAACTGAAAAAACCGCTCTCGGACGCGAGAAAAAACGGCTACCTCTACGGCCTGGCCATCGCGACGCAGAGATTGGCGGAATATGACGAGGCCGAAGCCATACTCAGCGAATTGCTGGAAAAGGAACCCTCGCGACTGGCCTTCCAGTTGCAGATGGCCAATTTGCAGCGGGTCAGGGGCGAACCACAACAGGCCATCAAAAGCCTGGCCGACCTGTATCATATTTTTCCGGGCAACCAGGCCATTGCGCTCGAGTATGCCAGGGCGCTCCTGGCCCAGGCAGACCCCAAACTGGCGGAGACCGCCAGCAAGGTATTGCGGCAACAGCTTGTAACCCGAAAGACTGACCCTGAACTTTATGCGCTTTACGCCCAGGCAGAAAATCTCGCGGGTGACGAAGTCCGCTCGACCGAAGCGATCGCCGAATCCTATTACCAACGCGGCGGCACCGAGGAGGCGATTACCCAGCTGGAGAGTCTCGAAAAACGTTCGGACCTCGATTATTACCAACGCGCCAGGGTCAGCGCCAGGCTGATGGAATTACGTATCGAGGCGAGCGAGTCAGACAAATCGAACCGCGGTTGATCACGCGCGTTTAAACCCTTCTGCTTAACGGCTTTTTTCGCCACGTCTTCAATGACATCCGGATAATGTCATCAAACTGTCATATACCCCCTTATAATATGCCGGTGGGGCATCCACGCCTTGCCATTTCAACGGGTCGGGGAAATAAGTGACTGAAAAACAAATCAGCGTACTGGTTGTTGATGACGAATCAGCCATCCGGGAAATGATCCGCTTTGCGCTCGGCAAGTCACACATGTCCGTGAAATGTGCCGCAAGCGCAAAGGAAGCGCTGGAGAAAATGACTGAACAGGTCCCCGACATCATATTGCTGGACTGGATGATGCCCAGTATGAGTGGCCCGGAACTGACCCGCCGCCTGCGCAAGGACACATTGACGAAAGATATTCCGATCATCATGCTGACGGCAAAGGTCTCCGAGGATGACAAGGTAACAGGATTGAATTCCGGCGCGGACGATTACATCATCAAGCCGTTTTCACCACGAGAACTGGTCGCCAGGATCAATGCAGTCCTGCGCAGGTCTGAACCGGGCGGGGCGGACGGGAAAATTTCAGCCGGAGAAATCAGCATGGATACCGTCTCAAGACAGGTTTTTCTTGCCCGGAAACCTGCCCATATCGGCCCCACCGAGTACCGCCTGCTCGAGTTTTTCATGACACATGAAAACCGCGCCTTCAGCCGAACACAATTGCTCGATCACGTCTGGGGCACCAATGTTTATATCGAAGAACGCACCGTGGATGTGCATATCAGGCGATTGAGAAAAATCCTCGAAAAAGCCAAGCTTGACCACTACATTCAAACGGTGCGCAGTCACGGTTACCGTTTTGTAACAACAGACAACTGATGCTCAAGCGGAATTGGACATCTCACCTGTTCCGCCTGGCAGTTGTGGCATTGCTGGTCTTGCTGCTTGGCTGGTGGTCCGGGCATTTGTTACTGGCTACGGCTTTCTTCCTGCTACTTTCGCTTTCCTGGCAGTTTTATAACGCTTTTCGACTCTACCGCTGGTTACAGTCCTGGGATGCCAAGCCGCCGGAAAGTCTCGGCATGTGGGCGGATATATTTGATCGCATTGCTGCCCTGCAAAAACAAAACATCAAAAGAAACCGCCAATACCAGCAGGTTATCGACGATTTCGAAGGCCTGGCCGACGCCTTCCCGGATGCCACCCTGGTCATCAATGACCACGACGTCATCAGTTGGTTTAACGACTCCGCCATCAAATTGCTGGGTCTGAAAATACCCGATGACAAGGGCCAGGCGGTGACAAATCTCATCCGTGAACCGGCTTTCGCCGGCTGGTTGGCCGTCCAGGACAAACTGCACAGCACTCTGGAAATCACTTGCCCTGCCGATGACAACATCACCCTGCAACTGAGCGTCGTTCGCTTCAGGAAAAACCAGCGATTATTGATCCTGAGGAATATCACCGATGTGCGCAATCTTGAGCGTATACGCCATGACCTCGTGGCCAATGTTTCGCATGAACTACGCACCCCGCTGACCGTGATTCTCGGCTATCTTGAAATACTCAAAACCCAACCGGCCGAACCAAACCCCGAAGCCATCGAACGGATGTTTACCCAGGCACATCAGATGCACGACCTGCTGGAAGACCTGCTTGAACTGTCCCGTCTGGAAGACACCAAGCGGCTTGACGGCGCGGTCAAGGTGGACGTGCCGGCGCTGCTGGCGCAACTTGCCGAGCAGGCAGAGGACCTGAGTCACGGCCAGCACAAGATCGTATTCAAGGTTGAGCCCGGTTTGAACCTGCAGGGCGTTGAAGCCGATCTGAAGAGCGCGTTTCAAAACCTCATTGTCAACGCCATCAACTACACACCGGCCAACGGTAAAATCAAAGTGGTATGGGAGGAGACAGATACCGGTCTGATCCTGAGAGTCATTGACTCCGGGGTCGGCATACCCCATCGCGAGATACCCCGCATCACCGAGCGCTTCTACCGTGTCGGTGATGACCGTAACCGCAAGACCGGTGGCACCGGTCTCGGTCTCGCCATCGTCAAGCATGTACTCCACAGCCATAACGCACGTCTTGAAATCCACAGTGAAATCGGCAAAGGCAGCGAATTCCGCTGCATTTTTCCAGTCGAAAGAAAAGCCTGAAATCGGTTACTGCACATTGCTGTCCCGCTTAAACCGGATTCCCATGCTCAAGTAAAGCCCCATTTCGAATTGCTGTGCTGACCACGATGGACATTTATTGATATCTGTGGGCGCCGAGGGAGTAGTGTCTGTTTCAGGACCATGTGAACCCATCCATGGGGATTCGGGCTCGACTTAGATATATGCAAATTTGAGACAATCGCGCCGCACATCCATGTGCTCTTTCGCGATACCGTTCATCTGAACATAACCCCCTCGGCACTTAAATCATCGCTCAGTGGTTTCTGACGGATTTGCACGGCGGTCAGTGAAGCTGGGGCGGGTGGTTATTACCAGGACCGTACGAGGCAGGAAGCCGAGTCTCGAGCGCCACATGGATGTGCTCGGCGTGTCCTGGTAATAACTACCCACCCCAGCTTCACCGGCAGATTAGCAGCAGTAGTTATCGCATATTTGATCCGCACATATCCGCACAGCCGGTTCCAGACATTGTCATATTTCTGTCACGTGTCATACAACTGTCACATAAGCCCACTAACATTCCACCTGCCGGGCATGAACCCAGCACCAATTGTGCAAAAACTCCAGGAGTGGAAATTATGAATACCCGAAATATTCCGAAGCTCGCGTCAATCGCGCTGTTTCTATGTGCAACAAACGCCATGGCCCAGGCTACAGTGGACGCAAACCTGCCGACTTATGAAAAAACCAGCGGTGTCTCCGGTAACCTGTCCAGCGTTGGTTCCGATACCCTGGCCAACCTGATGACCTTGTGGGCCGAGACCTTTAAAAAGACCTATCCGAATGTCAATGTGCAAATCCAGGCGGCCGGTTCCTCAACCGCTCCTCCGGCACTGACCGAAAACACCTCGAATCTCGGACCGATGAGCCGTCTTATGAAAGACAAGGAAGTGGAGGCGTTTGAGAAGAAATTCGGTTACAAGCCGACGCCCGTCGCCGTCGCCATCGATGCGCTCGCGGTGTTTGTCCACAAGGACAACCCGATTGAAGGCCTGACCCTTCCGCAGGTTGATGCCATATTTTCATCAACCCGGACCTGCGGGTACCCCAACAGCATCGATAACTGGGGTCAGTTGGGTCTCAAGGATTCCTGGTCCAGCCGTGAAATCCAGCTATACGGGCGCAACTCGGTATCGGGTACCTATGGTTACTTCAAGGACAAGGCGCTGTGCAAAGGTGACTACAGGAACTCGGTCAATGAACAACCAGGCTCAGCATCGGTGGTGCAGTCAGTCAGCGCATCCATCAATGGTATCGGCTATTCGGGTATCGGTTACACCACATCGTCGGTCCGTGCAGTGCCCTTGTCCAAAGAAGCCGGCAAGGAATTTGTAACGGCCAGCCCCGACAACGCAATTTCGGGCAAATATCCGCTTTCAAGGTTCCTGTATATCTATGTCAACAAGGCACCTGGACAACCCCTTCCACCACTGACGGCCGAATTCTTCAAGATGGTTCTGTCACGTGAGGGTCAGGAAGTCGTTGTAAAAGATGGCTATATCCCGCTGCCGGCCAAGGTTGCCGAAAGGGAATTAACCAAGATCCAGTAATTGGAACTGAAGCGGATGTTTTAAAAAAAAGAATCACTTGCCTACCCTTTCACCTGCAGACAAGTGATTCATTGCCAGAGATTTACGACTTGAACAAGCTTTGACCTCTGTCCGTGACAAGTCTATTGCCTCTTTATGACAAGAGGATTACAGCAAGTCGTAATTCCGGAAAAACCAATAGAGGAGTCAGGTCATGGTGACGTATAAGAAAATGCTAAGTCGATTCAGTGTCACGTTATTCACGTTATTACTGCTTTCTCCCGTGCTTGCACAGGCTGCAAGCGATGAGGAATTTGCCGCCCTGCGGGCCCAGATGATGGCCTTGAGCGAGAGACTGGATCGTCTCGAAGCCGAAAACCGCGAACTTGCGGCGACCAATGCCGAGCTGGCTCAAAGCAACCAGGAAACGGCCGTGACCGTGGCCGCTGTCAGCGACAAAACCGACGCGGTAGCTGCCGAAGTCAAGGAAAAGGCAGCAAAAACAAGCTGGACGGACACCATTCGCTGGAAAGGCGATTTTCGTTACCGCTATGAGGCTTTCAATATCGAAGGCAAGCCAAACCGCGACCGCAACCGCGTGCGCGCCCGGGCAGCGCTCATAGCCAATGTCACGCCGACAGTGGAAGTCGGACTTGGACTGGCTTCCGGTGGTGACGACCCGGTTTCCTCAAACCAGACCCTGGGCGGTGGTGGCTCATCCAAGGACCTGAAATTGGACCTGGCCTACTTTGACTGGTCCGGTTTGAAGGACACCCACGTTTACGGCGGTAAATTCAATAATTACCTGCAAAGGTCGGGCAAGAACGCATTGCTGTGGGACAGTGACTGGCGTCCGGAAGGTTCCGGTATCGGCTGGAACAACGGCAAGTTCTTTGCCAACGCACTTGGTACATGGATTGAAAGCGACAGCGCCAACGGACAGTCCTTTGCCTACCTGACCCAGGCGGGATTCAAGCTGCCCATCGGCGATTCGATGAAACTGACGGCCGGTGTGGGCTACTATAATTTTGATACCAAGGGCAGCGGTTCGTTCTACGGGGGTGATGATGACTTTTTTGGCAACAGTTTCAATCCGGTCACCAAGACCTACCTGTATAACTACGAGGAAGTTGAGCTGTTCGCAGAACTCAACTTCGATATGTTTGGCCGTCACGCGCAGTTTTTTGGCGACTGGGTGCAAAACCAGGCCGTCGACACAAATAACACGGGCTATGCGCTGGGCTTCACCTACGGCTCGGCAAAGAACAAGGGTGAATGGCAGCTTGGCTATGTCTACCAGAAACTCGAGGCCGATTCGGTTCTCGGCCTGCTGACCGATTCCGATTTCGGTGGCGGCGGCACCGACGCCAAGGGCAGTATCTTCAAGGGCAGTTACGCGCTGACCAAAAACGTCAATGCCGACTTTACCTATTTCGTCAATGACGTGGGTATCAGATTTGCTGACCCGATTGGCTTCAAGCGGCTGCAACTGGATTTGAGCTTCAAATACTAGCGATCGATCAGCCTTGCCGTACTGGCATCGCTCTGATCACACTTGTCAAAACGGGCCCGGCAGGGCCCGTTCTTATCTGCCGAGTGTAAATTACGCGCTATCATTTCGATCTCCATTGCCAACAGAAACCACCAATCCCGGATATGCATAACGCTATAATCACAACCATGAAACCGGACCCGCAACTGCAAACCTACGCCGCCGTCGATTTGGGCAGCAACAGCTTCCACCTGCTGGTCGCGAGACGTGAGCATGGCGAGTTGCGCGTGCTTGACCGTATCAGGGAAATGGTCAGGCTGGGCGGCGGACTGGACCAGGAAGGTAACCTGGACCCGGAGGTCCGGGAGCGCGCATTGGCCTGCCTGTCCCAGTTTGGCCAGCGACTGCGCGGAATTCCTGCAGAGAACCGGCGCGCGGTCGGCACGCAGACTTTCCGGCGGTTAAAACACGCTGACGAGTTTCTGCGCTTGACGGAACTGGCCCTGGAATGCCCGGTGGACATCATTTCCGGTCGTGAAGAGGCCCGCCTGATTTACCTCGGTGTCACCCAGTGGATTGCCGGCGACCGGAAAAAACAACTGGTCATCGACATCGGCGGCGGTAGCACCGAACTGATCATCGGAGAGGATCTTGACCCCGTCGAGATGGAGAGTCTGCAATTTGGCTGTGTATCGGTTACAAACCGCTTTTTCGCCGACGGCGTGATCACGGAAAAAGCCTTGAAAAAGGCTCAGCGTGCGGTTGCAGCTGAGCTACAGGAACTGCAGAACGTATTTCGAAACGCCGGTTGGCAAATTGCCGTCGGCTCATCGGGCACCATTCGCTCTGCGGCGATCATGTGCGAGATCAATGGCTGGTGCAAGAACGGCATAACCTACGCGGCGCTGGAAAAGCTGAAGCACAAAGCATTGTCTTTCAACACCATCGAAGACATCAATATCGCCGGATTGAGCGATGGCCGGAAACCCGTTTTTATCGGCGGCCTGGCCATCATGCTGGCGTGCTTTGATACCCTCGGTATCGATGAGTTGGTGATATCGCGCTTTGCCCTGCGTGAGGGCCTGTTACAGGACCAACTTGGCCGGCTGGAAAACCGCGACCCGAGGGACAAGGCAGTCAAGGCACTCATGTCGCGTTTTGCCGTCGATACCGCCCAGGTGAAACGCGTGCGCAGAACCGCGCTGAACCTGTTTAACCAGATATCCTCCGACAGCGGGCTGAACGACGCGCATCGGGACATGCTTGCCTGGGCCGCAGAGCTACACGAGGTCGGTCTGAGTGTGTCGCATGTCAGTTACCAACAACATTCCGCCTACCTGGTCGAAGCCTCGGATATGGTAGGTTTTTCGCGTCAGGAACAGCTTTTCCTGGCAGCGCTGGTCGGTTTCCAGCGGCGGGAGATACCACCGGATTACGCCTCCAAGCTGCCGCAACGCGTGCACCGGGCCCTGACAAACACTCTGCTTTGCATGCGTCTTGCGTGGATTTTTTGCAGAACCCGTGAAGACGATGCCATTCCGGAGGTGGCAATCAGTCTCGAAGGCGCCCGGGTTAAGCTGGTCCTGCCAGCCGACTGGATGGAAAATCATCCATTGACCGTCGCCGATCTGGAAACCGAGATCCAGGCGCTGCAAACGACCGGTCTGCAACTGCAATTGAATTATAACGGTCATGAGACCCTCTGAAAGCTGGCGTCCAACGGCCACGTCCGCCCGGCTGCGGGCGCGGGCGTGTTTGTTGCAGGATATACGCGAGTTCTTTTTTAGCCGGGGGGTGATGGAGGTCGAAACCCCGCTGCTCTCCATGGCGGGTAATACCGATCCGGAAATCCACTCGATCCGTACAGAGGAAGGCGCCTATTTGCGCACCTCACCGGAATTCGCGCTCAAACGTCTGCTGGCCGCCGGTAGCGGTGATGTTTTTGAACTTGGCCGGGTGTTCCGTGGCGGCGAATCGGGCCGTACCCATAACCCGGAATTTACAATGCTGGAATGGTACCGCACCGGTTTCAGCTACCACCAACTGATGGATGAGGTTGCCACGCTGGTCAAACAATGCGGACGGGGAAGATTCGACCATTGGGCGCAACAAAGGCTCACCTACAGGCAACTATTTTTACGCTATGTCGATCTCGATCCCTTCGATGCGGACGAACGGGAACTTTCAGGTCGGGCAAAGCAGCACGGTATTGACGACCTTGAACTTAACCGTAAGCAATGGCTGGACCTGTTGATCAGTGTTGTGATCCAGCCCGCACTACCGCAAGAGTGCCTCACCTTTGTGCATGATTTTCCCGCCGCGCAGGCCGCGCTGGCCAGGGTCAGACAGGACAGCCCGCCGGTCGCCGAACGATTCGAACTTTACCTCGGCCGCACCGAACTCGCTAACGGCTACCAGGAATTGACGGACGCGATCGAACAGGCGCGGCGTTTTGACGCCGACAACAGCTTTCGCGAAATGCGTGGGCAACCGGTGTACCAAAGCGATCAGCACCTGGTTCAGGCGCTGCAACACGGTTTACCTGAATGTGCAGGTGTTGCGCTCGGTGTGGACCGTTTACTGATGGCGATCACAGACACCGCCTCGATTAACGAGGTGATGGCTTTTCCGCACTCACGCGCCTGATTTTTGCTGTTCTGGTAACACCACCCGGACTTCCAGGCCGCCTTCATCGCGGTTGAGCGCCGAAATCCTGCCACCATGACGCCGTACCGCCGAGGCCGCAATCGCCAGGCCCAGGCCGTGGCCACCCGAATCCCTGTTACGCGCCTCGTCCACACGGAAAAAGGGTTCAAAAATCCGGTCGATCAAGGTCTTGTCAATACCCGGCCCTGAATCCAGCACGCTGACCTGGAACTGTTTGCCCTCCACCTGGTTTGCACGCACCTGTATACCCCCTGCGTCGCCGGAATGGATCAGGGCATTGCGCAGAATATTCTCAAATACACGCCACAGCAGTTCCCGGTCCGCTTCCAGCATCAACGGCGATTGCAGTTGCAATACGATTGGTTCGCGGCCATCGCCAATCTCGTAATTGACCGTTTCCACGAGGTCCTTCAGCAAGTCCGCCAGATCAAATACTGACAGGTTCAGCGCTTGCGTAGCGGAAGACTCACGCAATAAACCCAGCACCTCATCGACCAGGTGTTCCAGGCGTACGCTTTCCAGTTCGATACGATCCAGTTCATCGGTGACCACCCCGGGTTCCTTGTTACGGGCAATTTCAAGGGCGACCCGCAGACGCGCCAACGGTGAGCGTAATTCGTGGCTGACATCACGCAGCAGACGCTGGTTGGCCTTCTGCAACATCTGCAGATGGATGGCCATTTCATCCATGTCCCGGGCCAGTTGTCCAAATTCGTCGTGACGCTGGTCAAGGGGTGTGCCGACCCTGACGCTCAGGTCACCGGTGGCCAGCTGCCTGCTGGCACGGCTCAGTTGGCCCAGCGGTGCAGCGAGGTACCTGGCGAGTAAAAAACTCACCAGGGCGCTGATAATGGCCGCCACCCCGAGCCGCAGGCCGATGCCCTCGGCACCCGGGGCGAGCAGGCTGCGGGGTGGGCGGCGGCCTGTTGTGACCAGCGTATACACCTGTCCGTTTGCATCCTCCAGTTGCGTGTTCACGATCTTTACCCTGGCGTGCTTTTGCTTGTGCAGCGCACGTTCACGACCCAGCAGTTCCCGGCCTTCGGCATCCAGCACGAATACGTGGTTGTCGATACTGTGCGGCAGCCGCATGAGGGTCCGCTTTACCCTGCGTTCGCCGCCTTCTTTCAGGTCTGTTGCCAGCTTTGCGTTGATACGACTGAGGTTATCTTCGAAGGCCGCAGCCGGTTCTTCAATGGCATTGAGCCTGATGACCGCCTGGTTGATCCAGCTGACGACAATGGCAAATGCCATGATGCTCAGCCAAAGTGCGAGGAACAGCTTCCAGAACAGCCGGGGCACGTTTCAGTCTCCACTACCGCGATACTGGTAGCCAAGGCCGCGGATGGTTTCAATACGCTCGCTGCCATCCCTGGCCGGCCCGAGCTTTCTGCGCAAATTGCTTACATGCATGTCGATGCTGCGGTCGTACGCAACCGGCTCGCGGCCGAGTGCCGCCAGGTACAGGTCTTTCTTTTCAACCACTTCGCCGCTGCGCTGCAGCAGCAGTTGCAGGATGCTGAACTCCGTACTGGTCAGTTCCTTTACTTCACCGTCGAGTTGTAATTCCCGTTTTGCCTGGTTCAGCTTCAGGTCTTCAACCTCAAGAACAGGCGCCGTTGAGTGGCTTTTCGAACGCCGCAAAACCGCGCGGATACGCGCCAGCAATTCGCGGGGATTGGCCGGCTTGGCGAGGTAATCATCGGCCCCCAGTTCAAGACCGATGATACGATCGAGATCATCCCCGCGTGCGGTCAGCATGATCACCGGCAGTTCGGATTCCCTGCGCAGGTTGCGCAGAACATCGATGCCGTTCATACGCGGCATCATGATATCGAGCACCATGGCGTCCAGCCCCGGACGCCGGGACTCGGCCAAAGCCTGTTCGCCGTCAAACGCAAGTCTGACCCCGAACCCCTCCTGGCCGAGATACTCGCGCAGCAGTTCACATAACTCCCTGTCGTCATCGGCTATGAGAATCGTCTGTGTCATATGGTTACCGGCTGATCTTCAAGCCTGATTTTACCCAACGGAGGCTGCAAAGGTGTGACTTTACCTTCTTTTACACATTCCTAACCCAAGCAGACAAAGAAAAGGTGTCTGATACAGCACAAGCAACACTTAACCACGACAAAAGGAACAGTACTATGAAAAATGCAACCACCAGGATCACCATTATTTTGTTGAGCACCATGCTGCTGGGCCTGACGGGCGCAGCGCTGGCGCAGGGACCGGCACACGAGCACGGCAGGAAAGGCCAGCACCAGCCACGTGAAAATTTTCCGATGCCCGTTGTCGACATGACGATGCGCGCGGTCAGACACCTCGACCTCAGCGATGAACAGACGGCAAGCATCAAGGAAATCATGCACGCGCTCAAATCGGAGGAACGCCAATTGACCAGGGAGATGAAATCCGGCCAGGCGCAATTGAAGGAATTGATCAAGGCCGAAACCTTTGATGAAGCCGCCGTCGCTGAACTGGCTGACAAAGAAGGGACGTTGACGACTGAACGATTGATACTCGCCAGCCGGGCCATGTCCCAGGTCTACGCCCAACTGACCGATGAACAACGCGGGCAGCTCGAAACGATGGCGGCGGAACGCGCGGAGAGACGCGCCGAAAACCGCCGCGAACGGTCAGACGACGTCTGATCCGCTAATCTGACAGGGTAATCGGGATCGGGGCCAGGTACGTTAGCGTGCCTGGCCCTTTCAAATCAAAGCTAACCTAAACTTCTGTCTGGGCTTCAATTTCCGCCAGTACATCATCCAGCTTGATATGCCGTACATCGGTGCCAAGCACCATGTAAATTACGTGCTCGGCAATATTCTGGCAACGGTCGCCGATACGCTCCAGCGAACGGACCGCCCACATGATGTTCATGACCGCCGGCACCGACTGCGGGTCCGTGGCCATGCGCTGGATGAGCTGTTTGATGATCTTCTTGTATTTCTTGTCGACTTTTTTGTCTGCCTTGACCACGGTGACGGCCGCATCGACATCGGTTCGCGCAAAAGCATCCAACACCTGGCGCATCATTTCGCGCACCAGGTCGCCCATGTGCTCCAGGTCGGTGCGCACACTATCATCCAATGCGCCGTCCATTTCATTGCGCGACATGATGGCGATACGCTTGGCTTCATCACCCATGCGCTCCAAATCACTGATGATCTTGATCACCGTTATGATGAGACGCAGATCGGTGGCTGCAGGCTGGCGTCTGGCGACGATCCGGGTGCACTGCTCATCGATCTCCACTTCCAGTGAGTTGACAATCGCATCGGCGCTCGTGACCTCCTTGGCGATAGCAATCTCCTTGTTCACCAGCACCTTGAGCGCATTGGCAAGCTGGACCTCTACGAGCCCTCCCATGTGCAATACCCTGCTGCGGACACCCTCGAGTTCCTCGTTGAAGCGTCGGGAAATATGCTGGCCGAGATGCAGATCACTCATGTAATCATCCTTAAAATATTTCAGCCGTAACGGCCGGTTATGTAATCTTCCGTCTTTTTATGACGTGGTTTGGTAAATATCTGGTCGGTCTCACCGAACTCGATCAACTCGCCCATGTACATAAAAGCAGTATAGTCAGAAACACGCGCTGCCTGCTGCATGTTATGCGTCACCATAATAATCGTATATTGTGATTTCAGCTCGGCAATCAACTCCTCGACCTTTAGTGTCGATATCGGATCAAGCGCTGAACAGGGTTCGTCGAGGAGGATACATTTCGGTTGCACCGCAATCGCACGGGCAATGACCAGTCGCTGTTGCTGACCACCTGACAGGCCAAACGCCGAGTCGTTCAGGCGGTCCTTGACCTCATCCCACAATGCTGCACCCTTGAGCGCCCATTCAACCGTTTCATCCAGTTGGCGGCGCTTGTTGACACCCTGGATACGCAAGCCGTAGGCGACGTTTTCATAGATCGACTTGGGAAAAGGATTGGGTTTTTGAAAAACGATACCAACCTCCCTGCGCAGCTCGGCAACATTGACGTCATCGGCATAAATATTACGCCCATTGAGCAGGATCTCGCCCTTGATGCGACAAATGTCGATCAGGTCATTGAGACGGTTAAAACAGCGCAGCAATGTCGATTTGCCGCAACCGCTGGGGCCGATAAAGGCCGTCACCTGCTTTTCCGGTATGACCAGGTTGATCTCTTTCAATGCGCGGGTTTCGCCGTAGAAAAGATCCACGTCGGTGACCGTCACTGCGGTCGGGTGTGCAAGCCGTTTATTGACCCCCGATTCAGCCTGTAATTTATCTTGTTCTTTCATGATTCCAGTCCACGATATCTTTCACTCAATCGGTTGCGTACCTGGATGGCGACCAGGTTCAATAGCACGATGACGACAACCAGCAACAGGGCGGTCGCGTAAACCAGCGGTCGCGCCGCCTCGACGTTCGGACTTTGAAAACCCACATCGTAAATATGAAAACCAAGGGTCATGAATTTTCTGTCCAGGTGCAGGAACGGTGCGTTACCGTCCAGGGGTAAAGCCGGCGCCAGTTTTACCACACCGACAAGCATCAGCGGTGCGACTTCGCCGGCAGCCCTGGCTACGGCCAGGATCAGTCCGGTCATGATACCCGGTGAAGCCATTGGCAACACCGTTCGCCATAACGTTTCCCAATGTGTCGCACCCAGTGCGAGACTTCCTTCACGTATGCTGCGCGGGATTCTTGACAGCCCTTCCTCGGTCGAAACTATCACCACCGGCAGGGTCAGCAGCGCCATCGTCAGCGAAGCCCAGAACAAACCGCCGGTACCGAACGTCGGTGCGGGCAACGCTTCCGGGAAAAACAGGCGGTCGATGCTGCCGCCGAGCGTATAGACAAAAAAGCCCAGCCCGAATACACCGTAGACGATCGAGGGCACGCCGGCCAGGTTGTTGACCGCGATACGGATAAAGCGCGTAAATAGTCCCTGCCGCGCGTACTCCTTCAGGTAAACCGCCGCGACCACACCCAGTGGCGTGACAAACACGCTCATCAGTAACACCATCAGGACAGTACCGAATATGGCCGGGAATATTCCGCCTTCGGTATTGGCCTCACGCGGATCATCGGAAATAAACTTCCACAGTGTATGGAAAAAGTAACCAATCTTGCTGGTAAAGTGCATCTGGTTCGGGCGATGTGCATCGACAATCGATGACATCGGCAGTTCATGTTCCTCACCGTCCGCCGTAGTGACAATCACGGCGTCACGCCGCAATTCGGTATTCAGGCGGCCGAGTTCCTCTTCCAGACGGCTGTATTCCTCGTGCAGCAGCGTGCGGTCATTTTCTATCGGGGCCAGGTTGGCTTCGCTGTCCTTACCCTTCAGTTCCAGGCCGCGTTGTTTCAGACGCAGGCGTTCAAGGCGGTAGTTAACGCTGCCGATCCGACTCTTTTCCAGCTCCCGGATATCATCGCGTAATTTGTTTGCGCGTGTCAGGAGACGGTGAAATTCACCCCAGGTGTCAGGGCTTTCCAGTAACTTCCCGGCTTCCCTGACACCAATCAGCTTGCCGATAAATACGCCCCACTCCTCACGCTCGAATACCACCATGCTGTGCGGTTTACCCATGGACTTGATCGACGGTTCGAGTATCCAGCGAAAATCCTGACCCATAATGTCGCGGTTACCGGTTTTTAACAGGTAACGGGTCACGAATTCGCTGTCTTCTGCAACTTCCAGACCGGACTCACGCAAACGGCGTGCCGTCACTTTCTCGCGCTCACGTATCTGCCCGGCCACTGACCAGTTCACTTCCATCCGCCTGCTGATAGACGATTTCCTGCACCGACAGCGGCCAGAAATGAACCATGCCACGGACGCCGATCAGGAGCAGCAAGCCCACTACCAGCAGGATACAGGCGCTCACCGCCGCGGCATTCAGCCATACCCAGGGCGTTCCTTCGGCGATCCACTTGATGAGTGCCTTCATGATAACGTGCCTCACAATGAACTGTACTTTTCGCGCAGATGCTGGCGGATCAGTTCGGCGCCGGTGTTAACCACGAAAGTAAACATGAACAACACCAGCGCAGCCAAAAACAGGATGCGGTAGTGGGAGCTGTTCATGGCGGATTCCGGCATTTCAACGGCGATATTGGCCGCCAGCGTGCGCATGCCTTCAAACAGGTTCCAATCCATGATCGGCGTGTTGCCCGTGGCCATCAGCACGATCATGGTTTCACCAACCGCGCGGCCGAGACCGATCATGACCGCCGAGAACATACCGGGACTCGCGGTTGGCAATATCACCCTGACCAGGGTCTGCCAGGACGTCGCGCCGAGCGCCAGTGAACCATCGGAAAGCGACTTGGGCACACCGTAAATTGCGTCTTCGGCAATCGAGAATATGGTCGGAATGACGGCAAACCCCATCGCGCAACCGACCACCATCGCATTTCTCTGGTCATAGGAAATACCCGCCTCACGGCTCAGCCACGTGCGCAAATCCCCGTCGAAAAACAGGTTCTGAAACGGGCCGGCCAGCTCAATTGAAAGGCATGCCAGCACCACCAGCACCGGCAACAGCAATACGGGCTCCCAGCCTTCCTTCACATAATCCTTGATACGACCATTCCGCGCCGGTCCAGAACCAGGCAAAAACCAGCAATCCCAGCAGGCATGACCAACAACAGGGCGAAGACCCCGGCAAGATTTTCTTCAAGAAATGGGGCAAACCACAGACCCGCCAGGAAACCAAGAATGACAGTCGGCAATGCAGCCATGATCTCGATGGTCGGCTTGACCATCCTGCGCAAAGCCGGTGACATAAAGTAGGCGGTATATGCCGCACCCAGCAAGGCCAGTGGCAAGGCAAACAGCATCGCATAAAGCGCGGCCTTCAGTGTGCCAAATGCCAATGGCGTCAGGCTGAACTTGGGTTCGAACTCCGTTATCGGAGGCCGATGATTGCCAGACGTACTCCGGTTCGTTGATAGTTTTCGTACCAGACTTTTGACCACAGTGAAGAAAAGGACACTTCCGGATGTTCATTGTCGATATCCATGAAATCTGCACTGCCGTCAGCATTGACAACCAGTAAACCGGAAGCGCGCGGTGCCAGCGCCAACGCCGCAGGCATGCCATCGGCCAGTTGCCGCTCCAGCACCAGCGATCCGGCAGTGCTGTGATAAATCGACAGCTTGCCGTTGACATCCAATGCGATAAAACCTTTGCGGCGCTGCTCCGGGATAATCTGCGCGATCGCGCCCTGGCCGCTTTCAAAACGCCTGATTATTTCGAGTCTGTACTTGTTGTCCTCATCCCGAACCGGAAACAATTGCGTAATAACCCCATCGGCATCGCCTACCAGCAGCGAAATACCACCCAGCAACATGTTCATGCTGCTGATTCCGGTATCGGAAACCTGTAACGACCTGGTATTTCCTTCATGCCGGCGATCTCGATGAAATGAACCCGGCCGTCGCGTCACCCAGG
Source organism: uncultured Gammaproteobacteria bacterium (assembly GCA_963727635.1). Classification (GTDB taxonomy): domain Bacteria; phylum Pseudomonadota; class Gammaproteobacteria; order Xanthomonadales; family SZUA-36; genus SZUA-36. The sequence continues at coordinate 225,437 of CAVSHP010000017.1, read as the reverse complement.
TACAGCCAGCGGTGATCATCGCTGATGGTGATGGCAGTGATTTCAAAATCAACATCCAGGGTATTTGACAGAAGCTTTCGAGGCTGACTTCACCGCTGAGAAAATTTTCCTGTTTTGAGTTCCACTCGACCCGCACCCGCCCACCAGTTGCTGCTGCGGCCAGTACGAATTCTGATTCACTGTCCGACACTGCCAGAGCCGGTGATACCACCACCGGGCATCAAATCCATGCTGTCGCTGCCGTACGGGAAACTCGAGCGTGGGACGATGCGTGCGCATTTCGACACCGGCAGAAAAATCCGTTGTGTAATGATGTTGTAACAATTTGACGCGACCATCATCAAATGCCACGGCGACAAGCCCGCTATTGCCCTGTGCCTCGGCCACAGCCACAACTTTCTGGCCGTCCTCGGCAATTTGCCTGGACGTCAGCACGCTCATGCCATCCAGGCTGAAAAATTCGGCCGTGCCTTCGCGGCTGACCCGCAACGCAACTTGCTGCTGTTCTTCAAGTGACAAGAAAGACAGTGTCGCTTTTACCCCAGTCGGGATTGCCGCCGATACTGGCTCTGCGTCATTGTTGCCGGCATAAATAAAGGTGTTACAACGTACAAGCAGATAAAAGAGAATCAGCAAAACGGCGGCAATGACCACCAGCCCACCCAGACCAATTATTCTTCTGGCCAGGAAGTCCTTGCGGCTTCGCCAACGATGAAAATTTTCCGAACGCGCGCCAAGCAGGGCCGGTCCGTTTTTGGAGGCTGAATTCATGGCTGCATCTTAATCGGGAAATATGACAGATTTGTTACAATCATGTCACGAGGGTGATGTAAAATGACAAATACAATTGCCAAATGATCCTGCCAGCACGTGCACAGGATCTCGAAAGGAGATTATTAATGACAGGAGTTATCTCAGCGGGATTTTTGGAAAATCACCTGTCAGGCCCCTGCAGGAACACATGGAAAAAATCCTTACCTGCGTCGATGAACTGATTCCGTTCACCGAGGCGGTGCTGAACCCATGACATTGAAGCCGCGCATCAGGCATCACCAGAAAATCGTCGACCATTGAAAACGAAGCCGACGAACTTAAAAAGGAACTTCGCCTGCGACTGCCCAGCAGCCTGTTCATGCCGGTAGACCGCCGTGATGTACTTGAAGTTCTGACCATGCAGGACATGGTTGCCGGCAGTGCCAGGGATGTCGCCGGATTGATCGTCGGGCGCGATATGCAGTTTCCCGATTCAATGGAAGAAGGATACAAGAACCTGGTTCAACGCTGTATTGACGCCTGTCACCAGGCAGCATATCGCCATCAGGGAACTGGACGAACTGATTGAAACCGGTTTCGGCAAGCTGGAGCGTAAACGTGTGGGCAAGTTGTTGATGAAACTCGACACGATTGAGCAGGATACGGATGAACAACAGATCGTATTGCGCAGGAACTGTTCAAGCTCGAAAATGAACTGCATCCTGTCAATGTCATGTTCCTGTACAAGGTTATCGAAAGTACCGGCGCAATTGCCGACCGGGCACAACGTGTGGGCAGCCGTCTGCAATTGATGCTGGCACGTTAACTTTTTGGGGTAAAGACAATGGAATTTTCACTCTGGTATTTGGGCCTGGCGGCCGCTTTTGGCCTGTTCATGGCATGGGGAATTGGCGCCAATGACGTGGCCAACGCGATGGCCACTTCGGTTGGCTCCAAGGCACTGACCATCAAACAGGCCATCTTGGTCGCCGCCATATTCGAATTTACCGGCGCGTTCCTGGCCGGCGGCCAGGTCACTGCCACCATCCGCAAAGGCATCATTGATGTCGAATCGGTGGGTGATAATCCCGAATTGTTGATATTCGGCATGCTGGCCGCCCTGCTCGCCGCGGCAGTGTGGCTGCTGATTGCCTCCAGAAAAGGCTGGCCGGTCTCCACCACGCATTCAATTGTCGGCGCCATCGTTGGTTTTGCAGTGGTCGGTATCGGTGCGGATTCCGTACACTGGTCAAAGGTTGGCACCATTGCGGCGTCCTGGGTCATTTCGCCCATGCTGTCGGGGTTTCTGGCTTTTTTCATTTTTATGAGTGTACAAAAACTGATCCTCGGCACCAAGAACCCGCTAAAAAATGCACGCAAATACGTACCTTTTTATATTTTTGCCGTGGGATTCATCCTGGCCCTGGTGACCATGCTCAAAGGTCTGAAACATGTTGGCCTGGATTTAAGCTCTTGGCCAGTCACTGGTGGTTGCTGTCATCAGTGGCTTCCTGACCATGTCAATCGGAATTTTTGCAATCAAGCAGAATCAAGGTCGATCCGAATCAGGACGCAGATTTCCGTTTTACCAACGTGGAGAGGATTTTCGGCATCCTGATGGTCTTCACAGCCTGCGGCATGGCCTTTGCCCATGGCTCAAATGATGTGGCCAATGCGGTCGGCCCGGTCGCTGCCATCGTCAGTATGGTCAAAACCGGCGTGGTTGCGCAGAAGTCCGGACTGGCCACCTGGATCCTGCTGCTCGGCGCCATTGGCATCGTGCTGGGTCTGGCTACCTATGGCTGGCGGGTGATCAGGACCGTCGGCAAAAATATCACCGAACTGACACCTTCACGTGGTTTTGCTGCCGAATTGGCCGCCGCTTCAACGGTCGTTATCGCATCCGGAACCGGTATACCCATTTCCACCACGCATACGCTGGTCGGCGCCGTGCTGGGTGTCGGTATTGCCCGCGGCATCGGTGCGCTCAACCTGCGGGTGGTGCGCAATATCATGCTCTCCTGGATTATTACCCTGCCGGCCGGCGGTATACTCGCGATCGTGTTTTTCTTCCTGCTCAAGGGCATTTTCTATAGCGGTCCGGCCACGTAGGCTGGCGTATTGTGTTTTGCCTGGAGTATGCAACCGGTCCCCCGGATCCGCGATATCGCGCAGCGTTGAATCCGGGGACACGGACTTCTGGGAGTCTGTTTTAGCACGTATAATGCAGCGGAATCACTTCTGCAGGACATCATGATGGCTGATAAAAACAACTTTGGCTGGGACAGCTTCCTGGTACGCTTCATCTTCGCGATCATCATTGTTTTCATCACCTACAACCCGGAAGGCGTTTCCTATTACCACTGGGTAGCCGGGGATCTTTCCACATTTAACGTGTTCAAGGCATTTATCGGTGTTGTGCTGCTGATCGGCTGGGTGATCCTGATACGCGCCACCATGGGCTCGCTTGGTCTGATGGGCATAATCCTGGCGGCGGCGTTTTTCGGTCTCGCCATCTGGCTGATCATCGACGTCCTTGGCCTGTCTGCGGACAACCGTCGCGTCATCAGCTACATCATCGAAGTCATGCTCGCCTGTGTTCTGAGCATCGGTGTCTCATGGTCACATGTCCGCCGTCGCATCACCGGCCAGATCGATACCGACGAACTCGACCACGACCATTGAATCATCCGGAGGTAATTGTAGTCCCGTCCGGAATGACCGCGCCTTTCAGAACAATGATGATGCCATCCCTGATGACGTAGCCATCTCCTTCTGTCGGGGCAGCGCTGCCAGACGGTGATAACGTGACATTGTTGCCTATGCGTGCATTCTTATCGATGATGGCGTTGTCTATCCGGCAATTTGTTCCGATACCCATTGGAGGAATTCCCTTCACTTCGCAGTTTTTGATTGCGACGGGCGATTCTAAAAACTCATTACCCATCATGATCGTCCGTTGCAGCCTGCTGCCGCCGCGAATGACTGACCTTACACCGATCACACACTGGATTAACTGCGCATCGTGAATGATACAACCTTCCGCAATGATGGCGTGGTCGATTTCACACTTGTTGATTTTGGACGCCGGCAGGTATCGGGCGTGTGTATAAATGGGTTGTACGTATCAAAAAAGTTAAATGGGGGCAGTTCGCTGGCCAACGACAAATTGGCTTCAAAAAATGACTTTACCGTTCCTATGTCTTCCCAATAGCCCTGGAAAATATAGCCGCTTAATTTCGCTTTTCCAAGTAGCGCGGGAATGATCTCCCTGCCGAAATCCTTCTTTTCATTATCCAGAGACTTTACCAGCACGTCACGATTGAACAGGTAGATTCCCATGGACGCGAGACAAAGCCTTTCGCCGGTGGTATATGGCAAACTGGATTGCAATCTCTTTGAGATCGCCAGACCTTCAATCGTACCGGGGTCGTCAGGCTTTTCCACAAACTCTGAAATTGAAAGATCATCCCTGACACGCATCAGCCCCAGACCCCGCTACCTGGCTGGGTGGCAGGGCCTTGGCCGCGATCGTTACCTGCGCACCGGTTTTGATGTGCTGTCTTATCAGTTTGTTGAAATTCATACGATAAAGCTGGTCACCGGAGAGAACCAGCAGGTAATCGAAACCAATATTCATTGAAATGACACATATTCTGCCTGACCGCATCAGCCGTACCCTGGTACCAGGTGGAGTCATCTTCCGTTTGCTCGGCCGCCAGTATGTCGACAAACCCACCCCCGAAGGGATCAAATTTGTAGGAATCCTGGACGTGCCTGTGCAAGGATGCGGTGTTAAATTGTGTCAGCAAAAAAATCCGGTTGAGTCCGGAATTAAGACAATTGCTGATAGGGATATCGACCAGGCGGTATTTGCCAGCAAGCGGTACAGCCGGTTTACACCGATCTTTGGTCAGAGGATAGAGGCGTGTGCCACGACCGCCCCCCATGATTACAGCCAGTACTTTGCGTCTCATTTCGGGCTCGGAAAATGTGCGGCTAGGTTCAGTCTGAAATATGCCCTCAAAAAAATCATTTTCAAGGTTTTTCCCGAAAGCTGGCGCCGGTGACGGTTAGAAATCATACTCCACGGCAAGTGAAAGCTCGCGCCCGATACGGGTGATCCGGTTAATCTCCTTACCCTGGGTCAGTTCGATGTCCGGGTCGAGTAAATTTTTCAACTTGGCCTTGAGTGTCCAGCTGCCGAATCCCTGGGAATAGACAAAATCCAGTGATGGCCGTGGCTGCTCATATTTATCCGGTGCGCCATTAACACCGACATCAACGATACGTTCACCGAAAACGTTGTACAACAGGGCGGCATGGATATCCCGGTCATCATCATCGTAACCGACCTGGAAATTCAGCACGTAGGGTGACTGACCCTGCAATGGCCGTTGGCTGGATGTCTGGATATCACTGTTCTTGTCTGCCAGGGTGATCTGGGAATCGATCCAGGCGTAATTGGTATTGATGTAGAATTTCTCCCAGAGCGGACCCCAGCCCCACAGCTCATCGACGAAACCGAGGGTCTTATACAACTCGAATTCGACGCCAAAATTGTCCGCCGCCTCGGCGTTGTCAAACGAGGTCAGGTCGCTTTCAGCAGAGGCCAGGATCACGGACTCGATGGGGTCCTGGAACTGTTTGTAGAATACGCCGAGCGAAATGAACTCACCCGGGTTGAAATAGTAATCCCAGCGCAGATCGTAATGCGTGATATAGGCCGGGATCAGGTTCGGATTACCCTTGACCAGACGGTCCAGGATCGGGTCCTTGTACAAGGACTCGGATAATTCCTTGAAGTCCGGACGGTTGATGGTCCTGGCATAACCGAAACGCACCTGGTGGTCACCGTGGAACCAGGTGGCTGTCGCGTAGGGAAAAATATCATCCGTATCGAGATCGGAAACCACCGGATTTCTTTCCGGATCAAACAAATTAAACGTGCTCACCGACTGCTTTGAGGTTTCATTCCGCATGCCACCGGAGACACGCAACGTCTCGGCAAAATTGACATCCAGACCCAGGTACCATGCATCGATGACCTGGTCGGCGGTATAGGCGTCCGTCGCGATGGTCACTTCCTCCAGTTGCCAACCGTTTGGCAGGATCGTCTCATCGTAAATGATGTCTTCAACCGACGGGTTCCGGCGCAGGTCGATATTGCCCGAGACGCTCCCCTTTGACTTGAAGGAAAACCTGCGGATAACGGAATCACGCGTCTTGTCGACCTTGTTGAGCCCCGCCAACAGTGTAATATCGACCTTGTCGAAGGGGCTCAGCGGTTGCTGTATATCCACGTTCCAACTCGTGCTGTCGTCCTGCAGTTCAGCCCAGCGGCGCTGGTTGCTGTCATTGCGGATGGAAAATATGAAATCGTCCTGTGTTGCTGTCAGCGTATCCGGATCATAGCGGTAGCGGCGGGTGTCGGGTGAGTCCGAGCTTGCAGTCGCCCTGGTGTATTGCCAGTTGAGCTTGAGACCGCCGATAGCGGGGAACACGTGTTCACCCAGCAACTGGTTGGCCACCATCTGGCGCTCGATCCATTCCAGTTCGGTGAAACGGACGTCGCCGCCGCTGGTATCCTTGTTATGACCCGTCTGGATTTCCGCCTTGTCGGTGGTATCGCGCAGCAACATCCAGTTATATGCGAGCTTGTGGTTTTCACCCATTTCCAGGCCAGCGGTAAAAAACCCGCTCAGCTCGATGTTCCTGCCTGTTGTGTTGAAGGTGTAGTCATTTTCCGACTCCAGCACACCGTCACCGGAATTGATGTAGTCGGTGCGCTGCTGGGTCACCGTCAGCCAGTCGTCCTTGTAATTGGTCGCGGCCAGGAAACCCAGGCGCCAGCCGTTTTTCAACTCGTGGACATAACCGCCCGCGGCGGAGAACCCAAGGTTCGGACCGATCTTTTCCGGCATGACATCATATATAACGGGTAGTGAATCACCGATAATCTGCAGTTCTTCAGGTGTGTAACCTTCACCGGTAAAACGGTTGAAAGGCTTCAACTGCATACCATCTGCAGTGGCGTCTGACAAGTGCTTTCGATTCTGCACGCGTACCATCGTCATAACCTGTCCAGTCATAGCCACCGCCCTGATAGCGCAGACCGTCCTTGAATGTCGTGCCCTGGCGATAGCCGAGCGAAAACTCGACATTGAAGAATGGCGCCTCCGGGCACACTGCGGGTACGTATCTCCACGGCTCCGCCACCGAATTCACCCGGAAGATCCGCCGTGTAACCTTTTTGCACGGCGATGCTGTCGATGATCCCGGTCGGGAACAGATCCAGCGGCACCACCCTGCGGGTCGCATCGGGGCTGGGCACGTTTGCACCGTTCAACAAGGTGCTCGAATAGCGCTCACCGAGTCCGCGGATATAGATAAAGCGGCCGTCCACCAGGGTCAGACCGGTCACGCGCCGCAGCGCGCCCGCCGCGTCACTGTCCCCTGCCCTGGAAATCTGCTCCGCCCCGAGGATATTGGCCACTGCCACATCGGAACGGCGTTCCTCGAGCACCGAGGCCAGGCTGCCAGCGATATAGGGTTCGACAACAACGTATTCGGTCAGCTCCGAGCCACTGGGCGTCAGTTCCAGGTCGATCGTGGCCTCGCCACCGGGCGAAACCTCGATACCGTCACGCGTGATTGTGTTGAAACCGGAATGCAGCACGGAAACCGAGTAGCTGCCGCTGTTCAGTTCTATGTTGAATGATCCATCCGGCCCGCTGCGCACATCATCTGACTGGCCGGAAATGAAGATACGCGCGCCTTCGACCGGGCTGCCGTCGGCGGCATCGACCAGTTTTCCCGACAATCTACCGGGACTGGCGGCGCTTTCGGTAACGTCTTGTTCAGCCGGAGCCTCGATCATGCCCTGGAGTTTCGAGGATTCAACATCGGTGAGCGCGCTCAGACCGCGTGTGATATTGACGATCCACTGGCTGAGCTCATCCTCGTGCGCGAGGATCTGCTGATCGAGCACCACCAGGTCCTGTTGACGCAGTTCGAGCCTGTGCAAACCGGGCTCCATGTTAAACACCACCACACCGTGCTCGTTGGTCGCGCCCGTTACGCTGTCATCCACCAACAACTCGACATTGGCTATCGGAAGACCCTTTTTAAAAACATACAGGGTAAACCCCGCCTGTTGAGCCATTGCCACGGACACCAGCAAGCAACTCGCCACGGATGCCAACAGAAGACGCGCGCCGCAGCCTGCGGAAATTCAAAGACACTGCCAGCTGTCCTCTGAACAATCCTGGATAGCCCGTCGAAGCTCGGCGGCCTTGCGGAACAGGTCCGGCCGTGTGAGTTTCTGCAGATGCAGTTCGGCCGTGTCGAAATCACCGGTTTTGAAATCCGCATACGCCAGCGCGTAACGGATGTCCTCATCCTCGATCAGACCGGTGCGTCTGAGGTCATTTTCCATCGCGGCGGCCTGCTCGTAGCGTTTCAGTTCGAGTAACAAGGCCAGTCGCTGCCGGAACTTGACCTGTTGATCTGAAATCTGGCCGTTCAACATCAGGGCGCGATTGGGGCGACCCGCACGGCGAAATAACTCGGAAGCCTCACCGGTTAACGCGGGCTCCAGCAATGATGCTTCATAGATGAGTTCCGCAGCCGTGTTAATCTGCCCCTGGTCCAGGTAGGCATGCGCCAGGACCTTGTTGACATCGGCATCACCCGGGTACATCAGCCTGCGCCTGTTCCAGCAGCAATATCGCCTCATCCAGTTCCCCGCCGGCCCTCATCGCGTTTCCCAGGGCGACGTAATCATCGCGTTTACCCTTGCTTTGCTGCAGGTAAATACGGCCTTGTTCGGATGCTTCCCTGTATAAACCGAGTTCGATCAGAAAAAATACCTTGCGCCGCAAAAAGCCGGATTCCTGCGGGAAGATTTGACTGGCCAGGTCGAGCGTGGCGAGGGCATTCGCCGGTTCATTCAACAGCCAGTAACACTGGGCGCGCATGTGGTAAACCGAGGCCACTTTTTCCAGTTCCGGACCCGCCTGGTCAAGCGTCTGCAATACATCACGGTATCGTTCAAGCTGGAAATACACCTGTGCGAGGTAAACATATACAACGGATTCGGCGGTCCCGGTCGCGACAGCCATTTCCAGCGCCGCGGCGGCGGGTTCCGGTTCGTTGCGCCGCAGGTGCGCCATACCGCGCAAGGTGTAATAGCGCTTGAGGTCGGTGTTCTCGTCATCCAGCGGCACCTGGTCGAGCGCGATAACCGCGCGGTCGAGGTTGCCGTCACGCAGCATCAGGGCCGCGAGGTCGAGGTAATTGACCTCATCCTTTTTGGCCGCAAAACATGGCAACGCCAGCAGGCAGGTGAGAAGTACCAGGTAATTCAATTTTTTCATATAAATTCCTGTGGCTCAGCTCAGGTCAAACCTGACCCGCTGCCGCGCCCACGCCCGGACCGCCTTGCCCTGGTACATGGCCGGGGAAAATTTCCACTGGTTGACACCCTGTAAGGCGGCATCATCGAATACACCTTCCGGGTAGGACTCGATCACCGTCACCTGCTCGATCTCGCCGGTCACACCGATCAATAGTGAAAGCACGACATAACCCTTGACCCCCTTTGCCTTGGCGCGCGGCGGGTAGACCATCGGCGCCTGGAATGTCGCCCGCGGCGGGTCGTCCACCGTGTCATCGGTCATCACCACGCCGTTGGCCCCGCCCAGCAAATCGCCATCCAGTGCATTCAGGTCTGTCATATCGAAACCCGGTAAGCCAAAATCGATACCCGAGAGATTTGTTCCAAGCCCTGCAAACGGCGGCGGCGCGCTCGGAGAACGTTTTGGTTTGGGTTTCGGTTTGGGTTTCTGCACCAGCTGTTTTTCCGGTGGCGGTTTGCGCTTGAAGATGATCTGGTCTTCGTCGCCAGCCTTGTTGCGGTCGAGGCCTTCCGAAAAGCGGTTGATCAAAATCACCGTTCCAAGCACCAGCACCGAACCGAGCACCATCGATGTCAGGGCCATCAGCAAACGGCGCAGTTTGACGCTACGTTTCATGCTCAGCCTGCCCCGGCTTCCTGGACGGTTGCAACGCCGACATCGGTGGCGCCGGCCAGCCTGGCCTGGTCAATGACTTCTACCAGACGCCCGGCGGGCACCCCGTCATCCGTGACAACCAGCACCGATTTTGACGTACTGGCGTCCATCAGGTCACGGATACGGCTTTGCACCACCCACACCCTGACCGGTTCACCATCGATATAGATTTCACCCTGGTTGTCGATATAAAGACGGATGGCCTTGGTCGAAGCGGTCGAGGACGAGGAAGCCGCCGGGCGATTCAGATCGAGCTTCATATCTTTTACAAAAGTGGTCGAAACCATAAAAAAGATCAGCAGGATAAACACCATGTCAATCAACGGGCTGATATCGATAGCCTGTATGGATTCCTTCTTTTCACGATAACGCATCTTCGGGCTCCTGAAAGCTTGCCGGATCTGGCATCCGGTCGGTACAGAGAATGTCCTTGATCTGGGCCAGTTCCAGTTCGATATCTTTCTGGCGCCGGAACAAAATTCCGTTAACGACCAGACCGGGAATTGAAACCGCCAGGCCCATCTGGGTGGTAAACAGGGCCTGCGAAATTCCGCCGGCAATACCGCCGGACTGCGAATACAGCGACATGTCGCCCAGCGAGTCGAAAGTTTCAATCATGCCGATGACCGTGCCGAGCAGACCCAGCAAGGGCGACACCATCACGATGGTGGTGATCAGCACATGAAATTTGCGGATTTCCTTTTCTTCCTCGGCAAATGCGTCATCCAGAAAGCTGCGCAAATCGACGCGGCCTTTTTTATACAGCTTGATACCTTTCTTCACCGCCCTGACGATGACGCCATCGCCCGATGGTTTCCTGTTTTGCTCCATACGCTCGATCAGGTTCCTGACACCGCGCTTGCTGCCCCGCTGCAATGCCATGAAGCGGTAACCGATGGCAAACCACAGCACCAGCAAAAGGAAAACCAGCGGCGGCATGACCCAGCCACCGGCATCCATATAGGCCATAAATTCCTTGAGGACGGACTGCAACATGGCTCAGACCGTGCGGCGGTGTTCTTTGTACTGGTTGATCACACCCAGGGCGCCTTTTTCCATGTCGTCCTTGATGCTCTCGGACCAGCCGGAAAGAATATTGCCCGCCATCAATGCCGGGATGGCCACGGCCAGACCGATTTCGGTTGTTACCAACGCAATTGATATACCGCCGGACAACAGCTTGGGGTCACCGGTGCCAAACTCGGTGATGATGTCAAAAGTGGTAATCATACCGGTCACCGTACCCAGCAGACCCAGCAACGGCGCCACCGCTGCGATCACCAGGATCATCGCGCCAAAGCGGTTCAGATGGGATGATTCGTGCAGGATGGCTTCGGAGATGATGTCCTCGAGATGGGCACGGTCCCGATCCAGGTTCCTGACGGCCATCGATACCACGCGGGCGGTTGCACCCTTGAACTTTTTACAGGACTCCAGTGCTTCCTCAACCTTTCCTTTGCGTATCAGTGCACCGACGGTGGCTACGATTTTTCCGGTCGCAGCACCGGCATTGCGGAGAAAGATAAAACGTAAAATCACCAGCACCAGGCCCACCATACCCAGGGCCACGATGATCCAGGCGATCGATCCACCACTGTTGATAACGCTTAAAACGGTCTTGCCGGCGTGTTCTTCGATGGCCTTGGATTCTGATTCAAACAGGAATACACCCAAATCCGCCGGTGCCTGTCCAGCCGCCAGCGACTGTGCCGTTCCGGTTGCCGGCTGATTCCATATTTTCAGGCGGCCTTCGCCGGCGGGTGCGAGCGCACCACTACCGCTGTCACTGATCCCATAGGCGGCAACGTTGCCGATACGTATGATCCGGCCCCGCACCTCGGTGCCATCCGTGAGAAAGAATTCACCGGCTGTCTCATACACCTTGCCAAGACGGGTGAGTAAGTCAATGGCCTGGCCGAACAGGATACTGATCTGCTGCCCATCGCTGCCTGACGTGTACGCATCGGCGGTGAGAGCCTCCAACTTGAAAGGCTCCAGGGTGGATTCCGCCTGCAAAAATGTGGCCTCCAGGGTTGTGCGGGCATCATCGATCGACTCCAGCGTGCGTTCCGCCTCGGTCTGCGTGGCCTGCAAGCGTTCGGCTTCGGACTGCAGGTTGACCCACTCACCTTCCGTGCGGTCGATTTTTGCCTGTTTTTCCGCTTCGGCCCGGGAAGATTCGGCCTGAAAGTCGGCGCTGCGTTGGCGCAAATCACGCAATTGCGCTTCCAGGAAGGCGTATTCTTTCTGATAGGCCGCCTCGAGCTGGTCGATCGCATCCCCGCTATCGATCTGCTGCGTTACGGCTGCCGCCGCATTTTCGCCCTGCTTCACAGCCGTATCCTGGGCATAGGCCGGTGCCGTCACCAGACCAATGAGCAGGCCAATCAAGCTTACTGTTTTCATACCGGTCTTCATGACGGATTCTCCATCCGCGGCGGCAATGTCGCGGGCAGTTCAAAATATCCCTGCCTGATCTGTTTTCTGAGTGAATCAAACAGCAGCGCGACCTGCTCCTGCTGCTTGCTTGAAGTCAACAGTTCGAAACGCCAGCCAGCGGCTGTGTATACCGCGCGGCCATATTCCATGTCGCGGGTGCGGAAAAACATCATCACGCTGCCGAGCTTGGCCACATCGACCAGTACATTGCGTCCATCGATCGAAACGGACTGTGAATAAATGGCATTTTCCCGGGAGATGCGTAGTTCATCTTCGATAAATGCCCACAATCGATTGATGCCACGCTGGGCAGTCATCACACCGTTGGCCAACTGGCTGTCAAGTTCATCCAGCTCCGCCAGTCGCTCGACGGTTTTGAATGGAAACCCGCCGGATATATGTGTCCGCAACGAATGCAATCTGATCCCTGGCAAACGGCAGCAATGTGTCAGAATCAACACCGCCGCTGGCGATTTTTTCGCGCATCGAATCCAGGCTTTCGCTGAATTTGGCTTGACCCGCAGCGTCTTCGCGGTCCCGGCTGGCTTCAAGCTCCGCCAATTGGGCTGTCAGGTAGACCATGCGGTTCTTGTGTTCTTCACGCCTGATATCCAGCTCACTTTGCAGTTCATCCACCTGGCCGCGCAGCGTGACCAGGCGTTCCGCGAGTGTCTCCTGCGATTCCTGCGCCGTGGCCGTCATGACCAGCAATGCGCCACACCAGGGCAGCAGCTTTATAAAACTCTTCATGTCTGTTTTCCCGAATAGACTCTTTTGTATGGATGTGTCTCGTAAACGGCCGAGACCGCTTTAACGGCGGCAGTATAGGAAGCCGATATGACATTCTCGTGACATAAAACCGATTGAACCAATCAGCACGCACAAGCCCCCACGTGTCACAAAGCTGTAACCAAACAGTCACGGTTTTGCAAAGAACAGGCACTAACATGCCCCGCTGACCGTATGCCGTTATGGGGCTATCGGCATAAATCTTTTAAAACAGGACAGAGGATCTGAACAATGAGTGCTAAAAATCGGTTTAACAGTCTCCTGGTGGGGCTTGCAGTGTTACTCAGCACAACTGTCGTGAAGGCAGACTATTTAGATGGCTGGATGAATGGCTTTTACTATGAACAAGGTGCCGGATCACGTCGCGGCCTGGGCGTACAATACGTACCGACCGGACCTGAAGCCGGTGTCGTTTTCGTCGCCTTCTACACCTATGATGAAACCACCGGAAAACCATTCTGGGTGTCCGGTGCGGGCACGGTAAAGGCGGGGGATTTTTCAGTCGACATTCCATTGGAACTGGTCGAAGGCGGCAGCTTTGGTGCGGTCATCGGCAACCCGGCCACGGTCGATGCCAGCTGGGGAACCGCTACCCTGACGATGAACAGTTGCAGTGACCTGACCTGGAGCTGGACGTCCGCGAACGTCGCAGACGGCTCACTGACGGAAAATTCAACCCGCGATCTGGTTTTTGGTGTCACCAACAGCCAGTGTGTCTACCAGAAACCCTTCACCGGTTGTCCGGCCTTTGCGACCGCTGGTGTGGATCCCCGCACCTGTGTCATCCCCGGTGGTGAATATACCCAGGACCTGACGCTGACCAACGACACGCTGTGGATTCTCAATGGCGGAGTTTTTATCGGCCAAAAAGATAACCCCGACAACACCAACAGCGTAACTATCGAGCCGGGCACACGCATTATTGGTATCGACCAGTCAGTGTTCGGCATCTCCCGCGGCGCCAAGATCTTTGCCGAAGGCACACCGTTCGCGCCCATCGTTTTTACCGGTCCCAACACGGCTTCCGATCCGGTCACACCGGGTAGTTCGGGTGACTGGGGTGGTTTGACCATCAACGGCAAGGCGCCGATCAATACCTGTGAAACCATCGGTGCCTGCACCGCGCTGGGTGAAGGTGATTCCGGCACCTATGGCGGCGCCGACGAAAATGACAGCAGTGGTGTACTGCGGTATGTGCGTGTACAGTTCGCCGGTATCCTGTTTACCGATGAAAACGAGTTGAACGGCATTGCCTTCCAGGGCGTAGGCCGTGGAACCGTGGTCGATTACGTACAGGTCCATGCAAATGCAGATGACGGCATGGAGTTCTTCGGCGGCACGGTCAATGCCAGGCACCTGGTCCTGACCTCGGCCGAAGACGACAGCGTCGACTGGACCCAGGGTTTCAGCGGCAGTTTGCAGAACATTCTCGTGGTACAGGAAAGCAATATCGAAATCGGTTCGGACAACGGTATCGAGGCGGATAACCTCGAGGCCAACAATGATGCTGAGAAGCGCGCCAAACCATGGATTGCCAATGCCACGTTTATCGGCCGTCCTGACACCAACGGCGCGTTGTTCCGCCGCGGTACCGGTGTCAAGGTTACCAACACCATTTTCACGGGCTTTGGCACTTGTATCGATATCGACAGCGATTCGACATTTGCCAATGCGGGTACACCGCCAAACTCCCTGAGCGGAAACCTGACCATGGAAAACACCATTATCAACTGCGCCACACCCTTCGTTGAGGAAGCGGGTGATCCATGGACGGTTCAATCCTGGTTTCAGGCGCAGCCGGGTAACATGCAGATGAACCCGAACCTGAGCGGACCGTTCCCGCCGGCATCGGCCAGTTATCTGCACGGCTACCCGATCGACAAGGAAGCGTTCGGTCCGTTCTTTGACGCCGTCGATTACATCGGTGCTTTCTCCGATACCGGAGCAGCAGCCTGGACACACGGCTGGACCTTGCAGGATTTCTGATATTCCTGTTGTAACAGGGGGGACAAAGGTGCGCTTCGGCGCACCTTTTTTTATGTTCGGGATTATGTTCAGGATGAACGGTACACCGCTGGCGCAGGGATGCGCACGACTGCAGGGTACAAGGAGGTAGAGCACCAGAGTAGGCGCCTTCAGGAGCGGTTACGTTCAGGATGCAACGGTAGGTGCCGAGGAGCGGTTATGTTCAGGATGAACGGTACACCGCGGGCGCAGGGATGCGCAGGAGCGGTGCCTCTCAGGTTAGCACCGCGTTTGACACGAAATTGCTCAGGAGTTCTGCCGGGGCGCCAGCGGGGTGCAGTACCTTGCTTCAGGACACGCTATGAATACGTCCATGTAAGCTCGGGCTCGACTCCTGTCTCGCACGGTCCTGAAGCAAGGTACTGCACCCCACTGGCTATGCGGTTACTCACACAGCAGTGGCGTCAGTGAAATGCATTCTCGTTAGGCTGAAGCTGGGGTGCCTCTCTGGATAGCACCGCGTATGACGCAGGGACGCGCACGACTGCAGGGATGCAGGAGCAATTGCCGAGGTGCAGTTGCCTGGGATCGGCTCGTTTCAAACTTGCATGGCATTTGTGGATGAACGTTGCAATTAACACTTCTCACCTCATCCACAGCTGATATACATCAACCGATTACCCTGCAAAACTGGTATATTTAGGTTGGGTGGAGTTGATAACTGTGTTGAAGGAGAAGCGTGTGCGCAAGGGAATTGTCGCATTGCTCATTACTGTTGGTCTTTACGCTTGCACAAGCGTGCCAGAGACGTACTTCGCAACCGATATCCAGGTCGTTACCGAAGACCAGCTAAAGGATTTCTGGCAAGCAGGTAACGAAACGGTCTCGTTCAGGGCATCCCCTGGTTTTAAATCCGTTTCCGGCCGCGGCTACGTTGTTATTCAATACCTGATCAATTCAAACGGCGCAGTATTCAACCCCGAAATCATCGAATCACAACCCGCCGGGATTTATGACCGCACAGCTCGCAAATATCTCAGTTTAGTCCGCTACATCCCGGCAGAAACAAATCCCGTACCAATACCCGCTAAAACAATCCAAAAAACATCATTCACATGGAAGGGGCAGGAATGCGAATCTCAAACCTAAAAACAAATAAAAAACACAGACTATTCAATTCACTCATTGGCATCGCATGTCTGTTGCTTGCGATGTTTTGCTGCGCTGGCGATGTGTTGGCGGCGGATTGTTCGCAGGCCCCTATCACACTCTCCACCCAGGCCGAGGTTGACAATTTTCAGGCAACATATGGCGGCGGCGGGGCATGTGACACCGTGACCGGTAGTTTATTTGTTCATGGTGCGGATATTTCAAATTTAAGCGGTTTATCGGGGGTTACCACGGTAAACGGATATTTGACTTTAGAATTCAATCCAATACTGCCCAATCTGGACGGGCTATCAGGTTTAACCTCTGTTGGTAAGGATATAAAAGTCTCCCAAAACGATTTACTCACCAACATCGACGGACTTCAAGGGCTGACGAACATCAACAGCGATCGAATCATTGAAATTACATACAACGATTCGTTGTTGAATACAGACGGGCTGTCCGGGTTGACAAGCGTGGATGGCAGAATATTGATTTCCGGCAATGGATCGCTGGCCAGCATTGATGGATTATCCGGTCTAATCAGCGTGGGACTCGGGCTGTCAATTGGCGGCACAGCGTTGACGAATCTGGATGCATTGGGTGCGCTTACAAGCGTCGACGGAGCTTCGCTATCGATAAACGACAACGACCTTTTGACAGATGTGAGTGGGCTGGTCTCGCTCGTAAACCTGGCAACCGGACTGCGAATCGCCGGCAATGCGATTTTGCAGAACCTGGACGGCTTATCCACCCTCGAAAGTATTGGTGGGCTAGAAATTTTCGATAACGAAGCGTTGACAAATATTGACGGACTTTCCTCTCTCACCAGCGTTGGTCAGTACATCCGGATTACCTACAACGATTCATTGACCAATCTGGATGGGCTTTCCGGATTACTTGAAATGAATGGCTCTATCTCTTCTCTCAATATCTATGGGAATGCATCTTTGGACAATGTCAATGGACTGTCTTCCATAACCAGCGTAAAAAACGATGTCGTCATTAGGGCTAATGCGTCGCTGAACAATTTAGACGGACTGTCTGCTCTCACCAATGTAGAAGGAAACTTTCGTATTCAAGGTGATCTTTTGCAAGACCTGGATGGGTTATCTGGCCTTGTCAGTACTGGAGGTAATTTAGAAATCGATCGCAGTGACCTGTTAACGGATCTCGACGGATTGTCATCGCTCGTCAGCGTAGGCGGTCATTTGTCTATTAGCGAAAATGCATTACTGGCCAATATAAACGGTCTGGCATCACTGACCAGCGTGGGGGATAGCATATATTTGTATAAGAATCATGCGCTGATCAACATTGATGGCTTGTCCCAGGTCACTGAAGCCCCCGATGGCGTAGCCGTCAGTAACAATGGATCGTTGTTAAATATCGACGGATTTTCTTCCATTTCCGGGAGTGTTTACAGGATCGGGATTTTTGAAAATTATGCATTGGCGAATTTGGACGGGTTGTCCTCAATTAGCAACGCTGAGTATCTTGGGATTGCGGGCAATTACTCCTTGGCCAATGTGGATGGTTTGTCCTCAATCACCGAAGTCGTTTCTGACTTAGAAATTAGCACCAATGAGTCGCTAATCAACTTAAATGGGCTGTCTGCACTCTCCAGTGTGGGTGGCGGGGTAATTATCTCATACAATACTAATTTGGCTAATGTTGACGGGCTTGCTGCACTTACAAATGTTGGGCGTAAACTGCAAATAGACTGGAACCCAGCATTAACTGATTTGAATGGCCTTTCTGCGCTGAACAGCGTGGGGGGAAACTTTGATCTGGACTATAACGCTAACCTCGGTGATTGCACTGGTCTTGTCACGTTGGTTGATGACGTGGATCATGGTGATCCAGGTCCCGGTCCAGGAGAAGCCGGCATACCGGATATCGGCCACGATGTATTGATGTATTCAAATCTTGATGGCTGTAACTCGGTTGAAGAAATACTTGCTTCAGCCAGCAGTGATTCTGATGGTGATGGTATTCCTGATGCTGAGGACAATTGTCCAGCAGTAGCAAATGCCGACCAGAGCGACTCTGATGGTGATGGAGTTGGTGATGCCTGCGACCCACAAAATGACACTGATAGCGACTCCGATGGCATCAGGGATGAAATAGACAACTGCCCCGCTGTTGCCAATCCAGACCAACAGGACACCGATGGCGATGGCACCGGCAATGCCTGTGAACCGGCTACAGTCACCGACCAGCAGTCGCAGGTGGTAAAAGCCTTTGAAAGCTCCGTGGAGCTTTTCGGGGACTGCCGAGGCATCGCCGAGATCAACGGCGTACTGCTCGCGCAGATCTTTGTGGACGAGTACGGCTGCGAACTGTGGCGGCTTGACCCGGGTGGCCAGCACGCACTTTTGGCCGACCTGCGCCAGGGCGCGCTGGATGCGAATATTAGTTCCAACTTCGGGTACTACGCGCCATACAACGGCTGGCTTTACTTCGGTGTCGACGAGGGTTACCTCAATAAACGGCTGTGGCGCACGGATGGTTATAACGTCGAGCAGGTGCAGGAATCCGAGCCTGAACCGGACGGCTTCAGCTTGATACCCCTGAGCAAAGCCGACTTCATGGGCCGTTACTATTTCACGGCACACCGAAACTATAAGCCGGGTGGCTTTTATTCAACCGATGGCATAAGCATGCGTCCGGAACCCCAGGTTACGTTGCCAGACAACGGCCGTGTCGATGAATTCAACACGCTGTTCGATAAATTGATCGTGGTTATAGAAGACGATACCCACGGCCGTGAACCTTGGGTTTTCGACGGCGAAGAATACCGTTTACTGGCTGACCTGGTGCCCGGCCCGGAAAGCTCGCTGGTAAGCGATAACCGGTTACAGGACAACCGCTGGTTCTATTTTGATGAATCCCAAGTCTTCAATGCGAACGTGTTGAATGAATCGGATGAGTACGAATCAGCTTATTTCATCACCGATGGAGAGACCATCACACGGATTCCCCACAATGGTCCCTGGCGTGAATACAATACCAGGGGTGGTTTCGTGCATACGCGCGAAGCGCAATACGCTATCGACACGCATGAGTACACCACCATACCCATCTTGCGCATCAGTAAAGAAGCCAGTGCAGTTTACAAAATCCTCGCCGGCGATGCGGTCCCCGGACATCTCACAACATCGGCCGTTCTCAACAACAGTGCACTGGTACTGGACAACAACCGCCTGTTCAAACTGGGTGAAACCTCGGCGGAGGAACTGCCGTTCAAGCTGCCATCTGACTGGGTAGTTTCCGAATTCAGGTTCGTCGGTTCAGGGGAATATTTCAGTCATGCGTATATTCAGGAAATCGGTGATGATGGCAACTCGAGAGTCTGGGTCTGGAACTTTAACGAGGCCGGTTTGTTGATGGCCGATGACACCCACGTCGTCACCGACGCGGACTACTTCCGCCACATCGGCAATGACATCTACTTCTACGGCGAAGACGCAGTGACCGGCATGGCGCTGAGAAAAATGCCCGATGCCGTCATCAAGCCTGTTCCGCGCCTGGCGCCGGTGACCGGCTCCTGGTACGACCCCGCCACCTCCGGCCAGGGTTTCGTGCTGCACCCGATCGATGACAAGCGGACCGCTTTCAGCTTCTATGGATTCGAAAACGACGGCAAGCCATTGTGGCTGACGGGGGTCGCCGAAAACGAACTGGAGACCGGGCATACGCAGGAGGTCACCATGTATGTCACCTCGGGCGGCAACTTCGGTAATTTCAGCCGCGATGACATCACCGAGAAACCATGGGGAACCATGGATATCACCTTCAATACCTGCAGCAAGGCCACCGCCGAGTTCGACGGCATCGATGGCCAGCAGACCCTGAACATGGTGCGCCTGACCAAGTTGGAGGGAATGGACTGCTTCTATTACCAGACCCCACCCAAGCCTTGAAGCGGCCGGCCTGACCGGCAGCTGGTACGACCCGGCCACATCGGGCCAGGGTTTTGTGCTGCACCCGGTCAATGACCAACAGTTGATCCTGTCTTTCTACGGTTACAAGAACAACTCCGAACGGCTCTGGCTGATCGGCAATTTCATCGGACCGGTCAAGATGGGCGAACCGATGGTCGTCGACATGCTGTTCGCCAGCGGTGGCCGTTTTGGTGGCTTCACCCGCGATGACATCACCGAATCGGTCTGGGGCACGCTGACCATCAACTTCGCCGACTGCGGGCACGCGACGGCGACATTCGACGGCATCGACGGGCAGCAGACGATGAACATGGTCAAGCTGGCCGGACTGCAGGGATCAGAGTTGAATTGTCACTAACTCAAAAGTTTCTGCCTTGCACACGAGTTTCCAGTGACGGGGTGGGGACTTAGTCCCGGGACCGTGAGCGACAGGACGTTGCGATCGAGCCCACATGGACGTGTTGACGGCGAGTCCCGGGAGTCAGTCCCCACCCCGGCGCCCCACCGAAGACAACCATTCAATTTATCATTACCGCCGACCCGGGACTAAACCAAATCCCTGGGAATGGCGCGTGTCCAGGATTTCGTGAACACCCGGGTTTCTCCCTCGTAGGCATCGATGTGGCTGGACAGGTGAAAATATGCTTGCATCCGCCGTCATCAGGCTTTCGGTCTCCATGCGCACCCGCCAGTCGTCGCGTCTGGAATTCGATCACGGTTCGAATGTGCTGGCTGGTGGAGAGCGGATCACCCTCCCTGCACTTTGAAGATTTCCGTGCTGCAATGATCCGTTTCCAGGCCATTGTCCAGGAAACGCAGACGGCCTTCATCGTTGACCTGGGTCATCGTCGTCCAGCCATCCACCTGGTCTTGGGTGACGGTATGTTTGCCGCCTTGACGTACGCGAACCTGGAAACCGCCAGCGGCGGCGAAATTTCGGCCGGCGGAAAGACCGGAAGCTGCGACATCGGCTGTTGCGGCGCGCGCACGGGCAAACGCAGTCGGCAGCCCTCACCGCTGTAACAGGCTCAAGCGCACCATTTCCGGCGAGGGCCAGGCGTGCCGCGTGTAGGTCGGCGAAATACCCACCCGCCAGCGGTGACCGGCGGCCAATTGGTAGCCCATCATGCGCAACTGCACCGTCACGCGGTAACGCTTGCCCGGTTCCAGCGGCGCAGGATTCTCGTGGCTGTCGCGGTGGGTCAGGTTGAGCAGGCCCCAGGAGACCAGCACCGATGCGCCGTCGGGCGCCACGTCGCACAGGCGCACGGCGACCAGCGCATTGGGTTTGTCCACCGCCAGCGCCAGGTCCACTTCGGGATTGCCCAGAATCGCAACGGGTTCGGTCGACGGGCGCCGAGGTGAAGGCGAGGCATTCGCCATCCGCGGAACGCTGATCGGGCGGAAACTCACCCTTGGAGCCAAAATTGCCCCATTCGCCGGTCTGGAAGCCGTGGCTCAGCAGGCCCGTGAAGGTGAGTGTGCTGTGCCGGCGCCGGCGTTTCCGCCAGCACGTTGGCCGCGCCATCGCTGTTCAAATACAACACCTGCTTCGCCAATATGGGGTGACGGCCATGACGGATCGGCCACCCAGTGCCCCTTGCGTTCGGTGTAAAAAGTCGCCGGCGGTTCACTCTCCAGAACCAGCAACGCAGCATGGGTTCGGCCATCACGCCGGTGTCCTTGCCTTTCAGCCAGTGATCCCACCAGCGCAGGCTTTCCTGGGTGAAGCCCATGTTCGGGCCCGGCACGCCCTCTTCCGGGTAGTTATGCGACCAGGCGCCGATCAGGCCCTTGCGCGGCACCGACAAGCCCGCCGAGCATGCGCGGGATCGAGTTGTTGTAGGCATCGCCCCAGCCACCGACCGCATAGACCGGCACCTCGATCGCGCTGTAATCCTCGCGCACCGAGCCGTGTTTCCAGAAGGCATCGCGCCGCTGGTGCTGCAGCCAGGCCTCGACGAATGGCGGTGTTTTTTCCATCCGTTCCAGCCACATTTCGCGCCATTTTTCACCCACCCAGCGCGGATCCGGCGGCTGCGCGTTGTAAGCCAAACATGACCGTCGCCCAGGGCAGCATCTGCGAGGCCAGCACGCAGCCGCCCATGTAATGCACGTCATCGTGGTAGCGGTCGTCGGTGAAGCCGATGGTGATCAGGGCTTTGAGCTGCGGCGGGCGGCGGGCGGCGACCTGCAGGCGTTGAATCCACCCCAGGATTTGCCGAACATGCCAATGCTGCCGTCACACCAGGGCTGTGCGGCGATCCAGTCCATCACTTCCAGGCAGTCGTCCTGTTCCTGCTTGAGATACTCGTCGTAGAGGATACCGTCGGATTCACCGCTGCCACGCATGTCAACGCGGACACAGGCGTAGCCGTGTCCGGCCAGGTAGGGATGGCGGATGGCGTCACGCATGGCGGTTCCGTCATTCTTGCGGTACGGGATGTATTCCAGCAAGGCAGGGAACGGCTGCTTGTCCGCCTCGAGCGGAAGCCAGATACGGGCGGCAAGACGGGTACCGTCAGCAAGTGGAATCCAGGTGTTTTCGATTTCGCGGATCGCATAGGGGAAATCGGTTTTAATACGCTGCATCGGGTGCTCCGTTTGAAAAGCAACAAGCCCGTGGAAATGGACGTGTGCAAAAAATCCGGCAGCCCGCCGGACTGCGCAAACAACGACCGGGGAAGATATTTTTGACTTGCCCGTGACCGTGAACAATAGTAGAAGATAATGAAGAAGAAAGTACATCCGCAATTGCCCGACCCGTCCCGCCGGTCGTTTCTGCAATGCGCCTCTTTTTCCCTGGCCGGTCTCGCCGCTGGAGTTTTTCCAGGTATCTGCCTCGCCACGCGGCAGGATCAACTGCACATCCGCAACTACATGGATATCAGCACTTTCGATCCGGTCAGTTCGGTTTCCACCGCCGAAGGTCTCGTCTACACAGCGATATATCAGACTCTCCTGCAGTTCAAGTCCGGCGGTAGCTGGCAAACACGGCCCGACGCCGCCGAATTCGTTGAACAGAGGGATCCGACACATTACGACTTCCGCCTCAAACCCGGCCAGATGTTCAACAACGGCTTTGGCGAGATGACGGCGGATGACGTCAAGTTCTCCTTTGAACGCATGATCGATCCGGCGATGCACGCACTCAACCTGCCTGACATGGGGCCCCTGAGTCACGTCGAGGTCCATGACCGCTATTCGGGCACGTTTGTTCTGCAGGCTCCCTATGCGGCATTCACGACGATCGCATTGGCCGGACCCAGTGGCGTGATCATGTCGCGTAAGGCCGTCACTGCCGTTGGCGGCCGCTTCACGACCGAACCGCCCTGCGGTTCCGGCCCCTACAGTTTCAAGTCCTGGCAGGCGCAGCGTAAAACCGTGCTGGAGCGAAACCCCGTGTGGGCGGGCGAACCAGCGCCTTTTGCAGAAATACACGTTTACGCGATGGCCGATGACAAGGCTGCCGAGATGGCCTATGAAGCCGGGCAACTGGATTGCGCACAGATTTCAGTTGAGACCGTAGGTCCATTTGAAAGGGACCCTCCGCCGGACAGTTCGATACGCGTACTGCCGTCCGGGCGGAATTTCTGGCTCGGCATGAACCAGGAAAATCCGGCCCTGAAGGACATCCGCATCCGCCGCGCAATTCAATATGCGATTGACGTGGAAGCGGTGCTGGAAGCCGCCTGGTTCGGACTTGCGCCGGTTTCCACCGGGCCGATCCCCGCGGGGATGACCGGCCACCGTGAAAAGGCCCTGATCCCGCCAGGTGGTGATCCGGACAGCGCCAGGGCCCTGCTCAGGGAAGCCGGGGTTTCCCTGCCATTACGCTTAAGGCTCGATGTCTCCAGCAAGGCCCGCGATCTGACGGCGGTCCAGGTGATCCAATGGTCCTTGAAGAAGGTCGGCATCGAAGTCGAAATCCATGCGCAGGATGCCAGTACCTTTATCACCATCGGCAGGCAATAGCTGGGTGACCAATGGCGCAATGTCCAGTTGTTCGTGCAGGACTTTATCGGCATGGCCGATCCATATTACTCCATGACCTGGTTTATTTCCGCACAGATGGGTATCTGGAACTGGGAACGCTTCAGCAATGCAGAATTCGACCGTCTGAACGGTCTTGCCATAGCAACCACCGATGATTCCGAACGTAGCAGGATGTACCAGCGCATGCAGGACCTGATGGAGGAGTCCGGCTGTTACCGGTTTCTGACCAACGGCATCATGCCGGAAATCATCCGCAACAGCATTCAGCCGGTATTCCGTCCCGACGGATATGCCCAGTTGCGCGAATTCCGCCCTGCGAACTGGACCGCCTGACGAGCATGGGAAAATTCATTGCGCGGCGCGGCCTGACCTCACTGCTCGTGCTTTTGCTGGCAGTCAGCCTGTTGTTTGGCATGATCCACATGGTGCCGGGTGACCCGGCCAGCGTGATGCTGGGCCCGAGGGCGACCCCGGAACTCAAGGCCGATCTTGCCCGGCGCATGGGCCTGGACCAGCCCATGATCGTCCAGTTGGGTAGATTTTATACCGGCGTCGCCCACGGTGACCTCGGCGTGGATCCGTTTTCGAACCGCAAGGTGGCCGACATCGTCTTTGAACAACTGCCCTATACGCTGATGCTGGTACTGGCTGCCATCGGCGGTGCGAGCCTGCTGGGAATACCACTGGGCTGTTTCTCGGCCATCCGCAGAAATTCACTGCTGGATCGCCTGACCGGCATCATGTCGGTCGCGTTTATCGCCATTCCATCCTTCGTCGTGGCCCTGTACCTGCTGCTTTGGCTGGCGGTCAAGTGGCGCTGGTTTCCGGCCATCGGCGCGGGCGAAAGCGGAAACTACGCGGACCAGGCCCGCCATCTTGTCCTGCCCGCCATCGCCCTCGGCCTGGGCTGGGTGGGTTATATCGCCCGCCTGGTGCGGGCATCGATGCTGGAGGTGATGGAGGAGAACCACATACGCACAGCGAGGGCATTCGGGCTGCCTGAACGCACCATCATCGTTCACTATGCCCTGCGTATCGCCATCCTGCCCACCGTTACCATCCTGGGTCTGGGCATCGGCAGTATGCTGTCCGGCGCACTGTTTGCCGAAATCGTGTTTTCACGACCCGGCATAGGCAAACTCCTGTATGAGGCCGTGGTATCAAGAAATTATCCGGTCGTCATGGGCGCCGTGCTGGTGACCACCGGATTTTTTGTTCTGAGCACACTGGTTTCAGACATCATCAACGCCTTGCTCGACCCGCGTCTGCGCGAAGGCCGGGGTAATTGAACATGGCGGGGATTTCAAACACGGTGGTCAAAACCTTCAAGGGCCTGCAAAAGGATCCGTTGGGGATGGCCGGTTTTGTGCTGGTCGGCCTGCTGCTGCTGGTAACGGTGTTTGCCGCCTGGCTGGCGCCCTACGATCCGTTTGATGTCAACGTCCTGGACCGGCTCAGCAGTCCCTCAGCCGCGCACTGGCTGGGCACGGACCAACTGGGCAGGGACATCCTTTCACGCGTGCTGTTCGGCGGCCGGGTCGCCCTCAAGGTTTCACTGCTGGCCATATCCGTGTCGATGGCCATCGGCTTCGTGCTCGGCATGCTGGCCGGATTCGGACCCCGCTGGCTGGACCGCATCCTGGTGGTGTCCTTTGACACGGTGCGATCTTTTCCGACCATCATGTTCGCGCTGGCCATTATCGCCCTGACCGGGCCATCGCTGAACACGGTGATCGGGGTGATCATCATCACCTCCATTCCGCAATATGCGCGGGTGGTCCGCACCCAGACGCAGGCGCTACGTGGGCGCGATTTCATCCTCGCCGAGCGCGCCATGGGCGCTTCCACCCTGCGCATCCTGCGTGACCACGTTCTGCCGAATATCGCCGCGCCGATGCTGATCCTGGCATCAATGGACGTACCGGCCGTGGTTGGCATGGAGGCCGGGCTGAGTTTTCTCGGGCTGGGTGTCAGTCCGCCGACGCCGAGTTGGGGCAGCATCCTCAATGACGGTTATTCCTACCTGAGGAATTCGCCATGGCCCCTCATCGCCGCCGGTCTGCCATTGATCGCCGTGACCCTGGGCTTCACCTTCTTCGGCGAATCACTGCGGGATATCTTTGATCCGAAACTGCGTGGCAAGGCCGAATGACCACGCCGGTACTGCAAATTCGCGATCTCTCGGTCAGCTACCGCACAGAGCTGGGATTGTTGCAGGCGCTGCGGCATGTCAGTTTTACTGTTCCGGAAGGCAAGATCATCGGCATTGTCGGTGAAAGCGGTTGCGGAAAGTCGACTTTGATATCAATCATCATGCGTCTGTTTGCGCCGAACGCACAGGTTGACAACGGCTCGATCGTGTTCAAGGACAAGGACCTGCTGGGCCTGTCGCGGGATGACATGCGTTCCCTGCGAGGTGATGAAATCTCCATGGTCTTCCAGGACCCGATGACCAGCCTGAACCCGGTACTCGACATCGGCCGGCAAATGGCCGATGTGCAGCATCGCAGCGGTGCGGGCCGTGCTGACAAAAAGGCGCGTTCGCTGATGATGCTCGAACGGGTTGGTATTCCCGACCCCGTGACCCAGCTGGGACGTTATCCACATCAACTCTCCGGCGGCATGCGGCAGCGGGTGGCGATCGCGATGGCGCTGATGACCGAACCCTCGCTGTTGATCGCCGATGAACCCACCACGGCGCTCGATGCGACGCTCGAAGTACAAATCATCCACCGCCTGCAGGAATTGCAGCGCGATTTTGGCTGTTCGATCCTGTTTGTCTCACACCACCTCGGTGTGATCGCCGAACTGTGTGACGAAGTCATCGTCATGTATGCTGGCGAAGTCTGTGAAAGCGGCCCCACGCGTGAAGTGTTCTTCAAACCACGTCATCCGTACACGCAAAAATTACTCGAATGCGACCCGGCCCGGATTCAGCAACGCACACGTCAGTTGCCGGTCATCGGTGGAAGTCTGCCAAACCTGGTCGATCTGCCCCCGGGCTGTATTTTCAGGCAGCGCTGTGAAAAGAGCATCGTGCGCTGTGCCCAGGAGCGCCCGGTCCTGCGCGGTGACCGGCAGCGGGTCGCCTGCCACCTTGCGGACCTGGCTTCATGAACAAACTGCTCAGCGTACGTGACTTGAGGGTGCGTTACCGGTTGCCGGGAAGCCTGCTGTCGCGGCGCGGCGGGAAACCGGCGTACGTGGACGTGGTACACGGTGTATCGCTCGACATCGAACGCGGGCGGACCATCGCCATCGTGGGTGAAAGCGGATCGGGTAAAACCACGCTGGCGATGGCCCTGTGCGGCCTCGCGCCTGTGCTGGCTGGAGAGGTGCACTTCAATGGCCGCGAACTGCAACGGGATAAGCGGGGCCGACTGAATCCCGAGCGTAAAAAGGTCTCCCTGATGTTCCAGGACCCGGTTGGCTCACTCAGCCCGAGGATGACGATCAGGCAGGCCCTGGCCGAACCGTTCCTGATTCACAAGACCGGGGAGAAGCATCCGGAAAAACAGGCGCTGCGCCTTTTGTCGCTGGTCGGCCTCAATGAAGAGTTGGCCGACCGTTACCCGCACCAGTTGAGCGGCGGCCAGGCAAGACGGGTCGGCGTCGCCCGCGCGGTGGCCCTCAACCCTGATCTGTTGATCGCCGATGAACCGACAGCCGGTCTGGATGTATCCATCCAGGGCGAGGTTTTGAACCTGCTCGCACGCCTGCAACAGGACATGGGTCTGGGCATCATGCTGATCACCCACAACCTCAACGTGGTGCGTCACGTGGCCGATCAGATGGCCGTCATGTACCTCGGACGTTTTGTCGAACAGGGTGATTCAGAACGGGTATTCAAACATCATCGCCACCCCTATACCGCCGCCTTGCTGTCTGCGAACCCCTGCCTCGATCCGGAATTGAGACTGGACAGGATCGAACTGAGCGGTGAAGTGCCCAGCCTGTTGCAAAGACCGGCAGGTTGTGAATTCAACACCCGCTGCCCGCGGGTTCAGGAGCGGTGCAGGCTTGCGTTTCCGGAAACGACAACGGATGCGGACGGCCACACGTTCAAATGTTTTTACCCGGTGGGCCAGACCATTGAAGACCCCCAGCCGTAATAATTCCCAACCCTGAAACACGGCAGAAACCAAGCGCCGGGTGAATCTTCAATGCACGCGGCTGCGAACCTCGTCACGGGATACGTTGATTTTCTTTGAGCTGGGGTTCAGATCAAACGGCAACTGGATATTGGTCAGCCCCATACGCGTCAGCAATCCACGCAATTCCTGCGCCAGTAAAGGGTATAGCTGCCGTGCCAGGCTCGAATGGTGGTGGGTAAACTCGGATATGTCGATCGGGTGGCCGGAGATTTGCTGATAAACCGTTTCCAGAGCCACTTTTGCACTGAACGCCGGCCCCATGTTATCAGCACCACCACCGATACAGTTCAGTCTTGCACTGACCTGGTAGGATGGCAGGTTTTGACCCGAGTCCATTTCCATCAGGCGTGGCGTCAGGTTCAATTCGACCTTGGCGTCCTGCATCGAACCTTCACGCGACACACGTAAAAGCTCCGCCTGTAAGAGGGAAACCTGGCAATGCTGGAGGATAAAGTGGTCGAGTAAGCTCATGTGCAAGTCCCGTGAACCGAACCAAGTTTACAAGATGAAGCATTTTGCCGCTTTATTCAAGCGACTTCAGATTTGAAGAGGTCAATCGTCGACACAACGCCAAAAATACCAACTGGCGACGGAACGATAGGGGGCAAGATGTCGGGTTACCTCGAGGACCTCGTCCGGTTTGGGCAGGCCGGCAAGCCGGTAGGTCTGCTGGACACCCTTCTGGATACCCAGGTCGGTCGCCGGCATGACATCGGGACGGCCGAGTGAAAAAATCAGGTGCATCTGCACCGTCCACGGCCCGATACCTCGAACTTTGCACAGGTGTTTGATGATGGCATCATCGTCGAGGCTGGCCATTTTGCGCGTATCCGGCAAGCTGCCTGAACAGGTATGTTCGGCAAGATCAAGGATGGCCAGCGCCTTGTTATTCGACAGGCCCACCGAACGCAGGGTCGCAACGGAGAGATTGACGGCCTCGGCCGCCACCGGTTTATTATTTTCGAACAATGACTCGAAACGGGCATAAATGGTGGCCGCAGCCTTGCCGGAAAGTTGCTGGTAGGCGATGGCGCTGGCAAGCGAGGTAAACAGGTCGGTTTCCCGTTTGACGCGCAGGCTGAACGGGCCTTTCTCATTGATCAGGTCCGCCATCTGCGGGCAGCTCGATTTGAGCGTGTCGATGGCGTGGTGACGGTTATAGCGCAGGCGACTCATGATTTACGTAAAAAGGCGACGGCCGACAATAGCCAACCGGTCATCATCAACAGTCCGCCCGCCGGCGTCACCGCCGGCAGTGTATGCCCCGTTATCACGTGCAGATAAATACTGCCGCAGAAAACCACGGTGCCGGAGACAATTAACCATGCGCCCCACTTTAGCGGAAATGACTCCAGCCCGGCCAGCCACGCGGCAAGCCCGATCAATCCGGCCGCATTGAACAGGTGAATGATCGACGCCGTTTGCCAAAGACCCTGCATACCGTTCATGTCGAAAAGATGGCTGCCCATAGCCGCGAGTATGACGGCTGACAGGGCCAACAGCGCCCCGGCCAGCGCAACGTGACGGGCGGGTGCGTTCACGAAGACTTCAATGGCTTTAGCAGGTCTTCCGGCTTTTTAACCATGTTTTGATATTTTTGCTTGTCGATACCGTAAGCCCAGCCAGCGACTTTTTTGTTGATATCCTCAACCTGTTTTTTGACATCAGCGGCAGCCTGCTTTTCCACATCTTCGGCGGTCTTGTTGTCCGTATCCTCAACAAGCTGTTTTTCCTCGTCCCCGGCAGGCACTTCCGCCTGCTCCTGCTTTTCGGTTTCCAACCCGGCGATGGGCCCGGATTCTGCCTGCCGGACAACAGACGCTGCGGGGTGACTGGCGTGCAGACGCAACAGGTATTCATCACCGTTTTCCACCAGGTCGGCCAGGATTTCCACACCGGAAAATGTCAGCAGACGCAATTTCACCGCATTCGTCCAGTCAACACTGCTTGCCGGACGGACGGATTGCATATTCAGCAGCGTAAAAACAGAACCCAGCGAATTCACCGCCCAGCTGCTCTTGATCTCCCTGCCCTGCGGTAAGCCCACAAGGTCAAAATCAGTCTGGTCGGCCGAAATCCTGGTCACAAGCACCCTTTCTTTTGTCGGATGTATGATTTCAACCTCGGCAACTTCCGATGAGTTGATGTCGATGATCCTTGAATCCGCCCAGTCGAGGGTCTGAACCGGAACTTCAAATTGGCGGTCCACCAGGGCACTGCCGGCTGAACCCTGCAGACGTACATACTGGCCCTTCCTGCCTTCCGCGGCGTGACCGATCAAAATACCGGTGCTCTGATCACCGATTCCAATCTTGACCAGCACGCTGCCGGCATTCGCCGCGTTCACATCCTCGACCCCTAGGCGCGCGTAGTATTCCGGTTTGTCGGTCTTTGCCTCGATCACCCTGGCCTGGGCCAACGCCGCCAGCAGCGCCTGCAATTTTGGCCAGTCCGCCCGGTAGCCATCCATCTGTTCCAGCTGCCAGGCATCGTCCTTTCTCAGCATGGTTGCGACCGTGGTATCGCCTGCCGTGACGATTTCAACACGATCCACCTGGTTGATCTGGCTGGCGATCCCGGGGAGCAGCAACTCGTTCACGGACGTTTTTTCAGATGGCGCGTCCGTTGGTGAGATTAAAAGGAGCAAGGCCAGCGCGACCACTGTCACCACGGCCAGGTAGACGAAGTTTCGTTTCATGATTGCTCCTTCTCCCGGCGCCGGCGCCGTACTTGTCTGAAGAACAGCGCCGCAATCACGATCAGCAACGGCACCAGCACGATGTTGATAAATTTGAGCCGCATACCCAGTGCCTCGATGTCCCTGGAGAGGTCATGCTGCACCTGGCGCAACTCGCTGCGTATTTGCGTTTTACGGTCGACAAAGCGTTGTACTTCATCCTGCTGTTCAGGTGTCAGAACGGTCAGTTCACCGTCCTGTCTGAGTGATTGCATGTCATTGAGCTTGCGCTCGGTTTCCTCGAGTTCGGCCTGCAGCCGTTCCTCGGTATCGCGGAAGCGCGTCTCTGCCGAAAGTTTCAGTGCTTCCACACGGTCGAACGGCTGGGTGGTGCTGGCACGCGTGCGGATGCCGATCAGATCGGAACTACCCAGCAACTGGTCAGCAAGATTCACCACCAGCGTGCCGTTGTCGGCAAATGAACTGGTCACGGTGCGGCCAAGGAAATTCTGTTTTTGCACCCACAAACGGTCTGTCAGCATGTCGGTGTCCGCGAACAGCACCACGTTGATCCCCGCCTCGCCCGACGCCATTAGCTGTTCCGTTGCCGGCGCGCCTTCCGGCGGTTTCTCGAATGCGGTTTTGGCCTGGACCGGTAATACGCGCGGCGAGTGTGTACCTGTCGCCCGTCGGCTGGAAATCCTTCATCAGGTCCTGCGGGTTGGAAAGAAACCTGAGACGCACCGCGTCTATCGGTGCGGCGTTCTCGCTGCTCTGCAGCAACGTCTCAAACTTGGTGGTTGCCGATTCAAGCGGGGTCAGCCAGCCGGTTGATGAAAAATTAACCGCCTGCAGGTCCGCAGTGGCCACATCATCGTTGTTGATACCATCAGGGCTGACCGACAAAATACCCAGGTGCCTCACCGGCGGCTGTCCCTGGCCAATGCTGACCTGCAGGGCATAAGCATAGTCGCCGACAACCTTGTTGGTATCAAAACCGACACCCCAGGCCTTCAGCAATGGCCCCAGCGTGGAACTGCTACCGGCTTGCATACGCGCCATGGGATCATTGGGATCACCACCCAAATCCGCTTCCGCGAGGGGGTCCATAAAGGCCAATACACGTCCGCCCTTGAGAACAAACTGGTCAACCTGGTAAAGCATGCTCTGACTCAGATCCTTGGGGTGAACCAGCACCAGCAGGTCGAGGTCAGCCGGCAATTCAGCGATGTCAGGCGACAGGTCCTGCAGATCGAACAACTGGCTGAACTGCTGATGGATGACCCACGCCTCACGCATTTTTTGCGCTGCCTGATCATAGCCGGGGCTCATATCCAGACCGGAAATCAGGCCAACCTTCTTGTGTTTCGGATGCGACAGGGAGTAGACCATCTTGGCGAGATCGTATTCGAGAAACTTTTCCTTGTCCGGCTGCAGAAAAGGCATGACTTCCAGGCCGTCGAGCGAATTGGTGCCCACCAGGCCAAAATAAAGGCTATCCCCGGTGCTCCCCACCGGCACGGCCTGCAGACCGTATTGTGCCGCCTGGTCCTCCTGTGGTGAAAATGGCACCGGGTCGATTTTTTGCAATGTCAGTTTACCGCCACTTTGCTGGGCAAATTCTTCCATTAACTCACCTGCCCAACGCGCGTAACTGCGAAACTGCGGCAATTCGCGACTGCTGTCCTCGGAAAAATAGAGGTACAGGTTGACCGGTTCATCCATTTCCTTGAGGATTTTGCGCGTGCCCTCGTCGAGGGTATACAGACCGTGTTCGGTCAGGTCAATACGCATACCCTTCAGAAACGCGGAGGACAGGATGGTCAGGGTTACAAACAGAATGGCCAGCAGTAACAAATTGCCTGCCGAATAAGCTGCACGAATCTTTTGTTTCATCAGTCGGCCTTCTTTACATCAAGTATCAAAATATTGGCGAGCAGCCAGAATCCAATGACCAGGGCAAAATAGACCAGGTCACGTAAATCGATCACGCCCTTGGTGATATCGGCGAAATGCTGCAGGAAACTGAGGCTGGCAATGCCGTCCAGGACGATTTGCGGCGCCCAGCCATTGAACAGGTTCATGACCATGGGTAGTCCGCTCAGCAGGAACATGAAACACACGACGATACTGAGGATAAATGCCACGACCTGGTTGCGGGTCAGTGCTGACATGCATGAACCGATCGCCAGGAAGCCACCGGCCATCAGCCAGCTGCCGATGTAGGCCGCGAGTATCACACCGTTATCCGGATTACCCAGGTAATTGACGGTTAACCACATCGGCAGGGTCAGAACCAGTGCGAGGCCGATGAATAACCACGCCGCCAGGAACTTTCCCAAAACCGCCTGCCAGGTCGTCAAAGGCAGGGTGAGCAACAGTTCAATGGTTCCGGAGCGTCGTTCCTCCGCCCACAGCCGCATCGAGATCGCCGGTACCAGGAACAGGTAAAGCCACGGGTGGAAGCGGAAAAACGGGTCAAGGTCAGCAAAACCTCGTTCATAGAAGTTACCCAGGTAGAAGGTAAAAACCCCGGTCATGACGAGGAAGATGATCAGGAAGACATAGGCAACCGGGGTCGCGAAATATCCGTTCAGTTCCCTTTGCATCACGTTGATGGTGCCGCTCATGCCGATACCTCCGCACGGGTAATACTGTGGAAGACCTCGTCGAGCCTGCCCGCTTCCAGTCGCAGCGAGGAAACCTGCCAGCCGTTCTCCCTGACCGCAGCGGTCACCGCTTCGAGCAGACCTGTTTCACCGCTCGGGAACAGGGTCAATTCACCTTCCCTGATTTCCACCTTGCGAACCTGGGCCAGTTCACCCAGGGTACTGGCAACTTTTTCCGGCGCTTCGACCACCAGGGAAACGGCATTGTGATAACGCGAGCGAGCAATCAGGCCGAGCGGGCTGTCATCCGCCAGCAAACGGCCGTTGGCGATGATCATTACGCGGTTACACACAGCCGCCACCTCTTCCAGGATATGCGTCGAAATGATGATAATCTTGTCTTTCGCCATGGCCCTGATCAGACCGCGGACCTCGCGTTTCTGGTTGGGGTCCAGACCGTCGGTCGGTTCATCGAGTATCAATATCTGCGGGTCGTGAATGATGGCCTGAGCCAGGCCGACACGCCGTTTGAAGCCCTTTGACAGGGTGTCTATGACCTGGTGTCTTACCTTCGACAGGTTGAGTTTACCGATGGCTTTTTCGACGCTGGCTGAAACGTCATTCACGTCTATCAACCTGGCGCGGGCAACAAAGGTGAGGAACTGCAGAACCGTCATTTCACCGTAGCTCGGTGCACCTTCGGGAAGGTAGCCGATATTCTTGCGGGCCGCTACCGGGTTTTCCACCACGTCAATGCCATTGATCAGGGCCGTACCGGACGTGGGTGCGAGAAAACCGGTCAACATTTTCATGGTGGTGGACTTGCCGGCGCCGTTGGGGCCGAGAAAACCAAGTATCTGGCCGGCTTCAACCGTAAAACTCAAGTCATCGACAGCTTTGAAAAAGCCATACGATTTACACAAAGATTTTGCTTCAATCATGGATTCATCCAATTGTATTTCTGATTTACTTTAGTACCGTTTAACCCCTGCCCGCTCCAGGGAATGCTATTTTCGGGTCTCTTTAAATATTTTCAAGCCTGCTATATCCTGACCAGTAAAATGCCTGTATCGTTAGCCGTCTTTAAATCAGTGCCCTTTATAAAGTGAAACTCATCGAATTTGACCATATGCCTGCAGGCCTCCTGGAATTGCCGGCAACCGAAATACATAAGTCCTGACTGGCCCCGCGCTTATTCACCTGCCGGGTCAAAATCCGCAGCCGTTGTTCGTTACCGTTCTACAGCACGGCAATGAAACGACGGGCTGGGAAGCCGTCAGGCACTTATTGAAAAGCCATTATGAATTTGATCAATTACCCCGCTCATTATCCATTCTGATCGGTAACACGGAAGCCGCAAAATACCGCCTGCGCCGCCTTGATGACCAGCTCGACTACAACCGTTGCTGGCCGGGCGGCTACCATGAAGACAGTGATATCGGAAAATTGTTCCAGCAAGTAACCGACCGGGCGCGTTCGCTGGCACCGATCGCCGCCGTCGACATTCATAACAACACCGGTCTGAACCCGCATTATGCAGCGATAAACCGCATACGTCCTGAATTTCTGCGCCTGGCTTCCTATTTCTCATCCAAGGTGGTTTATTTCACCATGCCGCAGGGGACGCAATCACTGGCGTTTTCAAGGTTCTGCCCGTCGGCTACGCTGGAGTGCGGCCAGGCCGGCGTGGTTCAAGGCATCGACCACACCCTGGGTTTCCTGGAAACATGTCTGCACCTCAGCGACATACCGACCACCCCGGTGGATCCCGAAGACGTTCACCTCTTCCACATGGTCGCCACCGTCCGTATGCATGACGAAGCCTTTTTCGGTTTCGGCCAAGTTCCGACCGACATCACATTCAGGGAAAACCTGGATGTCCTGAATTTCCAGGAACTGCCCGGCGGGATTTCCCTCGGTGAAATCAACGGTGGGCCATCGCAGCCTTTGATTGCCACCGACGTCGAAGGCGTCGATGTCACGCACCAGTACCTGAGATTCGACCGGGGCCAGATCGAAACCGTCCGCAACATCATGCCCTCGATGCTGACCCTCGACCGCCGGGTGATACAGCAGGATTGCCTGTGCTACCTGATGGACCGCGTACATTTTGAAGACCACATCGAAGTGACCGACCATGATCCGCTACCGGAAGGCATCCGCCGCAGCGACCGGCCCGGCGAACCGGCCCTATGACTTTCCTCACTATTCAGGCAGTTGCGCCGCGTTTATATTAAAATCCGGTCAATGGAGGAAAAACGATGAGCATGTGGACAGCAATCGCCTTGATTTCGGTCGCCGGTATCTTGGCTGGCATATTCAGGGACAAGGGAAAACGGCGTCTCAACGCCGAAATTTCGAAAGATCTCAAGGCCATGCAAGACAGATTGGATGCCCTGGATAATGAATTACGCGAACGGGTGGAAACACTGGAACGCATTGTGACCAACCCGAAAGAAGACCTGAAACGCCAGTTCGAGAATCTCGAAAAGGCGTCCTGACTAACCCCCAGACAGCCTATCGGACAACAGCCAGCCCAGCATTGCACAGTCTCCGGATGTTGGCGCAGGACAGGCGCGGCTGGGTGCCGGGCTGGACTGACACTAGCAGCGCTACGGGTGAAGGAACCCAAGCCTAGGCGTGGCTGGACCAGCAGGACCGGGATACCGGTGCAATGCTCGGGCTACCTATAACAAAGACATTTCGAAGGCCTTGAGCACCGCCCGGGTGCGATCGCGCACGCCCATCTTTGAAAGTATATTGGATACGTGGTTCTTGACCGTGCCTTCGGCCACACCCAGCGAGTTAGCGATTTCCTTGTTGCTGTATCCACCCGCCATCAGGCGAAGAATTTCGGTTTCACGTTCGGTCAGCGGATCCGGCCTGTCCAGGCTGGAAAAATCGGTGTGCATGTTTTGCAGACCCTTGAGCAGACGCTGTGTCACCGCCGGCTTGACCATTGACCCGCCCTGCGCAACCGTCCTGATCGCACCCACCAGTTCTTCCAGGCTGACATCCTTGAGCAGAAAGCCCTTGGCACCCGCCTTGATACCCGCCAGCACCATCTCGTCATCGTCAAATGTCGTCAGGATAATGGTCGGCGGTAAAGTGCCGTCGGCAGACAACTGCTCCAGTACATCGAGTCCGGATTTTCCCGGCATGCGCATGTCCAGCAAAACCACGTCGGGATGCGATTTCGGGAATCGTGCGAATGGCTTCGATACCGTCTGGCGCCTCCGCGATCACTTGCATGTCATCTGCAAGCTCAAGCAGGCTGCGCACCCCTTTGCGCACCAGGTTCTGATCATCAACCAGCATCACTCTTATCATTTCTGTTTCTCCCTGATGTTCATTTTGGCTGCGCTCAAAAATCGGTTGGCAACCACGCGTGCAAAGCGAAACCGGCGCCCGGCTCAGATTCAATTTCAAGCTTACCACCCAATTGTTTCAGACGCTCGGCCATTCCGGAAAGACCGTTGCCAACGGCCACCTTGTCGGCGCCGATGCCATCGTCACGCGCACTCATGGCAAGACCGTCGCGGGTCATCGACAGCCGGATCCAGAGGTTACCCGCCTGGGCGTGA
Organism: uncultured Gammaproteobacteria bacterium; assembly: GCA_963727635.1. Classification (GTDB taxonomy): domain Bacteria; phylum Pseudomonadota; class Gammaproteobacteria; order Xanthomonadales; family SZUA-36; genus SZUA-36. The sequence continues at coordinate 188,301 of CAVSHP010000017.1, read as the reverse complement.
CGCACGCTGTTGGTAATCATTTCCTGCACACACCTTAACAGCACCAGCGCCCGTTCCGGTTCGGTCTTGACCTGTTCCGATGGCAGATCGAGATGTATACGCGGTTTGGGCACACCACCGATCAGGGTATGCAGCGCTTCGGCGAGATCAACCAGGTCATCGCGGCGCATGTCACTGACCACCTCGCGGACATCGGCAAGTAATAGCCTGGCCAGCGAATGCGCCTGTTGCACGTGTTCGAGCACCTTGCCATCGACCAGGTGGGTGACGACTTCGAGATTCAGTGTCAGCGCGGTCAGGTGGTGTCCGACCAGGTCGTGCAGTTCCCTGGCAATACGCACGCGCTCGGCGATACGTGTATTTTCAGCCAGCAGCGTCTGCGTCGCCTGCAACTCCGAATTAACCCTGCGCAGTTCATCACGCGAGGCGTTTTGACGCAGCACCACCACCGAGCTGACAAATGCAAACATCGACATGCCAAGAAACAGGCCGGCTTCCAGCGAGGCGTCACTGAGGGTCATCTGCGGCAGACGGCCGATGGTGACCGCCAGCAGCACGTTTTGCAGGATCAGCCAGCTAACCGCCGGCACCACACTCAACAGCCATGGCAGGACCACCGCTACGATCAACAGCAGGATGCCACCCATCATCGATTGGGAGACCGCGCTGATAGCCAGCGCACTGACGGTCAACAGCGAAAGATATACCAGGCGACTGGTGAGGGACGTGCGCTCCGGCAGGTACTGCATCAGGTTCCAGTACATCAGGCCGAACAGGGCGTGCAACATGATCCAGGCGATGTACAATTCGAGGGAGAGTGGCTGGGGATAGATCAAACGCATTAACAGCAGCGGTATTCCCGCGCAAAACCACAGGAAAAGACCTGCATATCTGAGCAATTCAATAGGCCGGTATTTACCCTGGAGCATATCCATGTTGAATCTCGCGGAACCTCAAATGTCTTGCGGCAATCAGCCACTCAAGCATAATAGCGCAGAGCGTATGTAATCCCATATTCCAATAGTCACTTTAACCGCAAAAGATAAATGAAAGAAACCAGTTCACAATCCCGCGAGCAGACAGTTGCCCAGGCAGACGTGCTGCGCCTGGCGGATGTCGGCAGCGAACCGGTGTCAAGGCTGCTGTCGAGATACGGGATGAAGTTGACCACGGTGCCCATGGGCGATGAGATCCCCGGCAGTTTCTGGGGTGATGAAGAAGCCGGACTGATCGGAAATGAACTGCTGGTGCGGGCCGATACGCCTTTGCATTCCATCCTGCATGAGACCTGCCATTACATCTGCATGGATCAAGACCGGCGCGAGGGTCTCGACACCAACGCGGGCGGTGATTACGACGAGGAAAACGCGGTCTGTTACCTGCAGATTCTGCTGGCAGACCAGCTTGACCAGTTCGGCAGGAAGCGGATGTTCGGCGACATGGACCGTTGGGGATATACGTTCAGGCTCGGCTCTGCACAGACCTGGTTTGAAAAGGACGCCGGGGATGCGAGTGATTACCTGCGTCGACTGGGTTTGATTGACGCGTCGGACCAACCCACCTTCAGATTAAGGGAGTCATAAATGCCATTACCCGGTGAAACCCCGACACTCGACGGCGCCAGCATACGTCTGCGGAAACTGACGGAGGCAGACACGGCTGATATGCATGCTGTCTATTCCGACGAAGTTGCCATGGCGTACTGGGGCACCCCTGCGACGACAACCATCTACGAAACCCGCCAGCTCATGCTGCGGGATATCAAGGCCGTGGACGATGGCTCGGCCATGTTCTGGGCGATCGAGTGGAAGGAGACCGGCACGGTCATTGGCAAGTGTACGTTGTGGCAATACAGTGAAAACAACCAGCGTGCCGAGGTCGGTTACATCCTCAACCGTCAATACTGGCACATGGGCCTGATGACCGCGGCGCTGGAAGCCATGATCAATTACGCATTTTCCGGCCTGGGTCTGCACCGCCTCGAAGCCGACACGGATTCAAACAACGCGGCAAGCCTGGGCCTGCTCGAAAAACTGGGATTTCAACGCGAAGGGTATTTTCGGGAACGCTGGTATGTCAGCGGGCAACGGCAGGACAGTGTCATGCTTGGCCTGCTCGAACAGGACTGGGCGGACCGCCACTGAGTGGTTTTTCAATACCCAAAAGTAAACCCGCAATGAGTTGGTGTTCCTGCCAAAGGCAGCAGCAGGCATCTACTGCTGTCCGCTTTTGGGAATTGACTCGTAATCTGTTTGGGCGCCGAGGCCATGCCGCATCTTTCTTCAGGACTGTTTTGCCGATTTCTATTGATCGGTGGGGAAGCCAAGGGGGTGTGGTGTCTTGTTTCAGGACACGCTGTGAATACGTCCCTGTACGCTCGGACTCGGCTTCCTGCCTCGTACGGTCCTGAAACAAGACACCACACCCCCTCGGCTTTGTGCGAAATCGTAGGTCAATGGTTTCTGACAGATTCGCACGGCGTTGACGGCTGCTGGGGTGGGTAGTTGATTCCAGGACCGTACGAGGCAGGAAGCCGAGTATCGAGGCCCCAGGGAGGGCTTGCGCCGAGTCCTGGAACCAACTATCCGCCCCAGCGGCCCCACCGTACAGATGACAGCAGTTAAGACCGGGAACCACTCACCTGAACCGGAATTCCAATTGATGTCAGCGACTGGCGTCCATCAACATCAGCCAGCAAATAACAAGCGGATGGCGAAAATGATAATGACCACCGTGACCACTCCCTGCACCCACTTGTGGCCTTTCAGCACCTGCAGGTGGACCCCGGCCAGGCCGCCGAGGAAATTCCCGGCCGCCAGCGCAAAACCCATGGCCCAGTCGACTTTGCCGTTCCATGCGAACAGCACCAGCGCCAGCGGTGTGAAGGCCAGCACCACGGTGACCTTCAATGCGTTACCGCGGATCATGTTGAAACCCGCCGCCGATGTCGCCGCCAATAAGATGAAGCCGATGCCGGCCTGGATAAAGCCGCCGTAGGCCCCGATCAGGAAGAAGGCTGCGACGAAGGCCCAGCGCCTGGCGCCAACAGGCAGAGGCGCGTCACCCTCGGGCTGTAACTTGATCGGGTTCCATATCGACCATGCCGAAGCCGCCACCAGGATCACGGCGAGCAAGCGCTGGAACTCGAGTTCTCCGATCTGGACTGCCGCGATCGTGCCTAAGATTGCCCCAAGCAGCGCAGGTGGCACCGCGATGATGAGCCAATCCCGGGAGACCAGTCCGCGGCGGTGGAAACTCCAGGATGCACCAATATTCTGGATCAGGATGGCCACGCGGTTGGTACCGTTGGCGACCGTCGGTGGCAGACCGAGAAAGATCATTACCGGCAGGCTCAGCAGGGAGCCGCCACCGGCGATGACATTCAGGGTCCCGGCGACCAGGCCAACAAGGAAAAGCAAAAGAGACGTCGTGATAATGTCTGGCATGTTTCTGGGCGCCTGAATGAAGCCGGTCAAGTATCGCATGTTTGCACGGACTATCCTTAGCGTCCACAGACAAATTAAATAAGACGGACGTCATCCGTCATGACTTTTATCGGCAAACGGCATGAAGCGCAAAACTCCTGCAGCATTTACCGGTCGTGTTCCGGGCGTTCCCGGTGAGTGCAATATTCAATTGGCTTTGAGCGGCGAAGCGTCTAATCTCATTGAACGACAAACAACAGGTATTAAGAATAATGTTCAGAAAGCTGCTCACAGTGATATTGACCGGTCTATTGGTATTTGCCGCCAACCTCCATGCAAGCGAGACCGGGTACGATCCTGTCAGCATGGACCCGCAGGACATTGATGTTGCTTATCCACCTGATTTTGCTGAGCTTTTGATCCCGAAGCCAGGATGTGATGCTATCCGGCTTTATGCTCGTCGCCAACGGCAGGGGTCCGCATCCCACCGTGTTGCTGTTACACGGATTCCCCGGTAATGAGAAGAACCTCGACCTGGCTCAATCGCTTCGCCGCGCGGGGTTCAACGTTTTATTTTTCCACTATCGCGGTGCGTGGGGCAGCCAGGGCGACTACACGATTGGACAACAGGTGGATGACGTCACGGCGGTGCTTGATTATGTTCGTAAAAATGCTGAAGAACTGCGTGCAGACACCGGGCGCTTATCAATTGTCGGGCATTCGCTGGGTGGCTTCACGGCACTGCGGGCCACAGCCCTGCACAAGGAAATTGTCTGTGTTGTCGGTCTCGCCGCGGCAAATTTTGAGCAGGATATAGCCTGGGATGATAAGGAAAAACAGGGCTTTGCCACGTATACCGACCAGCTATTCATGCTCAACAATTACAACGGTTCCAAGGCGCTGGCCGAATTGCAGGCAAATGCCGCGGCGTTCGACGTGCGCAATCTCGCCGGCAGTTTTGCCGGCAGGTCAGTGTTACTGATTACCGGAAGCGAAGACACGTCGGTTCCCCCGGAGGTGCAAGCGCGAATTGTCGCTGCCTTTGAAAAGGTAGCGGATATCAATCTGACGGCCGAACTGATACCGGGTGATCATGCTTTTTCGATTAGCCGCATCCGCTTGCAGCACAAGGTTATTGAATGGATGGAGCGCAACTGCCGTTGATTGGCGGTTGTGTTCAACGATCCATCAGACTAGAAAACAGAGCGCAGGTACTCCAGCCACTCCGGTTTCAACTGCCATACCGCGACGGCGGCAGCGGCGGCTGCCAGACCCGACCAGAACAGTATGCGCGGCCAACGTCGGATCGGCTTGCTGACCACCTCGGCGGTCAGGACCCGTGCGGGCCGCAGACCGGGCGCCTGTAGCATCCAGCGGCAGGTGCCAATACGGATCTCATCACCGGAACCCAGCAGCGTTTCGGTCACCGCTACGCCATTGAGCAGGGTACCCGTCGCCGAGCCCAGGTCTTTCAACTGTAATGAATGGCTGTCCAGCAGGCGGATTTCAGCGTGCCGCGGTGCTACACCCGGCTCAATCAGTTGAATGTCACAGTCAGCCGACGACCCCAGCACGATCGATGCGTGGAAAGGAAACGACTGGTTGATGACACTGCCTGATGTGCCTTTCAGCTTGTAATGACTCATGCTTTGCTATCCAAACTCCTGCTGTTCCTGGCTTCTTTCCGCCTCGTTAAAGACAAGAATCTCCCTTAAAACGGTGGTCGCGTAACTGCCGGGCGGCAAGGTAAAGGCCAGGCCCAGGTCAAGACCGTCGAAACGCCATTCAAGACCCGCAGGGTAAAGGCGTAACGCCCTGCGACTGGCCTCGACGCGCTGTGTCTTCAATAGCTCTGTCAATTGTGGCCAGTTGCCGAGTACCATCCGCTCGATTCCAGCCGCGGAGCCGCCCGGCTGTGTGCCTTTTTCACCCGGCATGGGCCCCGTTGGATGTATATCGAGACGCCGGGCGCGATCTTCAATCTCCGCATCCGGTTTTTCACACGGAAAAATGGACTGGGTGCCATCCAGCATTGCCAGGTCACCATCGATGATCGTGTTCCAGTCACCCCTGCGGACTCGCTCGGCCAATACCTGGTTGAACAGGAAACTGCGTATGGCAGACAGGTAAATGCTTTTCTTGTGGCGCGGCAAGCGATCCCTCTGTTGCAGCAGGCGGAAACCCTGGTCAACATTCTGTCCACGGTTGCCAAATCGTTGCGGCCCGAAATAGTTGGGCACGCCGGTTACGCGGATTTGCTCAAGACGCCGTCCGGTCTGGTCCTTATCGCCGGTGAAGTGACGGATATTCAGATGGAAGCGATTACCGTCGAGGGTGCCACGTTTCAGTTTGCGTGTGTGAAGACTGCTGGCAAGAATTTTGACATCTGCGATTTCGGCCTTGTCCAGGCTTTCCTGCGTGCTTGCGGTGGCCGGAAGCGAGAACCACTGCCGGGTAATCGCGTGACGGTCTTTAAGACCGGCGTAACCAACATCACGCGCTGCGCAGCCCACCGCCCGGGCCAATTCTTTGGCTACCCAGTCGGTGTTGGCGGAGCGCTTTTCCACCCATAACCAGAGATGGCTGCCCACACCTTCGGGTTGAACCCGCGGAATCTCTTCAACCACGAAGTCTTCCGGACAACTCCGGATCACACCTTCAGCGTTTGGTACACCCAGAAAATATGGCCACTCGGGATTGGCAAACACCTACCAACCCTTGATCAGAACGGTCGCGAGCGCGGTGATACCCTCACCCCTGCCGCAAAAACCAAGGCCTTCGGTGGTAGTGGCCTTGACCGAGACATCGGTCACCTCGAGTCCGAGGTCGGTGGCGATATTCACCCTCATTTGTTCAGAATGAGGTGCGATTTTGGGCCGTTCACACACCAGCGTGATATCGGCGTTGACCATTGACCACCCTTTGCTTTTTAACATCAGGTCCACCCGGCGGAGCAAATCCCGGCTATCCGCACCCGCCCAGCTTGCATCCGACGGCGGGAAATGCCGGCCGATATCGCCGAGCGCCGCAGCTCCCAGCATCGCGTCACACAGCGCGTGCAGGGCGACATCGCCATCGGAATGCGCCGCCAGCGCCTGCTCGTGCGCGATCCGCACACCACCCAGCATGACGTGGTCGCCCGCGGCAAAAGCGTGTACATCAATACCTTGTCCGACACGTAATTTCATACTGGAAAACCATGACCGCTGTCGATGGGGAAACACATAGTGTTGACAGACCCCGATTCAGCTGGAAATTTCATTGCGCGCCAACAGGGCCTCGGCGATCGCCAGGTCGCTGGAATAGGTGATCTTGATATTTGCGTTAGAGCCCATGACGAGCAATGGCCTGACACCGATAAATTCCATCGCAGACGCCTCGTCTGTCAATTCACAGCCTGCTGCGTGCGCTGCATCGATGGCTGCCGCGAGTTCCCCGATACGGAAAAGCTGGGGTGTCTGGGCGGCCCACAACCCATTCCTGTCGACGGTGGCGACAATTTCGTTTGAGTCGCCGGCCCGCTTCACGGTATCGTTTACGGGTACTGCAAGAATGGCGCCGTTTTCGGACGCCAGTCCCTGCTCGAGGAATTTCTCCAGGCGCGAGGCCGACAGGCACGGACGCGCCGCATCGTGTACCAGCGCCCAATCGGTATCGGCATAATTTTCGGCGAGGTAACGCAAGCCGTTGCGCACCGAATGCTCGCGTGTTTCCCCGCCGGTGACGGTATTCACGGTTGTGGCCAATGCACCCACGGCAGATTCAAACCACTGGTCGGTTTCGGCCAGTATCACCGTGATACTGCTGATCATCGGATGAAACTGGAACGCACTGATCGTATGTGCCAGTACGGCCTTGCCAGCCAGCGGCAGGTACTGTTTCAGCGTGGCGCCGCCGTAACGCATACCTGTTCCGGCAGCAGGAATCAAAACATGAACTTGTGCTGTACTCACGTGTCTTGCCCGTCCTTTTTTTCCACTTGGGTGTTGTCCGGTGGCGGTGGTACCACCTGGTAAAACTGCTCGTCGGGCTTGATCAGACCCAGTTCGTTACGCGCCCTTTCCTCGACCGCATCCAGACGCTCACGCAGATCATCGACTTCGGCCTGTAACTCGGCATTGCGTTGCAACAGGTCCACGTTCTGCTGGCGCTGGTCCTCGACCCTGGTTTCAAGACGTGCCACTTCCCTGAAACCGCCCTCACCCAACCACAACTTGATTTGCAGCAATACCAGCAGGACAAAAAGTATCAGCGTAACGACACGCATATTTTGATCATGGACTCAGGTATTTGAACGCGCTGCGCCCAGCGTAGCGTGCCTTGTCGCCCAGGGCTTCCTCGATCCTTAGCAACTGGTTGTACTTGGCCACGCGATCCGAACGGCACAGCGACCCGGTCTTGATCTGGGTGGCGGAACTGCCAACCGCCAGGTCGGCGATCGTGGTGTCCTCGGTTTCACCCGAACGGTGTGAAATGACCGACGCGTATCCCGCCGCAGTCGCCATGTCGATGGCACTCAGTGTTTCGGTCAGTGTACCGATCTGGTTCAGTTTGATCAGGATTGCGTTGGCAATGTTCAACCCGATGCCTTTGGCAAAAATCCCGGTATTGGTCACAAACAGATCATCACCCACCAACTGGCATTTTCCGGCGGATATCTTCGAGTGTATGGCCCAACCATCCCAGTCGTTTTCCGCCAGCCCGTCCTCCATGCTGATTATCGGGTACTGACTTAACCAGCCATCGAGGTACTCGGCAAATTCCAGCGATGTAAACGAACGGTTTTCGGAAGCAAAATGATACATATTGCCCCGGTAAAATTCCGAAGCCGCCACATCGACACCCAGGTACACGTCCTTGCCGACCGCGTAACCTGCCAGTTCAATCGCCTCGAGCACCGCTTCGATCGCCGCCTCGTTGGATGGCAACTCCGGCGCAAAACCGCCTTCATCACCTACCGCAGTCGAAAGACCGCGACCGCTGATCACCGATTTCAGTGAATGAAATACTTCGGTACCACAACGCAATGCCTCGGCAAACGAGTTAAAGCCTACCGGCAGTATCATGAATTCCTGGACATCGACATTGTTATCGGCGTGTGCGCCGCCATTGATGATATTCATCATTGGCACAGGCAGTTCCGTCGCCTTGCCACCGCTCAGCCAGGACCACAACGGCATCTTCTGATGGTTCGCCATCGCATGCGCGTGGGCCAGGGAAACACCCAGCAGCGCATTGGCCCCCAGCCTGGACTTGTTTTCCGTTCCATCCAGTTCAATCAACATCCGGTCTATGGCGCCCTGGTCACCGGCATCCAGACCCAGCAGTTTGGCGGAGATTTCACCATTGACATTGGCGACCGCCTTCAAAACGCCCTTGCCGCCATACCTGGACGGATCCTTGTCACGCAGTTCAATGGCTTCGCGCGAACCGGTGGATGCACCGGAGGGCACGGCCGCCCGGCCAAACGCACCGGACTCGAGGGTCATTTCTGCTTCAAGTGTGGGATTGCCCCTGGAATCGAGTATTTGACGAGCGTGAATTGATTTAATCCGTGTCATAAAAAATGTTCTCTCAAATGTTAAGCTTGAATCAGGGTCTGTTAGCAGGCCTTAAATTAAATTTTCGGGAAAGCCGGCGGCCTTGGTGACCTCGTCGAGTTTCCTGAGCGTATTCAACAGGGCCTCCATGCGATCCAGTGGCCAGGCGTTGGGACCGTCGCTTTTCGCATTGGCAGGGTCCGGGTGGGTTTCCATGAACAAACCCGAGATACCCACGGCGACCGCTGCCCTCACCAGCACCGGTATGAATTCCCGTTGCCCGCCGGACGAGTCTCCACGACCGCCCGGCAACTGCACGGAGTGTGTGCCATCGAATACCACCGGACAACCGGTGTCGCGCATCACGGCCAGCGAGCGCATATCCGAAACCAGGTTGTTATAACCGAACGAGGCTCCGCGTTCACAGACCATAATCTGCTCATTGCCGGTGCTCTTTGCCTTGTCGGATACATTTTTCATTTCCCAGGGTGACAGAAACTGGCCTTTCTTGATATTAACCGGTAACCCGGCACTTGCAACCCGGGTGATGAAGTTGGTCTGGCGACATAGAAACGCAGGGGTCTGCAAGACGTCCACGACCTCTGCCACAGCGCCGATATCCGTGTCCTCATGAACGTCTGTCAAAACCGGCACACCGACCTCATCCCTGACCTTCTGCAGTATCCGCAAGCCCTCTTCCATGCCGGGGCCACGGAAGCTGTCGATGGACGAACGGTTGGCCTTGTCGAACGAGGATTTGTAAATAAAGGGAATACCCAGGTGCGTGGTTATTGTCTTTAACTGGGTGGCTGTTTCCAGCGCCATTTTTTCGGATTCGATAACACAGGGACCGGCGATCAGGAAAAACGGCTGGTCCAGTCCGGCTTCAAATCCACACAAATTCACAGGCTGGCAACTACCGCGGGCAATTCACCTTGCTGTGACTTCAGCGCCGCTTCGATAAAGCCGGTGAACAAGGGATGGCCGTCCCGGGGGGTGGATGTGAACTCGGGATGGAACTGGCAACCCAGGAACCACGGGTGCGTGGGTATTTCAACGATTTCGACCAGTGTCTCATCCATGGAGTGTCCGGACAGAACCATGCCGTGCTTCTGCAGGATGTCACGGTAATGATTGTTGAATTCATAACGGTGGCGGTGGCGTTCGGTAATGATGTCCTGACCGTACAATTTATGCGCCAATGAGCCTGGCCGCAGACGACAGCGCTGGCCACCCAGGCGCATCGTGCCACCGAGGTCGGAATCTTTCGAGCGTTTTTCAACGTTTCCGGATGCATCCAGCCACTCGGTTATCAAACCGATGACCGGTGCGCTGGTGTGTGGATTGATTTCGGTGCTGTTGGCGTCCTCGAGACCGCAGACGTTACGTGCGAATTCAACCACCGCTGCCTGCATGCCAAAACAGATGCCCAGGTAGGGGATGTTGTTTTCACGCGCATAGCGGATGGCCATCACCTTGCCCTCAAAACCCCGTTCACCAAACCCGCCCGGTACGATCATCGCATCGGCGCCGTCGAGACATTCAATGCCATTTTCTTCGATCATTTCGGAATCGATACGCAGGATGTTTACCTTGATACGCTGACGCAAGCCCCCGTGGGCTATGGCCTCGGTCAATGACTTATAGGCGTCGGCATGGTCAACGTATTTACCAACCAACGCGACGCTGACCTCATGCCGGGTGTGGCTCAGCCTGTCTACCACGGCTTCCCACTTGGAGAGATCCGCTTTTCCGGCCTTGAGACCCAGGCGTTCGACGACAATATCATCCAGACCCTGTTCATGCAGCAACAGCGGAATCTCATAAATGCTTGCACGCGCATCCAGGGCGGTGATGACCGCCGCTTTTGGCACGTTGGTGAAGAGCGCGATCTTGGCCCGGTCGTCCTCTGATATTTCACGTTCGCAGCGCGCCAGGATGACGTCGGCGGCGATACCGATGGAACGCAGTTCCTTGACGGAATGCTGGGTCGGCTTGGTTTTGATCTCGTTCGCGGCCTTGAGATATGGCACGAGCGTCAGGTGCATGAACATGGCCTGCCTGCCGTATTCGACACCCAGTTGCCGGATCGCCTCGAGGAAAGGCAGTGACTCGATATCACCCACGGTGCCGCCGATCTCTATCATCGCGACGTCATAGCCCTCGGCTGCCGCCACCACGCACTTCTTGATCTCGTCGGTGATGTGCGGAATGACCTGGACGGTTCCGCCGAGGTAGTCGCCACGGCGCTCACGGGCGATGACATTGTTGTAGATGCGGCCGGTGGTGAAGTTATTCTTCTGACTCATGCGGGTGCTGATAAATCGTTCGTAATGGCCCAGGTCGAGATCGGTTTCCGCGCCGTCCTCGGTCACGTAGACCTCGCCGTGCTGGAACGGGCTCATGGTGCCCGGATCGACATTGATATACGGGTCAAGTTTGACCATGGTGACTTTAAGACCGCGTGATTCGAGTATTGCAGCCAGAGATGCCGCGGACAGCCCCTTCCCCAATGAAGAAACAACGCCGCCGGTAACAAAGATAAATGATGTCATGCCAGAACCTGCTTGAAGTTTGAATTAGTTCTGGAACACCATTATACGTGCCGGTCGTGATAATGGCGACCAAAGAATTGTTCTTCTACTGACGTTGAGCAGTGAACACGGCTTTGAGCTTGCCGCGCCCGGCCGTTCGGTCGCTTCAGTTCATGGGCCTAACAACCGGGACAGACTGAATCCATCAGCCTGTCCCGGAAGAGATCACCACTGATCTTTAACTTTGTTTCACCTGCTGACCATTCATTCGCACACCATTGGTGTCGAGCACCTCGGTGACCACTGAATCCTCGACGGCTTTCAAGGCGAGGTTAGCTTCGTAATACTTTCCTTCGCCAATCAACTCGGAAGCAACCTTGATACGCGCCCTGGCCGATTGTATGGGCAGAAATTCAGTGGTAAAGGCCACATTGACTCCGTCGACCTTCAGGGTCTCCATGGCTTGTTGGCTGTCACTCTTTTGCAGGCGATTGTTGGCCTTGGTTGTGTGAACGGGCTTGCCCTGGGTCGGCTCCAGGGTTTCCGCCACCGTCATGTCGGCATTGAAAGGCACATATTTCTGGCCATCTTCCTTCGATGCCTTGATGTCCATGGCATATTTGTCAGCATCCTTCAGCGCGGCTGTCGCCCTGGTGACTGCCGCATCCGTGTAGACCTGGGCCTGATCCGGTGATCCTTCAAAGATTGCCAGACGTGCACCATCCACGTTTCGCATGGTCATTAACGCATCATCCGACACCTTTATGAAGTCCTGGCTGGCCTGTTTCTGCTGCGTGGTATTTTCAGCGGTCTTCGCCTGGGGCTCCGCAGCGATGACGGGCGTCAGGACCGTAGCTGCCAGACCGGCTGTAATTGCGGCAAACAATGCCGTGGTAGTAAATGATTTCTTCAACATGGCTATCTCCTTATTCAGTAAAAGTGCTGTGTTCTGTCATCACTGGCAGGTCATCAGCTTGATTCTTATTATGGAGAAGTCGACCTTACGGGAAGGTGGAGGCAATATTAATTTTTGTTCATGAAAGAAAGGTCCGGCTTTGTATCTCTCAACACCGGAATACGCAGTGTGATCCGTGTGCCTGGTGAATTGTCCGAGACACTGATCAGCATGCCGTGCAAATGGGCAACCGCCTCAACCAGGCTCAGACCGAGGCCGCTACCCGGTGTCGAGCGGCTGACTTCCAGACGGAAGAACCGCTGGAAAATCTGCTGGTAAGCAGCCGGTGGAATACCCGCGCCAGAATCAGCCACGGTCAGTTCGGCGGCGTCCTCGGCGATAGCTGCCAAAGTCACCTGAATCTCGCCGCCTGGCGGGGTGTACTTGATAGCGTTATCCAGCAGGTTGGCCATGGCCTGAAACAACAAGTCACGATCACCCACCATTTGCACAGCAGGTGCTGTCTTCACAACCAGGGTCTGGTTCCGGGCCTCGGCCAGCGGCTCGTAATATTCGCTCGCGTCGAGTACCAGCGCCGTCAGATCGACGTGTTCGAAACCCTCAGTTCGGGAACGCACCTCGATACGTGCAATGCGCAATAGTGCATTGAAAGTGGCCAATAGCCCCTCGCTCTCGCGCACAGCCTGTTCGACGCTGGAGGTATCCAGGCCAGCCTGCCGGACCTCGCTGAGCAAATTATCCAGCTGATTGTGCAAACGACCCAGCGGTGTACGCAGGTCGTGGGCGATGTTGTCCGATACCCGTCTGACGTCTTCCATCAACGCCTGTATCCGGTCGAGCATTTCGTTCAGACCGCCAGCCAGGCGATCCAGTTCGTCATCGGTTCCCTGCAAGGTTATGCGCCGGGAAAGATCACCGCTGATGATGTCACGGTTGGTTCGGTTGATGGTCTCTATGCGATGCGCCATGCGCTGGCTCATCCACCACCCAACCAGGCCACCGAGTACCAGCATCAGTCCCAGCCCCCAGGCCAGCGTAACAGCGATGCGTTTCTGCATGGCAACCAGGTGCGAAACAATGCGCCCAACCAACAGGTGATATCCACCGGGCAAGCTGAAGCTACGCGCCCTCACCACGTGCTCACCGGGTCTCCCTCTCTCATGACTGGCCAGCTTGAAGTCAATCCAGCCCTCTGCATCCACGCTTCCTTCCGGCCATCCGCCAAGATTGCCCGCCAGCGGGCTGTAATCCTGACCGGTGAGCAGATATATGGAGAGGCCCGTCGACTGGTGTGACAACCGTGCATCAATCAGCGACTTCAGGCCGTCAATTCCCTGCAGATCATAGCGACCGACGAGATCATTGATCTCCGTCCCGATAAGGTCATCGGTCTCACGTACCATGTAAGCAGCGGTAAACCAGTAGATGAACAGCATCAACAACAGCACGGACAGGCTGAACAAGGCCATGTAGGTCAATGCGAGACGGAAGGTAAAGCTGCGCGGCAATCGCACCTGGATCACTCCGTGCCGGACACGTCACCGAGCTCCCGCAGACAATAGCCGGCGCCACGCACCGTGTGCAGCAGGGGCCTTTCCTCACCTTTGTCGATCTTGGCACGCAAACGACTGATGTGTACATCAATCACATTGGTCTGGGGATCAAAGTGATATTCCCAGACACCCTCCAGCAGCATGGTGCGCGTGACCACCTGTCCGGCATGCAGCATCAGGTATTCGAGCAACTGGTATTCACGTGGCTGTAACTCGATCTGGCGATTTCCCCGACGCGCACAACGCGTCAGGCGGTCCAGTTCCAGGTCGCCAAGACGCAACGCCGTATCGGCAAGCTTGATATCGCCGCGCCGTAAGAGCGCCTCCAGGCGCGCCTGCAACTCGTTCATCGCAAAGGGCTTGACCAGATAATCGTCACTCCCGGCCCGCAGGCCTTCGACCCGGTCATCAACTTCGCCCAGGGCGCTCAGCAGAAGTACAGGTGTTTTATTCCCCGCGCTGCGCAGGGTTTTCAGCAGTGTGAGGCCGTCCAGACCCGGCAGCATGCGATCGAGCACAATGGCGTCGAAAGGATACTCCAGCGCCAGAAACAAGCCGTCCTTGCCATTGTCCGCGTGATCCACGGAGTAGCCCGCCTGACGCATGCCCTTCAGGACAAAGTCCGCCGTGTTGGCGTCATCTTCAACAATCAGTATCCGCATACCGGTCTTTGTTACCAGGCTGCGTGAAAACCGGCATCAAACCGATGACCATATCACTCATGGCTGGGCAACCCGTTTCTCGTCATCATGCAAAAGCTCTGCGAGCATAGGTGAAGTGAAAGCAGTATTGCCCGGTTGGATGTGGACAGAAATCACTTTGCCAGCGGCTTGACAAACTTGAGCGTCATACGGTCGGACTCGCCGATTGCAAGATACTTCTCACGGTCCTGATCACCCATTGCCAACGTGGGTGGTAATGTCCAGACCCCCTTCGGGTGGTCGTGGTTATCCTTGGGGTTGCGGTTCAAATCAGAGCGGGCGGCCAGTTCAAACCCGGCAGCCTCGGCCAGTTTGATGATGCGTTCCTCCGAAACATAGCCGTTTTCGGCTTTTGGGTCTTCGTTACTGGCATCCGGCCAGCGGTGATCAACCACGCCCAGCACGCCACCTGGTTTCAATGCATCAAACATCACTTTGAATGCCAGCGGGGCGGCGTGTGCGCCGTATCCCGGGTTGACCCAATTGTGTGCGTTTCTGAAAGTCAGCACCATGTCCGCCGTTCCGGCGGGCGCGATATTGAGCGCATAGGGGAAATCCAGTGTGGTTATGACCACGTCCTGGTAGATTTTCGGTTTTTCACCCAGCTTGGTAAGAAAATTGCCCAGGTAACGTCTTTGGTAACCATAGGCGGGGTTGACCGAATACTGCGCAGCATAGAACTTGCCTGAATCCTTGAGTGCGGGCGCCAGGATTTCGGTATACCAGCCGGCACCAGGCCAGATTTCCACCACCGTCATATCGGCACGAAAACCGAAAAAAGCCAGGGTCTCTTTCGGATGCCGGTATTGGTCTCGTGCCTTATTCTCGTCACTACGCTGATCGCCCGCGATGGCGGCATCCAGTGCTGCACTGGTGGCGGCATCCATTGCGTGATCATCTGCGCGTGTAACCGGGCTGGCCAATACAACCACCAATGACACGGCGGTCAAAAATAAGCGTGTTGTTGATCCTGTAAATTTACTGGTCACGGGTTCATCCTCCTGACGTTTGATTAATTACGGACTGCTCTGTAAATAGGATAGTCGGGATTGCAGAGTCTTGTCATTCGGAATCGAGCCAGGTCCTGATCGAGATCGGGATTCGTTGATAATGGCGAGCAAAGAATTGTTCTTCTTTATGCCCAAAGCAATCTATGTTAAAAAGTGCAACTTGTTCGCACCTTGTGTAAAAAAATAAAATGATTCCTCAAACCAGACCAACCGGCAGTTCATCGAACCGCGTCATTCCAGCTGCAAAAGCGCTCAGGCTGCTGGCGGCGGGTTTTCTGTTGCTAATTGCCGCGGGCCAGGCCAGCGCGATGGAAATCAAGGAGTGGCGTTTCCAGACATCCCTTTACACATACCACTGGAGTTACGACCCGGATCATGTCAGCAACTCGAAACTGCTTGATCTTGAATTCGAAACCACCAACAAGTGGATATTTGGCTTTGGCTATTTTGACAATTCCTTCGGCCAGCCCAGCCAGTACCTTTACGCCGGCTACTCGTGGCCTCTGTTCAAGACCGACTGGGCATATCTCAAATTGACGGGTGGCGTTCTGCACGGTTACAAAGACCCGTACGCAGGACAAAATCCCGTTAAACGGGCTGGGTGTCGCACCGGCGATCGTGCCCGCAATCGGCGTCAGATACAAGCGGGTCTTCGGCGAAATGCAGATCCTCGGAACGGCGGCGTTGACCTGGACGGTCGGTTTCAACTTCGGGCATAAATCTGATTGAAAACCCGCGTATAATTCTGGATGATTGACATTTGAGGCTTAACACTTGGCCGCATAAAATTTCCCGTTCTGTAAACAGTTCGCGCAAGAAAAAATCACCGGAAAACGGAGCTACATGAGCAAACAGTACCAGGCCCGGGACATCGAGGTCCTGACAGGTCTAGAACCCGTACAACGCCGCCCCGGCATGTACACAGACACCACCCAGCCCAATCATCTCGTCCAGGAAGTCATTGACAACAGTGTTGACGAAGCCCTGGCAGGATACTGCAAGGATATCGAGGTCGTACTGCATGAAGACGGCTCGGTTGAGGTCACGGACAACGGCCGCGGCATGCCGGTCGATATCCACCCGGACCATGGTATTGCCGGTGTCGAGCTGATCCTCACGCGTCTGCATGCGGGTGGCAAATTTTCCAACGAGAACTACCAGTTCGCAGGCGGTCTGCATGGCGTGGGCGTCTCGGTGGTCAACGCTTTGTCCACCGACCTTGAAATCTGGGTCAAACGCGACGGCCAGGAATACCACATGGCACTGCAGGACGGCTTGAAGGTCAGCGAACTCAAAGTGGTCAACAGCGTCGGTCAGCGCAACACGGGAACACGTATCCGTTTCTGGCCGAACCCGAAGTATTTTGACAGCCCGAAAATAGCCTATAAGCCACTGCGCCACCTGCTGCGAGCCAAGGCCGTGCTGTGCCCCGGTCTGCACGTCACCCTGTGCGTGGCCAAAACCGGCGAAAAGGAAGAGTGGCAGTTTCACCAGGGTCTCGAGGATTACCTGCAAACCGAGACGCTGGGTATGCCAAGGCTGCCTTCACACCCGTTCACGGGCGATATGAAAGGCACCGATTCCGAAGTCAGCTGGGCCTTGTGCTGGTTACCCGAGGGCGGCCAGTTGCAGGAGAGTTATGTCAACCTGATCCCCACGGTGCAAGGCGGCACCCATGTCAACGGTCTGCGTACCGGCATGGTTGATGCGTTGCGGGAATTTTGCGAAATGCACAACCTGCTGCCGCGCGGAGTGCGTCTGGCGCCCGATGATATCTGGGATCGCATCGCCTACATCCTGTCGGTGAAAATGACCGACCCGCAATTCAGCGGCCAGACCAAGGAACGGCTCTCCTCACGCGCCACTGCGACCTTTGTTTCCGGCGTCGTCAAGGACGCCTTCAGCCTGTGGCTGAACAAGAATATCAACGACGGTGAAGCCATCGCCACACTGGCGATTATCCAATGCGCAAAAGCGCATGAAGAAAGACCGCCAGGTGGTGCGCAAAAAAATTACATCGGGTCCAGCCCTGCCCGGCAAACTGGCAGACTGCACGTCGCAGGACCTGTCGCTGACGGAACTGTTCCTGGTCGAAGGTGATTCAGCCGGCGGTTCAGCCAAGCAGGCGAGGAACCGCGAATACCAGGCGATACTGCCGTTGCGCGGTAAAATCCTGAATACCTGGGAGGTCGAATCCGACGCCGTGCTGGCCAACCAGGAAGTCCACGATATTTCCGTTGCGATCGGTGTGGACCCGGGCGTCGAGACGATTTCCGAGTTGCGTTACGGCAAGATCATCATCCTCGCCGACGCCGATTCAGACGGACTGCACATTGCCACGCTGCTGTGCGCGCTGTTCCTGAAGCACTTCCACGCACTGGTCGAAACCGGTCATGTTTTTGTCGCCATGCCACCCTTGTACCGCATCGATGTCGGCAAGGAAATCTACTACGCACTGGACGCGGAAGAACGCCAGGCTATCCTCGACGTGATCGCCGCGGAGAAGAAAAAAGGCAAGATCCGGAGACCCGTTTCAAGGGCCTGGGTGAAATGAATCCACTGCAGTTACGCGAAAGCACCATTGATCCCGACACACGCCGCCTGGTGCAGCTGACCATCGACAATGACCTGAAGACCGGTCAGATGATGGACATGCTGCTGGGCAAGAAACGCGCGTCTGACCGGAAAGCCTGGCTGGAAGACAAGGGTGACCTTGCAACTATATGAGACCGTGCGTTGCACGCAGGAATACCGGCACAACCACGTCTGGGCGCGCGCTGCTGTTTATGAATTAAAATGTTCAGGGTATTTAACAGAAAGCACGTCGGTTCCAAATTGCACAAGGCCTTGGGGTGGGTAACCATGCTGAGACCTTCACCGACAGGACGTCGGTGGAAGAGCGTACAGGGAAGTATCCACCGCGTGTCTCGGGCATGGTTACCCACCCCGAGGCCTCCAGACAGAATCCATCACAGACAGGCCAATGAACGAAATCACACAAAGCTTTTCCGAACACGAACAAATGCCTTTGCGGACCTATGCCGAAAAGGCCTACCTGGATTACTCCATGTACGTGGTGCTGGACCGCGCCCTGCCGCATATCGGCGACGGGCTTAAACCGGTACAGCGGCGCATCATTTACGCGATGAGCGAACTGGGTTTGAGTTCAACTTCGAAACACAAGAAATCCGCGCGTACGGTCGGTGACGTGCTGGGCAAGTTTCACCCGCACGGTGATTCCGCCTGCTACGAGGCGATGGTGTTGATGGCGCAACCGTTTTCGTACCGTTACCCGCTGATCGACGGACAGGGCAATTTCGGCTCGCCGGACGATCCGAAATCGTTTGCGGCGATGCGCTACACCGAATCACGTATGTCACCCTATGCAAAGACCCTGTTGGCCGAGGTGGCTCTCGGCACGGTTGACTGGGCGCCCAATTTTGACGGCACGCTGAAAGAACCAACACTGCTACCCGCCCGCTTACCCAATATCCTGCTTAACGGGGCTACCGGTATCGCCGTGGGTATGGCCACCGATATTCCGCCGCATAACCTGCGGGAAGTCGTCAGTGCCTGTATCCGCTTGCTGGATGAACCGAAATCAACAGTGGCGGAACTGTGCGAACACGTACTGGCACCCGATTTTCCGACCGATGCAGAGATCATCACACCCAGGGAAGAAATCCTGAAGATGTACGAAACTGGTTATGGCTCGGTCAAGATGCGTGCGATTTGGGAGCAGGAAGGTGGTGGTATCGTCATCACGGCATTGCCGCACCAGGTTTCACCGGCCAAGGTGCTCGAGCAGATAGCGGCGCAGATGCAGGCGAAGAAGTTGCCGATGGTTGAAGACCTCAGGGACGAATCCGACCATGAAAATCCAACCCGCCTGGTGATTGTTCCGCGCTCCAACCGGGTCGATGTCGAGCAGCTTTTGAATCACCTGTTCGCGACCACGGATCTCGAACGCAACTTCCGCATTAACATGAACATCATCGGCATTGGCGGCAAGCCACAGGTTCTGGACCTGCGCAGTCTGCTGAAGCAATGGCTGTCATTTCGTCTCGCCACGGTCACGCGCCGGCTTGAATTCCGCCTCGACCAGGTGGTGGACCGCCTGCACATCTTGGACGGCCTGTTGATCGCATATCTGAACATCGACGAGGTCATCCACATCATCCGTACCGAGGATAAACCGAAACCGGTGTTGATGAGCCATTTTGGCATTACCGGCACCCAGGCCGAGGCCATCCTCGAATTGAAGCTGCGCAACCTCGCCAAGCTGGAAGAAATGAAAATTCGTGGCGAGCAGGCAGAACTCGAAGACGAGCGCCAGCAACTCGAAACAACGTTGAATTCAAAACAGCGTATGAAGACTTTGATCAAGAACGAACTGCTGGAAGACGCCGAAAAATACGGTGATGAGCGGCGTTCCCAGTTGCATGAACGCGAGGCTGCCCAGGCCTTGAGGGAAGAGGACCTCGTACCGTCGGAAGCCTGTACCGTGGTGCTGTCCAAATCCGGCTGGGTCAGGCTTGCCAAGGGCCATGATATCGACGCGACCGCACTCAATTACAAATCCGGGGACGAATTCAAGCACGCCGCCCGGGGCCGTAGCAACCAGCAGGCCGTGTTCCTGGATTCATCCGGCAGGGCCTATTCATTGGCGGCGCATTCACTACCGTCCGCGCGTGGTCTTGGCGAACCGCTCACCAGCCGGTTCAGCCCCGCTGATGGCGGTCAGTTCCTCTATGCCATCGCCGGGGAACCGCAACAAAAACTGGTGCTGGCCAGTTCCTTTGGCTACGGCTTTGTAACCGAGGTCGTCAACCTGCATAGCAAGATGAAGGCCGGCAAGGCGATGCTATCCCTGCCCGGCGATTCGATCCCGGTCGAACCTGCGATCATCACATCCGGCGAAGCGCATACCATCGTCTGCGTTACTTCGGATGGTTACCTGCTGGCGTTCCCGCTGACCGATTTACCGGAGCTTTCCAAGGGCAAGGGCAACAAGTTGATCAACATCCCCCCCAAACGCCTGAAGAGCGGCGAGGAATACATGATCGGGATGGTGGTGGTTGCTGAATCTGAAGAGATCCTGGTGTGGGCCGGCCAACGCTACCTCAGAATCGGCAAGAAAGACCTCGAGCATTTCAGGGGAGAGCGGGCCAAACGCGGGCACAAGTTACCGCGCGGTTTTCAGCGGGTCACCAGGATAGAAGTCGCGGTTGATTAGGCGCCGGCAGGCAAACTGCCGGCGCCCATTAAGACATGACTCGGGATATGGGGCCTATCTGCAACCGAGCTTGGAACCGGTACAGCCGCCCATCTTGGTGTTGGCTTTCAGTTTGGCCTTGCTGTCCGCCTTGGCCTGCAGGGCTGCGCGACCGTACTTGCTCAGGAGTTTATCAGCTTTTTTTTCCGCGGATTTCTTGTTTTTGACCTGTAGCAGCAGGCTGTCCCTTCTTTCTGCAATTTCTGTAGATCCCCTTTCCGCCGCCAGCACCGCCCAGGCATAGGCATCTTCAAGGTTAACTCTTTTGCCTTCACCTCTGGCATACATTTGCGAAACCATATCCTGGGAATGACTGACACCCATCTTGGCCAGGTCGTAATAGAGATTAAAAGCCTTGCCGAATTCCTGAGCCTCGTAATACTGATCGGCCTTTGCCTGATCTTCCTTCCAATCACCAGCCATAGCAACCGGGGCCAGCAGGACAATTAACAATATGGATAAGACAACGGTAACAATAATTTTCACAAAAAACTCCACGGACCAAATAAAAAAAGACTGCAGATGATAACACTTTAATCAAACATTTTCCTAAGGGCCTTATCCGGAAATTACCCATCTGCGACCAATCGTCGATTTTCCGGGATAAAACCACGATTCTTATATTATTTAAGCTTAATGTAAGGTTCGATCCCGTATAATCTACAGTTGCATAGTTTCAAGCGTTTAACAGTCAAGAATGGAGACAGCAATGTTAAGGATTTCCGGCAGATCATGGAGCAGACTCGTCGTGCTTCTGGCTATTTCAGGTTCAGTTGCGGCACAGGAACCAATCTCTCCGATAGAACCCGTCAAGGAGATCAACCTGGCCAAGGTTGAACTGGGCAAAAAACTGTATTTTGATACGCGTTTATCAAAGTCCGGATTCATATCCTGCAATTCGTGCCATAACCTGAGCATGGGTGGAACGGATAATTTAAAGACCTCGATCGGCGACCACTGGCAGCAGGGACCGATCAATTCACCAACGGTACTCAATTCCAGCATGAACGTTGCCCAGTTCTGGGATGGACGCGCAGCCGATCTCAAGGCACAGGCCGGCGGACCGATTGCCAATCCGGGCGAAATGGCTTTTACCCACTCGCTTGCGCTGGAAGTACTGGAGTCCATCCCGGAATATGTCAGGGAGTTCGCCCAGGTTTTCGGCTCGGACAGTATCAATATCGACGAAGTCACCGATGTCATTGCCGAGTTTGAGAAAACGCTGATGACACCAAACGGACGCTTCGACCTGTGGTTACAGGGTGACGCCAATGCGATCACGGCCGAAGAACTGGCCGGTTACCAGTTATTCAAGAGCAGCGGTTGCGTGGGTTGTCACATGGGTCCCGGAGTCGGCGGTAGCTCGTTTCAGAAAATGGGCCTGGTCGCACCGTACGTGACCAAAAACCCCGCACAAGGCCTGGCCGGCGTCACCGGCAAGGACGTGGACCGTTTCAAATTCAAGGTTCCAACCCTGCGCAATGTCGAACTGACCTATCCGTACTTTCATGACGGCGAAGCGGCGACCCTCGAGCAAGCAGTTGAGATCATGGGCCGTCTGCAATTGGGGCGTAACTTTGAACAGCCCGATATCGACCAGATCGTGGCATTCCTCAAAACTCTGACCGGCGAGCAACCCACTTTCCTGTTGCCGATCTTGCCACCTTCAACCGACAAAACACCCCGTCCGGAACCATTTTCATAGATGTGCCTGCCTGGAAAGCGGTTCGCCGCTTTCCAGGCATGTCCGGATACAGGGTAAATGTGTCCCTGCGCGTTCCGCGCTGTATGCAATGTTTTGTATAATCCCGTCGTTTCATTTATTTAAATATGTGGATGTATTCACCCACGGGTAAAAACCATTTCAGGGTATGAGGGGTTATGGCACAGATTGAATGGAGAGAGGAGTTTTCCGTAGGCAACGCCGCGGTCGATCAGGAACACGAACTCCTTATTGCCCAGATCAACCAGATCTACGATCAACTCAGTTTGCCATTGGACACGGAAACTATCGAAGCCATGCTGGCCGATCTGCAGGCCGATATCTCGACACATTTTGCGCTCGAGGAACTGCTGATGGAGGAAGCCGGCTTTGCCGAGTACGAAGCACACAGACAGGATCACGAACGTCTGCTTGATGAGATCCACGAGCTGATATTCCGCTTTGCCGAAGACCCGGAAGAAGGCAGGGAACTGTTGAATAACAGGCTGTCAGACTGGTTTGGTCAGCATTTCACGGGTTTCGATGCCCGCTTGCACGATCAACTGGGTTAGCGGTCGACCAGTTTCATCCCCGCGTCGTTTTTCCGCTTGCCCTTTACCAGCGAGGAAACCCGGTTGATACGCTCAAGTTCGTCACCTGTCAAAACGACCTGTAGCGACTCGATATTCTCCTTTAGCCAGGTTCTTCTCTTGGTGCCGGGAATCGGGAAAATGTCCTCGCCCCGGGCATTCAGCCAGGCCAGTGCGACCTGGCTGGTCCTGCAGTTTTTGGCCCCGGCAATTTCTTCGAGCTCTGTAACGACCTGCAGATTGGCTGTAAAATTTTCGGCCTCGAACAGCGGAATATCCTTGCGGTAATCGCGCTCGCCAAATTGCTCCGGCCCGGCAAGTTTACCGGTCAAAAAACCCCTCCCCAGCGGACTGTACGGGACCATCGCAACACCCAGTTCCCGGCACGCTGGCATAATTTCAGCTTCAATGTCCCTCACCCAGACGGAATACTCGGACTGCAGCGCGCTGACGGGGTGGATGGAATGGGCCTTTTTCAGACTCGTCGCAGACACCTCGGAAAGCCCCAGGTACCTGACCTTGCCGGCGCTGACCAGGTCGGCCATGGCGCCAAAGGTTTCATCCAATGGAACCCGGGGGTCGATGCGGTGCAGGTAATATAAATCGATGTAATCCGTGCCAAGCCTGGACAGGCTGGCATCACAGGCCTTCCTGACGTATTCCGGGCGGCCGTTCAGACCTGCTTCATCCGGCAGGAAGCCGAACTTGGTCGCGAGGATAACCTCGTGCCGGAACTTTTCGACCGCACGTCCAAGCAGGGATTCGTTGTGCCCATTGCCGTAGACATCCGCGGTATCGTAAAAATTGAGTCCGCTGTCGAAAGCTGCATTGATCGTGGCTACCGATTCCTTGTCATCTGTCGGACCATACCATTCGGACATACCCATACAGCCCAGGCCAATGACCGACGCCAGCATTTCACTGTTGCCAATTTTCCGTTTCTTCATGACGCTATTATGCGCATTCGCAAAAAGGAAGACACGCGATTGTGCAACAAATTCGGTACCGCTCAAGGAATATCGGGTTTTTTGCCGGAACATCCTTTAGAATTTATATCTCTTGAATTAATCAAATAATCTCGGGCGGGGAAAATATATGCGTAATCACATTTATCTGGCCGGTCTCGCGGCCGTTTTTATTTCCAGCACCGGCATTGCCGCCGGCGTATCCATTCAACCTGGAATGTGGGAAATGACATCGACCATGACGATGACAATGCTGCCGCAACCGCAAATCAATACGACCAAAGAGTGTATTGAAGAGGATGAAATCAGTCCGGACAGTTTCAATATGGAAAAGGACAGCACCTGCAAGATTTCGGATGTGAGTGTCGAGGGCAACACGGCGCGCTGGTCGATTAACTGTCCGACCGATGGTGGTCCGGTGATGGAAGGACAGTGGGAGTTTACCTCCAAGGGCGATTCGATCACTGGCAGCGGCAAAATGAGCACGGAGTACTCCGGTCAGAAAATGGGTTTTGATATGACCTGGGTCGGAAAACGCATCGGCAACTGCGAATAATCAAGGCCTGCGCCCGGATTTCCTGGTCACACGCCGATATCCTCATTCCAGAGTTCAGGTCGCTGCGCGATAAATGTCTGCATCATTTGCACGCAGGTATCGTCCTGCAGGACCTCGACCTCCACGCCCCGTGAGCGCAACAGTTCCTCTTCGCCCATAAATGTGAGGTTTTCACCGACAACGACCCGGGGAATTGCATAGAGCAGAATGGCGCCGCTGCACATGGCACAGGGTGACAAGGTCGTGTACAAGGTGCACTCGCGGTAGACGCTGGCGGGCTGGCGGCCGGCATTTTCAAACGCATCCATTTCACCATGTAACACCGCGCTGCCCGTTGCACCCTGCGGTTGTGTCCCCTGCCGATGATTTTCCCGTTGTGAACGATCACCGAACCGATCGGAATACCGCCCTCGCGCAAACCCTGGTTCGCCTCGTCTAATGCGGCCCTGAGAAACTAAAATTTATCCATAGAAATTGATCCATCTGGACGTCCTGCAAATATAAGTTCTATCATGGTAACCTGAAATCTATCCATCTACTCGTTTCAGGAGGCATGAACATGAGCTCATTGTTAATCAGAAACGGCACCGTCGTTACCGCCACTGACCATTACCAGGCGGATGTATACATCGAGGGAGAATTGATCTCCATGATCGGCGCCCGGCTGGATGTTCCTGCCGACCGGGACATCGATGCCAGTGGTTGCTACCTGTTCCCCGGCGGTATCGATGCCCACACGCATATGGAACTGCCGTTCATGGGCACCCATGCCAGCGACACCTTTGAAAGCGGCACACTGGCCGGTTTGCACGGCGGCACCACCACCATCATCGATTTCGCCATCCAGACCCAGGGCGACAGCCTCGAATCAGCCATTGATGACTGGCACAAGAAAGCCGACGGCCACGCGGTGGGCGACTATGCCTTTCACTGCGCCGTGACCGATTTTAACGACAGCACACGCAAGGAACTTCCCACCGTCATCAACGAGCACGGCATCAATTCATTCAAAGTCTTCATGGCCTACAAGGGCGCCCTGATGATCGATGACCGGCAGATGTATGAACTGATGCAGGAACTGGTCGAACACGGCGGCATCGTCACCGCGCATACCGAAAACGGTGACATGATCGACAGCAATATCCAGAAGAACCTCGCTGCAGGCAATACCGCACCGAGATACCATGTGCTGTCACGTCCGGCCATTTGCGAAGCGGAAGCTGCCGGCCGTGCGATCGACCTGGCCTATCAAACCGGCTGTCCGTTTTATATCGTCCACACCACCTGCGAGGAAACCCTTGCCAAGGTCAAGGCGGCCACCTTGCGCAATCAGAAAGTGCATGTTGAAACCTGTATCCAGTACCTGTTGCTGGATGATTCCTAGTATTTCAGAGAGGGTTTTGAAGGCGCCAAGGTGGTCATGAGCCCGCCGCTACGCAAGAAAAAGGACCAGGACGCGCTGTGGGCCGGTATGAACCAGAACCTCGTCCATCACGTGGCCACCGATCACTGCCCGTTCTGCATGGATCAGAAAGCCATGGGCAAAGACAACTTTTCAAAAATCCCCAACGGCGCACCGGGTGTCGAAAACCGCTTTGAACTGCTCTACAGCGAGGGTGTTGCGCAAGGGCCGTATCAGCCTGAACAAGTTTGTGGAAATGTCCTCCACCGGCGCCGCGAAAATTTTCGGCCTGTTCCCGCGCAAGGGCACCATCGCGGTGGGCTCCGATGCCGACATTGTCATATTTGATCCTGAGACCGAACACACGATATCTGCTGACAGCCATCACATGAAGGTTGACTACAACGCCTACGAAGGCTGGCAGGTCAAGGGCAAGGCGCGTACGACCATATTGCGTGGCACGGTCGCAATCGATGCAGGCAAGGCCTATGTTGGCGAAGGTTTTGGAAAATACCTGAAACGTCCGCCGTTCAGTTCCTATACTTAGACCATCGGGCGGGTAGTTGTGCCCATTGTTGAATTTGAAAATGGATGCGGGGTGGGTTTTTTCACCCACCCTGCAAGGGAGTAGAGAATGTCCAGAATTGTAAAAGCCGCCATCGTCCAGATGAAAAACAAACTGCATGGTGATGAAAGCGTAGCCGCGCACCGCAAGGCCATGATCGAAGCACACATACCCCACATCGAAGAGGCCGGCCAGAAAGGCGTACAGATGTTGTGCTTCCAGGAAATCTTTACCGGCCCCTATTTCTGCCCGTCCCAGGATACCAAGTGGTACGAGGCGGCCGAAGCCATACCGGATGGCCCGACCACGCAACTGATGTGCGAATACGCGCGCAAATACAAGATGGTCATCATCGTGCCGATCTACGAGGAACACATGACCGGGGTGTATTTCAACACCGCTGCTGTCATCGACGCCGACGGCACCTACCTCGGCAAATACCGCAAGAACCATATCCCGCAGGTCGCGGGTTTCTGGGAAAAGTACTTTTTCAAACCCGGTAACCTCGGTTACCCGGTATTCAATACCGCCTATGGAAAGGTCGGCGTGTACATCTGTTATGACCGGCATTTTCCCGAAGGTGCGCGCTGCCTGGGTTTGAACGGCGCCGAAATCGTCTTCAACCCGTCTGCGACCGTGGCCGGACTTTCCCAGTACCTGTGGGAGCTTGAGCAGACCGCCCACGCCGCCGCCAACGGTTATTTCATCGCCGCGATCAACCGCGTCGGCGAGGAAGCGCCATGGAATATCGGGCGCTTTTACGGCTCGTCCTACTTCGCCGATCCGCGTGGCCAGATCGTCGCTCAGGCCAGCGAGACCGAGGATGAAATGCTCATCGCCGATCTTGATTTCGACCTCATACGCGAGGTCCGCAATACCTGGCAGTTCTACCGCGACCGGCGGCCTGAAACCTATGGTGCCCTGACGGAGCTTTAAACGGAGCTTTAAATGGGGTCAGGTTGAAATAAATCAGAGATATACGAATTTAATTCAACCTGACCCCTTCCGTATTGGCTTTCTTTTTGGCTTTCGGGTTTTGTAGCCACACTGGCCTTACATGTTTCCCATTATTGATATTTTTATTATTTTATATATAATGAGAAACACTATGCCAGCCAAGAACCCTAAAATAACTACAGCAACTGCTCGCCATTTACGCGCCCTGGGCGCACGCATCCGCGCGCAACGGAAAAAACTGGAGCTCAACGCTACGGTGGCGGCCGAAGCTGCCGGCATGTCACGCATCACCTGGTACAGGATCGAAAAAGGTGAGCCTGCGGTAACGATGGGTGCCTGGATCAATGCCGTGACGGTTGTAGGTCTGGCCCTGGATATTCCGGAAGCCAAAATCACAGGTGCTGACAAGCAAGGTTGGATTCCGGCGCGCATTCGCCTGGCGGATTATCCCCAACTGGAAAAGCTCGCCTGGCATGTGCGCGATGCTGAATTTCTAAGCGCACGTGAAGCAATGGATATCTACGAGCGCAACCAGCGCCACCTGGACCTGGATGCCATAACCCCCGAGGAAGCACAGTTGATCGATGCCCTGCGCTTGGTGTTTGGGCATGCTCGAATTACACCATAACCCCGTGTTTAACCGTCACCATCACCAAGCCATTGCACAGGTATTACATGCCCTGGATGGAGACCTGCTCAGGGAGCATACCTGCCTTTTCGGCGGCGGAACCGTGATTGCCATGCGGTATGGTGAATTCCGGGAATCGTTAGATATCGATTTCCTGGTGTCATCAAGAACAGGCTATCGTGATTTACGCCAATTGACTGGCAACGGGTTGGGCTCACTCTTCAGGGACGGCAATCTGCCCTTTGCGCCACTACGGGATGTGCGTATTGACCAATATGGCATCCGCTCCATGCTGGAAGTGGTTGGCAGGGAAATCAAGTTCGAGATAATTCTGGAAGGCCGGGTTGAACTGGTTGCTCCCGGGACGGATGACATGGTTTGTGGGATTGCCACCCTGTCACCCCTGGACATGGCCACGAGCAAGCTGCTTGCCAATTCTGATCGCTGGTACGACGATGGAGCATTTAATAGAGACTTGGTCGATCTTGCGATGATACAGCCCACCAGGAAATTGCTCGACGCCGCTGTTTCCAAAGCGCAGGAAGCCTATGGCAACGCTATCCTGGATGATCTGGCTAAAGCGATTGACCGGGTGGAAAATCGCAGCGAATGGTTGGAGCGCTGCATGGAAGCCATGGCGATGACCATGCCAAAGGCTGTTTTGTGGAAACACATTCGTCGTCTGAAAAGGGTTTTATAAAACGAGCAAGTGACAAGTGAGCAGTGACAATTGAGGTCACCCACAAATAAGCTGACCCACATCTAATCCATACCCTACAAGATAAAGGGCCATTGACCATTCCTGCGAACGCTCCTGCGCTTTAACCTTTCTGCATGCCAAAACCCAGATATCGCCAGGTCTCAATCGAAAATACACCGTATTACCACTGCATCTCCCGCTCTGTACGGCGAGCCTTTCTGTGTGGTGAAGATCCGGTTTCAGATTTCAATTTGAGCACTGCCGCCAATGGATCGTGGACCGCATCGCCCGGATCACGTTGCTAAGCTATGTCACTAAGTGCTAGACTTTGTGTCAAAAGAATAACGCATGAGAATTTTTACCACCCGCGCCTTTAATCGGCTGGATGTGGCAGGTGAACTCGGCGATGCTGATCTGATTGCGGCTGTTGCTGAAATGAATGACGGCTTATGGGACGTCAATCTGGGCGGCCAGGTGTACAAAAAGCGTATAGCGTTGGCAGGGCGCGGCAAAAGTGGTGCTGCACGAACTCTGGTAGCATTCAAAAGAAGTGATAAAGCCTTTTTTATGTATGGCTTTAGCAAGAACCAGCGCAGCAACATCACGCCTAAGGAAAAACAAGCACTGAAGCTTTTGGCGGGCGAGCTATTGGGGTACGGCAATAAGCAACTCAGGCAGGCTCTGAAGCATGGTGCAGTAATTGAAATCGAAGTACAGGAAGATGACTAAATCGATACTGGATACGGTCCATGAAACCGCACAGGATTTTGCTCAAGCAGGGGTGATGGAAGTCTCTACGCTGCGGGAGTTCGATGCACTGTGCCTACCGCCCGTAAAGGAATACACGGCGGCCCAGATCAAGCAAATTCGGGTGGTGAATAAAGCCAGCCAGGGCGTATTTGCCGCATACCTCAATACGAGCCAATCAACGGTGCAAAAGTGGGAGCAAGGCAAAAAGAAACCCAATGGTCCATCCAGCAAGCTGCTTAGTATTGTCGATCGCAAAGGCCTGAAAGCACTGGCCTAATTTCCGCGAAGCAAAGACGTGAAGCAAACGACGGGGGTCAGGACACCCACATCTAATCCATATCTTACAAAATACAGGGCCATTGACCATTCCTGCGAACGTAAGTAAAAGGGGCCAGGTTGATATTTCAGAAGAGGTCAGGTTCAATAGCACATGCATTTAATTCAACCTGACCCCTTTTTATGAGTCTCGAACACTTGGTCAGCCACCTGTCCACGGACATGGATCTGAGCAACGCCGATATCGCGCCGGTGCCGGCCAGCCAGCGCGACTGGAAAGCGATCAGTTTTTTTACCCTGTGGGTGGGTATGGCGGTCAATATCCCGTCGTACATGATTGCGGCGTCGTTGATCGATGGCGGTATGAGTTGGCAACAGGCCATGTGGACCGTGCTGCTGGGTAACCTGATCGTTTTCGTGCCGATGTCGCTGTCGGGTCATGCCGGCACCAAATACGGTATCCCGTTCCCGGTATTTGCACGCGCATCGTTCGGTGTGCGCGGCTCACATATACCGTCACTGTTGCGCGCCATCGTCGCCTGTGGCTGGTTTGGCATCCAGACCTGGATCGGCGGAGCCGCCATTTATACCATCGTGCTGATCCTGTGGCCGTGGGTCGCCGACGGACCGGCGATGATGCCTGGCTGGGTCGGAGTCAGCCTGATCCAGTTCGTTTGTTTCATGTTGTTCTGGGCCATGAATATCTGGCTGATCTGGAAAGGCATCAATTCGATCCGCATCCTCGAGCACGTCGCGGCACCCTTCCTGTTGCTCTGCGGACTGGCGCTGCTGGCCTGGGCCTACCAGGGCGCGGATGGCTTTGGACCGATGCTGCAGGCCGGTTCGCAATTCCAGGATTCGGCTGAATTCTGGAAACTCTTCTGGCCCAGCCTGACGGCCATGGTCGGTTTCTGGGCCACCCTGACCCTGAATATCTCCGACTTTACCCGCTACGCCAGCAGCCAGCGCGCGCCAGGTGCTCGGGCAGTTGTCCGGTTTGCCAACCACCATGACCCTGTTTGCATTTATCGGCGTGGCGGTCACCAGCGCGACCATTGTCATTTACGGCGAAGCCATCTGGGACCCGGTGGTGCTGGTCAGGCGTTTTGAATCCCATTGGGTGGTGTTTTTCTCGATGATAGCGGTGATCATTGCCACCATCTCGACCAATGCCGCCGCCAACGTGGTCGGTCCGGCCAATGCTTTTTCCAACCTGATGCCATCAAAAATCAACTTCAAACGCGGTGGTTATATCACCGGTATCATCGGTATCGTCATCATGCCGTGGAAGCTGATCGCGGACCCCAGTGGTTACATATTTACCTGGCTGATCGGTTACTCCGCCCTGCTGGGACCGGTTATCGGCATCATCCTGGTCGACTATTTCCTGATCCGCAAAACCCGACTCAACGTGGAAGACCTGTACCGCAGCAAGGGGATGTATGCCGGTGTCAACCCGATGGCCATTATCGCGCTGGTGGCCGGTGTGCTGCCCAATATCCCGGGTTTCCTGGCCAATGTCGGTCTGTATCCAGGACACTGGTTTTATCGTTGACCTGTATAACTACGCCTGGTTTATCGGTCTCGGTATTTCAAGCCTGGTCTATTACGTATTGATGTTCAGGAGGCGTATCCTGATGATTCCGATATACGTTGCGGACGTCTTGGTACGTGACGAGATCAGGCAGAATTTTTCTGAACTGCACAAACCGCTGACCGAACTGCAGGCGATACAGGAATCTGCCCGCTGCCTGTTCTGCCACGATGCACCCTGTACCGAGGCCTGCCCCACCGGATATCGATATTCCGGGGTTTATCCGCAAAATCGCCAGTGGCAACGTGAAAGGCGCGGCCAAAACCATACTCAGCGAAAACATCATGGGTAACACCTGCGGCAATGTCTGCCCGGTGGAAGAATTGTGCGAGCAGGTCTGTGTCAAAAACACCGCGGAAGAAAAACCGGTGATGATCGGCCAATTGCAACGCTACGCCACGGATCATGTGCTGGAAAACTGGATTCAACTTTTCAAACGTGCAGCGGTAAGCGGCAAGGAAAATCGCGGTCGTGGGCGGCGGGCCCGCCGGCTTGTCCTGTGCGCACCGTCTTGCGATGCTCGGTCACAATGTGACCATTTATGAATCACGTGATGAGCCCGGCGGTCTGAACGAATACGGTCTGGCCGCCTACAAGATGCTGGATGACCGGGCCGCCAGGGAAGTTGCCTATATTCTCGATATCGGCGGTATCAACCTGGAAACCGGTAAAACCCTCGGTGAGGATTTCAACCTGGCCGAACTGCGCCGGCAATATCGACGCGGTATTTATGGTCTCGGCCATAACGCCGTCAAGGCACTGGGCATGGAGAATGAAGACGTTGCACGGTGTGTACAACGCCGTCGATTTCATCGAGCTGAATACGCCAGCAGGACTCTCGAAACCCTGCCCGTCGGGCGCAACGTGGTGGTGATCGGTGGCGGCAACACGGCCATCGATATCGCGGTGCAGATCAAAAAACTGGGCGCGGAATCCGTCACCATGGTTTACCGGCGCGGCTTTGAAGAAATGGGCGCCACGGATTATGAACAGCAGGTGGCGCAGACCAACGGCGTGCTGATACGCACCCACGCGCAACCCCATCGTATCCTGGCCGACGAACGGTCAACTGACCGGCGTCGAATTTGAATACACCGAAAAAGGTGCAAGGGCCGACTGGCAGGCAACGGCGAGACCTTTTTACTGCCCGCCGACCAGTTGTTCAAGGCGATCGGCCAGTCACTTGACGCTACACCCGCTTGAAAGTGACGAGAAACCTGATTGATCGGACGGCCGCATCAAGGTGGATGAGTGTCAACACACCAGCCTGCCGGATGTCTGGGCAGGTGGTGACTGCACAGCGGGCAAGGACCTGACCGTGACCGCGGTACAGGATGGCAAAATCGCCGCCCTGAGTATTCGATGAGTATCTGAACCATGGCTGACCTTAGCTGCAAAATCGCCGGTGTTTCCTCCCCGAACCCTTCTGGCTGGCGTCCGCGCCACCGACCGACAAACGCTACAACGTCGAGCGGGCCTTTGAGGCCGGCTGGGGCGGCGTGGTGTGGAAAACGCTCGGTGAGGAAGGCCCGCCGGTGGTCAATGTCTGCTCACGCTATGGTTCGGTGGATTTCAACGGCCAGCGCATGATGGGATTGAATAACATCGAACTGATCACCGACCGCCCGCTGCAGGTCAACCTGGATGAAATCACCGCCGTCAAAAAGGCCTGGCCGGAGCGGGCGCTGGTGGTCTCATTGATGGTGCCGTGTACCGAACAGGCCTGGAAGAATATCCTGCACAAGGTCGAGCAGACCGGTTGTGACGGCGTCGAACTGAACTTCGGCTGCCCGCACGGCATGAGCGAACGCGGCATGGGCTCCGCCGTCGGCCAGGTGCCTGAATATATCCAGGAAGTGACCGAATGGTGCAAGAAAGCACACCCAGCTGCCGGTGTTCGTCAAGCTGACGCCGAATATCTCCGGATATCCGGCGCCCTGCCCGTGCCGCCTTTGACGGCGGTGCGGATGCCGTGTCACTGATCAACACGATCAACTCGATCGTCTCCATCGACCTCGACGTCATGGCCCCGACCCCGACCGTGGCGGGTAAGGGCGTACACGGCGGTTACTGCGGACCGGCGGTGAAACCCATCGCACTCAGCATGGTTTCAGAAATCGCGCGCGACCCGCATACCCGCAACCTGCCAATTTCGGGTATCGGCGGCATCAGCAACTGGCGCGATGCGGCCGAATATATCTCGTTGGGCTGCGGCAGTGTGCAGGTCTGTACGGCGGTCATGCGTTACGGTTTCCGTATCATCGATGACCTGGTCGACGGTCTCAACAACTGGATGGATGAGAAAGGCTACGAAACGCCTGGAGGATTTCCGTGGCGCCGCCATTCCGAATGTCACCGACTGGCAATACCTCGATCTGAACTACAAGACCATCGCCGCCATCGACCAGGACACATGCATCGAATGCGGCCTGTGCCATATCACCTGCGAAGACACGTCACACCAGGCCATCAGGGCTGAAAAAGACGAGACCGGCAAACGCACCTACACGGTCATCGATGAGGAATGTGTCGGCTGCAATCTCTGTTACCTGGTTTGCCCGGTACCAAAGTGCATTTCAATGAATGAAGTGGATAATGGCCTGCCCTATCTGAACTGGACCGAACACCCGAACAACCCGGTAAAGTGATTTTCGGATTGTGGGCTGGACCAAGGCCGCGTCTAAAATTGTCGATCCCCTGTTGCCCTGGCGCCGCTCGCACAACGCGATCGGTGAACCAGGCAGTGTCCAGTGCCGCGCCCAGTCGGAGCTGAGCGCGGCGCTGGTAGCGATCTTCACTATTACTTTGCAGCCTGGATACCCGGTGGCTCCCACTGCCCTTTCAGCACCGACTCCTTCGGCCAATACATCCGCAGCACGATATAGATCGGCCCGTTCGGCGCGGGCAGCCAGTTTGCCTTTTGGACCGGGTCGGTCGGTTCATCTTTCTGGATGAACAAGGTCAATGAACCGTCTGTATTTTTCTTCAGCTCGGGCAACATTGGCGAATTGATCAGGTAGCGGTTGATAGGATTGTCAATCAGCAACTGGGTAGTGCCATCGTACATGGTGACCGACCAGAAGGCGTTGACCGGAGGCAGTTCACCTGCAGGGAATGTCAACGTGTAGTTTGTTTTGGATCCATCGAGTTTTACGCCATCTTTATCTTCCCGGGTGAACGCATAGGATGCCTCCACCGCATCGTTGGCGAGGATGCCCGCGACTGCCACGGCCGAGCGCTCGCCCCAGTCGCCGTCATAACCACTTCGGTCCAGGCGCATCGAATGGGAATTTACCCAGCCGTTGACTCGTTCGCCCAATGTCTCGATCTTGGCTTTTATCAGCGGCTCCGCTTGCTGGATGCCTGCAGTCATCGCTGCTTTATCCGCAGCTGTCAGCGCAACCGTTGGGAAGGGCTTGCCAGCTTCGATGCCGATACGGGCAAGTTTCTCCCGCAGCGGAACTTCCACGGCTGCCGGACCCGTCGCCGGGGCAAACTGGAGGATGAATGCGAGGTACGAGAACGGATCCGCTTTCTCCATGGCCTTGCTTATGTCAGGCCAGTCGATCGCCGGTGCAGGTGCGGGCGCCGGTTGACCGAGAAATGCTGACAAAGGCTGCACAGAGTACTTATCCTGAATCGCCTTCACGTTATCGATATCGGCTGGATTAAAGAGCTGGGTGCGGTAGGTTGCGAGCGCGAAGTCTGTCCCGGCCACAAAAACTTTCTCGATGCCCTTTGGGGTGCTGCCTGTCCAGCCTGGCCTGGCAATCGCATAACACCCGGCGCCGTTGCCGGTTGCGCGACTGCCGATATAGCCAAAATTGAAGGTATATTGCGACGTGAGCATCACGGAATAGTATCGGTCTTTAGACATCTCCGGCACACATAGCACCACCGGCTCGGCACGCAGGTCAAGCCATGCAAACGAGTAGGGGGTGTCGCTGTTGGGAGTGATTATCGCGGTATCCGCAGGTGTGTAAACCCTGGGTTCATTCCTGATCTGGTTGAACGGCGCCTTGAACTGGTCAGAGTGTTCGTTGATGGCATATTCGTTCATGATGCTGTAGAGCATCACCAAGGGCAGCCCATAAAGGATGGCTTCTTCTGAAGTGGCCTGCACTTCATCGGCAGTCAGAGCGGGTGTCGGGTTTTGTGCAGAGGCTGCAGTGGCCAGGGACTGCCAGGACTACTGCCGCTCCCAAGTGAGATTAACTTTTTCACAACTTCTTCTCCTATTGAGTAGTGTAAATTAAAATCTTAATCACATTCAGTACTTACTTTTCCATGCGGTCAAGAGAGCCGCTGGATGAATCCGCGATATCACCGTTTGGATCCACCCTGGCCTGTCATGACTATTGCCCTGGTTTTCAATCCGCCTGTTGAACGCCCGGTGGACTCCAGGTGCCTTTGCCGACAGGCAGGATGGAGGGCGCTTCGGTCTTCGGCCAATACAGACGCATGACGAGATAGATCGGGCCGTTCGGCGCCGGCAGCCAATTGGATTCCTTATCCTTGCCTGGCGAGTCCTTTTGAATATAGATCGTCAGCGAGCCGTCGTCGTTCTTCTTCAGGTCCGGCAGCATGGGTGAGTTGATCAGGTTGCGGTTGATCGGATTCTCGATCAGTAACTGGGTCTTGCCGTCGTACATGGTCACCGACCAGAACGCGTTTACGGGCGGCAATTCGCCGGCCGGAAAGGTCAGTGTATAGTTGTGCTTGCTGCCATCCAGCGTCTCGCCCTTCGCGTCCGTGCGGGCCATCGGATACACGGCTTCTTCGGCATCGTTACCGTAGATGCCGCCTATGGCAGCAGCGGCGCGTTTCAGCCAGTCACCGTCATAGAATTTGTTGTCGCCAAACAGTGCGCCGATATTCCAGCCGTTGATGTTGTCCATACCTGAATTGAGATAAGTCTTCACTTTGTCGCTGCCTTCCTTCATCGACAGCAGGGCGACTGCCTTGAGGGCTTCTCTATGTTCCGGCGAGAGATCCTTCAGGTCTAATTCTTGCCCGGACCGATGCCTACACTGGCAAGCCGGTCGCGGATTTCCTTGTTCTCCGGTGTGACCGGCACGAACTCGAGGGCGGCATCGAGATAGGTGAAGAAATTATCCTTGATCCCCTTCGTGGTGGCCGGGACGAAGTCAATCTTAGCTGCGGCGGGCGGCGCGGGCTGGTTCAGGAAGGCTGAAAGTGGCTGCAACTGGTATCCCGCCTGCACTTTGATCACGTTCGGCATGTCATCGGGATTAAACAACTGGGTGCGGATAACGGTGAGCGAGAAGGGTGTCGAAGATTGAAACACCTTCTCGATGCCTGCAGGTTTGTCACCTTTCCAGCCTGGACCGACAATGAGATAACTGCCTGCTTCGGAGCCCGTTGCACGACTGCCAATGTAGCCGTAGTTGTACGTATTGCCATCAATTAACTGCACCGAGTAATAGCGCTCTTTTGGCACTGCCGGCACCGAGATCACCATGGGCTCCGCGCGCAGATCCAGCCACATCATCGAATATGGCGTGTCCGCGTTGGGCGTGACTACAGCCGTATCCTTGTAGGTAAAGACACGGGTTTCGTTGAACACCGTATTGAACGGAGCCTTGTATTGGCCGGAGTTCTTGTCCACGCAGAATTCGTTCATCACCGCGTAGTTCATTACAATCGGCAAACCGTAGAGGAAACCATCCTCTGCGATTTTCTTGGTTTCGACAATGCCGGGCTCGGAAATAGCCGTCTTTTCGGCAGACTTGTCAGCAGACTTGTCGGCAGCGGCAACGGGGTCTTCTTTGCCGGAGCAACCGGCTAGCAAGCCTATAATGATGGTAATGCATAGGGCAGCGATAGAAAGTCTGCTGGCAGGTAAACTCATTTTCCGTATCTCCCTGTTTGTTTTCGATGTTGACTCGCTAGCGGCCAGGCATCTGGCTGCATAAATGGATAAAATCTTTGGATGCAAAAATCAAGGGCTTGTCATTAAAGCAATTTCAGCTTGTAAATTATATCAGTTCGAGGGAAAGAAAAGTAAAG
This sequence comes from uncultured Gammaproteobacteria bacterium, assembly GCA_963727635.1. Lineage (GTDB taxonomy): Bacteria > Pseudomonadota > Gammaproteobacteria > Xanthomonadales > SZUA-36 > SZUA-36. The sequence goes on along the minus strand of CAVSHP010000017.1, from coordinate 150,632 downwards.
GTCGCCTGTTTTAATCCCATCGTTCCTGGGTCATTAGCAGTTATGGGAGGGTACAAACATGCCAGTGGAGGAAATGACGGGTTTGATGGGTTACGCGAATTCCGGCGCTTTTATTCGTGCTGTTAATCATTGGACAGGGACAACCCCAAATGAATGAATGAATGGCGGCAAGATCACGTTACCCCTGGCCAATCTAACCGCTGTCGAATATAAGCTATTTCTGGGACGACTCACCGTCGTTGGGTGCCTGGGGTGGCGCCGTGGAACCGGCTTCCATTTTCAAGGGTCCGCGAAAATTGATATCGCGCTGCGGAAAGGGGATTTCGATACCCTGCTTGTTAAACTCAGTATTAATGGCGCGATTGATATCACTGATCACATGCAGACGCCGGTTGACATCGTGGATGATGGCAAGATTGGAAAAACTTATTCCGGCGACCGATAACGCCACAATGAGCGCAATGCTGGCTGCAACATAGCCGAAGCTGGTAACAAGCGCTTCCCGCGCACTGGGTTCCATCCTTGTTTTGACCAGCCATTTCGTATCCAGCCTGCCCTTGAGCCAATTGCTCAGCGTCAGACAAACAGGGCGAGAACCACCAGTGACCAAAGCAGATGAGCGGGATCAACGGTAAGGTTGGCGACCTGGAAACCCTTGGTGAAATAATTCAGGATTTCGGCGCTGACATTTTCATTGGGATCCCAGATACGCAGCAATAGCCCGGTCGGCACTGATCCATAGCACAAGATTGACAACCAGTCTCAGCCAGCCCAGGCCAGGCACGTACTCCTGATCCTTGAGGCCGATACTCTTTTGTATGCGTTAGCCTGGCGAGCTCATCACTGGTGGGTGCCTTGGCCCAATGAAAGCACTGGTTGCCCCCATGCTTGGAATCAATGAAGACACCGTCGAAAAACAACATATGAAAATGAACATTCAAGTTCAGCGCACTGCCAAAGCGCTGAATCAGGGTCACGCGCCAGCATTTGCCATGACTTGCCAACTCGGCCTGAAACTCAGGCTGACACTGGTCTTCAATCGCCCGGTGAAAGCGATGGTCCACTCTGCCAACAGCGTACTGAAATCCGGAATCTGTTCCTGAACTTTCTGCGCTTGATCAGTTTGAACTTGCATGCAAGTGCTCAGCGTTTGAGCAGCAACGTGGCGACCACGCCAGCGCCAAAAGCGATACCGACCGCTGTGACCGGTCGTTCGCGAATAAAGCTGTCGATTTTGTCCATGGCTTGATCGAGTTGCTGTTTAGCTTCATCCTTGCTCATATCAGCTTTTTCAGCTACGCGTGCTGCTTCCACGCGGACTTTTTTTTCAACCTCTTCAGCCCGATCGGCTGCACTATCGATCACGTCGTGTGCCGTTGAGCGCAGTTGCTCTGTCGTCGGCGCAGACCCGCCGTTGCCGGTCCGGGCCTTACTCTCATTGGATTGTGTCCTGGTGTTCAAGATTCTCTCCTTTGTCAAACTTGTGAAAAGCGACTTCGGCGCCCGGGCGCGTTCGCCGCGGTTGATAAATACCCGGTGAATTTCTGCATATGGCAAGTCTGCCCCGCTAGTTCTGAGCGGTTTCGTGTTCCACCGAATGCGGGAACTGGCCGGCCTTATCCGAAATCACGATCTCGACCCGGCGATTTTCCTGCCGGCCGGCATTTGTATCATTTGTCGCAACCGGGTAACTTTCTCCGAGGCCTTTGGCCGCCATGCGTGCCGGGGCGATACCACGGCCGATCAATGCGGTGCGGACAGCGTTCGCCCGACGATACGAGAGATCCTCGTTGTATTCCCGATCACCGCGCGAGTCCGTGTGACCTTCAATCAACAGGTTGCGATCAGGGTTGTCGGCCAGAAACGCGGCCAGACGATCCAGCGTCTTTTCCGCGCCAGGCTTGAGGTTGGACTCATCGGTATTGAACAGGACATCGCCAAGTGTCAGAACCATGCCACGCTCGGTTTTTTCGGCTTTCAGTGTTTCGAGTTCGTCTGCGAGCGCTTGCACCGTTAACACGGCCGCGGCTGCTTTGTCCTTTGCCAGCCGTGCCTCCAGGGCGTTGCGTTCTGCCTCATGTGTTTTGCTGCGGGCAAGCGCTTCCGCACGTTCAGCTTCAAGCACCTTGGCCCGGGATACTGCCCTGGCGCGCTGCGCCTCACGCTCGCGCGCCTCTAGCAATACCATGGCCCGTTCAGCTTCAGAATCTTCGATCTGGTCGCGAATGCGGGCTTCTTCGATTCGCTGCTCGGCGATCTCGGCATGTCGTAATGCGAGATAGGCGTCATGCTCTACCAGTTCGAGATCTTGATGTTCGCGCAGACCGGTGTCGGCACGTGCCAACGCGTCCCTGGCCTGTTCGAGTTCGTTGCCGGCGACTTGCCCTACTAGCGGATCGTTGTTCAGCTGGTTCACAGCAACGCGTGCCTGTTCGAGCATATCGACCCTATCCGGCGTTGTGCTGCATCCGACCGCCAGCGCCAGCGACACCATGGCGAATATACGGCTGAGTGTTTTCATGATTGACCTCCTCGGCTTATGTAAACTTGTGAGAGCTCACGTCGAAGCGTCTCGATACTTAACCTGATCTCTTCCAGCGCTTCACGTGCTTTTCCGGTTTGGGTTTGGGCGGCTGCCAACTCGGCATCTACCGATGCTTTCTCGGCGAGACGAAGCGAATCTTCATACTCACCTTCCTGTGCTTCCTGCCGCGCAAGTCGCAAGTGTTCGCGTGCCTGATCCAGGGCGGCGGACCCGAATTCCCGGGCACCATTTTCTTCGGCAAATTCAACACTGGTCTCGGCGCGCGCGAGCTGTGTTTCGGGACGCTCGGGCGTTGATGAGCAACCGGCCGCCATCAGGGCGATAGCGGTCAAGGCTGCGAAAAACCTGACTTCTGTATTTTTCATGATGATCTCCTTCCGTTCACTCAATGATTACGAAGTGTCTATATACCAATGCAGAAAATGTGCCAAGAACTGTAATTGGCATGGAATGACGTTTTGAGACGTGAGGGTTTACGTGGAGCGGGGTCTTTATTGCAAAGACATTGTAAGGCTTACAGGTATTTATTATGGTCGATGGTCGATTCCATCGTAGTTGAGACCAGGAGATTGAACAGACAGAAGGCCAGAAACATGAAAAAGCCCATCTGCAGGGTCGTGCCGTTGGTCGTCAGCACTTCCACCCCGGCACTGGCAGCCCCCTGACTGATGAGGTCCATCTGGTTGCTGATCATACCGTTGAACCCTATGTACGCCATGAAAATCGCGATGACCATCACGTCTGCCATCGACCATTTCCCGGACTTTAGGGCGAAAAATTCCACGCTGGCGGATCGCCCCAGTTCTGCAGGATTGTAAACAATGAGCAAGGACGCCAACAGTTTCAGAAAGGGGAAGATTACACTGAAAGTTACCAGCAACACCCCGACCAGGATCATGTCCACTTCCCGCGTCTCCACCAGTATTGATACGACCTCAAAAATGCTTTTGCTTTGGAAATACAGCACTTCGTCAAAGAACTCGACAGGGTACCCCATCAACACGAAATGCAAATTTGTGATCTGCGCTTCTACTTCGATCATTGGAGTCAAGACCCCGCACAACAACAGTAGCGTGGCGCTGCAAGACAAAATCGCCCACGGCAGGCGGTTGGAGGCGTCGGCAACACGTGGTGCCTGCAGCAACAGCAGCAAGCAACCCAGCAGGATGAGAGCCGCCATGTATCGGGATTGCTGTTTCCTGAGCGTCAATTCAGAGATGATTCTGGTATTGCATTGCGCTGTAGTGGCGCACTGGTAAAGCTGGTGGATTTGTACCCTGCGCGTTTCGTCCACTTCACCGAAGGTCGACCTGGAAATGTCGCCGATGATCCCCATGAGAAAGGTGTTGATCTCCTGGCGGGTTTGCCGTTTTTCGAGTTCGTTCAGAATCTGCTCGGCGTATGCGGGAATCCCCGCCTTGACGGTATCAATGTCCATCACGGTATTGCGCATTCCCTCCTTTAGCCTGCCAGTGGTCCGGTCCCACCAATTACCGGTGGTGTGCTGCAGATGAATATACCGGTCAGCCTCGGTAATCAGCGTGTCGAGTATGCGTTCCAGTGCCCGCTTCATCGCTTCCCGCTGTGCGCCCCGGATCTCCAGGTCGCGCACTTTCTTTTCTACAATGACGCTGACCTGCTCTACCCATTTATCCACGTTGAGGATGCCATACCGGACGTGCCTGATCTCAGCCCGATCCTGCACCAGGGTTTGCTGAGTACGGAGATTGTCGACCAGTTTCCACGCCAGCACTGCCAAGAGCATGAGCAGCACGGCGAGCAACATATTGTTCCACAACCTGGGCGTGCGGCGGTCCATCCTGAAGGCTTTGGTGCGGCGGCCATCAGCCGTGATGTTTTGACTTGCTCTTGTTCTTCCCGTGACCCTGTCCCGGGTGCCCATGCCGTTTTTGGTATTCGGGCACGTAGACCCGCTCGTACCAGTCCTCTTCGACAAAATATACCGGACGGTTACAGACACCGTACTCATGGCAGTGTTCATGCCAGTGCCTCATATGGGTGGGCGGGACATAGAGATAAACGGGGCTCTGAATGACATGCACATGGTCGACGATCATCGGTTCCCGATAGACCAGTATTGGCTGCGGGAAATCGCCGATATCGATATGTCCATAAAACCCGGGATCACCCACCGTGATGGACACACCCACACCGTCGGCCCAGGCCGAGGTAGCCAGTGACGATACCAGCAAAGTCATAATGAGTTGTTTCATAATGTGTTGTTTCATATCCGTCTCCAGGTTTCCTGGGGATTCCAGGTATGCTGGTACATACAGTTTTTGTGCCAACTGCCCGGGTTTGAGGGCATGCGAACGTCCGGGCCTAAGCCATTGCCATCTGTTCGGTGCTTATGAATGTGCCGAACGATACGCCGCGCTGAAAAAACCGCCGGGACGGGCAAGACTTGACTCGCGGCTTCTACAATGAATATTGAACCTTGCCAGTTTGCAAAGCGTAATACGACACACCCGGCATTGCAGTCAGAGGGAATGGGCGCCGGTTTCGTACTCGTGGAGTCGAATGTAATGGATTTTCAGGTTTCAGGACGATGACTTGACGACCGTGGGATGGATGTTGACCGATGCTACACTCAAGGTATTCTTGACAATGTACTCCGCCAATTGCTTTTCGTCCCGCGACTCTACCTGGCCCGTCAAGCTGACAACATTGTCTTCGGTGTCAACATCGATATCGGTCCCGGAGTTATTTTCATTTGCCAAAAACTTGGTCTTCACTTTTGCAGTGATGGTTGCATCGGCAACCATTTGACCGAACTTCACTTCCGATCTTCGCCCTTGGCAGTGACCGAATCCGGGTTGAGGTCTTCTTTGACCAACAGTTCGTTGTCAACTGAAGTCACGCCGTCGAGATTCCTGGCGATTTCTTCGACAGCTGTTAACCAATGCTAATAAATAACAGCTTAACCCCTGGCTTCGTCGTATTCAGACTCATTGATGTAGCCGTCCAGGTTAAGGTCAAATTGCTGGAAGTTGTTTGCAAGCCACATCGCTCCGGCTTCAGCTTCAGCCTTGGTTATGACGCCATCCTGGTTAACATCAACTTCCGAAAACTCCGGAATCCCTTTCGAGCCGGGGGTTTCCATCTGCTGTTTGCTGGTATCTGCTGACTGCGTTGATTTGTTTGGCTGTTCCAACTGCTGAGCCTGCACATTGAGTGCAAGAGCCAATAAGGCGGTTGTGTAAACAAGCAAACTCTTTTCATACATGGATTTCATATTAATCTCCGTAAGCATCAACTGTTAAGTGCGTCACATCGACGCACGTTTTTAAGATGCAATTGTCATGCCGGCGTTTCTTTAGGCCTGAAATACATATAGTTAAGTTCCAATACGAGACCTTGAGCCGATGTAAACTGTTGCCGGATGGGGACAGTAGTCCAGACCTGGAAATCAAGCGGATATAATGCAATGCATGTTTTCGTGGGGGCGCGGCTTTTAACGGTGGTTATATTTTTGGGTGTCGCCGATTGACGACACCGGGATGAATAAAATAGCTGAGACACCCACGCTTTAGCAAAAAAGATGTGATCCAGGGTGCCGCGTGGCATTCTCTGGCTGTGAAAAGTGGTGGGTGTCCCGGCTTTCCCCCGGCTTTTTCTTTTCCCGGCTTTTCCTTTCTCATTCTGATTGAGCAACAGGGGGATGGCTCGCCGTGTAAGGCCCATTTGCCAGGGCCGGCATGATGGGCTTCAAACAGGTTGCCGCTGCAACACCTGCGGTTAACCCCGCAAACGACCGCCTATCCTTTGGGTCTCTGTCCAGGCAAAACGTTGAGCCACTGCAAGCGAGAGTTTTTTCGTCGCATGGGTTTGCGTAAAGCGATTACAAAATTCAGTTTGAAGAAACGCAACAAAGCAATTGGCATGCATCTTGCTTCTCAGTAAACAGGTTTAGCCACACCGGGATACCCGGAGAAATGAACATTCAAAAGATATTTCGATTACCACTTTTTGTTCTTTTGGCCATTTGGTCAGCATCCACAATGGCCAAAGATTCCTATACGGTGATGGAAAGCGATGATCAAAGACTGGCCTTTTCACAATTGCTGGGAGCATACCAGACTGATGTTTACTCGACATTTACGCCCAACAGGGCCGACAAACCCGGAATTCTTGCACACCTGACACACGGTATGCTGAACCTCAATTGGCGCTTCGATAGAGTCCCTACCACTAGTTTGGAGAGACCGCCTCCAAATGAATACCGGCAGGCAATAGCCGTTCACCCAACTCCTGCAATAAAGCTTGACTTTTCTGGGTCGTCCATCGAGTTCCATCGGAAAGGATTGCGCTACCAACCGAAGAAAACATCGGCTTTCTTCGACCTAAGCTATCGAAATTTGAACCATAATCCGAAACTGGTACCTGACAAAAAGGAAGACCCCACCAGTACAAAAGGCATCAGGCTGGGCTTTGGATTTACGTTCTAATCATGTTTCCCGCTACGATTTCAAACCTTGGAAATTCTTACCATGTCTTGCCATTTTTTCCGATGCTGCCTGAGCGTTTAGGACCAAAACACGATTAAACCCGCATGTTTTTAATTTTCAAGAAAACTGCCTGTTCAATGGCGGGAGTATAAGTAAAACAATCGCTATATTCATTTAAAACTCAAAGTACCAAACAGCCATTAAGTAGCGAAACGGATAACGGACTCAGCTGTCACAACATTAACCGCCCATCCGTCTATGGAAGAGATGTGTTCCCGGAATCAAGGAATTGCTATATGGATTCAACACCGACTACTTTTCAGCAACATCGGCCCAGGTTGTACGGCATCGCTTACCGCATGCTCGGCTCCAAAGCCGATTCGGAGGATGTACTGCAGGATGCCTATCTACGCTGGCATGAGACCGATAACACTCGTGTGCGCAGCCCGGAAGCCTGGCTGACGACCACGGTCGCGCATTTGTGTATTGACAAACTGCGTGCCGCGCGCGCCAAACGCGAAACCTATATCGGACCCTGGCTGCCGGAGCCATTGATCGGCGAAACGCTGCCTTTGCCCGAACACCAGGCGGAACGCTCTGACGATGTCTCAATGGCGTTTTTGCTGATGCTCGAGCGCCTTGCCCCCAAAGAACGCGCGGCGTTTTTGTTGCATGATGTTTTCGACTGCGGTTATGACGAAATTTCACGCATACTGGACAAGAGTCAGGAAGCGGTCCGCCAGGTCGTACACCGTGCGAGGCAACGGGTGCGCCAGGAACAGCGTCGTTTTTCGGTCAGCGAAAGCGCACACCGGCGCCTGTTGGAAAGGTTCATCGCCGCCATACAAACGGCCGACCGGCACGCCTTGTTTGAACTGTTTGCGCCGGAAGCGACCTGGACTGCCGACGGAGGAGGCAAAGTTACCGCTGCCCGCAAAGTTCTGCACGGCAATATGCCCATCGCCAAATTATTGGCCGGGGTGGGGCGCCATATCGCGCGCAACTCGATGAATTTTACCTATAAGCTCGTCCCGATCAACGGCGAAACGGGAATCCTGGGCTGTCTCGACGGCCAGCCAAAATGGGTGATGTCGTTGGTCACCGACGGCATGCACGTCTACGCCGGCTTCGCCGTACTCAATCCGGACAAATTGGCAAGCGTACCGATGAGCACATTGCACTAACCCCCCACTGCTGTCACAGGCACCCGGCTTCGGCCGTCTTTGAAATTGCAGCCAGGAGAACCCTGGCTGCTGAAATCCGTTAACCAAACTGAAAGGAGACATTTCATGGAACCTCGTATGGACATCAGCCAGGCCTCACCGGCCGCAGTCGAAGCGATGCTCGGTCTGGAAAAATATGTGCTCAATAGCGGCCTTGAAAATTCACTTCTGCACCTCGTGAAGATGCGTGCGTCGCAGATTAATGGTTGCGCGTATTGCCTCGACATGCATTCCAAGGACGCACGCGCCGGTGGTGAAACTGAACAGCGGCTGTATGCGTTGAACGCGTGGCGCGAGACGCCCTTTTATTCCGAGCGTGAACGCGCGGCCCTCGCATGGACAGAATCGCTCACATTGATTGCTGATTCCAATGCTCCGGACGAGGTATATGAGACGGCGCGCAAGGAGTTCTCCGAGAAGCAACTGGTCGATCTCACACTGACAATCGTGGCGATCAACGGCTGGAACCGCTTAGCGATCGGATTTCGTGCTGTGCCGGGCACGTACCAACCTGCCGGGCACACGCATGCGTCGCTGCAAGCGGGGAAATGACACGATGCATTCCGCCCTGAAGCGCGTGATTGACAACAGGCAATGCCGGTGGCGCATCAGACCCGGACTCCTGGTGATGCTGCTGACAGCGAGCTGCGCGGACATGCATGATCTGCAGCCCCGTAATCGGCAGCAATCACCGGGAGACCTCGCGGCGGCCGAGGCCGAGGTGCTGGCGCAACATCAACTGCAAGCTGATCTGAGGGCACGGAACCACCAGCGTTGGGTAGAGCTGATGCGCGCTTTGGGGGGTGGTTTTGAAGGTAATCGCCCGCTTTCCGGCATGGAAGTAACCCAACTGAGTTCGAGGAAATCGTCATGAAAAAGCCTGCCAATCAAGATCCCATTACCAACGGAAAACAGAAGAAACTGTTGCTTGCGGTAATCGGGGTGTTCGCTTCGTGCGCCATTGTGTTCACGACACTCTGGTTATTGAAAGCACGCTATGTGGAATCAACCGACGACGCTTATGTCGATGGCAACGTGGTGCAAATCACACCCCAGGTGGCCGGCACAGTCGTCGGAATCGAAGTCGACGATACCGAGTACGTCACCGAAGGCGAGACCCTGGTGAAACTCGATCGCATCGATGCCAGCGTTTCCCTGGACAGTGCGTTGGCAAAGCTCGCACAAACAGTACGCGAAGTACGCGGCATTTTCACGCGAACCAAGGAGCTGAAATCGGAAGTTGTACAACGCAAAGTCGATCTTGCCACCACGCGAGAAGATCTCGAGCGACGTACCGGGCTTACAGGATCAGGAGCGATTTCTGCCGAGGAGCTGCAGCACGCACGCGAGTCCGTCCAGGCAGCTGAGTCCGCGCTGGAGGCCGCACGCGAACGCCTCGCTCAACAACAGGCCCTGGTGGACGATACCACCGTAGCCTCCCACCCGAGGGTACAAAGCGCGGCCGCGGAAGTGCGTTCCGCGTATCTGGATTACCGCCGCGCCGTTATTCCGGCGCCGGTATCGGGATTTGTCGCCGAGCGCGCGGTGCAACTCGGGCAAAGGGTCAACCCCGGCAAGCCTTTGATGGCGATCGTACCGCCCGACCAGGTCTGGGTGGATGCCAACTTCAAAGAGGTCGATCTCCGCCGTATGCGCATCGGGCAAACCGCCAGCGTAACCGCCGACGCTAACGGAATCAAATACCACGGTTCCGTCGTGGGATTCGGCGCCGGTACAGGCGCGGCGTTCGCGTTACTACCGGCGCAGAATGCATCCGGTAACTGGATCAAGGTGGTTCAACGTCTGCCGGTGAGGATTGCGCTCGATCCGGCGGAAGTTGCGGCGCATCCGCTGGCCATCGGGCTTTCCATGGACGTCGAGGTCGACGTACGCGGTCCCGTAACCGTTGCGGCCAGGCCGGCGGCTAAGGTCGATGCCAACTACCGCACTGCGGTATTTGCCGACCGGGAACAGGTCGCCGACGCGTTGATCGCCGACATCATCGAACAAAACGGTGGTGGTCGCTTGCCTACGAGTACCGTTGACCCGGCTTCGGTGGCAGAAAGAACCGTATCGGTCAGTGAACCGCGATTGGCGCGTTGAAAGGGGCAAAGCCGTGCAAAGTCAGGAAACTTACTTTAGCGGGCCGGCATTGGCCCTCGTCACCATCGCGCTGGCACTCGGGAACTTCATGGAAGTCCTCGACACGACGATCGCGAACGTGGCGCTACCGCACATTGCTGGAGACCTTGGAGTGGGCGCGAGCCAGGCCACCTGGGTGATCACATCCTATGCGGTTGCGAACGCGATTTCGGTTTTGCTCGCGGGTTGGCTTTCGCAGCGTTTTGGCCAGGTGCGGGTTTTCGTGACTGCCGTGGTGCTGTTTACCTGCGCGAGCTGGCTTTGCGGCACGGCAACGAACTTTGAAATGTTGCTCGGTTTTCGCGTTATGCAGGGTGGCGTATCGGGTCTGATGGTGCCGCTCTCACAGACGCTGCTGCTGGCGAGCTACCCTCGCCAAAAGCAGGGAATCGCGTTGGCCATCTGGAGCATGACCGTGATGGTGGCACCGGTGATCGGGCCAATCCTGGGAGGATGGATTACCGATGACTTCTCTTGGCCGTGGATTTTTTACATCAACCTGCCGGTTGGAATCGCCATTGCCTGGCTGGCCCATCACATGCTCAGCCACCGCGAGACACCGATCCGCAAACTGCCCGTCGATGCGGTCGGCCTGGGGCTGATCGTGATCTGGGTCGGCGCCCTGCAGATCATGTTGGACAAGGGCAACGAACTTGACTGGTTTGGCTCGCCACTGATTGTTGCACTGGCGGTCATCGCGACATTCGGTTTCGCGCTGTTCTTAGCCTGGGAGTTATTTGAGAAGCATCCCATTGTCGATCTGCGATTGTTAAATATACGCAACTTCCGCGCAGGGACGCTCGCGATCAGTCTCGGTTATGGTGTTTTCTTCGGCGGCGTGGTGCTGTTACCGCTCTGGCTGCAAACCAAGATGGGATACACCGCTACCTGGGCAGGATTCACAGTGGCGCCTTATGGCGTACTTGCGTTGCTGCTTTCTCCAGCGGTGGGAAAGAATCTCGACCGCATCGATCCGCGTCTGTTCGCCACTGCCGCATTCCTGATATTCGCCACCGCGAGCTTCCTCCGGGCTGGCTTCAACACCGATGCGACCTTTGCAGCGCTGGCACTGCCTCAGTTGGTGCAGGGCGCAGGAATCGCCATGTTCTTCGCCCCGCTTATTACGATCACGCTAAGCGGCCTCGATCCCGAACGGGTTGCTTTTGGCTCGGGTCTGGTCAATTTTTTCCGGATCACGGCCGGCAGTTTCGGAGCGGCCCTGGCCACCACGTTCTGGCAGCGGCGTGAGGCTCTTCACCATACTCAGTTGGTTGATCGCATTTCGGAATTTGCACCACAGGCAACGCACGCGCTGTCCGGATTCGCCGGCTCCAGCTGGCCGGATGGGCGGGGAATGGCAGAAGTGCAAGTGATTCTTGGGCAGCAGTCCACCCTGCTCGCAACCATCGACATTTTCTGGGTTTCGGGCTGGCTGTTCCTGCTGATGATCGTCTTCATCTGGTTTGCCGACAAACCAGGCGACGGCATACCTATCGGCGCGCATTAGCGGCCTGTAACCACCACCTGGAGGTATCACATGAAACTATATGGCGTATCCGCCGCAAAAGTCATTTCATCTTCTGCCGATCGGATCTACCGGGTTATTGCGGATTATGAAGAAGGCCATCCGCTGATCCTGCCCAGGCCGCCATTCGTCTCGATGGACGTGGTGCGCGGAGGGTTCGGGGCTGGTACCGAGATCGTACTGAAGATGCGCGTGCTGGGCAAAACGAAATCCCTCCATGGCGTCGTTTCCGAACCCACGCCCGGTCGCGTGATTGCAGAACGTTACACAGGGGCCAATATGACGACCACATTTACGCTTGAGCCGCGCGCCGACGATACCGCCACGACGGTTACCATCGCCACGGACATGCAAGTGCGAAGCGGCCTGCGCGGTGTCATCGAGCGCTGGTTGGCAACACGTTTGCTGTACCCTGTGTACCGTCGGGAACTGGATCAACTGGCCCGGGTGCTTGCAGCTTCCCCTGCCATTTCCCGCCCCCGATGGCAGCAATAGGAGGAGTTGGATGATAGCTTGGCGTCGCAAAGTGTCTCGTTACCTTGGGCTCGCCCGTTCCGCTGGGAGGTCTGCCTTCCGTGGGTTTGGCGTTACGACCGATAAAGATAGAGTCGGTTTCATCGGGTCCTGGGGGCGGCGTCGCCTGCTGCGGGGACGCTTGTTAATGATGTGGAACCGTGGGCAATTCGAGGCCACTCGTATTTGTGACAATGAGGACGTGTCGCAATGAGGGTTCTGCTTACAGGGGCCACCGGTGTGATCGGCCGGCGCTTGATCCAATTACTCTGCCAGGCTTGACACGATGTTTCGACAGTTGCGCGTTCCGCCGCGGCGTGGCGAGTGAACAATCGCCTGTGTAAGGTAGCCTCAGCCAATCTGGTCGAGTGGGTGAACTAAGGGTGACTGCCGTTGCCGTGCCCGGCCGGATCGGCTCCCGCAAGTAGTCCTTGTCTGAATTCGAATCATATGGCTGTGTTGCTGTTCGCACAGCGGAGACCCTGCCGCTAATTTTCGTCTTCTCCTGTAAGTCGTGTAACTCGTATTACCGAGCGTAGTGATCGACCGGGGTGTTCAGGGACCGCTGAGTATCGGCGGCGGCGCGCGGGTCGAGGAGCGCGTGGCCCGAAGACACTACACCGAAATCCGCGTACACCGTCGTTTTTTGGTCGGCGATCACGGCGAAGGGCAGACCGGCTGCGTGAGCACACAGTTCCTCCGCCACCGAGTGGAACAGCACGATTTTGCAGATGCCACTGCTCGTGAGTTCAGCGTAACGCTGTACAAACGAGTGCAAGTGCAAGCTGCATACCGGGTAGCCGGCGAATCGTCTGAACTGTAGATTGACGGTTTGGCCGGGAGTTGGAATAACGATCCGCTCGGTGGCGTTTCAACAAACCGCGAGGAGCGGCTACCGGCCCTGCCGGACTTGCAACCGGTTACCGTCTGGATCCTGGAATACTGCGACCGATCCCCACGGGTAGTCGAGCACCTCCGTGTCGAACTTCACCCCGCGCGCCTTCAGCGTCTCGAACGCCTTTCTGCAGTCTTCCGTCTCGATCGTATACGCCGCCGGAATCCGCCCCTGAACCGGCTCGCCCTGCCCCACAGTGCCGGGCCACAGAACCAGCTGAAAGTCCTGCCCCCGGACACCGACGGTCAAGAACCGTCGTCCGTCGGGCGTGGGGTTATCGACCCCCTTCTCCAGCCCCAAAACGTTGGTGTAGAAATCGAGCGCTCTGTCCTGATCTTTGACGTATACGCTCGCGTACGCAATCTTCCTGTGAGTCAACTTTTGCAACATCGTGGCACCTCCAAAGTGCTTGGTCATCCAATGTTAATCTTCCTGTCTGTGTGACGAACGAGGGAGGCGGGATGTGACAGGACGGAACCGTTACTCTGACAATTACGATCCGGGTAGAAGTAAAACAAACCCAATATTCATTTAAAGTCAGGAAGCAACAACCATAACTTTAAATGAAAGCAGACCAGTAAAATTGCCCGTCACACTTTGACTAATCTTCATCATCCAGTCTCCTTGTTTCTTTGCTAAAAATATGGCGGTTGAATCATCCGTTGCAGGGGTAAACCGGAAATACTGGCACGTAACTTGCATATTTGGTATTAAACTCACACTGGAGTAAACCAATGCGCAAATATATTTTTTTGTTATTTATAATGACTTTGGTCACCGTTAGCGTCGGGTGCGCCACCAAACGTCAAACCGGGGCGCTGACCGGCGCCGCTGCCGGAACTGCCGTCGGCGCTGCTGTCGGTGATACCAAAGGTGCCATCATCGGCGGACTCCTGGGTACGATCGTCGGTCATGAGGTCGGCCGCCACATGGATCGGCAGGATCGGCGGGAAACGTATCGGGCGCTGGAATACAACGAGACCGGTCAGACAGCTGACTGGGTAAATCCAGATACCGGACGCCGCTACTATGTCACGCCTCAGGACACCTTCGCATACCACGGCCGCTCGCCCTGTCGCGAATTCGACATCGTCAGCCGTGACCGTGGTTACGAGTACCACAGCACGGAAATCGCTTGCCGGCGCAATGACGGTAGTTGGGAAATACAGAGCTGACATGCATACGGTTCGGGGGTTGTCAACCCCCGAACTCGCTTTGGAACAGCGGTGAGTCCTATGGCTGGTTCCTCACTTAGGTTTAAACGCTGCGGGTATAACGGTTGTTGGGTTGTCGAGTTGCAGCAAGGTAACTTTGGTTTTGACTTTCCAAAAGTGAATATGCTTTACATGCAATTCATGGGCATGGATTTTCAGCAATTGCCTATGAGTTGCACAGGATTGATTCACGATTCAAAAATTTTTGTTTATGAAAAGAAATTACAAACAATTGAAAGCTTTACAAGCAGAAATGTAAACAGGGACGTCTGTAAACGCCGCGGGTTTGTAAGAATCTCCACAGAAAAAAGTGAGTGAAAGTCGGCGATGAGAAAAAGTCGTTCAGGGCAAAAGTCGGCAGGCAAAAGTCGGAATAAGTCGGGACACCGATGTCTTGATACTTGAATTGGCGTAGGAGGTAATCCCGGCGGCTTGGGTTAAACTTTAAGATATGAATGTGCTCATTTCCGGAATTGGCATCGCTGGACCGACCCTGGCTTACTGGCTTTCGGTTTATGGAATCAACTCAACTCTCGTGGAGCGTACGCCTTGCTTGCGCACGGGTGGTTACGCCATTGATTTCTGGGGGCTTGGTTTCGACATCGCCGAACGCATGGGAATACTCCCGGACATCCGGCGTGATGGATACCAAATCAAGGAAATGCGGATTGTTAACGCACGCGGGCGACGCGTGGGCGGCTTCAATGTGGACGTTTTTCGGACGGCCACCCATGGTCGATACGTGACAATTCCCCGCAGCGACCTGGCAAAGAACATTTATCGAAATGTCGAAGGAAATTGCGAAACCATTTTTGGCGACAGCATAAGGGAAATCAGACAATCGTCTGACGGCGTGGAGGTCGGTTTCGAGCACGCGCCGTCGCGCCGCTTTGAGTTGGTCATCGGAGCGGACGGCCTCCACTCGGTCGTTCGGAAGCTTGTTTTCGGGCCGGAGGATCGCTTCGAGAAGTTTCTTGGTTACTCGGTCGCCGCGTTCGAAGTGGCCGGCTACCAACCCAGGAACGAGGACATCTACGTCAGCTATAGTTGCCCGGGCAAGCAGGTGGGACGCTTGGCTTTGCGGAACAACCGGACGTTGTTTCTCTTTGTCTTTGCGGACGAAAGCCAGGGCAAAATTGATCCGTTCGACACCAAAGCTCACAAAGCCACGCTGCGCTCGCAATTCGGAATCTCGGCTGGGAATGCCCGCAGATTCTTGCCGCGATGGAATCCTGCGACGATTTGTATTTCGACCGCGTCAGCCAGATTCGGATGGACACCTGGTCGCAAGGGCGGGTCGCGCTGGTGGGCGACGCGGCGTTTTGTCCGTCCCTGCTCGCGGGACAGGGATCAGCTCTCGCCATGATCGGAGCTTACGTCCTCGCCGGTGAGCTCAGCAGAGCCGGTGGTTTGCCGGAGGAAGCTTTCCGGCGGTATGAACGGTTGCTGCATCCGTTCATGCTCACTAAGCAAAACGCCGCCGAGAAGTTTGCGAGTTCATTCGCACCGAAGACGCGTTTGGGACTCTTCGTACGCAACCAGGTCATGAAGGTTCTCGGCATTCCATTTGTCACCCGGCGAGTGATGAGTTCGACTTTGCTCGACCGGATTAATCTGCCTGACTATTCCAAAAACACGGGATCGCAATGAAGCCGGAGAAAATGAACCGCGAACAACGCGAAACACACGAACGCTGCTCACCCTCCGCCTCGAACGGTGAGGCGGAATAGAAGCGGAATAGAAGACACCCACATCTTAGAGATTGACCTACAAAGAACCAGGCAAATGCCCTCTGTTTCCTTTGTCGCACCAGCCCTAAACTGGCTGCATGCCACAACCCAGAAAGCGCCAGGTCTCATTGGAAAACACGCCTTATTACCACTGCATATCGCGCAGTGTGCGCCGGGCTTTCATGTGCGACAAGATCACGTGACCGCTGGCCAATCTAACCGCTGTCGAATATAAGCTATTTCTGGGACGACTCACCGTCGTCCGGTACCTGAGGTGGCGCCGTGGAACCGGCTTCCATTTTCAAGGGTCCGCGAAAATTGACATCGCGCTGCGGAAAGGGGATTTCGATACCCTGCTTGTTAAACTCGGTATTAATGGCGCGATTGATATCACTGATCACATGCAGACGCCGGTTGACATCGTGGATGATGGCACGCAGCTCGAAGTTGAGTGAACTGTCACCAAAATTCAAAAACAGCACGTAAGGATCGGGCAGTTGCGGATTGCCTTTGAAAACCTCGGGGTGCTTGTTCGCCACATCAAGCAGGATGGCAATGACGGTTTCAATATCACTGCCGTAGGCGACACCTACATCCACCTTGGCCCGCCCCCAGGTGTTTCCCAGTGTCCAGTTGGTCACCTGGCCGGATATCAAATCCGAGTTGGGGACGATGACATCGGCCCGGTCAAAGGTCCTAATGGTCGTTGAGCGAATACTGATGCGCTGGACATAGCCCTCGGTATTCCCCACAACAATCCAGTCGCCATTTCTTACCGGTCGTTCAACCAGCATGATGATGCCGGATACGAAGTTATTGACTATGTTTTGCAAGCCGAAACCGAGACCGACCGACAGCGCGCCGGCGATGATGGCAAGATTGGAAAAACTTATTCCGGCGACCGATAACGCCACAATGAGCGCAATGCTGGCTGCAACATAGCCGAAGCTGGTAACAAGCGCTTCCCGCGCACTGGGTTCCATCCTTGTTTTGACCAGCCATTTCGTATCCAGCCTGCCCTTGAGCCAATTGCTCAGCGTCAGCAACAGGGCGAGAACCACCAGGGACCAAAGCAGATGAGCGGGAACAACGGTAAGGTTGGCGACCTGGAAACCCTTGGTGAAATAATTCAGGATTTCGGCGCTGACATTTTCATTGGGATCCCAGATACGCAGCAATAGCCCGGCGGCACTGATCCATAGCACGAGGTTGACAACCAGTCGCAGCCAGCCCAGGCCGGGTACATACTCCTGGCCCTTGAGCCCGATACTCCTTCGCACCGCTTTTTGCCAGCCAAAACGCCCCTCATCGAGGCCATCGAAGAGGTCCGAGAAAAACTGACTCAACACCAGTGTCAGTCCGAGTAATATCAGGCTGTAAGCAATACCATGGATCACCAGTGCGCCGAGGTTAAAGTAACCAATCCAGCCAGCAACCATGCCACCGAACAACGCCATGCTGAGCATCAACAGGATCCCCCACTTATCCTGCCAGCCCTCAATCCGGCGCAAAAGCCAGCAAACCCAGATCACATTCAGGACCCAGATGATGCCGATAATCTCAAGGATCAGCGTATACATCGTGTCGTCGAGCAAGCCGTCCACATGGAACTCCAGCATAAGCCACCTGAACAGCGCAACCATGGCGAGAACGCGGACGCGGCGGCTCAGCGAAATCGCAACGTCTTCCGGCAGCGGCAGATATCGGGTCGCCGGTGGGAGGGGATTAAACAGGCCCCTGACAAGGGCTGCGATGACAAAGTAGGCAAGCAGGCCGTAGATAATGGTGACGGGAAGCCGCAGGTCACCTGCTGAGCTGGGGATAAACGTCACATAAGCAATGACCCCCCCCAGGGCGAACACAATAGGGGCATAGCGGGAAGCAGAGGACAACAACGCCGCTACCAGGGCACCTGAAACGCCCACTTCCTCGATCTTCATTTTGGCCATCCGGGCCTGAAATCGGCGCGGAACAATGCGTCCCAGGACAACGCCAAGACTAAAACCCAGCAGACCTAAAACCGCGACTCCAAAGAGATACACCGGACGGATCGCACCCCAGCCCGCGGAGGTCTCAGACAACTGCCCGGTAAACTGTTTCCAGCGTTCATGCTCATCCAGATTATTCTGTATCACACTGGCCAGATTTGGGCCATGGGTCAGCAGTTGCCGTTTCTGATGACTGCGCAGGTAATCATCTATTTTTGAGCCCAGATCGTCACTGTTCAGCAACATCAGCTTGCAGGTGGCGATACGCTCTTGCAGGCTCGCTTTACTGTCCTGAAGATTCCGCACCTGCCGGGCGATAGCCGGCGATACTGGCGTTTGGGATTGATCTGCGGCTTGGGTCCCGGTGGTCTTTTTGGCTTGCGCGTCCGGGGTGGGGGTGGGCTGGAGAATGGCGAGTTCGCTGTCCAGCGTGTCGATCTTTGGTTGCGTCTCCTGGACACAGTCCTGGGCGCTGGACTGAACCGTGGCAATTTCCTTCTTGAGCTTTTTCAGCTGCTCTGCCGAAGCTCTCTCGGCACCAGCGACCTGTGCGGTAATCCGTGCGAGTGTGGCCTGTGCCTGTGGCAGCGTGTCGGATTTGACTGTTTCGGCTGCCTGCGCCGGGCTCAGGAGCCCCAACAGCAAAAGGGCCAAAACCGGGTAGTAAGCAATGTGGGAGAGAAAAGGGCTATTTGTTTTGCGGATCACTTTATTTTAATTCCGTCGCTAGGAGTTCAGGCAAAATAATCACCCTTTTGGGTACAATTTACAGTAAGGAATGGAAACTTGGCAATCACTCCCGGCGGTCAGCGCAGGGGAGGGCCAAAGTCAGGTGCCAGTGTAACAACCCTGGCACTTCACTCCGACTCCGCGCTTAATTACACAAATCATAAGCCTGGCAAAATCGGACGAATCCCGGTTCCTGGTAACCTTTGTCAAACAGATAGTCAGCATAGAATTTGGCTGCAACCAGATCTGCTCGCATCACTGCCTGTCGTGCCGCCAGGTCGGCTCGTTCACAGCTTCTGACGGGCGGCTCACTCAAAGAATTATCTACCACCAGGGACTGCCACTCGGCTGGTGGAAGTGCGTCATTCAGCTGCCAGTACTGAAACAGTGCGGTTGCGAGCCTGTATTGACCAATGACGTAATCCGGGCTTTTTCCCACTACCTCGGTCAGAATCCGGATCGCCTCAATATTCGTCTTCCTTGCCTGCGCCGTGTTGCCGGTTTCCATTGCCAGCGTTGACTGGTAGAACAGGGAGGTCGCTACATCCAGCGTACGCTCCAATAAGGGATCATCTACCCGTTTATATTGTTCGGTCGTTAATCCTGATGATTCCGAAATCAATTCCTGACTTTCTTCCAATCGACCCGTTTCTGCCATTCGCAGACCCAGCGCTCCAAGTCTTTCCAGGCGCTCCCATACATATTTGGACTGGTCGTTATAATCCCTGACCAGTTCTTCAAGCAGTGTTATCGAAGCCCTGAGGTTTTCTTCCGCACTATCCACCTGGCCGAGCTTGTACTGGACACTGGAAAGCCCACCCAGGGCATGGGACAGATCTAACCGCAACTCACGTTCACCCGGGCTTTTCTCGAGCATCTGTCTGACAATGGCGACGCCTTCTGAGCGGGATTGGCCGGCTTTTTCCAGGTTGCATACACCCAGCCAGGCATCGGCCAGCCAGGCATACGAGCCGGCCATTTCCGTCATACGACCCTGGTTACCCGGTTCCAGCACCAGGGCCAACTGGTTGTATTCGAGCGCGGCCTGGGCCAGGTAAATAGCCTTGTCTTCATCCCCATCCACACGCATGGTCTGTATGGCCGCAAGGTTCATCAGCGTGTACGAAAGTTCCATGACATTGTCGGCATTTTTCGGATCCGCATTGATCAGCCGTCGGGCAACGACCCCATAGCGGGTCATCGATTTTTCTGCCAGGTCAAGATCACCATTATCCATGTGCGCGTAACCAACCCAAAATTCCGCCTGCCCCAGCTCGAAAAGACTATTCGGGTTGCTCTTATCACGCAGGTATAAGTTGACCAGCGCGGCAAGTGAGCGACTGAAGGCTGTCATGGCCGTCTGATCGTCCTGACTGTCGCGTGCCGTAATGCCCTCTTCCCTCCATTCAAGTGCCTTGTGCAGTAATGCTTCATCATCAAGGTTTTGAAACGCCAACTGCTCCACTGAACTGAAGGCCCCGTTCTGATCCTCGTCGAGCACATCCAGCCCGGTGACCGGGCTCAGGTCTTCGAGTTTTCCCAACATGAAGCTGACCAGGTCCTCGGTGTTGGCGCGTCGCTGATCCGCAACCTTACGATTGCTTATAGCGCTGACAGACAGGAAAGTGGTCAGGAGCAAAACTACAGCAGCACCGGTGGAGATGGAGATGATATTACGACGACGGCGGAGCATCTCCCGTTGGCGCAATTCATCCAGACGTATCCCAAGGATGCCGGCGACCAGCTTGAGTTTCCCCAATACCTTGCCATCAGCCCATTTACGTGCATCGGCCGCCAATGGTTCGAGTTTCGAACCCCCAGTGCTGGCAATCAGCGTGGCAGGGAAACATTGTTGTGCGGGATCGTCACTCTGCGGGTCGCCATCTACGATCAGCGCATAAATGCGGTCTTCCCTGCCAAGGTCCCTGAACGCCTTGACCTCCTCTTTCACCCAGCGCGACTGAGCCGCCGCCGGTGAACAAATAACCACGAGAGTTTCGGCGCTCGAAATTTCATGCTGCACGGAATCTGTAAGACTTGACGCTGACGAGAGATCTGCGCGATCCCGAAAAACAGCCCCCAGGCGGGATGGTATTTCGCCATGATCGGTCTGTTTTCCAATCAGTGCTTTGGGAATTCGATAACTTTCCAGAACACGTTGAAGCCAACGCGCCCATCGCTCGTCCTGGTGACTATAACTAATGAATACCTTATAGCGGAAACCTGTCAAACACCTCACCTTTCTGAATTAGTTTTATCTCAACACCGGAGGCTCTTGCCAGAGGCTTTTGCCAGAAGCTTTTGATTTAGCGTCTGTAAACAGTCTAGACCAGTGGTCATGATTTTTCTTTGCATGGTGTCACGCAGGGTGTCAGGTATTGCGTATGGGTACGACAAGGACCGGTATTGTTGACCTGCGGATAATACCGGCGGAATAACTGCCGATCACCACATCGTAGACCGCGCCGTGACCGTGGGTTCCAACGACGATAAGTTCGGCATCCAGGTTGCCAGCCGCTTTCAACGTCGTTTCAACGGTCGGACCCTGAACCAGTAATGCGGTCGCATCCAGACCGTCATTGCGCAATTTCTCGGCGATTGCCTGTACCTCGCGATGTTCTTTGCGCATTTCCCTGGCGACCTCGGTGCGGACCACTTCCGGGCCGGCGTCGTAGCCGACAAAATCCGGTTCGGGTTCGGCAACATGCAGGACGTATAGCGTTGCCCCGGTGAGTTTTGCGACCCGTGCTGCGGCTTCGACGACTTTTTCGGATGCCGGGGACAGGTCGACTGCGACAAGAATAATCATGGATTCCCTCCTGCCGCCTCGCGGGCAGCAAGTTTGCGTTGCACCGGGCCTTGGAGTTCCCCGGTAAAGCGGTCGCATCTCAGGCGTTCATGTGCGACCACCCGGGCTGCCGATAAAGCCGTATTTCCAGGTGATCCCTGAAGTGTAGACCCGGCGCACCAGTCCGCTCAAGCACTACATTCCAGGTCAGTCGCGTTGTGCGGCATCAACTTCGATCTGCCCGGGGCATGGATGGAAAAATCGGTGAAAGCGGAAGCAGTCTGACAGACGATATTTGCTATTATAGCGGCATGAAAAATCCCTTGATATTGATGGCCCTGCTGTGGACTTTCAGTCTGCCGCTCGCGGCCCAGAGCACTCCGGCCGATATCACCGTGGAAGGCGTGCTTCTCGAATTTGCCTTCAACGGCGATCTGGGGTCTGTGCAAAAGCTAATTGCGGCAGGCGTACCCGTCGACGCAACCAACGCTGATAAAAGCACACCGTTGATGTGGGCGGCTTACAATGGTCACACAGAAGTTGCCGCCTACCTGCTGGAAAAAGGAGCGATTGTTGATGCCAGGGACATCAATGGCCGTACTGCCCTGTTGTATGCCTCCAGCGGTCCCTTTCCTGAAACCGTGAAACTGCTGCTAAGCAAGGGGGCCGAGATCAATCTCCAGGGCAGGACCGAGGGTTTCACGGCACTGATGATGGCTGCCGCCGAGGGTCAGCTTGAGGTGGTTCGTCTGCTACTCGCTCACGGCGCATCGGCAGCGATCATTGACAGGGACGGCGATACCGCGGAAAAATTTGCCCGCGAGAAGGGTCATACCGAAGTACTCAGGTTGCTGGAGACACTGCCCGCCGATAATACCCGTCCCTGATATCAACCCTGACAGTGGATAAATACGAAATCACCGTAAGTACTTTTAACAAGCTGGCTGATAAATACCAGCAGAAGTACATGGATTTCGATTTCTATTTTGATAGCTATGACACATTCTGCGAACTCTTAGAAAACGACAACGCCAGCATTTTTGAGATCGCCTGCGGGCCCGGGAACATCACCCGGTACCTGCTGAATAAACGCCCCGGCTTCAAAATCGAAGGTATTGATCTCGCCCCCAATATGGTTGAACTGGCAAGGGCGAATAACCCCGAGGCAAGCTTCCAGGTCATGGACAGCCGGGCGATATCCAGCATTAACAGGAAGTTTGACGCCGTGATGTGCGGCTTTTGTATCCCCTACCTGGACAAGGGGGACGTCGCCAGGTTGATCGCCGACGTGCGGGCCCTGATGAAAAAGGGCGGTATTTTTTACCTGAGCACGATGGAAGACGATGATTCAAGGTCCGGTTTTCAAACCTCGGAGGCCGGTGACCGGGTGTTTATTCACTATCATCAACTGGAGTATTTAAAGCATCACCTTGAAACGAATGGATTCAAAATAGTTGAATTCAAGCGCAAGGAATTCCCCGTCGAAAAAGGGGCGCCTGTAACAGACCTGTTTATCTTTGCGCAGGCTAATTAAAGGGGTGGGGGTCGGAATCAAGTGCCAGAATCAAGCCAGCGACCAACCACCTCGGCCACACCACCGTGGTCATTCGAGACCACCTGCTTAAAACGGCTCTTCATATCAAGCGGCGCATTGGCCACGACAAAACCATGCGCGGCCCATTCGAGCAGGTCCAGGTCGTTGTAGTCATTGCCAATTGCCACAGTATCCAAGGGGTTTACACCAAGCTCGGTGGCCAGCCAATGCGCGGTTTTGCCCTTGGAAACATCGGGGTGGAAAATCTCGATCCAGGTGGATTCGTGGTCCAGTGGTGAGGTGGAATGGATAACACTCAGGCCGGGTAATCCGTTTCTGACTTCCCGTAGCGCATCCCGTGTCCGGTCATGCGGCACGACGGCAAGAAACTGGGAGGCTTCGCCAAAGTCGCTGCCGGCTGTGGAATCCATCGGATGTCCAAATTCACGGTAGCGTTCAATCCGCGAATCAAAATCCGGGTTATGCGGGTTGAAACGCCGGTAGACATAGCGGTGATTGTCTGGAACGGGGTTATGCAACATGAAATCAAGTGTCGATTGGTTCAGGAAATCAAGTGTCTGCGCAACCAGTCCGGATGACAGGCTGACCTGGTACAACAGTTTTCTTTCCGGTTGCTTGATAACACCTGCTCCCGTCGAGAAGATGATGTAATCGACCTTTAGATGGGCTGCCGGGGAGTTAAGAAAGGAATACAGTGAGCGTCCGGTGGCGACGGCTGTCGTGATACCGTTACGTGCGAGGGTTTCAAGTGCATCGAGATCCCTTTGTACAAACGTACCGTCCGACCCCAGCAGGGTGCCATCCAGATCGGTTATGAACAGGCCATTGCATGAATTTCCCAACGCTGTGCTCAATGGATTCTTTTCCCGGTTTTGTGGTTCAGGCAATTTTTACAGACCTGCGTCAGCCATTCTGAAAAGAATCGGGCAGGCTGAGCATCAGGCCATTTGCCCCGCATTTAGTCCAAAGAGCGGCGCCGCTTACCCGGTATTCCAGAGATCAAGCGATAATTTGTGGTTTTTGGATGATGCCACATTGCCTATTTTGACGGTCTGTCCTGTTTATTGGCCAAAATGAATCTCTCGATGGTGTCCAGCTGCGCCTCGGCGTGCATACCGGCCTGCTCGAGACAGACATCACCCTGGCCACTGCCGAGGAAATTGCCCGACTTCCACGGGTACATGGTGAATTCCCTGCCCCGTTCGGACATGATCCACCGATAGGTCGTTGCGCGGGTAAAACCCGTGAACATCATCGCCGACGATGCGGCCGAATACGGAAAGATGGTCCGCTTCTCTTCCTCATCGAGCCGCTCGAAGAGTTCCGCGCTCGCCACGTAGTAAACATCCAGGTTGATGCCCTTTTCCTTAAGACGCGGCAACACGCCGGCGGCGAATGCGTAGGCCACCTCACTGCCCTGGTAGACGATGGTGGCATCCGGCTTGCCATTGGCTGCCAACAGCTTGTAGACACCCTTGACGGCGGCTTCAGCCGGCGCCAGACCCAGTGCCTTGCGGTCCAGGATGGTTTCGGACGGCCGGGTCACATACGCGGCCAGCACCGCCGGGCGTTGTAACAGCGACTCCGCGGTCAAAGGCCAGAGTTCATTCGGGTCCCACGGGGTCAGGCTGATCATCACGTCGCCGGGGAAGTTTTCCTGTAACACCTGCAGGGCCTGGGGCTCTGCATGGGTGGGGCCGTCTTCACCGGTCTTGACACCCGCGTGGCCACAGACGATCACGAAGGTTTTGTTGGGTTCACCGGGAACACGATGCCTGAGGGTCTGCTGGCCGATGCCATGGGTCTTGGCGCAGATGGTATTGAGCGGGGCAATAAAAGCGCCGTAAGAGGAGCCGACACCGATCTGGTAACCCATCGTTGAAATACCCGAACAGATGCCGCCCATCGCGTCTTCGGTGATGCCGCCTGCGGAAAACAGCCGCGATTCGGGGTTTTTGACCGGATGCCAGAAGCCCGAGCCGAAACCGGCGCCGATGCTGGCGATATTGGTTGAACCATACAGGTCGGCGGCGGCCGCCAGAACCGCGCCGTTGGTCAGCCGGTTGACGTGGCTCAGGCCATCGGACAGCGCACCCCGCAGGGTTTGAGTCGAGCTTGCGGCATAGGTGCACGATTCGGGGCGACTTAAGGGCGAAATTGCATCCTTCTCATACAGCTTGCCAAGGTCGGGCGCATTGCTGCGTAAGCTCCTCGGCGCTGCCGCGTGACGCCGTTTGCATTCGGCGACCCAGTCACCCAGGTGCGTAGTCAGTTCCGGGTTGTCTGCAAATACCTCGCGGATGGTCAGCAGCGAATCATAATAGGCCTGCTCGACCTTCACAGCGGTCTTCTCGCCTTCAAAGCGCGGGAAGCGCACGCCGAAAACATCTTCGAAAGGCTGCAGGGCCTGCAGGTATTCATCGCTGTAAAACTTGTGCCCGCCGCCGTGGGATTTTTTACCTTCGATACCGTATTTCCAGCCCTTGACCGTACGGTAAACAATCCCGGTAGGACGTCCGTTTTTCAGCGCCAGGGCCTTTTGCTGGGCTTCGCGGATCTGGGCGAAATCAAAGCCGTCCGGTACGTAAATCACATTAAATCCATGCACCAACAGGAAATCGCACGGATCCCACTGGACATAATCGCCCGCCTTGTCACCTTCACGGGTCACCTGGTCGGAGTCAATGGCGGACTGGTTCCAGTCGACGTGGAAATAGAGATTGTCCAGCCCGGAACTGGCTGCCGCCGCCAGCGCCTCGGCTACGCGGCCGGGTGTCATGCCGCCCTCTCCCTCGATGATGTGCACCCTTGGCGCATCCTCGCGATACATGTCCTTGAGGGTCAATGCCAGGCCGGTTGTCGTCGCGACGCCGACACCGCTGGGGCCGGTCGACAGCCACACAAACGGCGTTTCGGGTGTCGGGTGACCGTCCAGCGGCTTGACGCCAAACTCCAGGAACAACGGTGTTGTCGTGATCGGGTTTTTTCTGAAGCCGAGCAGGTCTTCGAGTCTCATCTGTTGCCGGACTTCGGGCAGCAGGTCCGGGTGCGTCTGGAGCATGACCTCGTTGCGCAGTGCCCACATCGCATACAGACCCAGGGCCTTGTGGCCCGCTGCATAAGAAATAATGTCGGCAGAACGGTCCATCGGATTGGAAAAATCATAGTCCATCTGGTTGAAGACCAGCGATTCAACGATGCGGCCACTGGAGACACTGCCGCCCGGATGTCCGGATGAGGCATGGTTGAACATGACTGCACACAGGGTCCTGTAGATCAGGTCGTAAAACTCGAGACTGTCCCTGTCGCCAGCCGGCAGGCGGCGTTTGGCTTCGGGATCGAGTCCGATGAAGTCGGTGCCACGGCCTTTCAAATTGAGTTCGAATGACATTTGATGATTCCTTCTAAGAAAAATGCTTTCCGTCTTTGATGAACTGGTCAAAGCCCGCCTGGTCGGCGATTGCATCGGCCATGCGTTGCATGCCGATTTTCAGGTCTTCCAGGCCGGTGGCAATTGAAATTCTCAGGTAATGCATGTCCCCGGCGCCGATCTGGCCAAATGATTTCCGGTCCATTGTCGCCACCTGGTAATTCCACAGCAGGAACATCTGGAACAGGGTCGACGGACTGGTGGTTTTCCGGACGGTTTCCGGCAGCGCCGCAAAAGCCTTGTCGATCTTCATATTCCTGACGACACCGGCTATGTTCGGGAACACATAAAACGCACCCTTGGGTAACTGGCATTCGACACCGGGCATGGCATTGAGCGCGTTGACCACAAAATCCCGTCTCTCTTCGAACGCGGCGTTCATGGCCGCAATGCTCCCTTTGCTTAAGGGCGATTCAATGGCGACCCTCGCTCCCTCCTGGTTATATGGCGGGATACAGGAGAAGTAATTGATATTCAGGTTCTTGAACAGCTGGGCTTCCTGGGTCGTCGGGAACACCACCCAGCCGATACGACCGCCGGTCCACGAGTACGACTTCGAAGCGCCGGTCGCGATGATGGTTTTTTCCTGCATACCCGGCACCGAAGCGATGCTGTAGTTTTCAGCTCCGTCAAACAGGATATTTTCATAAATCTCGTCGGAGTAGATGCGAATATTCGGGTCGCATTTCCGCTTGATGACTGCGGCGATCTCTTCGAGTTGTTCACGCGAGGCCACACCGCCGGTCGGGTTCGAAGGGAAATTCAGATAGATCAGCTTGGTCCTCGGTGTAATCAGTTTTTCGAGGTCCGCACCGGTAAAACTGAAACCCAGTTCCTCGCGCAGATGCAAAGGCACCGGCACCGCGCCCACGTAATTGATAAAGGACTCGTATATCGGAAACCCGGGGCTCGGGTAGATGATCTCGTCACCCGGGTTGCAATAGGTCTGCTGGCACAGGCCAATAGGCGGTTTTCCACCCGGAAAAACCACCACCTGTTCCGCTGTGATTTCGATACCGCGCGCCTCGCCGATGTACTTCGCAACGGCCTTTCTGAGTGAAAGAATACCCTGCGGATCGGTGTAGTGAACATTGTCCTTGTCCAGTTGCGCCTTGACCTCTTCGCGTATGTGCACAGGCAGGGGGAAATCAGGTTCACCCAGGTTGCATTTGATCACCTTGTGCCCGGCGTTTTCCAGGGCGGCGATATAAGGGCCCACCTTGAAGGCATTTTCGGTGGCGATGAGGGAGGTTCTGTCCGAGATGAGATTCATGAGTTTATCCTGGGTCTTTCTGCCGAAATTTCTTGAAAATTCTTATTTGCGCACGCTACTGAACCTGCCTGCTCAGAGCATATGTGAACATTATACCGAGTTGTTTATCAACCATATGATTTAGATCATTCCAGCGTCTGACGAGATACCTTCTAATGTCAATTGCCAAAGAAAATGGCGGGTGAAACCTGAAGAACAATCAATAGGTGGACATGATGCGCAGAGGGAGACAATCCCGGCAGGACAATAACACGACGGTTTCCGCGGTCGTTCCGGGTATGCCGGGTGGCCGTTTCCGGCCGCTCACAGAATCCGATGAAAAACAGATTCATCAGACCGTTCTGGACGTGCTCGAGAACATCGGCATGGGTGATCCGATACCGGTCGTAAAAGAACGTGCAGTGCAGCGGGGTTGCTTTGTCAACACGCACGGCAGGCTGTGCTTTCCCAGGGCGCTGGTGGAGGACGTGATTGCCGGCGCGCCGAAAAACGTGCAACTGCTGGGTCGTGAACCAAAACACGATCTCGAAATCGGCGGTCTTCGCGTCCATACCTACGGCGGTGGTGAGGCGGTCAACATGCTGGATGTCGGTGCATCCACATACCGCCCCTCGACCCTGCTGGATATTTACGATGCGGCCCGACTGACGGATCAAATGGCGAATATCCACGCCTTCTCCCGCCTGGTGGTTGCAACTGAAATCGAAGACCAGCTTGTCTGCGATATCAACTCGGCCTATGCCAGCGCGGCCGGTACCGGCAAGCACCTGCAACTGACTTTTGCGGATGCATCGCATGTTCAACCGACACTCGAGATGCTCTACATGATTGCCGGCGGCAAGCAGAAATATCTTCAGCGGCCGTTCGCCAACGGCGGCGGTTGCCCGGTGATCTCACCGTTGCGCTATGGCCAGGACAACAGCGAGGTCTGCGTGGAATCCATCAAGATGGGGGCGCCCATCTGGGTGATCGTAGCGCCACAGGCAGGCGCAACGGCGCCCGCGGCACTGGCCGGTGCGGTGGTGCAGTCGGTCGCAGAAGCGCTCGCCTGTCTGCTGATGATCGACGTGATCGAACCCGGTTTTCCGGTGGTCCTCGGGCCCTGGCCATTTGTTTCCGACCTGCGCAGCGGTTCATTCAGCGGCGGTAGCGGCGAGGAAGCCGTGGTATCCGCCGCTGCGGCCCAGATGGTGAATTTTTATGGACTGCCCAGCTCGGTCGGCGCGGGCATGACGGATTCCAAGCTGCCCGATTACCAGGCCGGTTATGAAAAAGCCCTGGCGATCGCGCTGGCGGCGCAAACCGGTTGTAACAACGTCTCCGAGTCCAGCGGCATGCTCGGCAGCCTGATGGCCCTGTCGCTCGAATCCCTGGTGATCGACAACGACCTGCTCGGCGCCGTATTGCGGACCGTGCGCGGTATCGAAGTCAACGAGGAAACCCTGTCGTACAAGGTGATCGAACAGGTGGTGCATGGTGAAGGTCATTTTCTGCGCAACCGGCAGACCCTGGAGCTGATGCGCAGCGGTTACGAGTATCCCGCCCTCGCCGACCGCAGCACGGTGGAAGAATGGCAGGCTGCGGGCTCAACGGATATCCGCGAGCAGGCGGGCAGACGGGTAAAATCGATTCTGTCCAGCCACTACCCGGAATATATCGACCCGCTTACCGATGCGAAGATCAGGGCGACTTTCCCGATCCTGCTGGCGCGCGAAGACATGCGCGCCGGCGGTAGCCGTTGGTAACAACACAACAGAATACTTTGACGAGGCATAAAACCAGATGAGCGACGAATACGACGACAACGATGAAATCATCCTCGCAGAACTGCCGGATGAAGAACTCATCAAGCAGATGCACGACGACATCTATGACGGCCTCGCGGAAGAAATCGCCGAGGGAACGCGGATACTCCTCGAGCGTGGCTGGGACGCCTCGAAGGTGCTGGAAAAAGCGCTGGTCGGCGGCATGGCCGCGGTCGGTGTCGATTTTCGTGACGGAATCCTGTTTGTTCCCGAGGTATTGATGTCCGCCAACGCGATGAAAGCGGGTATGGCACTGCTCAAACCGGTACTGTCGGCCAGCGGCGCCCAACCCATCGGCAAGGTCGTGGTCGGCACCGTCAAGGGTGACATCCATGACATCGGCAAGAACCTCGTCGGCATGATGCTGGAAGGCGCAGGCTTCGAGGTCACCGATCTTGGTGTCAACATCGATGCGGACACCTATATCGATGCCCTCGAGCAAAAAGGCGCGACCATCTTAGGCATGTCAGCGCTGTTGACCACGACCATGCCCTACATGAAAGTCGTTATCGAGCGTATGAAGGAAAGGGGCATCAGGGACAACACCATCGTGCTGGTGGGCGGTGCGCCGCTGAACGAGGAGTTCTGCCGGGCCATCGGTGCGGACGCCTATTGCCGCGATGCCGCCATCGCCGCGGAAGTGGCCAGGTCCATGGTCGCGGCCGCCTGAGCCATGCTAGCGGTGTGCAATGCAGGATAAAGTTCTGCTCATTGCCTGCGGTGCGATTGCCAGGGAACTGGTACGCATCCGGCAACTGAACCAGTGGGACCACATCGAAATACAATGTCTGCCGCCCGCACTGCACAACCGGCCGGAGCTGATCCCGGCGGCGATCAAGGCCAGGATTGATGCGCAGGCAGGTCTGTACAAAAAGATTTTCGTCGCCTACGCCGATTGTGGCACCGGCGGCGCACTGGACCGGGTTTTGCAGGCGTATGGCGTCGAACGCATCCCCGGCGCCCATTGTTACGAGTTTTTCACCGGCAGAGAACCGTTCCGGGCCCTGGCGGAAACCGAACCCGGCAGCTTCTACCTGACCGATTTTCTCACCCGGCATTTTGAGCGCCTGGTCATCAAGGGGCTTGGGATAGACCGTCTGCCGCAATTGAAACCGGTGTATTTCAGCAACTACCGGCGGCTGGTCTACCTCGCCCAAAGCGATTCACAGGAGCTGCAGGCCATGGCCCGGCGCCATGCGGAAACCCTGGGTTTGAGTTATGTATTTCACTATTGCGGCGACGCACCGTTATCGGCCGTGCTGAAGCCCGTGTTGGTAGCTGGCACCGACCGCAGGCAGGTCGCTGATTTAACTTTCAAGGCAGGTACTTAAAAATGACCGACACCATCATCAGTTCCGCCAGCAAAGAGGTCGTGATCGGCTTTGGCAGGCCCTTTGCCATCATCGGCGAACGTATTAACCCCACCGGCAGGCGTCTGCTGGCGGAAGAAATGCAAGCCGGGGATTTCAGTCGCGTGGAGGCGGATGCCATCGCCCAGGTCGCGGCCGGCGCCCACGTGCTGGATGTCAACGCCGGCGTGCCAATGGCGGATGAACCTGCGCTGATGACCAGGGCTGTCCGCCTGGTGCAGTCGCTGACGGACGTGCCGCTGTCGATCGACTCATCCATGGTCACTGCGCTGGAGGCCGGTCTTGCGGCATACCAGGGCAAGGCACTGCTCAATTCCGTCACCGGCGAGGAGGAGCGTCTCGAACGGGTCTTGCCGCTGGTCAAAAAATACGGCGCAGCGGTGGTGGCAATCTGCAACGATGATAGCGGTATATCCACCGACATCAACGTGCGCTTCGAGGTCGCAAGAAAAATCATCAACCGGGCCTCGGACCACGGTATCCCCGCCTGTGACGTGGTGGTCGATCC
This sequence comes from uncultured Gammaproteobacteria bacterium, assembly GCA_963727635.1. GTDB lineage: Bacteria > Pseudomonadota > Gammaproteobacteria > Xanthomonadales > SZUA-36 > SZUA-36. The sequence goes on along the minus strand of CAVSHP010000017.1, from coordinate 118,930 downwards.
GCTGGCCATGCCGGTCGGTGCGATCGCGGATTCAGCCGTGCAGGTGCTGGAGCTGATCCATCGTTTACGCACCGAACTCGGGGTGAATACGACCTGCGGCGCATCGAACATCAGTTTTGGTTTACCCAACCGGGCCGGGCTCAACACCGCTTTCATCAGCATGGCCATCGGCGCCGGTTTGACGTCCGCCATCACCAACCCGATGACGGCGGAATTGATGCAGGCCATACGCGGGGCCGATGTCATGCTCAACCACGACCCGCAATGCATGCGCTGGATCACCGCCTACCGTGAACCGCCGGCCGGCGGTGAAGACGGCAGACGGCGCCGGCGCAGACCGGCACGGACCTGAGCGAAAACGACAAAAGGACGCAGACGAAATCTCATGCCCGCTGCAAAAAAAGCCCTGATCCTGTTCAGCCCATCCGGTAAACGGGGACGGTTTCCCCTCGGTACGCCGGTGCTCCAGGCCGCGCGCGAACTGGGTGTTGATATCGACTCCATTTGCGGCGGCAGGGCCTGTTGCGGGCGTTGCCAGGTCGAACCGGTGGACGGCACCTTCCCGAAGGAGGCAATGGTATCCAGCCCGGCGCACCTGAGTGAACTGACCGAAAACGAAGTCCTTTGCATGCACAGCGGGCAACTTACGCAGGGCAACCGCCTCAGTTGCCAGGCAAGGATCCTCGCCGATGTTCGGATCGACGTACCGGCCGCCAGCCAGTTACACCAACAGGTCGTGCGCAAAGACTACGAGGCCCACACGATTGAACTCGATCCCGTCATCCGCCTGTATTTCATCGAGGTGTCCGAACCGGATCTGCAAAACCCGGAAGGTGATGCACAACGCCTGAAGCACGCGCTACGGCGGGACTGGGGTCTGTCGGGACTGGTTCTTGATCTCGAGGTTCTGCAGTCATTGCAGGCCGCATTGCGGGAAGGCAACTGGCAGGTCACGGTGGCGCTGCGCGATGGCGCCCGTATCGTCGCGGTCTGGGCGGGCTTCAGGGATAAAATCTACGGTGCGGCAGTGGATGTGGGCTCCACCACCATCGCCGTTCATCTGTGCGATCTGTTAAGCGGTGAAGTGCTGGCCAGCGCCGGGGCGATGAATCCGCAGATACGCTACGGCGAAGACCTGATGAGCCGGGTGTCATACGCGATGCACAACGCCGGAGGAGCAGCGCAGATGACCACGGCTGTCAGGTCGGCCATCAACGGCTTGCTGATGTCCGTGATCGATGAGGCCGGCATCGATGTCGGCCACGTCCTGGAACTGACACTGGTCGGCAACCCGGTCATGCACCACCTGCTGCTGGGTCTCGATCCTGCGCCGCTGGGTCAATCACCCTTTGCGCTTGCGACCGACCAGGCGATCGAGGTCGCGGCCAGCGCGCTGGATTTGCAGATGCCTGCAGGCAGCCGTGCCTATATCCTGCCATGTATCGCGGGCCATGTCGGCGCCGATACGGCCGCTGTGATGCTGGCCGAAAGACCGTGGGAATCGGATGAAATCAAGCCTGATCATAGACGTTGGCACCAATGCTGAAATTATCCTGGGCAACCACGAGCGGCTGATGGCCGCCTCCAGTCCGACCGGGCCTGCCTTTGAAGGCGCGCAGATCAGTGCCGGTCAGCGCGCGGCGCCCGGCGCCATCGAGCGGGTCAGGATAAACAAGGAGACCCTGGAACCACGGTTCAAGCTCGTCGGCAGCCGTTGCTGGTCCAATGACCCCGGTTTTGCAGAAGAGACGCGGGATCAGGCCGTCACCGGTATCTGCGGCTCCGGAATTATCGAGGCCATTGCCTGTATGTACCTGGCCGGCATCATACGTCCGGACGGTGTGATCGATGGCGAGTTGGCCGCACGCAACAAACGAATTGAAGCCAATGGACGCACCTTTTCCTACCTGTTGCACGATGGCGAGCCCGTTATCCGTATCCGGCAAACCGATGTGCGTGCCATCCAGTTGGCCAAGGCGGCTCTTTACGCCGGTGCGCAGTTGTTGATGAACCGCATGGGAATCGACAAGGTGGACCGGATTCGGCTGGCCGGCGCCTTTGGCAGCCACATCGACGTCAAATACGCGATGGTGCTTGGGCTGATACCCGATTGCGAGCTCAAGCAGGTGTCATCAGCTGACAACGCTGCGGGCACGGGTGCCCGGATTGCCCTGCTCAACTGTGCTTCACGCAGGGAAATTGAAGCACGGGTGCGGCAGGTGGAAAAGGTGGAAACCGCCTTGGAGCGAAGCTTCCAGGACTACTTCGTCGATGCCATGGCGATTCCGCATAAAACCCACGCTTTCCCATCGCTGTCCGGGACCATCACGCTGCCTGAATCGACCGCTGACGAAGTGGGCAAGGGTCGCAAGCGCCGCTGAGCGATAAAACGGGGGGCGCGATTTGCCCTTCAGTTAGCTTTCAGGACTGACGTATCGGCAAACAGCTGAACTAACAAAGGTGCAAGGACCCGGCAGGTGCTTACTGTCTGTGCTCACTGGCCAGCGGTCCCGATCAGGCGAAAACCTGGCTGAGGGTAGCCCGTAGGGCCGGATAAGGCTGGGCAGTGAGTACCGCCCGGCCTGTTGAGCGCACGGCCTCTAACGAAACCACCAAAAATGTATTCAATCTTACTTGAACCCAAACCTACGCTTATTTTTGAATCCGGATGCGGGTGTCGACCGCTGTAATCGCAAGCATGGAACCCATCAGCGGATTAATATCCATTTCCGCGATCTCGGGCGCGATGGCCACCAGTGCCGAAATCCGCTGGATAATCTCGCTGAACAGTTCCTCGTTGACACCCTCCCTGCCCCTGATTCCCCTGATGACCTTGTAGGCTTTCAAACGCTGGATCATGGTCAGCGATTCGGTCTTCGATACCGGGCACAAACAGGAGGAAAAATCATTCAGCACCTCGACAAAAATCCCACCGAGCCCGCACAGGACGAGGTGGCCGAAGTTTGATTCACGCTTGACGCCGATGAACAATTCCGTGCCGTCGATCATCGGCTGGATCAGCACGCCCTCGGCCCGGTCAATTTGCATCAGTTGCGTGAAGCGGGTTTGCATTTCATCGACGGACTTGATGTTCAGCAACACGCCACCGACATCGGTTTTGTGCACCGGCCCAACGATCTTCATCACCACGGGAAAGCTGACCGTGTCCTGCATCGCCTCAATTTCCGCCAGCTCTGTCACGATCCGTTCCTGTACCCGCGGGATACCCGCCGCGTCCAACAGCGCCGCTACCTGTGGCGGTGATAGAAACCCGTCGCCGGATGCATCGATGATGGCCCGTGATACGGCTGTGATCGAGTCCAAAATCCGCCAGCTCCTCCTGTTGCGGCACGGATGTCTTGTAGATGGCGACCAGCGCCCTGCCGAGTTCCACCTCGTCGGGAAAGTTGATGTGTCCCTTCGACAGAAAACCCCGGATTTCATTCTGGGCGTTGATCACGGAGGGCAGCACCGGGAAAATCGGCTTCGAACAGCTTTCCAGCTTGTCGCTTAAAACAGCGTAGACATTGGCGACATCGAACAGACCGGGACTGCCGAATACCACCACCATCGCGTCGATCTGCTCGAACTTTTTTTCACAGTAATCGATGATGATACCCAGTTGTTCGGCCGTACCGGTGGCCAGGAAATCGATCGGATTGGCCACCGAGGAACCGGGGTAAAGATATGTCAGCAGTTTTTCAGCGTCCGGGCCTTCGATGGCGGGAACTTTCAAACCGCCCAGCGTGAGCGCATCGGTCAGCATCACGGCCGAGCCACCGGCGTGCGTGATGACGGCGATGTTCCTGCCCTTCAGTTCCCTGTAATGAAACACCGACGCGACGCTGAGCAATTCTTCCCGGCTGCTGCAATAGACGATCCCGGCTTTCTTGAACAGTGCACGAACGACCAGGTCGGATGTCATCAACGCGCCGGTATGCGAAGCGGCAGCCCGGCTGCCCTCGACGGTGCAACCCGCCTTGATGGCGGCGATGCGCACGCCCTTGCGCACCAGCGATGATGCGTGTTTGAGCAGTTTTTGCGGGTTTGAAACCGATTCGAGGTAGAGCAGTTTGATACAGGAATCCCGCTGCGGATCGTGTGTCAGGTCCAGGTATTCGAGGACCTCCTCGACACCGGTCTGGGCGCTGTTGCCAACCGAGAAAACATTGGAAAATTTAAGACCGGAGGGAATCCCGGCCTCGATCAGGAAAACCGCCGTCGCACCCGAACCCGAGATCAGGTCACAACCTTTAGCATCGTAGGGCGGGATCGGGGTGGTGAATACGCCGTGGTAATTGGCGTTCAGGATGCCGATGCAATTGGGCCCGATCAGGCAGCCGCCGACTGCGTCGACGCTTGCCACGATCTCCTTTTCCCAGCGCCTGCCCTGCTCACCCGCCTCACCAAAGCCGGCCGAAAGGATGATAAACGCGCGGGTTCCCTTGGCGTTTGCCAGGGTGTGAACGACCCCGGGGCAGTGGGCGGCCGGAATTGAAATTATGGCCAGTTCAACATTGTCGATCTGATCGACGGAAGACAGGCACTCCAACCCCTGCACCAAGGTTTCTTTCTGGTTGACGACCAGCAGTCTGCCGGCAAAACCACCGTCGATAATGTTTTTTAAAACCTTGCCGCCGGGTTTCCTGATATTGTCCGACCCGCCAACGACAACAATGCTTTTGGGGTTTACCAGCGATTGATTTATCATAGTCTGAATTATGCTTGAAAACGGATGGAATTACCCTTGCCTACTCTCTATATTGCCAACAAAAACTATTCATCATGGTCACTGCGTCCCTGGGTTTTAATGCAGGCGCTGGGTATCCCGTTCGAGGAAAAAATAGAACCCCTGCTGGCGGGTTCCTGCTGGGACAAATACCGCAGCTTCAGTCCCAATGGCCTGGTTCCCTGTCTGCACGACGGCAAGTTTGTCATCTGGGAATCGCTGGCGATCGTCGAGTACCTGGCCGAGCACCATGCCGGCGTCTGGCCACGCGACGCAGAGGCACGCGCCTGGGCACGTTCGGCGGCCGCGGAAATGCACGCGGGTTTTTCCGCGTTACGTGGCCAGTGCCCGATGAACTGCGGGGTGCGTGTCGTGCTGAATGCGATATCTCCCGAACTGCAACGCAATCTCGACCGCCTCGACGAACTCTGGAGCGAGGGCCTGCAACGGTTTGGCGGCCCTTTCCTGGCCGGCGAATCATTCACCGCGGTCGATGCCTTTTTTGCCCCGGTGGTCTTCCGTATACAGACCTACAACCTGGTTTTGGGTGAAACCGCGATGGCCTACGTGCAACACATGCTGAAGCTCGACGCGATGCGCGACTGGTACGATGCAGCCATCAGGGAAACCTGGCGTGAAGAGGACCACGACCAACAGGTTTTGAATACCGGCAAGATCATCTCCGACCTGCGCGCACCGGCAGCGGGATAATGCAGACCAACTGGTGCATGGGTACAACAGTCCGATGATCAATATCCTTTACCTGTGCACCGGGAATTCCTGCCGCTCACAGATGGCCGAAGGCTGGACCCGGCGGCTTGGCGGTGAGCGGGTCGAAGTCCAGTCCGCCGGTATCGAGGCGCACGGCAAGAACCCGCGGGCGATCTCCGTCATGCTGGAAGCCGGCATCGATATTTCAGACCAGGAGTCCACCATCGTCAGCGATGACATGCTGCGCAGGGCTGATGTGGTGGTGACCGTATGTGGCCATGCTGATGAAATGTGCCCGGTGATACCTGCGGGGGTCAAAAAGATACACTGGCCTTTGACTGATCCTGCCAAAGCCAGCGGCAATGAACAGCAGATCATGGACGAATTCCGGGCAACCCGTGACGAGGTCGAGAAACGGGTGCTGGACCTGCTCAGCGGTCTTCTCAACGGAACCGGTCAATGAGCGTACAGTGCGAAACCAGCGGACGCCGCGCCGCGGGTGCCGACATGCCTTTCTTTGAACGTTACCTGAGTCTCTGGGTCGCCTTGTGCATCGTCGCCGGTATCCTGCTGGGACGATTTTTGCCGGCGGTATTTGAGTCCCTGGGCGCGATGGAAATAGCCCGAGTGAACCTGCCGGTCGCGGTGTTGATCTGGCTGATGATCCTGCCGATGCTGCTCAAGATCGACTTCCATTCACTCGCCGAGGTCAGGCAACACTGGAAGGGTGTTGGTGTAACGCTGTTCATCAATTGGGCTGTGAAACCGTTTTCGATGGCCTTGCTGGGATGGATATTCATCCGCAACCTGTTCGCAGGCTGGTTGCCGGCGGACCAACTGGACAGTTATATCGCCGGCCTGATCCTGCTGGCCGCCGCCCCCTGCACGGCGATGGTATTTGTCTGGAGCAACCTCAGTGGCGGGCACCCCGGCTTTACCCTGTCGCAGGTGGCGCTGAATGACCTGATCATGGTCTTTGCCTTTGCCCCCATCGTTGCCCTGTTACTGGGTATTTCTTCGATCCACGTACCATGGGATACACTGGTGCTGTCGGTGGTCCTGTATATCGTGCTGCCGGTGATCGTTGCCAGTCTCTGGCGCAAGTGGCTGTTGCGGGATGAAAAAGGCGAGGCACGGCTGAAACGGGTGCTGGCTTCGATGCACCCGGTGTCCCTGTCCGCCCTGCTGATTACCCTGGTGCTGCTGTTTGGGTTCCAGGGCAGCCAGATTATCGCCAAGCCGGTCATAATCCTGTTGCTGGCGATACCCATCCTGATCCAGGTATATTTCAATTCCGGCCTGGCCTACTGGCTCAACAAAAGACTGGGTGTCGAGCATTGCGTCGCCGCGCCGTCTGCGCTGATCGGTGCAAGTAATTTCTTCGAACTGGCAGTTGCGGCGGCCATCAGCCTGTTCGGTCTGCAATCCGGCGCGGCCCTGGCAACGGTGGTCGGTGTGCTGGTGGAGGTTCCGGTGATGCTGTCGGTCGTATGGATCGTCAACCGCAGCAAACCCTGGTACGTGGCGGGACATACATAGCCGGGGATTATTTTTCCGTTTGCTGCTGACGATGCAGTGCCGCCAGACGCTCCCTCGCAACCGTTTCCAGTATTGATTTTTTGCGCTGCTCATTGAATTTCGAACCCTCAACGAAGCGGGTCCTGTCACCTTCCATGCGAACCTCGCCGTGACCTTCCGGGCAGATGACTTCGAGCAGTCCACGTCTGTCCCCGCGTGCGTGAAAGGCACATTTCCCGGTATCGAGTCCGTCCAGCATGACGGCGTCATCCGGACCAAGGGCGGTTTCCCCGCTTAACCACCACTCGAAGGTCGGAACCAGGTCGCCCTGCGACAGGACACGGTCATCGACGGAACCGGGTTCAATTTCAGCGCCGATCACAAATGCCGGAACGCGCGAAAACGTGTTGTCCCCGAATCGCTCCAGTTCCGCCGACGATACCGGCGTCATGGAGCGGTGATCGCTTACAACGACCAGCAGACCCTTGCTGAGAAAGCCGGAGTCATCCAGTTTGCGAAGAAACTCACCAAATGACCGGTCCGCGAAACGCATTGCCTTTTCCAGCGAATGTTCGCCTGAAGCCGGATCAATATAGGGCTGGTGGCTTGTAACGGTTTCAAGTACCAGCAGGTATGGGGTATGGGCCGTCTGCATCCACTGCAGACCCCGCCGGTACAACGCCGCATCGGACGGGGCATCGAAGGAATAGTGTTTTTCATCGGCATAAAACGGGTTTTCGTTTCCCTCCACGTACTGAAATCCCAGGTCTTTCATCCACTCGCCTTTTCTGTACAGGCTGATGGGACCGGTGGTCAGGAACGCCGTCTCGTATCCCGCGGTGTTGAACAGACCCGGCAGGGTTTTTTTGATACCCCACATCGAGTGGAAAGGCGACCTCTCAAACAGATGCAGGAACGGCGACCAGATGTTCTGTCCGCCGAGGATTCCGACCAGGCCATTGGTCGTGGAAAAACCGATGCTGTGAAAGTTTTCAAAGCGCAGACCCCGCAACGCGGCTGCATCTAGTTCCGGTGTCCAGTCCAGCGCCCCGCCAAACCCGCGGCTATGCCAACAGGACCAGGACTCCACCAGTACGAGTATTACGTTGCGGCCGGATTGCGGTCCCCTATCCGATGCGTGCCGCTGCACCGCCATCTTTCCCATCTGTGAAATTTTCGATTCAAATTCAGGTGAATAGCGTACACGCTCAGTGGTGGACAGGTTGGCGCTGAAGACATTGGCGGTGGCCCAGTCATTAACATACGGCGGACTTTCGAGTACGCCCTCCGCGATCAGGCTAATGATCAGTACTGCAGACAGAAACAGACGCGCGGGCCGTCCGCGCGCGGCCGGCATCATGAGCAGAAAAACCAACAAGCCGGCCACGGCCAAAAGTATCAGGCCAGCGACCCAAACTCCGCCGACCCCGGTCGAGAACTGGTCCCATACAACCGCGCGTTCGGAAATGAACAGCGCGGCGTCCGACAGGAACAACCTGTAATTGAAAATACGAAAAACCAGCAGATCGGCAATATAAACAACGATCAGCAAACCCGCTGCCAGGTGCAGGCAACGGCCGGCCAGCCTTGAGGGGATAAAGCCGGCCGCCAGCAGCGCCCCCGCGACCAGCCAGAACATCACCAGGTCCGCCCGCACCACGCTGCTGTTAAAGCAGCCCTGGCAACCAATACCACTGCCGATACTGCGGTCCACAAAAGCTGCGTGCAGGGCGATGAGGACCAGCAGCAGCACGAATACGAGGATCGTGGCGGACAACTCGTACCAACGGGACCGGGATTTGCTCACGGTGGGCTCAAACCAGTAACATCACTTATCACCCCGATTTTGAGTGCATAGCTTGCCATTATAACGGCGGGTATCAGTTCAGCTACCGTGCCTGCTTTTGAGCACCTCGATGACCGATCCCAATTCGAGTTTGCGCTTGCGCAGCAGGACCAGCAGGTGGTAAATCAGATCCGCCGATTCGTTGAGCAATTCCTCGTCACCGCCGGCAACCGCGGCCAGCGCCGTTTCCACACCCTCCTCACCCACTTTCTGTGCAATACGCTGCACGCCTGATTCGAACAGGGCCGTCGTGTAACTGCCCGCGGGGCGTTTTTTGTCGCGTTCCGCAATCAGACGTTCGAGGCCGGCCAGGAAGGCCAGTTCGGGAAACACCCTGCCTTCCACGTCGAAACAGGTGTCCAGACCCAGGTGACAGGTCGGGCCCTCCTGGCGTGCGCGGATCAGCAGGCAATCGGAATCGCAATCGGGATGAATATCCACCAGGTCGAGGTAATGGCCGGAGGTTTCACCCTTGGTCCAGAGTGTCTGCCGGCTACGGCTCCAGAACGTCACCTGGCCGGATTCAAAGGTGAGTTTTAAAGCATCCCTGTTCATATAGCCCTGCATCAGCACCCGGCCGTCAAAGGCATCCTGCACGATGGCGGGTATCAGGCCGTCCATTTTTCCCCATGCCATGTCTTCAATATTCATAATCTCACTCCAATACCGGCGGCGGCCAGCATCTGTTTTAAAGCGGGTATCGGCACCTTGTTGTTGTGAAACACGGTCGCCGCCAGCGCCCCGTCCACATCGGCCTGTTCAAACACCTCGATAAAGTGGCTGGCGTTTCCGGCCCCGCCCGAGGCGATCAGCGGCAGGCTGGTCAAGCGTCTCGCGGTCTTTAGCTGCCCGATATCAAACCCCTGGCGCGTACCGTCGCTGCCCATGCAGTTGAGTACGATTTCGCCGGCCCCGCGTTGTGCGACCTCTGCAATCCAGTCCATAGTCCTGTGGCCGGTCTGCTGCATACGGTCCGGAATACCGGTCATCTGCCGGGTGACCCACGCGCCGTCCTGCAGCACCGAGTCAATACCAACCACGACACACTGGCTGCCGAATTCCCCGACCAGCTCGTTGATCAGTCGCGGCCGTTGCACGGCCGGCGTATTGATCGAAATCTTGTCGGCGCCGCGTTGCAATACCTTGCGCGCCTCGTCGACCGAACGGATACCGCCGGCGACGCAAAACGGGATGTCGATGACCTCGGCGACACGCGAAACCCATTCACTGTCAACCGAACGGCCCTGGGGACTGGCCGTGATATCGTAAAACACCAGTTCATCCGCACCCTCGGCACTGTAACGGGTGGCCAGTTCGATAATGTCACCCATGACGCGGTGGTCACGGAACTGCACACCTTTTACCACCTGCCCGTCACGCACGTCGAGACACGGGATGATACGCCGCGCCAGATTTGAAACCGGCCCGCTCATGTCAATACCTGCAGGGCTTCGGCCACGCTGAAGCGCTTTTCCAGCAGCGCCTTGCCGGTGATGACACCCGCCGCGCCGGTGGGCTTGAGATTTTGCAGGTCATCCAGGCTGCTGACACCGCCCGAGGCCTGTAACTGCAGACCCGGATAACGCCCGGTAATGTCGGAGTACAGACCGGTGTTGGGACCGCTGAGTGCGCCATCCCTGCTGATATCGGTGCACAGCAGGTGTTTCAGGCCACCCGCCACCAGTTCATCGAGTGTGTGCCACATATCAACCTCACCCCGATCCGTCCAGCCATGAATACGCGGCCAGGGGACACCCGTTGCATCGATACGGACATCGAGGGCGGCGACCAGGCTGTCGGCGCCGAATTTCGCCATCCAGGTGATAAAACGCTGGCTGTCGGTGACGCTTAAACTGCCGACCACCACCCTCGCAGCCCCGGCGTCCAGTCTGCGGGCGATATCATCCGCGCTGCGCACACCGCCGCCGGTTTGCACCGATTGCCGAGCCTGGCCAAGCAGACTGAACAATGCCGTCGTGTCCGCGCCGGCGCCGTCCCTGGAAGCCGCCAGGTCCACGACATGCAACCATTCCGCGCCTTGTTGCGCGTAAAGGCCGGCCAGTTCCGCGGCGGCCAGCGGGTAGTCGGTGACCTGGGCGAAATCACCGTGTAACAGACGTACGCAGCGTCCGTCCAGCAGGTCGATGGCGGGGATCAGTATCATTGCAGCGCCAGGAAGTTCGCCAGTAAGCGCGCGCCGCTATGCGCGGAGCGTTCCGGGTGAAACTGGGCGCCGTAGAAATTATCCTGGCGCACGATTGCCGTAAACACTTCGCCGTGTAAACAGGTGGCGAGCGTGCCGTCCCCGAGCGGCGCGCAATAACTGTGCACGAAATAGAACCAGGGGTTTTCCGGCAGGCCTGCGAGCAGGGGATCGGCAGCATTGGCGGTGGTGGTATTCCAGCCCATGTGTGGTACGCGGATACCCTCTGATGTTTTTAACTTGTTCAGTGTTCCGGGCACGATACCCAGGCACGCGCAATCGTCTTCCTCAGAATTTTCAAATAACAACTGCATACCGAGACAGATACCCAGCACCGGTTGCTGCAATTCGCGGATACACTGGACCAGGCCCAACTCGCGCAAACGTGACATGGCCGCACCGGCGGCGCCGACACCCGGCAGCAGGACCCGGTCAGCCTTGCGGATGGTGGCCGCATCCGCGGTGAATACCGGCTCGGCGCCGAGCCGTTTGAGCGCGTGTATGACCGAACCGATATTGGCCCCGCCGCTGTCGATGATCGCCAGTGTCACCTGAGCACACCCTTGGTGCTGGGCAATTCGGTGCCCTGCCTGGCCAGTGCCGGGCGTAAGGCGCGGCCTGCGCCCTTGAACAGACCCTCGATCATGTGGTGGGTATTTTCGCCTTTGACTTTCATATGCAGGGCGCAACGCAGCGACTGGCTCAACGAGGCAAAAAAGTGCCGCACCATCTCGGTCGACAGACCACCGACCGTGTCGCGGGGAAACTCGGCCTCGAACACAAAAGCGGGACGGCCGGAGAGATCGATCGCGACCTCGGCAAGCGATTCATCCATCGGTAGTACGAAGCCATAGCGGCCGATACCGCGGCGCTCGCCCAGGGCCTTGTCCAGCGCCTGGCCCAGCGAAAGCGCGCAATCCTCAACGGTGTGGTGCTCATCGATCTCGAGGTCACCCTCGCATTGCAGATCCAGGCGGAAACCACCGTGGGCCGCGATCTGGTCCAGCATATGATCCAGGAAACCGATGCCGGTGCTGATCGTATTGCCGCCACTCGCATCCAGGTCCACCTCCACGCGGATGCGCGTCTCGTTGGTGTTGCGTTGCACCACGGCTCGCCTCGGCCGGTTGCACAGTTGGTGCGCAATCGCGTCCCAGTGTTGACCTTGCGGACCGCAACGGAAGCCGCCGATACCCATGTTTTCCGCCAGTTGCATGTCAGTTTGCCGGTCACCGATCACCCAGCTGTCCTCGAGATCGAGTTCACCGGATTTCAGGTAATCCAGCAGCATGCCGATACCCGGCTTGCGGTTCGGGGAATTGTCGCTTTCAAAATGCGGGTCGATGTGCTCGGCCGCAAAGTGGATACCCTGGGAGGCAAACAACGACAACATCTTGTCGTGCGGCGGCTGGAATTTCTCCAGCGGGTTGACCTCAGTGCCAAGACCGTCCTGGTTGCTGACGATGACGAATTCATAACCGGCCGCTTTCAGTTTCAGCAGCGCCGGTATCACGGCTTCAACCAGTTCCAGTTTTTCGAGGCTGTCGATCTGCATGTCTGCCGGTTCGATGATCAGCGTGCCGTCGCGGTCGAGGAACAGGATGCGGCGTTTGCGTGTGTTCATAACTGCTCTCCATAAGCCTTGAGGGCTGATTTTAAGGCAACCAGTTCTGCGGCACTGCCGATGGTCAGGCGCACACAACCGCTGAGTTGCGCATGTGAACCGAAATCGCGGATACGAATGCCGCGCTGCGCACACCAGTTCACCAGGCCATTTCCGTCATCCACACACGCCAGGATAAAATTGGCTTCCCCCTGCCAGGCTTCCCGGACAAAGTCACACTGCTGCAGGAACCGGAACAAATCCGCCCTTGCCTGTCTGACCGCCGCCACGAACTGCCGTTGACGGTCCGCGTTGTCCGCGGAAATGGCCTTGAGGGCGGCGTCGATGGCCATGGCCGATAACGGGTATGGCGCGATGACCCGTTGTAACAGGCCGATCACCGCCGGGTTTGCGATGACGATACCGCAGCGCACACCGGCTGCCGCCCAGGCCTTGGACAGTGTGCGTAAAACCACCAGCTGTGGCCACTTTTCAAGCAGTTCGATGGCTGTACCGGCGTCGCAAAACTCGATATAGGCCTCATCCAGGACCACAAGCGCCCTGTCGCCGGTGGCGGCCAGCACCGATTCCAGCTGCTTACGGCTGATCAGGTCGCCCGTCGGGTTGTTCGGCGAAGTCAGAAACACCAGGCGCACGTCCTGTTCATCGCTGATGACCTTTTCGAGCCGTTCAAAATCGATCTTAAAACCCTGAGCCTTCTGCCTCGGCACATCGATCACCCGTGCACCCTGGATGGTTGCGGCAATCCGGTACATACCAAAACAGGGGCTGCATTCGAGCACTGCGTCCTGCCCGGGACGGCAGAAAACCCGTGTCAGCAGGTCAATACCCTCATCGCTTCCGCGCGTAATTAAAAGCTTATCCCCGGACACCGCGTAGAGCTCCGCCAACCTTGCACGCAATATTGCCGGTTGTGGCTGTGGATAGCGGTTCAGCGCCAGGCGCTGCCACTCCGGGTCTGTAACATGGGTATGCGGGGCCTCATTGGCATTTAACAGGATACCGTCCGCGGCCGCGCTGTTGCGGGCCGAAGCATACGGTTTCATTGCCACGATTTCCGGCCTGGCAAGGCGCTCGATGTCCATCTTCATTGCCCGCTCTTTTTCCTCGAGCCGGTATTCGACGGCCATGCGGTGTGCCTCCAGGCCTTCCGCGCGGGCCAGTGTCGAGGCGCACGGCCCGACATTGCGCAGACCGAAGTTACTGGCGTGCTGCAGGGTCATGCGGCGCAGGAAATCACTGACGGACAGACCACTGTAGGCCCGCGCGTAACCGTAGGTTGGCAACACGTGATTGGGGCCGGAACAGTAATCGCCGATGGACTCGGGTGTCCACGGGCCGATGAATACCGAGCCGGCCGCGGTCACCTTTTCGGCGGCGAGTTCTGCCTTATCGCAATTCAATATGAGGTGTTCCGGCGCATAGCGATTGCTGATATCGATGGCCTGGCGCAATCGTCGCGACGCGGATGCGCCTGAGGTGTTGCAGCGACTCTGCAAGAATCGCAGCACGTGGCAATTTCGCGGCCATGTCCGGCAACAGGCGGCCAATCTCCTCGAGCAACGGCTGATCGTCACTGATGACAATCACCTGGGAATCCGGACCGTGTTCCGCCTGTGAAAGCAGGTCCCAGCAAACGGCGACCGCATCGGCGCCCTGGTCGGCGATGACCAGCACTTCCGATGGACCCGCCGGCATATCTCGCGCGGCACCGCCGGGCATGGCTGATATTTGCTGCTTTGCCTCGGTCACCCACGCATTACCCGGCCCGAACAGTTTGGCGCAGGCGGGTACGCTGCCGGTGCCCAGACCCATGGCGGCGATGGCCTGGGCGCCGCCGAGTTTAAACACGCGTTGGATGCCGCAACGTGCTGCCGCGGCCAGGATCGCAGCCGGCACCTGGCCATTCCTATCCGGTGGTGTACAAAGAATGACCTCCTCGCAGCCAGCGATTTGCGCCGGTATCCCCAGCATGATCACCGTGGAAATCAACGGCGCGGAGCCACCCGGTACATACAGGCCCACGGGCGATATCGGCAGGTAGCGCGCCTCACAGCGTAAACCGGGGCCCGTTTCCGTGTTGACTGGCAGCGGTACGCCGGCAAAATGAAAAGAGCTTATACGTGAAATGGCCTCATCCATGGCCTCCAGCACCGCCGGTTCGACGCTTGATTCGGCCGTTGCCCACTCGGCATCGGTGACTTCCAGGGGTCCATTGATTTCGCCGTCGTACTTCGCAGCAATTTCCCGTAATGCCTTGTCTCCGTCTTTACCGATCCGGGCGATGATGTCGCTTACAATGCCCTTGAAATCTCCGGCCGGGATGGGCGGTCGGCGCAAAGCCGCGTGCCGTTGCGCATCGCCGGCAGCGGCCCAGTCGATCAACTCCGGAATCAGGATATCCATCGCTCAGGCCAGCATTTTCTCGACGGGCAACACCAGTATGGCCGATGCGCCCGCCTCTTTCAGTGCTTCGAGGTGCTCCCAGAACACGCCTTCGCGGCATACGGCGTGCAGCGCAACGCGGTCGGGATCGCCCTCGAGATTCATCAGGCTCGGCTTCTCGGCGCCGGGCAAAATGCGGGTGATCTTTTCCAGCGCATCGCGCGGGGCGTGTAACATCACGTATTTGCTTTCGGCGGCAGCCAGTACGCCATCCAGACGTAACAGCAGACGATCGATCATCAGGTGTTTTTCATCTTGCAGGGGGTTGGCATAACCGTAAAGCGCTGCGGTGCTTTCAAACAACACCTCCAGTTCAACCAGGTGGTTGGCGCGCAATGTCGTACCCGTGGAGACGAGATCCGATATGGCGTCCGCCGTTCCCAGACCCGGTGCAATCTCGACAGAGCCGGAAAATTTGACCGTTTCGGCCTTGATGCCACGCTCGGATAACAGCGAATTGGTCAGGGCGGGATAACTGGTCGCGATCCGGCAACCATCCAGGTCATGGGCCGATTTGATCCTGGAATTCTCGGGTATCGCAAGTGAAAGCCGGCAACCACCAAAGGAAAGTTTGCGTAATTGCGCCAAGCCATTCCGCTTGCCCCGCTCCAGCATCACCTCCTCGGCGATGTTTTCACCGACGATGCCAAGTTCGCATACCCGGTCCAGCAGCAGGCGCGGGATATCATCATCACGCACCAGCAGCAGGTCGACCGGGAAATCCTTGCCGTACCAGTACAGCTTGTCCTTGCTGCGCGCGAACCGCAGACCGCAACTTTGCAGCAACTCGAGTGAATGATCTGAGAGTCTGCCGGATTTTTGTATTGCTACACGGATCCTGTTCATGATTTTGCCGCCTCCTCGCGCCGCAAGGCCAGGCGGTAACCGCCCTCACCCATGTGCATATACCTGGCCACACGGCCAATTGTGGTGACACTGACACCGGTGATTTCGCTGATCTCCCGGTAACTGCGCCCTCTGTTGCAATAATGATGCCGTCCACCAGCGGTCGACCATCGCCTCCACCTCGGCGGGGGTACAAAGGTCGAGCAAAAACTGCCGCACCTCAAGCGGCTTTTCCAGGGTCAGAAACGCCTTGTACAGGGACTCCGCCGCCGATCTCAATGCCTTCTTTTGCGTGTCGTTATGTTGTTTCATGGTTGTACTAATGTAATAGCGTGTTAATACACTAGCACAAAGAATAGATTGATTTGAGCTTCAATGCAAGCACTCAAATGCAAGGTGCAAGGATCAAGCTCAGACCTTCAACCCAGTTGTATTGATTCCGCTGTGCTGATGTCAGGATCATCCCTTGGTTTGCTGGATGCCGGGAATACGTATAACTCTGTCTGCATGGACGCCGAGGGGGTGTAGTGTCCTGTTTCCGGACATGCCGTGAACCCATCCATGGGGGCGCGGGCTCGGCTTCCTGCCTCGCACGGTCCGGAAACAGGACACTACACCCCCTCGGCTCCGTGGCTGTTCATAGACTGGTGGATTCTGTCGGATATGTACGGCCTACGCTGGCCGCAGGGCTGGGTAGTGACTACCAGGACCGTACGAGAAAGGGCGTCGAGTCCGAGGCTACAAGGATGTACTTGTGCCGTGTCCTGGTAGTCACTACCCACCCCTGTGGCCCTGGCAGGTTGTTGGGGCAACGGGAATAAACGATTCCCCTATATACAGTAGCACTTTACATTATTGTCATAAGTACTTGTACTTTCTTTATTTATGTATTATTGTATATACAGCCTAGGCGCAGTTGAACCAGCTTGATTCCGTCTTGCTGAGAGACATAGGATGTCAATTTATCAACAGGGGCGCCCTGGTGGTTTAATCAAGTTCTGACCTATCATTTCCAGCTTCATAGCCCTCGATAGTTTCTTGATGTCCGCTTCACGCCGCAGGGCGCTGCTGCGGTCCGGGTGATTTTCAGTATAAACAACTTCCTCAGGTTGCCTGCCACGGAAAAACCGCGCGCCTTTCGAGGTGCCGGAATGTTCGCCGAAACGCCGTTCCACATCGGTTGTCACGCCCGTGTACAAACGGCCGTCACTGGCCTTGATAATGTAGACGTACCATTGCGGTTGAGGAGTTTTAATGACCGTTTTGCTCAGATTCTGAAATCAAAACGTTCCAGGTCGGATTTCAAACGCTCCAGTTCCTGCCTCAGCTTATCCTCGGGTGGCGGTGAGTCTTTCAACATGCCAACCAGGTTTTCACCCAGAACCATCACGGCATCGGCCGGAAGCCGGGTCTGCGGCGGCGTCTGAACCGTTGTGGGTGAAGGGGAAACCACCGCCTTTGTGGGCAGGAAGAAAATCATACCGGCCACAAGCATGGCGATAAAGATAGCCCCCAGGACGGGTATTGCCCGGGTAAAGCCGGATCTACTGGCGGACGGTTCCGCCAGCCTGACCGCGCGCATGATGTCCTGATGCAGGCTGGTGCTGACTTTGACCGTGGTTTCGGGCGCATGATTGAGCACTCGTTTCATCAGTGTATCGTTCATCATATCAACTCCTCGCAGGAGACCCCGGGTTCTGAACGGTGGTCCTGCAGTTCTGCCGTCAGACGCCGGCGGGCACGCAGCAGGTTAACCTTAACCCAACCGTCCGGACGTTTCATGATTTTGCCGATTTCCCTGACCGGCATGTCTTCGACATAGAACAGCCATAACGCCGTAAACTGGGACTCGCCCAGGCACAAGCGGGCCGTATGCCATATCGAACGCCGCTGCTCGAGCTCGATACCAAGCTGTTCCGGTCCCGACTGGCCGCAGGCAAGGGAGTCCGGCAAAGCCGCCGAATCCGGCCACGGCCTGCGCTGCCTGCTCAACTGGCGTATCGCAATGGTGAACAACCAGGTGCTGAAGCGGTATTTTGGACGGTAGGCCGACAGGTACTTGAACGCCGCAACAAAGGTATCCTGCAGCACATCTTCGGCATCGGCGCGGTTGGCCGTGCGCACCAACAGGAATCGATACAATCGGTCCTGGTAATGCGTGACCAGTTGCTCAAAGGCATCGACCGAGCCCCGCTGGGCGCGTTCTATGCAATCCAGTTCCGTGTTTAATTCCAGGGCCACATCAAACGGCCAGTTAAAGATCCCTGAGAATTTCAATCTGTTCAGCCGTCACCGGCACGCTCATATGCAGCACGGAACCATCGCTTTCAAAACGGATCTGGCGGAGGATTACCCCAAGATCACTGTCCGATTCATCCAGTGCCTTCAGAGCGACCAGTCCCTCGACGATATTGCGGACATTATCGGCGATTTCGGGCGAATTGGCAGTGAGCTGGGCGTTGATCCGCAAACCGCCGTTATCTTCTGCAATCACCAGCGCCACCGCATCGACATTCTTCAATATCGACGAATCCCAGTCACCGCCGGTTTCGGCAGTGGTATTGGCACCACCCTGTAGAAGTGCCCGATCCGCCTGCAGCACCACCAGGGCGTCCGTATCGACGTTTTCGAAGCCCCCAAAACGACCGCCTGCGTCAAGGAAGTCCTGCATCATTTCCATGTTGTGCGTGACCAGTGCCTGGGTCGGGCCGAATGAAAAATACAGGGCTTCACGATTGCCCCAGGAAACTTCCTTCACGTGACCCTGGTCATCGGTAAAACTCACGTTTCCATCACCGTCCGTGATCCGGTAGTAGACCTGACCGGCGCTATCCAGGGTGCTGACCTCTGCGCCCTTGCGCTGCAGTGTCGCCAATAATGCATCCTGGGTTGCCGCGCTGATGGCGCCGTGCAGGATGACAGCACCGTCTTTCTCAGGGTTGCCACTGGTCGGCAGTCTGACACCAAACAGGGTTATGCCCTGGATTTCGTCACTGATATCGACATCCAGTTCCTCCTCTATGTCAGCCAGCGCTTTGTCCACCGTTTCGAGCATCAGCTTGCGGCCGGCCTCGGAGTTCTGGATCAATTCCAGGTTGACATGCATGTACCAGTTGCTTCCCGCTGGAATGTCCGACTGGGCTACGCTCGCGGCCTGCGCGATTACGCAGGCAAATCCCGTGATCAGCAGGAGGGCAAAAATTTTTATCCGTTTCAACTTCATTTCCGTTCCTGTATGTGTCTTCCGGTGTCTGCCGGTCGTTCTGTGTCTTATAGCGGCAAAACTGCATAAAAGTTACACGGGCTTAAAAATATATCGTCACGCCAGCGTAAATATCGAAGCTTACAAAGTCCGCCTGATTTCCTATACTGTCAGCATGCACCACTTGCGGGTATTTGGCGCATGAAGAAAGTACCGGCAAGACGCATGTGGGGAGAAACTTTCAGGAGTCGTGATGACGGAGATTCTATTTGTACTCGCTTTGTTGCTGTTGGGCGCAGCTGTCTGGATATATAACCGCCTGGTACGCAACCGCAACCGGGTCAACGAGGCCTGGGCGGGTATCGATGTGCAGTTGCAGAAACGTTCCGAGCTTGTTCCCAACCTGGTGCAAACGGTCAAGGGCTATGCCGCCCATGAGTCCTGGGTATTTGAGGAGGTCGCACAAATCCGCTCAACGGGGGAAACGGACGTGGACGCCCGCGCGAAACATGAAACGGCCCTGTCGAGGTCACTGGGGAGATTGTTCGCGCTGGCCGAACATTATCCGGATTTGAAAGCCAGCGAAGGCTTCCGGCAGTTGCACAGCAGTCTCGTGGATATCGAGGATCAGCTGCAATACGCGCGCCGTTACTACAACGGCGCGGTCAGGGACAATAACAACTTCGTCGAGAGCTTTCCGTCCAATATTATCGCCGGACCATTCAAATTCAGAGCCGCCGAGTTTTTTGAAATTGAACTGGCCAGCCAGCGCAGCGTACCCGATGTCGATCTTTAGACAAAGCCCGTTCAAACGTATTTGCCTGTTGCTTTTCAGCCTGGGCCTGCTCGGCGCCGGGCCGGCCCTGGCCGATGAGCGGATCCTTGATTACCAGGCCGATATCCTGGTTCATGCCGACGGCGACCTGGTGGTGACCGAAACCATCCGTGTCCAATCCGAGGGCGTGGATATCCGCAGGGGAATATACCGGGACTTTCCAACCAGCTATACCGACCGGCTTGGTAATCATTACAAGGTCATGCTGGATATAATCGATGTAAAACGCAATGGTGTAGCGGAGCCCTACCATACCGAAAATCGCTCCAACGGTGTGCGCATCTTCATCGGCAGCGCCAACCAGTTAATCGGCAGTGGTGTCTTTGAGTACCAACTGCGTTACCGGACCAGCCGACAGCTCGGGTTCTTTGCAGACCATGACGAGCTGTACTGGAATGTGACCGGCAACGGCTGGTCGTTCCCGATCGATCACGCCGGTGCACGCATTGAACTACCTGCAGACGTCAGCAGCGTCGATTTGCAGACCAGCTTCTATACCGGTCCCCAGGGTGCCCAGGGCGCAGATGCCCGGGTGGAGATCGTAAATAAACATACCATCAGGTTCGAAACTACCCGCAGCTTGCAACCATATGAAGGTCTGACCGTTGCCGTCGGCTGGCCCAAGGGACTCGTGAGACAACCCACCAGCATGCAGCGGGTCGCCTGGTTCCTGCAGGACAACGGTGCAGCGCTGGTCCTGCTGATCGGTCTGTTGGCGCCGCTTGGATGGTACCTATGGGCCTGGTACCGCGCTGGACGCGATCCGGAAAAAGGCGTGATTATCCCGCTATTCACACCACCGAAGGGAATGACACCCGCGGGTTGCAGCTATGTACTCAACATGTCATTCGGTAAACAGGCTTTCGCGGCGGCAGTCGTCAGCCTCGGTGTCAAGGGTTACCTGGAGATCGAGGAAGCAGGATGACGAATTCAAACTCCGCAAAAAGACGACGCCGGTCTCCGCCAAGCTCAGCAAGGGTGAAAGCGCAATGCTCGACAAGCTGTTTGAAGACGGCGATGAAATTGAAATGGATCAGAAGAATTACCTTGCCTTTATGCAAGCCCGACACGGATTGAGACAGGCGCTGAAAAACGAACACCTGGGCCGTTTGTTCATACTCAATACCATCTTTGCATTGCCGGCCGTGCTTTTGACCATCGTCGCGGCGATCATCGCAGCGCCCATGCATGGCGGGCCCTCTATCTGGATTCCCTACGTCATCCTGTCGCTGGTTTTGCATGCGCTATTTTTATACCTGTTGCGGGCACCAACCCCGGCGGGACGCCAGATCATGGATCAGATCGAGGGTTTTAAAATGTACCTCGACACGGCCGAGCAGGACCGTCTCGACCGTATGCAGTCACCGCAGTTAACACCCGAAGTATTTGAATCATTCCTGCCCTATGCTTTTGCGCTGGGTGTCGAAAACAGCTGGTGCAAGCGGTTTGAACGGGAACTGCCGGAAGAAATGGAAAAAAGTGGCGGTTACCATCCGGGATGGTATTCGGGCAGGTTAAGTGGCGTGAGTGCGCTCGGCCACCTCGGTAATAATTTCAACAGCAGCTTTTCCTCCGCCATTTCCTCCGCGTCTTCACCACCCGGTTCATCTTCGGGTTCGGGTGGCGGCGGTTCCTCCGGCGGCGGTGGCGGCGGCGGTGGCGGTGGCGGCTGGTAAGGGCCTGGTCTTGAACCTCGTCAAGCAACCCAACTCGGACATGTGTTTTGTCTGTGGCCGGCATAATCCCGCCGGTCTTTACATGCAGTTTTATGATAATGGCGAGGATGAGGTAATGAGCGATTACACCGTTCCCGCACGCTACCAGAGTTATCCCGGTATCGTTCACGGCGGTATCCTGGCATCGATGCTGGACGAGGTGATCGGCCGCGTTGCGATGATCGGCGACCACCATCACTTCATGGTGTCGGTCAGACTGCAGGTGCTCTACCGGCATCCTGTGCCGGTGGAGACTGCACTTATAATCAGGGGCCGGATCGTGCGTTTACGCGGCAGACTTGGCAAGGCGCAGGGTGAAATCATCCTGCCGGACGGAAAAGTTTCCTGTGAAGCGGCGATTACCCTGGCGGACATTCCGGACGAACTACTATCCAAAACCAACCGCGGACTGCTGGGCTGGCGGGTGGATCAGTAATTTAAACCGCTTCGTTACTCTCACCAATCGGATGTCACCGGTCCCGCCTGGATAAAAGTCCCGCAATACGGCACGGTATCCGGTGTTGACTTGTAGTAGTCCCTGGTATCAAAAACACCACTGGGCAAATTCCAGTTGATGACCAGGTGGTCACAGGCGACGCCTTCGATAAAACCGCTTCCGTAAGCGGAATCTGTCGTCGCTACCGGTGTTTCTGAATTGAATCGCCCGCCGGTGGAATTTTCATAGTAGATCGACATCATATTGCCATGGGCGGGAATGCCCCCAAAGGCCGTCAACCAAATCTGGTCATCCGCGCCGAGGTAAGCCTGCACCCCCGGGTCACCGCCACCACTCGACTGCAGCGCTGAAGACGCGCTTTTGGATGTGGCAATTGCCAATTGATCCTGGAAGGTGAACTGGGCGAAGAACAGAATATTCTGGCTGGGCACGACCTCCATGAGAATCCCCTGTTTCTTTATCCCTGGGGCCACCCAGGAACCGTTCAGGCCGGGATTAAAATTAAACGGTCCGGGTGTATACAATACGTACTGTACGTGCGGCGTATTCGCTGAATTTTCCACCAGAACAAATACGTATGTGACATCGGCCAGCAGTGTGAACGTACCAACAAAATAGCTTTCAGAATTGTAGTACAGGTTCTTTTCCGTATTGAGCGGGTCAAATGTATTCTTATAAATCCGCAGTGACATAATATCGCCGCCGGTCTCCAGGCCCACGTCTGCATAAAAATAGGTCCCAGAGTCACTGATGGTCTTGACATCACTCCTATAGCGGCGAATACCGCCAAGATCGGCAAAATATGCGCTCGGGCTTGAGATATCAAAGTTGCCAATGGTCTGTGGCGGAGAGCTGAAAACGTCTCCTGAAATGGAATTTTGCCCACCTTCGATCACAATGGCGTAAGCACCATCTATTTGATCGCACCAATGCTGCACGACCAGGGTATATGAGGTCCCTGTATTGAGCGGGACAGCCTCAAACTCATCTACTGACGCCACCCGGTTGGTTGCCGGGTTGGCGCTGTCGAAATTACCGTCATAAATCACGATGAGCGTGTCCGTGATACCGCTTTGCGGCAGATAAGACGCAAACCAGTTGCCCGCGTCGATAAGCGTGTAACTAGCCGACACCGAGACCGTTATCGTGCCCGCCACCTGGTAGCGCTTGGCAATATCGTCACAACTGCCCGGAGCGGCGGCCATCGTGGCCTCAGATCCATCGAAGACACCGGAAATCGTCACATCGTTTGCGTATGCAGATGTTGTGGCAAACAGAAATAATGTGGAAAGATGGAGTAGGATCTTATTCAAATGCATTCTTATATCCTCAGAAAAGCCAGGTTGATATCCTCATAAGATACAAGTATAAGTCGACCTCATATTCCTCCTCTGTGCGATACCCCACCCACGGTGGAAAAATATCGGTTTGAGAACTGTAAAGTCAGGTCAGAATATAGGGTGCGCTGAACTCGCGCACCCTGGACTGAGGGCATTAGCGGATTTTTACCGCGGGCACCGTTGTGACCGCGGCAGGTTCTACTTAGCGCAAACCCGGCCCGATGATGTTGCAACGACCGGAACGCAACTCGGGTACAGGGTTATTCTCACCAAACAGGTGTCACCGCGCCCGCATGGATAAAAGTGCCGCAATACGGCACGCCATCCGGCGTTGCCTTGTAGTAGTCCCTGGTATCAAAAACACCACTGGGCAAATTCCAGTTGATGACCAGGTGGTCACAGGCGATGCCTTCGATAAAACCGGTTCCGTAAGTGGAATCTGTCGTCGCTACCGGTGTTTCTGAGTTGAATCGCCCGCCGGTGGAATTTTCATAGTAGATCGACATCGTATTGCCATTTGCGGGAATGCCCCCAAAGGCCGTCAACCAGATCTGGTCATCTGCGCCAAGGTGAGCCTGCACCCTCGGGTCGCCGCCACCACTCGACTGTACCGTTGCAGGCGCGTTTTTGGATGTGGCAATTGCCACCTGGTCCTGGAAGGTGAAATGAGCGAAGAACAGAATATTCTGGCTGGGCACGACCTCCATGAGAATCCCCTGTTTCTTTATCCCTGGCGCCACCCAGGAACCGTTCAGGCCGGGATTAAAATTAAATGGTCCGGGTGTATACAATACGTACTGCAGGTGCGGCGTATTCGCTGAATTTTCCACCAGAACAAATACGTATGTGACATCGGCCAGCAGTGTGAACCTACCAATAAATGAGCTTTCAGAATTGTAGTAAAGGTTCGTTTCCGTATTGAACGGGTCAAATGAATTCTTATAAATCCGCAGTGACATAATATCGCCGCCGGTTTCCAGGCCCACGTCTACATAAGAATAGGTTCCTGAGTCATTGACGGTTTTGACATCACTCCTATAGCGGCGAATACCGCCAAGATCGGCAAAATATGCACTGGGGCTTGACATGTCAAAGTTAGCAATGGTCTGTGCCGGAGAGGTGAAAGCGTCTCCAGAAACAGAGTTTTGCCCGCCTTCGATCACAATGGCGTAAGCACCATCTATTTGATCGCACCAATGCTGCACGACCAGGGTATATGAGGTCCCTGTATTGAGCGTGACAGCCTCATAGTCATCTACTGACACCACCCGGTTGGTCGCCGGGTTGGCGCTGTCGAAATTACCTGCATAAATCATGATGAGCGAGTCCGTGACATTGCTTTGCGGCAGATAAGACGGGAACCAGTTGCCCGCATCGATAACGGTGTAGCTAGCCGACCCTGAGACGGTTATCGTGCCCGCCACCCGGTAGCGCTTGGTAGTGTCATCACAGCTGCCCGGAGCGGCGGCCATTTCGGGTTCAGAGCCGTCAAAGACACCCGAAAGCGTCACATTGTTTGCAAATGCGGATGTTGTGGCAAACAGAAATAACGTGGAAAAATAAGTAAGATTTTATGTAAGTGCATTTTATGTCCTGAGGAATGGCAGATGGATATCCCTGTTAATATGTAGTATAGGTCGTCCTGATAATTCTGCTCTGTTCGGCTACCCCACCCACGTGTGGGAAAATATCGGTTTAAGAATTGTAGTATCGGGTCAGAATAGCAGGTACGCTGAACTCATGCATCTTGGACTGGCAGCATTACTGGATTTTTACCGCACCCACCGCAGCGATGAAATGCTCGTATTGGGCACCGTCGTGAACACGGCAGGTTCGACCTACCGCAAACCCGGCGCGATGATGCTGATCGCCGCTGACAACAACTACAAGGGCCTTATTTCAGGTGGTTGTCTTGAGGCTGACCTGGCCGCTCACGCCAGCGAGGTATTCGCCGATGGTAAAACCCGCAATGTCTGCTATGACATGAGCCATGGGGATGACTTCGCCTGGGGCCTCGGTCTCGGCTGCGACGGCATCATCCACCTGATGTTGCAACGACTGGAACGCGACTCGGGTTTCGGTTTTCTCGAAACCCTTGAGCGGGCCTGGCAGGCCAGACAGAGCGGTCTATTAAGCCTGGTCACATCGAGCAGCGACCCGGGTCATGCAGCCGGGGACTTTGCCCTGTATTGTGGTGCGGAATACAGCCTCGGCGATCCCTGGTTGATGAAACGCATCCGGGCCCACGCAGGCGCCACCAATTCCGAGCACCACGACATGTCACGGCGTTACTGGCAGGAAAGTGTCGACACCGGTACGGGCAAAGTTGAGTTTCTGTTGGTCCCGTTCATGCCGCCACCAGCCATTCTGATCTGCGGCGCCGGTCATGACGCCGTTCCGGTCGCCCGCCTGGCGGCGGAAATGGGCTGGAATTGCACCATCGTCGATCACCGTTCCGGTTTTGCACGTGCAGACCGGTTTCCGGATAGCTGCGAAGTCAGCGTGCTGCAAGCGGCGGAACTCAGCCAACGGGTAGCCCTGGAGCGTGTGGATGCCGCTGTGCTGATGACCCATCACCTCGGTCATGACCGCCAGTACCTGGAGCAGGTCGTTGCGGCCAGGATCCCCTATATCGGCTTGCTCGGACCACGGACCCGCCGGGACCGCCTGCTCAACGAAATCGGCGCCCCTGGTGTCCACGTCTTTGGCCCGGCCGGTCTGGACATCGGTGCGGAAATGCCCGAATCCATCGCCCTGGCCATCGTCGCTGAAATCCATGCGTTTTTGAACCGGCGGGACGGCAGCATGCTGACCCGGGCCGGTGTGTGAAGCCGCTACAGTTCAGTGTCCTGATTCCTGCCGCGGGCGCCAGCAGACGTTTGGGACAGGCAAAACAGCTGCTACGGTGTGGTACGGGCACACTGATTCAAAACGCGATCAATCATGCACATGCTATTGGCCCGGTGGAAATCATCGTCGTAACCGGGGCGCACGCGGACGAAGTACAGGCAGTCGCGCAGGACACACCGGTACGCTGGGTGCACAATCCCCGATGGCCGGACGGCCTGGGTGGCTCAATCGCAACGGGGGTGGATAACATCAACCCGGATTCGAGCGCTGTGTTGATCCTTCTCTGCGATCAATGGCGCATTCAGGCCCGCGATTTGCAGACACTGGTTTCAACCTGGCATTCTGCACCTGAGCGCATCGTCGTTGCCCAGGCCGGCGGCAATTACATGCCACCTGTGATTTTTCCGTCAAGCTGTTTTAAACAACTGCAAACGCTCAAAGGTGACCAGGGCGCACGCAGCATGATCAAACTCCACCACGACCTGGTGACCGCGGTGCCACTTGAAAATGCCGGTTTTGACCTCGATACGCAAACCCATCTGGAATTGTTCAAAAGCCACAAACTGTAAACAATGACAGTTTAGCTGCGCACAAATAACAGAGACAATATGTTCAAGGGAAGCAAAGGGGTAAATGATGTACCCGTTCAAAAAATTCAGGGAAGAATTTCTGTACGCAGCTGTCTGTGCACTTTCACTTACTGCCTGCGGACAACCCCAACCGGTCACCTACGAATCACTGGTCTGGGTCAACAATTACTATATTCAACATCCTGTCGCCACACTTAATGCAACCGCGGGCGGATGGCTGTTCAGGGGCGCAAGAGAAGTGGGTACTGAAATAAGGATCGGTTTCCTTATTCCAGGACCCATGATCCCTGATCTCGAGAAAAGAAAGGCGGTGCTCAACACCATCTGCCCAGCCAAATCCGAAACCATTTGGCAGGCTCTGCACCCGGACAACAATCTTGTTATCGATGTCTGGACCGACGATAAAAAATTCAAGGATTTCGATCGTCCTGTTAACCGGCCCCGGGAAGGGGGGCCGGCCCGGGTTTAAACTCAAGCTCGAAGCAGGACCAAACCCTTATCCGCAACCACCACTGGTCGGCGCGCGTTTCATTTCGAGGATAATCTTTGGTTCAAACTTCAAATCCAGCTGGTCCGGGTCAGGTTCAGCAGCGGGTTGCCGGGCGCCGGTCGCAGCTTAAACCTGTAAGCCAATTGATCCTCCTGCCGGTTGGAGACCCTGCTCGACATTATCGAGACTGTTACCAGCATAGGTCTTGAACCAGGCATTGATTCCGCCTTCGAGGATATAGATATTCGGCACGCTCTCAGCGCGCAGGATCTTCCATGCCTCGGTTGCTGCCGCCTCATCATTGCTCATGGTGACGAAAACGGTATTGGCGGGTTCAAAATGCAATTCCTTGGCCTTTGCCTGTACCTGGTCCAGCGGCACATGCACCGCTCCACGCAGATGGAACTGGTTGTAGTAGCGTCTCCTCACGGACGTCCAGCGGAATGATCTTGATCTTCTTGTCATCCCTGTATTGCAAAAACTCCGCAGACGAAATCTGCACTTCGCGATTATCCAGCCTGGCCTGGCTTTCGGCCGCCACCGCCTGCCAGCGGTCCTCGTTGCTGGGCTGGCCGATCATCAGGTTGGCAGCGGCCAGGCCAACAGTGCACCAGCGCAGCCGGCTTTTGATCCAGCGTGGGAGTTTTTGCTCGGTGGCTCGTCGTTGATCATGGCCTCAACTTTTTCCGCCACGCAAACAGCAAAAGCGCAGCCACGACGACGCAGATCACGACGGTGCCATAACTGGCATTGAACAATTCGGGCAATGTAAAACGGCCCATGTAGGAACTTTCAAAAAAGACGCAAATCTGCTGACGGTTTCACCAAACAGGTAGATACCAAAAAGTACACCAGACGACGAACATGACCGCGTCGAGCTTGCCGGTCGCCATACCCACCAGGGAAGTGCCGGGGCAAAAGCCGCCGATGATGAAACCGACACCCATGATCAGGCCGCCGACGATACCGGGCCACAGGTAGGTGGGCGGCACCCAGATCAGGTTGTAGTCCAGCAAACCAGACGCCGATGACAGGAATATCAGGGTCATTGCCACGATAATGGCGGTGAACATGACCTTGAATACCCGCATGTCCTTGAAATAGAACTGGGCAGCCAGCAGTTTCGAGTTTCCAAAACCGGCGCTCTCAAGCGTCATGCCAAACGCGATACCGATCACAGCGTATAAACCACGTAGGAGCCCCAATGACCGAACAGGCTCGGCGAGTGGAAGCGGGAAAGCAAACATGATAATCCTCCTCAGTTCCAGAACTTGCGGAAAAAGTAAGCCAGCGCATAGGCGCCGCCGAACACCGCGAACATGAAAGCCCAGCTACCGACCGACAGTACTGCGCCACCGGACAATGCCTGGCCCGACGTACAGCCCCTGGCCAGACGTGCGCCATAACCCATCAGTGCACCGCCGACAAAAGCAAAAATCCAGCGGGTCCCGGTACCGATCTGTGGACCCTTGTTGGTTTCAATTTTGATCCGGCGGCCGAGCAAACCGGAGATAAATCCGCCAATTATGGTTCCGACCGTCAGGAACACGATCCAGCTGTCCAGTGGATTGATATCGCCACCGGCCATTTTCAGCAGATAGGCCACCTGGTCAATGTGCTCGGGGTCGATCGCGTTTTGCACGTAGACCAGCAAATGGTTCAAACCACCGGAAGCACCGAGTCCGGAGCCGGTGATAAAGAAGGCGAGGAACAGCACGATACCCAACAGGGTACCTGCCAGGTAAGGATTCAAATAGGGCTTTGCCCTTGATACTTGACTCATTTTGACTCTCCTTGTGGACCTTCCGCAACCGGATCAGGCCCGTGTTTCTCAATCGTCATCCCAGCCACCGATCATCGACTTGATACCCGCGGTCGGTGAATGACCGGTGGTGGTCAGGTAGATATGCATGACGATAAAGGCAGCAAACGCCCACGCCACCAGGGTATGCACCAGCGCCAGCGCCGGTAATCCACCCAGTTCCGCAGCAATTTGCGGCCAACGCTGCAAACCCCAGATCAGCACGCCGGTTATCACCTGCGCCGGCAACAGGATATTCAGAATCGCCAGGTAGGTGATCTGCTGCAGCGGATTGAGCTTGCGGTCCTTGGATTTTTCCAGTGGATGTGCTGCACCGGCAAAAATACCCTGGCTGTAGTACATGGCCTGGGCCAGCGAGCGATGAATAAAGCCCTTTGGTTCCGGCAGGTACTGGCGAATTTCACCGCTGGCGAGGTTGTAAAACAGCGCGAGCGCGGCATTGATCAGCAGTATGAAGCCGAGCACGTTATGCACATTCACCACGTAAGCTAAAACTGAACATACCGAAAAAATGCGGTTTGTGGATGATCAGACCGGTAAACAGCAGCATCAGGATCGCACTGGCCTGCAGCCAGTGCCACAGACGCTCGTATGCATCGTACATGTGGACGCGCTCATACTGGCGTACCACCGGCGGCCGGCGGCGGTATGCGATATAACGCGCGAGGGCGTGGACGCTGACGCCCAGCACAATACCGAGGAACATCAGCAAACCCACCAGGTCCGCCCAGCTTTGGGTATGCAGACCGATGATGTAAAAACCGGCGCGGTGGGCGTCGGAAAGAAAACTGACAGCGCCGTCCGCGGCGGTCTGTCACCTCACCGGACAGCTTGACGCCGGCCAGCGAGACCGTCTGCGGTTGCGTGTTGCCGGGCAGGTAGTCCGAGAGGGGAAATGACTCCGCCAGCAACGAATCACGGTCATGGCAGTTCGAGCAGTCCCGGGTTGCCTGCTGACCATTGACAACATCATGGCTGATTGAAAAAGGCGTGATTTCGCTGCGTATCTGCACATCGGTCAGACCGACTGCCTGCAGCCGTTTCCTGACCGCAGCGATACCGGCTTCATCAACCAGGCGCAATTCCTTGCTGGATAGTCCGCCATCACCATTTGCGTCCAATGCAGCAACGATATCGGGGTGATAGTCGCCATCGAGGAAGATCGCCTCTTTAAGCTGCGATCTTGAAACTGGCATGGCCGGATCACCCGCAGTCCAGTACCAGCTGGTCACCAGGTTAAACGGCGCGAGGTGAAAATCGCCCTTGCCGTTGGCCCTGGGCAGAATCAATGGCCTGAATCCCTCGATCAGGCTGTCCGCCGCGACCGGGTCGCCGGTCACATTGCGGTATTGTTTCAATGGCTGCGCGTTCGTGATCCAGCATGGTCCAGTCCACCATCTGCAAGCCGGGACCGAACAACTTCGGTATATGACAGGATTCGCATGCCAGCGAGGCGAAATGCCGCTTTTTGTACGGCAGCCATTCATGCACATTTTCGGCATCGTGACAGGATTCACAACGGCGCAGGCTGTTTTCCGTGTCCGCCGCCGCCAGGCCCAGTGTCGACCGGCCTTTGGCAAACTGGTGCAAAGGGCGAACCAGGTAATCGGCGTTGGTCAGGCGCCGCGGATCGAAGTCCAGGTGGACCGGCCGGCTCTCCTCGCGTTGTCTGAAATAAACCGGGTTATTCAACGAGTAGTGGCAATTGACACAACCCACTACGCGGTCGGTATGGACATCGAACGGATAGTCCAGGTCTTCCTTGTCGGCGATATTCAAGCCACTGTTCAACAGCTTCTGCGGCGAAATGATCTGACCGGTCCGGTCCGTGTTGTGCCGTTTGCTTTCATCGGCCGGTATCGTGAGTGGCGTATCCAGGTTGTTTTCGGCGATACCGTGGCACAACGAGCAGTTTTCATCACGGGGTTTATGAATATCGAGAAGACCTTTTTGCAGGGCGCCGTTGGCCTGGAACTTTGAAATATCCCATTGCCACTGGCCATCGATTTTAAGCAGAATCCCCAACGCCGACAGCGAGGCCGAATTGGCCCAGGCAAAATCACCACTGACCAGTGCCGCTTTACGCGCGGAATGATCGGTGATGCCCGTGTGGCAAAGCAGGCAATCCATTTCGACCAGGCCGGCAACCGGGCCGCCGCCGACATGTCTTGGACCGTAGCGCTTCAGCCAGCTCTGCAGATCCATGTCCTTGCCCGCTATCAGGCCATCGGTATCGTAGGCCAGCGGATCCCATCCACCAAAATAACCAGGACCCTTTTGCCAGCTGTGGGCATTTTTACCGTGCCCGATCTGGCTGGCGCCGGCATCGGCGTGGTCGCTGTTGGCCATGATGTATGAGGTCTGGTGACAATCCCCGCCGCAACTGATCATGGTTGACATCGGCAGGCCGCTCTCGATGACCGGATTGCCCTGCGCATCGAGTATCGGCACCTCCGGGTGCAGGTCGTTGGCCGCCGCGGACAGGCTGAGGAATGCGGTCAGCAGTCCGCCGAGGAGAGGTATTTTCATGTGCTTGTTAGTCTTATTCATGACCGGCACTCGCCTGTTCGTCAATCATTCGTTTGCGTGTCCGGCTGCCCTGCTTGATGGGGTCACCGTCATAGCCCAGTGCCTGCCAGTCCATCCTGCCGCCCTCCGAGTGACAGGCCTGGCACTGCAATGCCTTTTCCTTGACTGCGACCATGTGTGTCGATGGCCAGAACATTTCCGTTTCGGCAAAACCGTAATGACCGCTGTATTGCAGACCTGAGACTTCTACGCCGAGACGGAAGGCCTTGTCCCAGTCGAATTCATTCCAGAAACCACCCGGACCCGAAGTCACCGGTTGCAGCAGGTAGTTGTATTCGGTGTCGTAAGGCTGCTCGGCGCGGTGTATCTTGAAAGGCCAGATTTTTGCGTTGGGGTCACGGATATCACCGCGGGGTGCGTTCAGTGCGGTCATTCCGCCGGTGTTGATCGGGTCGCCCTTCAGGTAGCGGTATGCGAGGCCGTTGGACCAGCGGTATTCGGGTCTCAGGTGCTTCTCGTATATGAATTCGCCCTTGATCTTCAGGTAGTGATGCGTATCTTCCTCGCGACTGCTGTCACCGGCTTTTGACCAGTCCCAATGGGTCTTGGTGGCCTGTTCAACGGCGATTTCCGGGACGTGGCAGGTCTGGCAGGCGACCGTGTCGGTGTGTGCATTGATACGCTCATCATCGTGCAGTTTCGGATTATGACAGTCCGTGCAGGCGACCTGGTTTTCGTTGTCCAGACTGACCGTGTTCGAGCGCCCGCGGATGACGTGGTCCTTGGTCTTATGACAATCCACGCACTGGAAGTTGTAACGGCCCATGTGCACGTCAATACCTTCGGTAGGGTAATAAAGACTTTCATCCAGGTCGCCATGTTTGACCGCGTTGCCGCCGCCGCCGCGAAAATGACAGCCACCGCAGTTTTCTCGTGTCGGGACCGCGACGCTTTTCGCAGCCGCCATCAGATCGACTCCTTCGAGCGGAATTCCGGCCTTGCCCTTGCGGTAGGTACCTGAATTGTCATGGCAGACGAGGCAGTCGATATGGGTCTCGTCGCTGAAGTCGAAATCGGCAGAGTCCCAACCGTAGCCCGCGTGGCAGGACGTACAGGACGCCCAGTTACCCTGGATACCGATACAGAAGTTATTGATGGATTTTTTCTTGCCGGTGGTAAACAAGCCTTCACGGCCTTCAATCGCAGTGGGTTCGGATTCCCATTTCCAATGAGCGGTGTGCAGTATTTGCTCACCCGCATCGGCATGGCAACTGAGACAGGCCCTGGTTACTTCCGGACCGGTTTTAAGCTCGCCAAAACCATCGAACAGGTTTTTATGATCCACGTGGGCCGGGCGCCTGGGTACGTTGTCCCAGGGTGTATCGAGCCTGGACTCGGCGTCGCCGGTGAAATACCAGACCGGGATTCCGATCAGCAGCAGTATCGCCACAAAGCCGGGTAACCAGTTACGTTTGCGTGTTTTCATAGCGTTCCAATACCCATTCCAGAAAGCGGTTTTCAATATTAGTATTTTATAATGTATAGGCTTTCCGGGTAACCGAAAGCGCAGCGCAATAGCACTTTCACTTGAGGTAGATCAAGTTGAATCGATATATTAAAACAGCGGGTTAAATCGACCGGAAAACATCAACAAGAACCGCAGCCGGTTCTTGTTTTCACGGGCAAACGAAAATTCGATTGTTTCTAGTCTATCTCCGGGATCAGACCCTTCAAGACGATGTCGGAATAGCTTACCAGGCCGATAATTTTCTGGTTTTCAAGCACCGGCGCACGTGACAGGCCAAACCGGTCAAACAGGCGTGTGCAATAGCGCACATCCATATCGGGGTGAACGGATACCACCGGTTTGGACATGATTTCATAGATATTGACACGGTCGGGTGAAAAGTCGCGGGCCAGCACCTTCTTGGCCATATCCCGGAACATGACCACGCCGTATTCATCGTCCTCAAACCTTTTATTCACGATCAGGGTGTGGGTTTCCGGATATTTCATGGCTTTCAATGCCTCGGTCACGGTGAGCATGCCATCCACGATGTCCAGTTCGACCTTCATCACGTCACGGACGCGGATAACTTTATCCAGCTTTTTCATAGCCTTTCCTCCACCACGCCGGTAAGCGCTTCAATCTGGTGACGCACACCAATGGCATCTTCAACATCGATCTGGAAGGCGATACCGGACCCGGGTAAATCGTCAAACTCACCCGCGATCGCCACTTTTTCCATGATCTCCCTGCTCATATGTTCCTCGGCCAGCATCAGGATCACATCCACGTGGCTGTCAATGCTCAAACCGAGAAAGGTCTTGGCCGGTTCGATGCCTTCACCGCGTGCCTGGTTCAGTACCGTGCAGCCGGTGACTCCGGCTCCGCGGGCAGCATCCAGAATACTCTGCGTTCTCTCATCCTCTGCCATGATAATAATAAGTTTAAAATGCATGTCGTTACCTCACATTAGAATAGACTATTTCTGCTCATTACTGTTTTTCAAACGTCTTGCTTTCCGTTCACCCAATTTTGCATAGGCCAGAACCGCTATGATCGGAAACAGGCTGGCGAATGCGATAAGGCCAAAACCATCGAGAAGCGGACTGCGGCCGGGTATCGCCTCGGCCAGACCAAGCCCCAGGGCCGCCACCAGCGGAACGGTCACGGTCGAGGTGGTCACACCGCCGGAATCATAGGCCAACGGAATGATGAGCCGGGATGCTGACAGGGTCTGGATGATGACCACGATATAGCCGCCGATGATAAACCAGTGCAACGGTGTGCCGGTGACGATACGGAAGGTTCCAACCGCCACACCCACCGCCACACCGATGGCAACCGCATAGCGCAGGCCCCTGACGGTGATCGTACCGCCCGAAACCTGGTTGGCCTTGATCGCGACCGCGATCAGGGCCGGTTCAGCGACCGTGGTGGCAAAACCAATGGCGGCGGCAAATGCATAAATCCAGAGAAAATCCAGCCAATGGACGGGACCGGCCGCCGCGGTCGCCGAGTGATAGATAAACTCCGGTGCGGTCAGTTGCTGAGCCATCAGGCGGCCGATCGGAAACAGTGCCATCTCGAGGCCTTCAAGAAACAGCGTCAGCCCCAGCAATACGAAAACCATACCCATGCCCACCCGGGCCGGGTTCTTGATCTTGCGGCGCAATACCAGTGCCTGGAAACCAAACAGGATCGCGGCGATTGGCACGATATCACGCAGCATGGTCAGCATGGTCGCGCCAAACCCAACCATGAAGTCCATCAGTACAACATCCCGAATGCCATCACAAATATCATCGGCGTCAATGAAGCAAAGGCGATCAGACCAAAGCCGTCGATCAGCGGATCACGGCCGTGAATCGTCTGGGCAAGGCCAATACCCAGCGCTGCGACCAGTGGCACGGTCACCGTGGAGGTCGTGACACCACCGGAATCATAGGCGATACCGATGATTTCCGGCGGCGCGAACGCGGTCATCAAAACCACGCCAAAATACCCGCCGATGATCAGGTACTGCACCGGCCAGCCCTTCAGTATCCTGAAAACACCGACCACCAGCGCAATGCCAACGGCAAGCGCCACCGTCAGGCGCAGACTGATGGCATAGTGGCTCTGGGCTTCGGCTGAAGTTGCAATAACCTGCCCGTTGGCTGCAATCCGCGCGGCTTCTTCGGAAATCGCGATCAGCGCAGGCTCCGCCACCGTGGTGCCAAATCCAAGCGCAAATGCGAATACCAGCAGCCACGACAGGTTGCCCTTACGCAGAAAGTTGTAAGCCATTTCCTCACCGATGGGAAACAGCGCCATCTGCAAACCACGTACGAACAGCGCCAGGCCCAGGAATACCTGCAATAGGCCCCACAGCATTTCCGCCAGGTGCGGGAACGGCTGCCTGAGAACCAACAGTTGGAAAAACGCGATGACGAGCACGATGGGAACCAGCGCAAGTGCGCTATCGGTCAGTGGCTCTATGGTCTTGCGAAACTTATGCCAGATAACCCTTATTCGTCCCTTTTTATGCGGGTGCGAAACAAGTGGGTTATCCGCGGGGTGCATTTCTTAGCTTGCGGTCTTCCCGTTCATATCAGACTTTCAGCACTACTTTCTGGTAAAGGCCGCCGAAGTAAAAATTGGAGGTAAGCTGCTCCGGCCTGATGTCCGCCGGCATGAATGCGGGCAGTTCTTGCCGCCAGAGGTCCATGGCGAATGGCTCCAGCAGTGTCAGGATAGGTTTCATCACGTAGCGCATGGGATTGGAACGTTTTGGCCCATGGTAATCGACAAAGATAACCCTGCCGCCCGGACGGGTGACACGGACCGCTTCGGCAATCGTCTTGCGGCGTGCATCGGCAGGCTGTTCATGCAACAGGAAGAACACCACGGTCTCGTCAAAGCTGTCATTCGGAAATGACATGCAGGTGGAATCCTGGTGGTGAACCGAAACATTCTCATGTGCGGCCAGCTTTTTCTCGATATTGCTGATCTGGATGGGGGCAACATCCACGACACTGAGCCTGGAACCGGTCTTGCCGAGATGCGAAGCCAGCAGGTTTGAAAAATCACCATAGACACATGCGACCTGCAACACGCTGCTATTTGGCTGGAGTTCCAGTTCATCCAGAACAGCGTGTGTGAGCTTGGTCATATTGCCCCACAGGATCAGGTTGACGACCCATTCACGCTCAAAAAACCAGAACGATTTGGGATGGAGATAAGCCCACCAGTAAGTATCCTGCAGGTAATCGGGTATGGAAGGAGGTGTTAACGGGTTTACACTGACCGTTGCTTCCCGACTGGTGTTATCGCCCATTTCGTAGGTGTATTCCTCAGCTGTCGCTCTTGAATCATCATTCATAATTTGGGGCCGCCAGGTAACGCTACTG
Organism: uncultured Gammaproteobacteria bacterium; assembly: GCA_963727635.1. Classification (GTDB taxonomy): domain Bacteria; phylum Pseudomonadota; class Gammaproteobacteria; order Xanthomonadales; family SZUA-36; genus SZUA-36. The sequence continues at coordinate 82,282 of CAVSHP010000017.1, read as the reverse complement.
GCGGCTCAATATTTCCTTTCCCTGCTCTATCTGATACCGAATAAATAATAAGCCGTCAACACGGTGCCGATGGCGGCAACAGCGTAGACGACATTGGCAATCAGTGCATCTTTCCTGATGCCGAAATCGTGTGCCACGACCCTCAGACGATGCGCTGCATGCCAAACAGAGAGGAAGAGTACGATGAACAGACATGCTTTGCCAAGCCAACTCGCCGCAAAAGCGTGAATTTGTTCAAATTGGAGGCCATCCGGGATATTTCCGGTGGCGACGAGAAGGTAAAGGGCGATCAATACGGGGAATACAAATGCTGTTAAGGTCCCGCCTGCCGCGAATAATCCCCAAACTACTGCTTTTTTTGCAATTGCCATAATCAAAAAACTCCCGCAAGCCAGAGAATGAAGAGGCTGACTACCAGCCAGGCCACGTAATGCCCGATGATGATATAGCTGTCCGGCAGTTTCGTTTCACCGATCTGCACCGGCATGGCCTTCGGCGCCAGTTTGAACCAGGGGAAAGTCTGGAAGAAAAGAAAATACAGCAAAGCCAAACCGTGCAAGAGCACCATGCCGGACCCCTGTTGTGCGGCAATGAAGCTGTTCCAGCGCTCCGGCGAATCGGCCAGCGCCGACAGCGCGCAAATTGTCAGCAAACTGTAGAAGACCACCAGGAAGCTGGTCATTTCGCGCAACATATAGACCTTGTAACGCCCGTTGCGCATATACCAGGTGGTTGTGGATATTGGCCTGACATACGGTTGGCGGCTCATGACTTGTCTCCCGAGATACCCATTTTCTGTTTCCAGAATTCCACCGCGCCATCAATTTTCATCTGCTGTATCGCTGCTGCCGGATCGACGTGCTTCGGACAGACCTCGGAACAGGCGCCAACAAAGGAACATTCCCAGACACCGTCGTGATCCGCGAGGATATTCAGCCGGTCGGATTTGCCCTGGTCACGGTTATCCCTGTTGTAGCGGTGGGCCATCGTCAACGCGGCCGGACCGATGAAATTCTTGTCCAGCGCGTACTGTGGACAGGCTGCATAACAGATCATGCAATTGATGCACATCGTCAGTTGCTTGAAAATTGACAGCTCACCGCGGGTCTGGATGTATTCCTGGTTCTCGGCCGGTGGCGGGTCCTTGCGAATGATGTAGGGCTGGACCTTGTGCAGTTTCTGAATCACATCGTCGAGCACCACCACCAGGTCGCGCTCGATGGGGAAATTCTCCAGCGGCTCGATACGCACCTTGTCGGGCAGTTCACGGATAAATGTCTTGCAGGTCAACGACGGTTCACCATTGATCATCATGCCGCAACTGCCGCAAACCATCATGTGGCAGGACCAGCGATACGCCAGCGTGGTGTCGAGGTTGTCCTTCACATAGTTGATTGCATCGAGTATCACCCAGTCCTCCAGACAGGGCACCGTGTAGCTCTGAAACCAGGGCTCTTTGTCCTTCTCAGGATCATAGCGCATGATTTCCAGTTCGAGTGTTCGGGTCCGGGTGCTCATTATTTTTTACCCCCTGAATAGTCACGTTTACCCGGCTGGGAGCGCGTGATGAGTACATCCGACCACTCCACGCGGGGACGTCCATCCGGCTGGCGGTAACACAATGTATGTTTCAGGAAATTGACGTCATCGCGTTCGGTATAGTCCAGACGCTGGTGGGCGCCACGGGATTCACGCCGCTGCAGGGAACCTTCGGCAATGGTTTCGGCTATATCCAGCAGGTTGCGCAATTCGAGCGCCGACTGCAGGTCGGTATTGAACACATTGCTCTTGTCATTGATCTCTATGCCCTTGTAACGATTGCGGAAATCTGCAATTTGCTCGCAGGCGAACTGCGTGCCTTCCTCATCGCGGTAGATACCGGCGTTATCTTCGAGCACGACTCTCATTTCCCGGCGCAAACCGGAAATGGTTTCGGTTGAACCACCTCGTTGCAACAGTTCACGCACACCGGTCACGATGGCTTCCGCCTGCGCTTTGAGGGCTTCATCTCCACCGCCTTCAACAGCCTTTTGCGCATACACAATGGCCGTATCGGCGGAGCGCTTGCCTGCCACCAGCAGTTCGGTCAGTGAATTGGAACCCAGGCGGTTGGCGCCGTGCAAGCCGGAGCAGGCGCACTCACCGATGGCAAACAGCCCGGGCATCGGGGTTTCGCCATTGATATTGGTATCGATGCCACCCATCATGAAATGTACGACGGGGCGTACCGGCACCGGATCCTTGATCATGTCCACACCCACATAGGCATGGGCCAGTTCCTGTACCAGCGGCAAACGCTCCATGATTTTCTTTGCACCCAGGTGGCGCATATCCAGCAGAACGCAGTCACCCCAAGGGGTTTCGACGGTGTTGCCTTTCTTGTGCTCGTGCCAGAAAGCCTGGCTGAGCCGGTCACGCGGTCCGAGTTCCATGGTCTTGAACACCGGTTCGCCGACTGGCGTTTCCGGACCCATGCCGTAATCCTGCAAATACCGGTAGCCGTTCTTGTTGACCAGGATACCGCCTTCACCGCGGCAGCCTTCGGTCAACAGGATACCCGTGCCCGGTAAACCGGTCGGGTGGTACTGAACGAACTCCATATCCTTAAGCGCGACACCGGCGCGATAGGCCATGGCCATACCGTCGCCGGTCTTGATCGCACCATTGGTGGTAAACGGAAATACCTGGCCACCACCGCCGGTCGCAATAATGACCACCGGCGCATCGAACTGGAAGAAACGGCCGCTGCGCATTTCCATTGCAACGACACCGCGGCACTTGCCATCCAGGTGCAGCAGGTCAAGCGCAAAATACTCGTCATAGCGGTTGATCGACGGGAACTGCATCGAGGTCTGGAACAGGGTATGTAATATATGAAAACCACTCTTGTCGGCGGCATACCAGGTGCGCATTTTTTTCATGCCGCCAAACGGACGGACCGCTACCGAACCGTCTTCATCGCGGCTCCAGGGACAGCCCCAGTGTTCAAGCTGCATCAACTCACGTGGTGCGCGCTGGACAAAATCCTCAACCACGTCCTGGTCACATAACCAGTCGCCGCCACCAACCGTATCGTCGAAATGCATATCCAGCGAGTCGTCCGCGCCCTTGACACCGGCGGCGCCACCTTCGGCAGCGCAGGTGTGACTGCGCATGGGGTAGACCTTGGATATGAGCGCGACCTTGAGCTTCGGATCGGCTTCAGCAACTGCAATTGCGGCACGAAGACCGGCGCCACCAGCACCCACAATTACGACATCTGCCTTAATGTGTTCCATAATTTTTGTTCTCAATCAGACTTATATAAATACGTTAAATTAAGTTATTAATCGCAGCGGTTGATTGACGCATGTCAATCAGACCGGAACTGACACTCCCTATGTGGCCGTTAACCGGTTCTTTTCAGAACCGGTAACTGAACTGGAGGCGGTAGTACCAGACATTGTAATCAGGACTCTCATCACCCATCGTCAGCACGGAATTGATACCATCCACAGCGATATCCGTCGATGGCCCAGTCCCTGCTGTTGTATTGCTCGCGTTCGGCATACAGCTTGTAACCCCAGTGATCGCTGAAATCGTAATCAAAATGCACTTTGAAGTTTTTCAAATTGGTTTTTAATGGATCAAACGGCGGTTCATCCAGGTAGGTCTTGACCGAAATTTCCCCCGTGGAGTCGGAGCGGACAAAATCAAAACCAAGACTTGATTTTTCACTGGTGACTGCTGTCAGGCCAACACCGTAGGTTTCGATACGGTCGCGGGTTGCGCCGGTCCAGTAACCTGTTCCGCCATCGGACGTGTTGACGATATCGGAATTTATGGTGTCGAGATTGTAATAAGCAAAGACATTGACCTTTTCGTTCATCGCATAATTCAGGTTGGCCGAATAGTTTTCGTCATTGCTTTGCTGCAGACCAATAACGGATTCTTTGTATTTCGACTTGGCCTGGCTATAACCCAGGTTCAGACCGATCGATTGCGTCACCATGTAATCGAACTGGACCAAGACCCTGTCGCGATCGCGGTCAGCCATGTTGAATTTACGCATCAGGGGGTTTTCCCTCACCACGCCGTCATCCAGCGGGTGATATTTCGAATTATCACGATTCGCCGTTTCAGCCTTGATGCGGAATTCCGTTTTGTAGGTCGGGGTAAGCTTGACCTCGCCCCACCACGTGGTTTCCGTGGTGCTGTCGACTTCCTGCAGCGTACGGTCAAGGTTATTGTACTGGGCGCCCGCGCTCAGCCGAATCGTACGGTATGCCCGGTAGTTCAATTCGGCGGAATACTGCTGCCGCTTATAACTATACGGCCGGTTGAAGCGGGGCACGGTTGGAACGAGGTCGGTGATGACCGCCGTATACGCTTCAATGGGTGTCTTGTTATCCCTTTCATCCCATTTGGCGCGCGCGGTAAAGGTCAGGCCGTTGTTGATACGGGCAAAAAGTTTGCCGGCGACATTATAGGTACTGACATCCACCTTGCCATCCAGCGATGCACGCGGCAGCGGTATATCACTGTACTCCGGGTTGATCGTGTAGGGCAGGAACGGGTCGTTCTGGGTCAAACGGCCAATCGCTGCCGTTCCGGACAGGTTCATCCAGGAGGTCATTGCCAGTGCGCCGGACAGGTTGAACTGGTAAAACTTGTTGTCGGGTTCAAGCGCCGACCTGAAGGTGTTAAGGTCGGGCATCGAGCTGAACGGGTTCTGCCAGGTCAGTGAGGAATTGCCATTATCAAATTGGGAACTGATAAAACCCAGTTCGACCTGGGCGCGTTTGGTTGCCCACGTCAGCGCCGTGTCAATGATGTTGGTGGTGTAGTCGATCGGCGCGGGCATGATGCTTGAATTGCTGAAATACAGACCTCCTCCCATTGGACGGGTGCCTTTCTTGTCCTGCCGCTGGTAATCGATCCGGTAGGACCAGTTGGACAGGAAATTAACCGTCGCCCCGAGATCGAGAATCTTGCGCTCGGTTTTCAGCGGCGCCGCTTCCAGGCTGCTGTTCAGCATGGTCATACCGCCGGTGGTGTTTGCCTTCACCCAATCTGAAGGCAGGGTCAGGTAGTCGCTACCCACGCCGAGGAATGGCGTTTCTGTTCCATATCCACGGTACTTGGGTATTTCCTGCCATCCAAACCGGATTTCGTAAAAGCCCTGGTTACCACCCCGCATATCGAGTTCCCGGCTGTCATAGCCCAGGTTTCGTGCATACAAATCGAAATAATGGCCCTCAAGATTCCTGAAGTGCACATCGCCGTCAACAGCAGCATACAGCCCTTCTTTTTCGAGGCCGCGATAATCACCGAAGCGATTGGAATCTTTGTTGACGTAACTGCCGCCAAAATCGATGGTGCCACGCCAACCGGTATATTTGAGACAAGCTTTGCACGCGTAAACACTGGGCTCGGTATCGTCTGCTACAGTCACTGTGCTGTGTGCGCCCAGCAATATCACCGGTAAAAGGGCCGATATGCTGAAACCGAATTTTCTGGAGAAATTTTTCATTGTTCCTGTCACCTCTTGTTCAACATTCATTACCGGAGATCTGTTACGCCGGATGGATGGTTGGAACCATGGACTTGTGAATGACAATTCGTGCAAGACTGTCCGAGCAGGAATCTCTGCTGGAATGAATTTTCCGCCGTCTCGCTGGTATATGCCGTAGCGGGATGTCCACCCGGTGAATGGCATTGCTGACACAATAATGGTGGGCGCTGTTTAAGCAATGCCGGGTTATTACTGCCGTGCGGGTTGTGGCACAGGGTGCAGTCTTCGGTGACCGGCTGGTGTTCCCACAGGAAAGGTCCGCGCTTCTCGGCGTGACAGGTATAGCAGGTATCGTTAATGTTCGAACGAATCAGAAGAAAATCGTTTGAGCCGTTATGGGGATTGTGGCAGTCGGAGCATGTCATTTCCCCAAAACGCAGCGGGTGACTGCTGGCCTGGAATGTTTCCGCACGTGTACGCGGATGGCAGGCAAAACATTTTTCCTGTTGGGCCAGTTTATCCATAACCGGATCACGTGCTGCGTGAACCTCGTGGCAACTTACGCAGGCAACCTCTTCCACATCATGGGTGCTACCCATCCAGTGAATCCGGTTACCGTCCTCGTGACAACCCAGGCAGACCGCATTCTGCGGACCAACCGGAGTGCCCTTGGCGAAACTGATTGCGGGCGGAGTACGTGAGCCATCCGCTAATTTCTTGGGGTGGGACGCGCTCGGGCCATGACAGGTCTCACAATCGTGATTGCCTTTTGCGAAGGGTGAGTTCGGGGCGTCGCTGATACCCATCGGGGTCAGGAATATCTCGTGCGCCTCGCGGTCCTTACCCTCGCTGTGGCACATCATGCAACGTTTGGCGCCGTCAGAATATTCGGCCGTTGCGACGGTTTCCTCTTCCGCGATCGCCTGGCCGAAATAACCAAGCAAAAAAAGGAAAACGAATACGCTTTTCAAACTATTCCGGAGTCCCGGTTTCTTCAACATGATCTTGCCCACTCCTTGACCAATTAATTTCTGTATCAAAGTTAAACTAAAATTTCAGGTTTGAATTGTAATCGTTTGCTGCCAACTTCGCCTGATTGTTCAACAACTGATTTCTGCCTATTTCTACAAATCGACCGGATTTCTGCCGGTTTCTAATTGTTTTTCGCACCTTGCCCGATCCAGGTCCGTATGGTTTGAATATCCTCTTTTGAAATCGGTTGATTCTTACCATGCGGCATCCTGATGGAGGGGTCTGCACGACCTTCGATAAGGACAAGAAGATTGCTGCCTTCCACGTCGCCGGGAATAATCATCGGACCGTTGCGTGTGCCTTTCATCAATCCTTCATAGCTGGTCAGGTTGAGCCCGCTGGCTACTTCACCCTGTCCCCCGGTCCGGTGGCATTCAACACAATTCTGGTCGAGGATGGGTTGCACGTCCTGCGAGTAGCTAACCTTTGCTTCACCACCGCATGCTGCCATTGCCAGGGGGAACACACAAATTGCGAAGATTTTCCCGCAAGTTTTTTGATAATCTGTCATCAGGTTGTTCTCCTTTTTATGACACCGGGCAGACCCGGCGACAGGCCGGGTCAGACACCGCTACAAAATTACGCTTTCAATGCTCTTTGGTTCATGACATATGTCAATATAACTGAAACTATTAAAGCAACGGGGTTTAAAAAAAGTTAAATTTCCCATCGTAATTTTTAATACTGCTTGTACAGGCCCCATCCGCCGATACAAAGAGGTTCGATGAACATAAGTATAGTAGGCGCAGGAATTTCCGGCTTGGCCACGGCGCAGGCGTTGCTGAGCCGGAATCCTGATGCTGATATCACCATTTTTGAAGCCGACCGGCGCGTCGGCGGCAAAGTGTGGACGGAAACAAGTCCAGATGGTTATCTCTGCGAAGGCGGCGTCAATGGATTCCTCGACAAAATTCCCAGGACACTCGAATTATGCAGGGAAGCGGGCGTAACCCCATTGCCGGCTGACGTCTCCGCACAGAAACGTTACGTCTACAGCCGGGGCGAGTTACACAAGCTGCCGGAAAAACCGCCGGAATTTTTGAAATCCAGGTTACTCAGTGTACGCGGACGTTTGCGGGTTGTTTTCGAGACCATTGCCGGCGGCACCGACAACCCCGATGAAACTCTGGCCCAGTTTGCCACCCGCCGTCTTGGCAGGGAGGCCTATGAGCGGCTGATCGACCCGATGGCGTCCGGCGTATTCGCGGGTGATGCCAGCAGGCTGAGTCTCAAAAGCTGTTTTCCCCGCATTCACGAAATAGAAAATGAATACGGCAGCCTGATACGCGGTTTAATCAAGCTGCAGGCCAAGGCCAGACGCGAGGGCAGGAAAAATTCACCGGGACCGGGACCGGGCGGAACGCTGACATCGTTTTCGGATGGTATGGGGGCTTTAACCGACAGTCTCGCCGAACAGCTGGGTTCGCGAATCCGCCTGTCGACAGCGGTCACGGACATCAGCCGCAGCGGCAAGCGCTACCAGCTGCAACTCGGCGAAAACGGTGTGCACGAAAGCGACCAGCTGATCCTCGCTTCACCGGCTCATGCCCAGGCGCGGATGCTCGCCGCAATGGACCCGGAGCTTGCCGGCCTGCTTTCTGAAATCCCCTACCCGGCGCTCACCGTCTGCTGTTTTGGCTACCGCAGGGAGCGGCTTGGCCGGGCCCCCGAAGGCTTCGGCTTCCTGATCCCGTCAAAGGAACAGCGCGCCATTCTTGGCACCATCGTCGATTCCAATGTCTTTCCCGGACGGGCCCCCGAGGGATCGGTCCTGTTACGCTCGATGGTGGGTGGCGCGAGGTCACCCGAACTGGCCCTGTTGCCGGATGAGCAACTGGTCAGCCGGGTCCAGTCCGACTTGCGGGATATCCTTGGCATCGCTGCGGAGCCCGATTTCATACGCATTTTCCGGCATACAAAAGCCATCCCCCAGTACCTCGTTGGCCATGCCGCCAGGCTTCAGGCCGTCGAAGACAAACTGCAACGACACCCCGGCCTGGTGCTGACAGGCAACGCCTTCAAAGGCGTCAGTCTGAACGATTGCGTGGTGAATGCCTGGAAAACGGCAGAATTACTGCTACCGCAAACACAGGATGAAGCAAACGTATGGCAGACATGAAAAACAGCCTTAAATTCAAGGTCGGGTTTTACATGGTGGTTGCGCTGACCATTGCCGTGTTTGTTTTCACCATGATGGTGGTGCGCAATAACCGTGAAGAACTATTGCAACAGGTCACCGAAAACAGCGGCCAGTTATCCAGGGTAGTGATCGGCAGCACCCGTTTCGCCATGCTCCAGAACCAGCCCTCCCATGTCAGCCAGATCATCCAGGATGTCGGTGACCAGAAAGGCATCGAAAAGGTCAGGATCCTGAGCAAGGACGGCGTCATTATCCACTCGTCCGATAAAAAGGAAATTGGCGTACAAGTAGACGAGGCGACCGAAGCCTGCCAGGCCTGCCACCAGGACGAGCAGTCCAAGAAGTCGAGTCCAAGGTTCGGCAGAACACGGTTTTTTTCGGATCAGAACGGCAAGCGGATGCTCGGCAGCACGGCCGTGATCCACAACGAGCCGACCTGCGCCGGGGCCAATTGTCACAAGAGCATCAAGGACCAGCCCGTACTCGGTGTACTGGATATTGTCTACCCGCTGGACGCGATAGAACACACATTGCGCGCCAACACCTATACCATCTTCGGCCTTTCCTTTGGGTTCGTCGTATTGGCTGGTTTGCTGGTGAGTTACCTGGTGCACCGCATGATTTATCTGCCGCTTAAAGACCTCGAAACCGGCGCGGAAAAACTCGCCCTGGGAGACCTGGAAAACACCATTCCGGTCCGCAGTAAAGACGAGTTCGGACAACTGGCCAGTTCGTTTAACAGCATGACAAAAGCGTTGCGTAAATCACATGACCAGCTCGAAGATTGGGGAAAAACCCTTGAGCATAAAGTCGAGGAAGCGACACGCGAGTTGCACAAGGCCCAGGCTGAATCCGCACGCAGTGAAAAGCTGGCCTCGGTAGGTCTGCTCGCCGCCGGTATCGCGCACGAACTCAACAACCCCTTGACCGGCGTGCTGACCTTTTCCTACCTGGTCAGAAAGAACCTGCCGGACGGCAGTCCCGATGCGGAGGACCTGGACCTGGTGATCCGTGAAACCAAGCGCTGCGCGAGTATCATACGCAGGCTGCTGGATTTCTCCCGCGAGAAGACACCGGAGAAATCTTTCTCCAGGCTCAATCCGCTCGTAGAAGAAACCGTCCGGCTGATCGCGCAGTCGGCGCAGGTCAACAATATTGAGATCAGTACGGATCTCGAAGAGCCGCTGCCGGATATCTGGCTCGACGAGAACCTGATCAAACAGGTTATTATGAATATGCTGGTGAATGCTCAACACGCCATCGAAGGCGAAGGCCGCATCACGATCAGGACACGGTTGCTCAAGGCCGAAGACTGCCCGGATTCGGTCAAGGAGCCCCAGGAAATGGTGGAAATTTCAATCACCGACACCGGCTGCGGTATCCCTCCGGGTGACATGCAGCGGATATTCGACCCCTTCTTTACCACCAAGGGGGTCGGCAAGGGTACCGGGCTTGGATTATCGGTCAGCCACGGCACGATTGAAGCACACGGTGGAACAATAGAGGTTGATAGCACAGTGGGTAAAGGTACAGAGTTTCGTATTTATCTGCCGCTAGGCGGACCAGGCGATGCGGGGAGCGCGGCGTGAAAAAGCGGATATTGATCGTCGATGATGAGGAGATCGTCGTCAGGAGCTGCCTGCGTATTCTTTCCGCGGATGAATACGAATTAGCCGTTGCAAACAACGGCCTGGAAGCACTCGCAAAGATCAACGAAGAAGATTTCGACATGGTCATCCTCGATATCATGATGCCAAAAATGAACGGTATCGAGGTGTTGCAACGGGTCAAGGAATCACACCCCGATATCGATGTCATCATGATTACCGGATCTGAACGAAATTGACACCGCGGTGAAGGCCATGAAACTGGGCGCGTTCGACTACCTGCCCAAACCGTTCGACCCGGAAGAACTCGAAATGGTGGTGAAGCGGGCTTTTGAACGCCGCCAATTGCTGCAGGAAAATGTCAATCTGAAAAATGAGGTCAGTGCGCGTTACAGCTTTGAAAACATCATCGGTTCCTGCCCCGCGATGCAGGCCGTCTACCGCCTGGTCGCACGTTGCGCACCCACCAACAGCACCGTGATGCTGAGGGGCGAAAGCGGAACGGGCAAGGAACTGATCGCGCGGGCCATCCACTTCAACAGCCTGCGCAAGGACCAGCCTTTCATCACGGTCGATTGCGCCTCGCTGAGTGAAAACCTGCTCGAAAGTGAACTGTTCGGTCACGTCAAGGGTTCGTTTACCGGCGCCGTAACGAATAAAAAGGGCCTTCTGGAAGCGGCCAACGGCGGCACCCTGTTCCTCGATGAAATCGGCAATATTTCCATGTCCACCCAGGCGAAATTATTGCGCTTCATCGAGGCGAGGGAATTCAAGGCGGTCGGCGACACGCAATCGAAATCGGTCAATATCCGCCTGATCACCGCCACCAACAAGGACCTCGAAGGCATGGTCGGCGATGGCACTTTCCGCGATGACCTGTATTACCGCATCAATATATTCCCGATTGAAATACCGCCGCTGCGCGAACGCCGCGACGACATACCCGCACTGGCCTTCCATTTTCTGAATACGTTCAGCGAGGAAATGGACCGGCAGGTCAAGGAGTTTTCCACCAGCGCGATGAACCTGCTGATGAATCATGACTGGCCGGGAAACGTCAGGGAACTGGAAAACGTCGTGCAGCGCGCCGTCATCCTCACCAGTGATGAAACCATCCGCCAGGCCCACCTGGTCAATATTCTCGATATGCAGCCCATGGGTGACCTGGATGTGCCGCGGACCAGCGAGGAACTGAAAAATATCAAGAAAATCGCCCGGCAGAAATCGGTCGAAAACGTCGAAAAACTGTTTATTCTGGGCGCGCTGAAAAGGAATGAATGGAATGTAACCGCCAGCGCCGAGGAAACCGGCATGCAGCGCACCAATTTCCAGGCCCTGATGAAAAAATACGATATTCACGTTCGTGGCTCGGCCATAGGTGAGGACGACTACGAGGACAGCTAGTTTTGGCCTTGGATTGTTTTTAGATACCAGTATGCAGTGCCAGGCTGAGAGGCATATAGCTCCTGGCAACTGCTCCTGCGTGTAGCTCTACCACACCTGCATCAACGCTTCCCTGCGCCCAAGGAACGCCACTCCTGTGTGAGCAACCGCTTAGCCAGTGCGGTGTACCGTTCATCCTGAACATAATCTCCTGAACATAATCACGAATATAAAAAAGGCCCCGAAGAGGAGTACGGGGCCTTGAGTTGGCTGAGCGGCGATGCCGGTCAGCTTAAAAGTCTTGTGTGACTTCAGTGTTCTTCTTCGTAACCCGTGAACATCTCCCTGAAGTGGGTTACCGGTGTATGGCCAAGCGCACCCATGTAGGCGTGGATCATGGTGAAGGACACGAAGAAGATATAAATCAGGACGTGGACCGTATTGATGACTTCCAATCCGCCCAGCATCTCGATCACGCCTTCAAAGCGTTTGACATCCCACATCATCAGACCCGTCGCGAACTGCATGGGCACCACCAGCAACATGATGATCTGGTAGGTGATGCTTTGCATCGGGTTGAACTTGTCATAGGGCACAACCTTGTGCGGGCTCTTCTCACCCCTGAAGATCCCGTAGCTGTAGTACATGATCTGTTTGAAAGCCTTGTCAAAAAACTTCCTTACATTGAGTTCGGGATGGTAGTTGGTGATCCGGTCGGAAAAAATGTAGAAACCCAGCCAGACAAAATAGTTGGCGATGACCGCGAACGCGACCCAGTTGTGGGTCTTGACCGCCGTTTCAAAGGACATGAAGTTTAAACGGTCCGCATACCTGATGTGGGTGCCGGTCAGGATCAGCGCGATGAAACCCAGTGCGTTCAGCCAGTGCCAGATTCGTACCGGCAGCGGATTAATGTATAAATCGCTGTCCTTGGTCTTTATCCAGGCTTCAGGATTGTTTGGTTCTGATGGAATGGTTGACATCACTTATTTCCTCTTTCCATATATTCTTTGATCATTTTACCGAGGGTAAAATGCCCGACAGGCACAGCAATACCGGCCGCCAGTGACAGCAATAACAGGATATCCAGCAGTTTGTTCGGGTTGCCTCCCAGCGCGTAGAAATCACTGATGGAATCAACCGCCTTCACCGAGCTCAATACCTCCCTGTTGGCTTCAAAACTTTGTCTCATGCCGTCAGGCGTGGTAATGGAAACCGTTATATTCTGTTTTTGCCTCCAGCCCGGTTCATGGCAACTTTCACATGTCCTGACCGCAAAACTCTTGCTGGCAATCTGGTGCGCCGCGACCCCGGACATGACCTCCATGCGACTGCGCAGGGAAATATCGACGGCCTGCCATCTTTGCCCAGACCGCTCCTCTCTTTCCATATTTCCAGCGGATCACCATTGCCGCCTTCATCCGCAATGGCCCGCAGTTGTTCCTGGATGGGCACATCGCCTTCCTTCATGGCCAGCGGGACCCCGGCGGTATTGTCATACAGATGAAGGTCAAACTTGCGTTTGGCGAAAGGTGCATGGCAGACCGCGCAGGAAACGATATCCAGATGCGTTCCGGCGTTGGGCAACCACTGGCTGTGCAATAGCGTCACGTTTTCGTGACAATTGATACAGGTGGTTCTCAGGACGTCGCCAATGGCCAGCGCCGTCACCTGATGGGAATGATGGCAATCGGAACAGATCGGCGCCTGGATATGGCTGTCACGGATGGTATTGCCGTGAATCCTTGCCTGCCCGTGAACGCTGGCGGCGTAAGCCTCGTAGATATTCTCATGGCATTTCCTGCAGGGAACCGATTCCGGTTTGTAGTCGGTCATGGATGCCGGTGCGTGCGGGTTATGGCAACTGCTGCATACCGGCGCCTTGGTATTACCCTGCGCGACGAGCGCGGCATGCACGCTACCCTTGTACAGGGTGTATTTCTGCCGGTGACACTTGCGGCAGCTTTCATTCATCTCAAGCGTAAAATCCCTTTCACTGGGGATGGAGATGTTGGTACTTTTCGATGGGTGCTTGATTTTACCAATTGCGCTATGGCAACTGACACAGCTGATGACGCCGTGCGCTGAGGCGAGGTAAGGCTCTCTCGGTATTTGCAGGGACATGTCCGTGCCGTCTTCCAGCAGCTTGGTCTTTTCCCGTTTGTGGCATTTGAGGCATTTCTCATTACCACTCTGAATTTTCTCAATCCGCAGCGTGGCAGGGTCCTTGACAACGGCATTGTCAGCCGTGCCGGGCACTGTCTCCGCCACGCCTGTGTCGGCTTCCTGCGCCTCGGCAGCGGGTTCCTCGGCAACGGGTTCATCAGTGACGACTGCTTTTGCTGTTTGAGGTGACTCCTCTGCCTGCGATGCGTATAGAGCACCGCTGAAAACCATGCAGAAGGTGAGCAAAATTATGAAGCCAGGTAATACAGCACGTGTATTACCCGTGAATTTCCGGACCAACATCTTGAATCTCCTCTTGTGGGCCGTTTCAATACTGGCCGGGACCTGTTACAGGTCCCGGCATTTCTCAAAAACTCTTTATTTTATTAGCTCTTTTGCTTTTACTTGCTCGCTTGCTTTTTTGCATAGGCCTCGAGACCCAGTTTCGCGAACATGTAAAAACCTACGAATGGTAAGGCAATTACATAACCAAGGGCAATGAAAGGTGAGGCGAAAAACAAGCCAATGTCCTTCAGGGCCCGGCTGGCGGACTTAGGCGCAGCCTTATTTGCTACTTCAACCTTGGTCGCGGCCGCGGTTTCGACGCTCTCTACCGCCTTCGGGGAGAGCTCGGCCTGGTCTGCCTTTTCTTGACCGGCGTCATTCAATGCCTTAAGGGTAACACTTTCGATCATCTCCGGGGTAAGCGGCTTACGTACGAAGCCGTTGGCACCCAGCACGGAGGCTCTGACTTCGTTGGCTTGTGTGCCGTAACCGGTGATCACAACCACGGGAGTCCACGGGCACCGGGCCTTGATACGTTCGGTCACTTCGAGGCCGTCCATACCCGGCATTTTGATATCGGTGAAAACAACGTCAAAATCCCTGTTTTCCATGGTTTCCAATGCCTGCTCTCCGTTCAGCGCTGTGCTGACCTGGTAACCTTTTTCGGAAAGCACCCGGTCGAAGCTGCGACCAACAACTGCATCATCGTCAATGACCAGTACCTGTAGTTTTGTGTTCATCATTTGCTCCTTGTCTCAATCAATGGATAGTTAATTCGTGTTTGGGTACGGATGCGTCGCTTGACTGCCTGTCATTCCGGTCGCTGTGCAGTGCCCAACGCTTCTGGTTCATGGCGCCGTTTGCCGCCTTGATGATTTCAGCCGGACCCAGTGGTTTGGTCAGGTAATCGAATGCGCCCAGTCTCAGGGCCTCTTTTGCCGACTCTATACACGGGTATCCGGTGATGACCACCACCTCGCTATTGGGCCAGCGCTGTTTGATGGTCTTCAATACATCCATGCCGTCCAGACCCGGCATACGCAGATCAAGCAGGACGACATCAAATGGATTCTGTTCCATTACCTGTATCGCTTGCCTGCCATCTTCAGCGGCCCGGGCGTTGCAATCAGCACTTTGCAGACTCCTCAAGTGGCTGAGGCGAACCACCTCTTCATCGTCTACGATGAGGATGTTGGCTTTATCATTCATGGGATCACCTCTCTGTGGTTGTTTCACCCTATGTAGATGCAACAATCGCGCCAATTTAACCGAAACCAGAAAGAAATTTATTTAGTGTTTAAATTTCAGAGGGTTATATTTTTAGAAAAGCCAATTCTGAGAACCGATATCAATCCGGGATTGGCTCTGAAGTACATTTTTTTTATACTGCAACATCGCATTGTGATCATACTTTCTTTGTATTACATATAGTTAGCCTGTCATTACGAATGTATATAATCTGTGTACAGTAATATTAATTTAAGGCTCCAAACCTATATACAGCAATCATGATCTAGGTCATTATTGAGATTGGCAAGCTACCCTATATTGCGGCTTGTTATTGATATTGCTCAAGTCTTGTTAATATGAGCTCGCTGCATTTGTTGCAGTTTGAAATGAAACCTATGTGTAAACAAATAATAAGGATCTATTTCCAATGGCGCGTTTTAATGAAGCCCTCTCCACTTTAATTTTAAATTCCGGTCTGCTCCTACGTCTGAAAGCCCTGTTTGTAGCCGTCATCCTTGTGACGACCATGCAGGTTCCGCTTAGCGGTCCGGCATATGCCGAACCAGAAAATCCAAAGCTGGCGAATGACAGATGCCTCAAGTGTCACGGCAGGGAAGGTTTTTCGCGACCGACAGAAAGTGGAGAAGAACGCTTGCTGCATGTGGATGCGGAAAGATTCAAGGAAAGCGTGCACGGCAACCGCGATTGCGTGAACTGCCACAAGGACATCGTCAAGATTCCGCATAGAAAGGGCGTCGAGCGCAAAGTCGGATGCATCAAATGTCACGAGGATCTCTACGCGGAAACCAAGGAAGGCAAGGAAACCGCTGAACACGCCCGCCTGGGCGTCGTGGTCAAGCAGATCGAGAGCTACATGGGTTCCATCCACGCACGACCCAGTATCGAGGACCAGTCACGCACCAACGCGACCTGTTATAACTGTCACGATGCCCATTACATCACCCCGATCGATACATTCAACCGCACGGAAAACAAGCTGAAAATCCCGTCTATCTGCGGTAAATGCCACACCAAGGAACTGAAAATCTATCTGACTTCGGTGCACGGCCAGGAGACCAGCAGTGGCAACACCAAGGCAGCGGTCTGCAGCGACTGTCACACGGCTCACAATATCGAAGTTCCAAATGATGCGTCAGGAAGAGTTGCGATCACCGCACAATGCGGCAATTGCCACAAGGAACAGCTGGAAACGTACATGGAAACCTACCATGGCAAAATCACCCAGCTGGGTTACGGGGAAACTGCCAAGTGCTACGACTGCCACGGCTCCCATGGAATCAAGCGCGTGGATAACCCGGAATCCAAGGTAAGTAGCGGCAACCGTCTGAAGACCTGCCAGGCCTGCCATAAAAACGCAACCCAGGGTTATGTCACTTTCCAGCCACATGGCAATACGCATGACTTTAAAGCGTACCCGATGATGTGGATCGCGAAGAAAGGCATGATCGGCCTGCTGCTCGGCACTTTTGCCTTCTTCTGGTTACACTCGGCCCTGTGGTTCTACCGCGAGTACAAGGACAGGAAATTGGGCAAGGACCGGCCGCATGTGCGCGTGGAAGACATGGATATGCCGGAGGGCAAGACGCATTTCAGATCGCTTTACGAAGTGGTGGCGACTGGCTCACCTGATCGGCGCGCTTTCCATCATGACGCTGGCCCTGACGGGACTGACGGTGCTGTTCTCGGGCAGCGCATGGGCGCCCTATGTCATGAACCTGCTGGGCGGGCCGGAGACTGCGGGTATCCTCCACCGTGCCGGCGCGATTGGGTTTATGGGTGTGTTTTTCATACACCTCATTTATTTCGCGATACACATTGGCAGAAACTGGAGGACATTCGAATGGTTCGGACCCAATTCACTGGTTCCCAACTGGCATGACCTGGGCGATGCAATCGCCATGTTCCGCTGGTTCTTCGGACTCGGGCCACGCCCGGTTCTGGAACACTTTATCTTACTGGGAGAAATTCGACTACTGGGCACCGTTCTGGGGTATGACGATCATCGGCGTCAGTGGTCTGATGATGTGGTTCCCGACCGTGACAGCTACCTACCTGCCCGGTTGGGTATTCAACGTGGCTGCCATCGTGCATGGTGAAGAAGCGATCCTGGCCGTGGTCTTCCTGTTCACGGTGCATTTCTTCAACAACCACTTCCGGCCGGACAAATTCCCGCTGGATACCACCATGTTTACCGGCAAGGTTCCACTGGAGCATTACAGGCACGAACACCGGCGCGAATATGACCGCCTGGTGGCAAGTGGTGAGCTTGAGAAATACCTGGTGGATGCACCGTCCGAACCGATGGCGCTGGGCTCCAGTATCCTGGGCACCGTGCTGATCATTATCGGATTGACGCTGCTGACGCTGGTGTTGCTCGGTTTCCTGGGTATTTAGACCTGGAGGATGTGAACTACGCGTAGCAATAACGGTATAATAATTAAAGACATTGCGGGCGGTGGCTGACGCCGCCCGCAGATTCGTAACCAGTTGACGGGATACCCGTTAAAGAGGTCGTATGAAAAACTTTATGTTTGGTATTTTATTTTTCACCCTGCTGGTTGCCTGTTCCAAAGAACCCGAACCCACCGCACCCATTGTTGACCTGGCCGCCGGTAAAGCGATTGCCGAAAAACAGTGTTCGGCCTGTCATGGTATGAACGGGCGTGGCGCCACTGCCGAAATTCCCAACCTGACCGCACAGCCTGCGCAGTACCTGATCGATGCCCTGCACGCCTACCGTGACGGCGGACGCATGCATGCAGCACTGCAGGATATGGTCGACCAATTGAGCGAGGCGGACATCGACAATATCGCAGCTTACTATGCCAGTCAGACTCCACTTGAACCGGCGGCTACACAGGCAAGCGGCGATACGTCCTACTCGGAAGGCGCAAAGGTTGCCGTGGTCTGTGAACAGTGCCACGGAGAAAAAGGCATCAGTACAACCGAAGGTGTTCCCAACCTGGCAGGACAACAACCGGCTTACCTGATCGCCTCGACCCAGGAATACCAGAGCGGCGCTCGCAGCCATAAAGACATGGGGCAGATGCTGGCCGACCTGGAAGATGTCGACATAGAAAAAATGGCCATGTATTTTGCCGCACAATCCCCCCCGGTGCGTCAGGCGCCACCATTTGGTGACCCGGTCGCCGGTGAAGCGGATTCCGCTTCCTGTGGCAAATGCCACGGGGCCGGCGGTGTCAGCCACCAGCCACTCGTGCCCAGCCTGGCGGCCCAGGATCCTGTCTACCTGGTACGCGCCAGCAAGGCCTACCATAACCAAGAACGCACCGGTGACACCAAGATGCCGGTCAAGAGCGATAAACAGTACGATAACATCGCTGCCTACTACGCAACCCAACCGATGGCGGCATCGGTTGAAGAAAAACTTTCAGGACAGGAAATGGCGGAAAAATGTGACCGTTGCCACAACCCGCCATCCGGCCAAAGAAAATTGAATATTCCGTCGCTGCGCGGCCAGAGCCACGATTACCTGGTCAAGGCGATGAAAGAGTATCGCGATGCGGATCGAGACAACTCCATGATGCACAAGATGAGTGCAAGTTACAGTGATGAGATGATCGAGGCCCTGGCGACCTACTACGCCGCTCAATAGCCCGGCATTAAGTCCCGCAAAAAAAAGGTCCGGCAAAAATGCCGGACCTTTTTTGGATCGTTAAAACTTCTTGAATTGTTCGAGCAGCTATTGACCCAGTGTTGCGAAGTAGGCTGCCAGATCGGCCATGTCCTGATCGCTCAAATCAACAACGTAATCGGTCATCATGCCGTCCGGATCAGGAATATCACCTGATTTGTAACCTACGAGCAGTTCGACGTGTTTTGCTTCGTCGAGTCCCGCAATTTTGGGGTTATCTGCATCACCCATTCCATCAGCACCGTGACAATCAGCACAGTCTGTTGCCAGTTCAGCACCCCTGGCAGGATCCCCGCCAGCCTGTACAGTCCCGGCGGCTGACAGCATAACAATCATGACTACAAACAATAATTTCCTGGCTAGCATAGGTAAAACTCCTGTTTGACAAATGGGGCGGCCTGTAATCAGTTCCGCCGGCAATACCCGGACAATTCACCGTGTTTGTGTTAAAGCGCCCGGCGTCTTCCGGATAGTAATTGTGGCGCTCGCGCAAATACACCCCCTGCGAGGCGTATTCACGATGTCAAGTTACACCGCTCAGAGCCTGAAGCATTGATCCATGTCATCTAATTGCAATTCGCCTCACCCCGTCCATCGTAAATTGACCTGGGTCAATTACTCGACAGCTGATTACCAAGACTATACGCATGGGTAGAGCCAATTATTTATTAGAGGGAAAAAAGGTGAATAACAAGATGAGCATTTTTTTGAATAACGACCATCTGGCCGGAATTGCCGGCCTGCTACTGGGTATAACCTGCTTTCTCGTCCCGGTCTCCGTCTTCGGCCAGGCCTATCAGGGCCCGGAGTACTGCATCAGCTGCCATGCATCGAAGTACAACGATTGGAGAACATCCGGCCATCCTTACATCATGATGAAAGCCGAAGACGCCATTAACCGCGCCATCCCATTGCCTGCCGGGAAGAAATGGAGTGACATTTCTTACGTTATAGGTGGGTTCGGTCCGAAATCACTCTACCTGGATAATAATGGCTATATCATTACCTCGTCTGGCAACCAGTATAACTACCACACGGGACAGTTTACCGATTACCACGTTGGTGAAGCCAACCTGGCCTATGATTGTGCGGAGTGTCACACCACCAACTACATGGTGAGCGGCAACCAGGACGGTCTGCCCGGCATACTGGGCACGTTTGACGCCCCCGGGGTTCAGTGCGAACAGTGCCACGGCAATGGCATGACCATGGATGCGGATACACCAAAAGCAGCTGCATTCTGCGGTACCTGCCACACCAGCGGCGACTCCAATGCCGTCATACCTGCCATGGACGGCTTCATCATGAGCAATGGACAATACAACGAACTCCTCGCTGGACCACATTCCAGCATGAATTGCATCTCCTGCCACAACCCGCATAAATCTGCCGAATTCGGCATTGTCCAGGAGTGCGAGTCCTGTCACGCCGACGAGGCGCAATCATACGCAGCTAATTCCATGTCCGATTACGGTGTAGAGTGCAAGGATTGCCATATGCCCTATGCGACACTTTCAGGACAGGCACAGGGAACGTTTGTGGGTGACCGCAAGACGCATCTTTTCTACATCAACACCGACGATCAGGCGGATATGTTCACAGCCGATGGCGGCGCGGTTGCACTGGACTTCGCCGTGCCCGGCAAACCGGAAAAGATGAACAAGGGCGCCGTCACCCTCGATTACGCCTGCAAGCGCTGCCACGAAACTGCCGACATGAGCGAACTGGGCAAGTTTGCCAAGAATTTTCACGGCAAGGATACAAGTGTCAGCCAGCTTGAATACATCGGCATCAACCCGGGACTTACCGGCAGCTGGTATGGCGGATCGACCCGCAGTGGTGAAGGATTCCTGTTGGAAGTGGCCAAGTCACTGGGTAATCTGACCTTGATTGGTTCTTTTTACACCTACGATACAAGCGGCAACCAAATCTGGTTGATCGCGATCGGTGCGGCGAATACGGGCATGACGTCAAATGTCACTTTTTATATCAACAAAGGACAGAAATGGGGTCCTGCATTTAACCCGGGCGATGTCGACCAGGAAGAATTTGGTACGGGTACATTCACATTCACGGCATGCACAGCTGGTCACGTCGCCATAGTACCCAACGAAAAATACAAGGGCCTCGGATATGCCAATATTGACTATGCCCTGCAGCGCGATATCGTCAACCACCAGGTCGCATGCCCTTCCATGGTTGAGTGAGACGCGAAGTCCAGATCGCGTTTCAGAAAGGTAAGATGAAATACGGTGCAGAAGGAATTCAGCACCATCACTCAAAAAAAGCGCCGTCCAATTGGGCGGCGTTTTTTATGTCACCCTGACGATCAGGCCCAAACACATAAGCCAGCCATATTATAATGATCGAATAGTAAGCTGAACCAAAAACCGGAACTGAAGAATATGATTAAACCAGGATTTGTATGCGCACTGCTGATGCTCCTTAGCCTCGCCGCCTGCGACAGCAAGCCGGCCAAGCCGGCGGCGGCAATGCAACAGGACTTTGCCGCCAACGACATCCAGTCGTTCCAGGACATTGAGCAGATGAAGGCAAAGCTGCTGATGAACCCGAATGACTTCGAAACCCTGTCCATACTTGCAGATATGTATTTTGAAGCTTCCCGCTACGTCGAAGCCTTCGAAACCTACGACAAGGCGCTGGCGGTCAACCCCCGCTGTGCGGACTGTTATAACGACCGGGGTCTGTCATTGTTTTACATCGGCGACCCGGCATCGGCACTGGAGTCTTTCGACAAGGCTATTGCCATCAATCCGGGCTTCGTCCATGCCTGGCTCAGCAAGGGTTATGTGCTGATTTCAGAAGGCAGGTACCAGGAAGCCATTGTCCCGCTCAACAAGGTGAAAGAACTCGACACCACCGGCGCGCTGGCCCAGCAGGCTGATAATTTCCTTGAAATTGTGGCGCAAAACAGCCCTCGTTAAGCGCCTTTTTTTGTTTCAACAACAAACAACCCCGATCGCAAAATCGGGGTTGTTTCATTGCTGTCCCACTTAATTCGGTGGGGACACTGGGGCGGGTAGTTATTACCAGGACACGCCCATAAACCCATCCCTGGGGGGCTCGATACTCGGCTTTGGCCCAGGCCACCCTCTCGACCGGTTCCCGGTCTCACCTTGCCTGCCTCGTACGGTCCTGGTAATAACTACCCGCCCCAGCGTCTACTGACCGCCGTGCAAGACCTCCAGAAACCACTGACCGATGAATTACTACGTAGCTGAGGGGGAGTAGTGCCCATACAGATATCGACTCAATGTCCATCCGTGGTCAGCACCCGGCGATCCTTAACGGGTTCCTCACCTGAGCATAGGGAATTTAGATTAAGTGGGACAGCACTGGGGTTGTTTTATTCGGAACCACCCGCTCACGGTGGTTCCGCTCTATTTACCGGATGGAACGCAGGAGATTACTCAGACACCGGCGTGAAACTGGACTCTTCCAGCAAGACCTTGTATTGATAGCCATAGCCAAGATCAACATCGGTCTTAACGGTGCCCTTGACCGTGACAACGTCGCCCGGTTCAACTACTTCCTGGGTGGTTGCCAGTATCCTGTCATCCGGTTCAGCACCTGTTCCGTCCTGCAGCGTAACCCAGTTTTTACCCATGATATGTTTGTTTATCTTGACGACCTTCGCATTCAGGCTGACCACCTGCCCCTGCAGCTGGCCTGATTCGGCAAAAATTGCCGCAACGGTCTTACCCCCGGCAAGAGGCGCAATTTCACCGGCTGCGGGTGCCGGCACTGCAACGGCTTTCGGCACCACCGGCATGTCCGTGCCACCGTGCCCCTCTGTGGACATGGCAGGCTTGGCGGTATCAGTGCTGCCCGCCGGTCCGGCCACGGAGACAAACAGGATGGAGTCAAAAGTCCGGTCCAGGCTCTTACTATAAAAGTTATTCATTTCCATGGCGCCGCTGTATTGAATTTTGTCACCTTCAGACACGTCGAACGTGTTGGCCGCGATCCATGTGCCGTCTTCGAGCCTGATATATACGTAACCACCCGACTCCATCTTTTCGGCCACCGTGCCCGTGGCAGGACCGGTTTCCGCGGCCGTCACGGCCGTTGTGCAAAGCAGAAAGAAACAAACCAACAATACTGAAATTAAGGACTTCATGATGAGTCTCCGTGTAAGTGTTTTGAATAAAGACCCATCCGGGTCAAGTTGTGCATGCAGGCTAATGATTAATTACTTCAGATGGTGTGATGTAGGTCAATCCTGATGAACATTATACAAGTTTTTCTGCTTTACCTGATCTATGTCGGCTGCTCCACGACGTGTGAGGGCCGCGATGCCTGGCAGTTGATGCGTAATGTTTGACACTGCCGGTGGTCAACAGACCCTAGTCCAGCAGGGTTTCCTGTCTTCCACTGACCTGTACAGGAAGCTTGTAAAACCACATCTGGTACATGGATGTAAACCACATGATGGCGAAGCTCATGGCCATGCCGGCGCCGGCGAAAAGCACCACCCATGCAAAGCCATGGTACAGCTTGGTGAAATACCACGAACTGACATCGGCCGCGATACACAGGAAGGGCAAAAACATGATCGAGTTCTTGAGCCAGCCCGGACGTACCCAGGCATGGCTGAAAATAAAACCGACTATGAAAAAGATAAACGTAATACCAAACAGGTGGATATGTGACACGCGCACCAGTGTATTGATCGGGGTACCCGTGTCCTGGGTGATGACGGTCTGGATATTGTCCCAGCCATCAAGGTTGGTCAGATGCGGATTACTGCCATCGTGACAGTCAAGACAGTTGTTCGCGATAATCGGCTGGATGGTCGTCTCGTATTCGGACTTGACCGCACCGGACTTGGCCCACTTGATAATTTCAGTGCGGTCGCCTTCGGGCAGCATGCCAGACATCGGCCCCTGCAGGGCAGATACGATTTTGGTCCCTTCGGATGAGCCGCTGTAAGAGATGACAATATCGTCCACCGTCAAGCCGGGCTTGCCATCACGGCCGGCATCACTTGCGTAGACATAAATAAGGGCAAACATGTAACCCATCCCAATCGCCAGCAGGGTACCTGTGAACAGTACCCGCATACTCACGGGTAATTCCTGGAAGTGCCGGTAAAGACGATGAATGGGTTGGTCGTTCATATTAATTATTCCCGGCGACCGGGCATCGTGCCCGGCCGCATGTTTTCCGTCAGCCAATCATGACCGACTTATTCAAACCAGATGTTGACGCTTGTAAGGACGGTCTCAGTTCTTTGGAAGTGTTGCGTAATAGGCCGCGAGATCCAGAATGTCCTGATCGCTAAGGTCTGCTACGTAATCATTCATTTCGCTTTCAACTGCACCCGATTTGAAATCGGCCAGCATCTTGGCCTGCTCTGCCGCATCCATACCTGCAATCGCTGGTACTTCTTCGTCACCGAGACCCATATCACCATGGCAATCAGCACAGTCTGCAGATAATACTTTACCGTTGGCGGCATCGCCTCCAGCCATTGCAGTACCTGCGGCCAGCATCAGCCCAAACATCATTGCGACAATAAGTTTCTTGCTCAACATTTTTAACTCTCCTCTTAAAGTGTGGCACCAAAGCGGTTCCACGAAAATTAGTATTTATTATTATTTGAATTGCACGGCAATATTACTGCTGCTGATCCCCGCATGGCAATTGCATATACACAACTGCCTTTGGTTGTTGTGATGCAAAAAAAGCAGCGATGCGATTGATATCCATATCGCTCAATGATGCGGCCATCGCGTACATCGTCGTGTTCTCAAGCGCGCCGTTGGCGTAGGCTTTCAACATATTTCGCAGATAGGTTGCGTCCTGACCGGCGAGCATCGGATAGCGGGGGTCACTGCTGTTTCCGTCGAGTCCGTGACAACGCTCACAACGCTCGATCCATTCGGTGCTTTTCAGTGGCATGCGCACATCTCGCCGCCGTGGTTCTTCGGCGGCGTAATAGGTTGCCAAATCGAGCATGTCCTGCTCGCTGATGTTTTCCGCCGCTTCCAACATTTTTTTATTTTTACGTGTCCCGTCCTTGTAATGCGTCATGGCCTTGATGAAGTATTTTGCATCCTGGCCCGCCAGCGTCGGCATGCTGGGGTTCTTGGCATTACCATCAACCCCGTGACAGGATTCGCAGGGCTCCGACAATCGCCGTCCGACGTTGATGTCACCATCTCCCTGGGTCGTGCTCTGTTGTGGCTCCTGAACGGCGTAGAACACGCCCATTTCGTTCAGGCTTGTCTTTTCCAGAGAGCCCGCCAGTTTCTTCATCAGGGTGTGACTGCGGCCGCCATCGACATAGGCCGTCATTGCAGCGACGAAATACTCCGGGTCCTGCGCGGTCAGGCTGGGCATTCCCGAGCCCGGGGCTTCACCTGATTCCCCATGGCATTTGACACACTTCTTCATTTCAGGCCGGATATTGAGAAAAGGGTCGTCCGGTGTGCTGACAGCCTGTTCTCCAGCAGTGGCCAGCTCGGCCACATCCGGACTTTTTGTGATTTGTTTGGGGGTCAGATTGGCATAGTAAACCGCCGTTGAAAGCATGGCCTGATCGTTCAGAAATGCATTGTGATTCTTCAACTCATCCCTGCGTGCCCCCGATTGGAAATCTTTCAGTACGCGATATACGTAAACCGGGCGTTGCCCCGCCAATTGAGGTTTGCCTTCCATGTCACTGAAGCCATCCATGCCATGACAACCTGCACAGTTGGCCTCCGCAGCAACCCGGCCGAATTCGATCATTTCCCGTTTTGGAAATAGCGCGCTGCGCTCAGTTTCGCTTAACGCCTTATCCGCGGCTTCTCCCTGCGCACTGCCAGCCACAGGAATCAATGTAAGCAGCATTGCAAATGCCAGTATTTGTACTTGTGTTTTCATTGGCACTACCTGGGTCAAAGTTGTAACACCTAGTTTTAAAATCACTTCCGATTGGCCAACCGGGCTAAACATACTCAAAAATCCGCCATGCACACAGCAAAGTTTCAATATCATACATAAGCCAATACAGTATGCCTAATGGTGCATATCACCGGTAAAATTGTAATTGCGTTTGAATTGACCTGTGTCAAGTTGAATTTCAGCGGCCTTAAAGACCCCGGCCGTACCAGATTGATGCCTTGTCACCCATGTATTTGGCGCTTGCCGGCGGTTCCGGTCACACAAAAAGAATTCTGGGAACCGGAATCAAGGCGGACAGTCACACCACTGGTCCGATCCCCAGGGAAGGTCGATGCGCTGCTTTTATGGGCAGCGTAATTTATGAAAGGTTTATCTTTTATGGCTTTCTTGACGCCCAGTAGGCCGCCAGGTCTTGTAGATCCTGGTCACTCATATCTTCCGAGTACAGGTGCATTAAATCATCAGTGGATTTGATTTTGCCGCTTTTGAAGCCCCTCAGACGGGACAGGATATAGTCTTCCTTGAGGCCGGCAATTGGCGGTGACTCAAAATTACCCTTGCCGTCCATGCCGTGACATTCGACACAGTCAGTGGTCAGATCAGCACCCTTTTCAATATTTCCTTTTGCCTGGACGTTTCCAGCCATCAGCAAAATCATCAGCGAACCAAACGTGGCAGCAATTATTGTTTTTTCAGTCAACATGCCTACTTCTCCTGTCATTTTCGGATCAAAATCTGTAGGTCTTATTCTACCGTAAATTGATACTTTTTCCTCTAACATCCGCTAGCAATTCTCAATAATTTGTAAACACTTCTTCGCCAATAGCATATGTCAAAATCACGTCATTCCTTCGTCACATAATTCGAGTCCGAATACCTTGCCCGTAACGCCGCAGTCCTGAAAACCAGACCCGAAAGCGCGGTGAACAGCGCCACTGCACCGAGGATGAAGGCCATCCGCAGCCACGGTTCGCCCATATGCATACGTACGCTGGCAATAGCGAACAGGACTCGCAACCATTCAAATGCAGAGAGTACCAGGACCAGCTGTATGACCCGTGGAACCCAGGCGTTGCGGACCAGGAGCAACAACAGCAGGGCCAGAAGCAAGATTACAATTACCGTTTGACCGGCGCGGAAGAAATGTGCGGCTATCAGCAGAAAACTGATCAATACAGGCAACAATCTGAGAAGATTCATCTATACAGGCCCGTGATTCTCATTCCGTGAAACTCCCGGAGCCCTTTGGAAAATCGTAATCCAGCAGCTCGCCGTCTGACATGCTCAGCTCAGACCAGGAAGACATATCAAAGCTGATCACGGCAACCGCGCAGGTCGGCATATTCTCCACCGGGGAATCGCATAGTGTTTTCAACAGGCTGGTCATAGCGGGATTGTGCCCAACGATCATCACCTTTGTGTACTTGTCATCCAGCTTTTCCAACAGGTCTACCATGCCTCTCGTCCCTGAAAAATACAGATGCTCTTCGGTGATGATCTTCGATTCCGGGTAACCGGTTTCCCTGGCAATTCTCTTCGCAGTCGAAAGTGCACGCGTGGCCGGACTGGACAGGACCAGGTCGGGTTTATGCCCCTGCGCTGCCAACCGTCGCCCCATATCCGGCGCACTGCTGAGACCACGCGGGCTCAATGGTCTGTCCCTGTCGGCCAGTGAAGGGTCGTCCCAGGAGGACTTTGCATGTCGGACAAGGTACAGAGTTTTTGGCATAGGCTTGCTCCTTCTTTGCGATCATTATGTGACCAGCTTTAACCCGGCACAAGGTCAGTTGCGCTATTGCTGAGTATGTAAAAGCCGACCAGTATGAGGATGACCGGTGTTACATATTGACCATAACGGCCCAAAAACTGGCCCAGCTTCGTATGTTTTAACGAATAATAGGCCAACGCGGAAAATACACCAATCATGGCCAGGTATGTTGGCAGTATCAGGTAATCCGCTTTATCACTTGAATCAGCGAGCAACGCGGTAAACGTGATAATGGTGTCCGTACCGTCGCTTATCTGGGTACTCACCATGGTCAACATGATGGCCATGCGGCTACCGTCAGTGAGGTTATTGTCGACTTGCCCGGGGTCCGCTTTCCGGAACAGTTTCCACAAAGCCAGCACACCCATCATCAAGGGCACCACACCGAGCATGTCAAGCCAGCCCAAGGGGATGAAATCGCCAACCTTGCCGATGACCAACGCACTCAGACCGATCAGGATCATACTGGCGAAATAGCCGGCCGTTACCGTTCCGGGATGCCGCTCGTAACGTGCGTACATTGCAATCAGCAACAACAGGTTGTCGAGGTTGGTGCCAACAAACGCACCTGCCGCAACACCGATGATGAAATGAACTTCACTCACTCCTGCCACTCCCTGAAGCCGGATTTTTGCTGCTTCACCCCCGGCTAAGCGTTTGTCTCAAGGAGACCTGTTGCCTTGAGTGCAAGGTAAACACTTCCGCTTGGGGTGAGTGTACTTTGATAAAGCGTTATCGTGTCAATATGCAGATCGATTTTCGCTGTCTGGTTGATGCTTGTTTTGAACAACCCGGACCTGGCTATCCTGCCCACGGTAATATGCGCTCTGAACGTTTCGTGTTCCGGAACAAGCCCATGCTGCGCCAGCAATCCATTAGTCAGCCGGAAAAGCTTGACCAGCCGCTCATTGGCTGCGCAGACCAGCGCCAGGATCTTGCCCTTTGAATTCGGAAAGCGCTCCAAGCCGGTAAACACTTCATGAAAAGCTGATACCTGTCGATAGACCTCATCCATTGAGCAGACCAGGGCGTCGACCACTGCCGGGGGTTGGTCACCGAGAAAAGCCAGGGTCAGGTGGCGGTTCTGCTCCGCCACCCAGCGTATATCGCGATTACTATTTGTCAGCGGTTTCAGTAAGTCGTTTATCTGCCGTTGCGAACGTTGATCAACCGCAACGCCGATGAATATCCTTTGCATCTCAAATGAGTGTCAATAATTCACCGGGCCGCGCTATATTTACCGGCGCGGAGAACTCCCGGCGCAGGCTGTCCGAAAGAGCCGAGAGCGCATGCTCTTCGCCGTGTACGAGGGTCACCGGGGGCCTGCCTTGAAAACCGGCGTACCAGTTTTTAAGGTCCGACTGGTCCGCATGGGCGGACAGCCCGCCGATGGTGTGTATGGCCGCAGCGACGCGTATTTCCTCACCCCAGAGATGAATGTTCTGTGCGCCATCCACCAACGCACGTCCCGTCGTACCCCGCGCCTGGAAACCGGTGATGACCAGGTTACATTCCCTGCGCCAGATGTTGTGTTTCAGATGATGCCTGATCCGGCCGCCGGTGCACATGCCGCTGCCGGCGATGATAATCGCACCCCTGCGGATCTGGTTGATTGCCATCGACTGTTTTGGCGTTCGCGAAATATGCAGGTTTGGCAACAGGGGGTGCTGTTTGTTAATCCGCCACAATTCCTTGGCTTCGGCATCAAACAGGTCGGAGTTTTCGGTAAAGATTTGCGTCGCCTCGATCGCCATCGGACTGTCAAGGAATATTGTCCAGCGATCCAGGTTCCACGCGTCAAAATTCTTCGCCATCAGGTAGAGGATTTCCTGTGTGCGTCCCACCGCAAATGCGGGGATCAGAATATTGCCGTGGCCATTGGTAACATTGTTCAGAACATCCTGAAACTCGAGGATGGAATCATCAAAAGAGCGGTGCAGACGATCGCCGTAGGTACTTTCCATGACCACCCGGTCAGCCTGGTGGAGCGACGCGGGATCCTCCAGCACCGGCATGTCGTTTCTGCCCAGGTCACCACTGAAAACGAGTTTCCGGCTTTCCCTCCCTTCTTCCAGCCACAGCTCGACTATCGAGGAACCCAGTATGTGGCCGGCATCGGACAAACACAGCGTCACACCGGGCAGGATCTTTTGCTTTTTCCCGTATACGAGACCCTTGAACTGGCGCATCGTGTGCTTCGCATCTTCCACGGTAAACAGGGGCAAAACCGGATCAAGACCTTTGCGTTCGCGCTTACGGTTTTCCCATTCCGCGTCCTTTTCGCTCAGGAAGCCCGCGTCCTTCAGCATGACCCGGCAAAGGTCCCGGCTGGCCCGGTGCGTGTAAATGGGCCCGCGGAAACCGTTTTTGACAAGCACGGGCAAACGCCCCGAGTGATCGATGTGGGCATGACTCAGAACCACGGCGTCGATGCTTTTGGGGTCAAACGGAAATGGCTCCCGGTTGCGGGCCTCATCCTGGTAACCGCCCTGGATCATGCCGCAGTCGAGCAGAAAGCGCTGTTTGCCCACCGTGACCAGGTGACAGGAACCGGTCACTTCACCGGCAGCGCCGAAAAACTGGATATTCATGGCCATGAAAACTCCTCCGCCCGGTGGGTCTGCAAAATACAGGACCATTCACAATCAGGATACAGGCAGATTCATATTATGGGATTAAAGCGGTGCTAAAGTTGACATGGATCAATGCCTTTAGCAGCCAATCCTTTCGACTGCTATTTAGCCAGGAGGAACTGTCTTCAAAATAAAAAATTGAGTTTCGTCGAGGAATATTCCAGGAGTGCACGATGGAAATTCAGGCCGGCCATTACATCACCGGAGACCCCATGGAGGGGTTCACGCCGTGTCCTGAAGTAGAACACGGCTCTCCCTTGGCGGTCCCCGGCAGAAACCCGGTTGAAGTCCAAACACAACCTATGTCCCGCAACCCCGCGAATAGACTTCACCCCAGAATATTATTTTTGGATCATGCGAAACAACAGTAGATTTGAGGCGCTTATTTTTAAGACCTCGCAGCGGTTCAACAGGCATAATTATGCGGAGTCCACTGCACGGTACAAACAAGATGCGTCCAAATATCGTTGCTACCCCGGGGAACGCCGCCGCGGGCAAACAAAAAATTGACTGGGTCCGCCGCAATATGCCGATCCTGCGGCAACTGGAAACCGAATTCCGGCAACGGCAGCCATTCGCCGGCAAACGGATGCTGGTATGCGTACATCTCGAGGCCAAAACCGCCTACCTGGCAATGGTCCTGGCGGCGGGGGGCGCCGAAGTGGCGGTCACCGGCAGCAATCCCGGCTCTACCAAGGATGACGTGGTCGCGGCACTCGATGCGCTTGGCCTGCACGTCTATGCCAGGCATGGCGCGGCGCTGGATGAGATGGAAGAATTCATGGGCATGGCGCTCGACATCCGCCCCCACGTGGTGATCGACGATGGTGGCGATATCGTTGAACTGCTGCACGGTGTCCGCAATGAATTGTCGGCGGAAGTGCTTGGCGCCTGCGAGGAAACCACCACCGGTGTCGCCCGCGCCAGGGCCCGTGCACGGGCTGGCGATCTCAACTTTCCGGTCATGCTGGTCAACGAGGCGCGTTGCAAATACCTGTTTGATAACGTCCACGGGACCGGCCAGTCCGTGTGGGACGCGCTGATGCGTACCACCAACCTGGTGCTGGCCGGCAAGACCATCGCGATTGTAGGTTTTGGCTGGTGCGGCAGGGGCTGCGCGCTGAGGGCTGCCGGCCTCGGCGCCAGTGTCATCGTCTGCGAGGTGGATGCCGTCAAGGCGGCGGATGCTGTCATGAACGGCTACCGGGTGATGCCATTACTGGAAGCCTGCCCGATTGCCGATGTTGTTCTGACGGTTACCGGCGCACGTAACACCCTGGACCACGCACACTTCGAGGCTATGAAAGATGGCGTCCTGATCGCGAATGCCGGGCATTTCCGCAACGAAATCAATGTCGATACCCTGCATGACCTGGCCATCGAGGAAGCCCCGATGCGTGACGATATCCGCGCCTACAAAACCCCATCGGGACAGTGGTTGTACCTGATCGGCGATGGCAATATCGTCAATATCGCCTGTGCTGACGGTCATCCGGCAGAGATCATGGACACCAGTTTCGCCCTGCAGGTCTTGAGTGCCCTCCACCTGGTCGAATCCCGTGAAAGACTCCGGCCCGGTGTTTATCCGGTACCTGAGGCAATCGACCAACGGGTGGCGCGTATGAAATTAGCCAGCATGAATATCAGCATCGACACACCCGCTGACAAAAATAGCTAAAGGGGTCTGTGCTAAAGGTGTCAGCTTGAATTACCGCCGGCAATTCAAGCTGATCCCTCTAGTCAATTCCCTCGCAAATTTTCTTCAAGCACCCAACACATGATGGCTGGAATGGATGGTCTTATCCTTGCGGATGGTCTTGCCCTTTTTGCTGTGCTGACCCCGGGTCAATGCCAGGTTAATCAAGGCCAACAAGGCTCCGCAAATCATCAGGCCGGATGCGATATGGAAGGCCAGATCTTCATTGCCGGTCATGTCTTTAACCATCCCGGCGATGCGCGGCAGGATGAGCCCGCCAACGCCCCAGGCAGTGAACATGACGCCATAGTTCAGACCAAATGACTTCAGACCAAAGTGGTCCTTGGTCGCCGATGGAAAGAGTGCAAGGTTGGCGCCGTAACAGGCGCCGATCATCAGCACTGCAAACAATAGTGCAATGGAGTCGTCACCGTGGTACAAGGGAATCAGCACCATCGCACTCTGTAACAGGAAAGCAAAGAACAAGGTTAATTGACGGCCGATGATGTCCGACACGACGCCGGCCAGCACCCGTCCGCCCGCGTTACCAACGGCCAGTACCGCCACGGCGACAAATGCCGCCGGTCCCAGCGCCGCCTTGGACATGTTGGCTGCCGAACCGATGACCATTAAACCGGCAGCGGCACCAAAACAGTACATGGTCCAGAGCAACCAGAAATTCGAGGTACGGATCATCTGACGCCACTCCATTTCCACCGGGGGTCTGCTGGCCGCGGTTCCCTTGGGTCTTTGCTCAGCCTTGGCGTCAAACGGTATGTAACCTTCAGGCGGGTTGCGCAGAAACTGCGCCAGTGTCACCACGATCAAAAAGAACGCGAGACCGAAAATAATCATGGTTTTGGAAACGCCGTAGGCGCCAAGCAAAAACTGGGCGGTAGGGGCAATATAGACGGAAGCCAGTCCAAAACCGGCCACCACGAGACCGGCAATCATGCCCGTCTGGGAAGCGGGAAACCATTTGACCGCAGCCGGTGTAGCGGCAGCATAACCAAAGCCGATACCGATACCGCCAAACAAGCCAAATCCGATGACAAATCCGACATAGCTGGAGCCGGCCAATCCGGCAATGATGCAGCCGAGAGCAACCGCCACACCACCTATGGTCGCGACCCAGCGGGGACCAATTTTGTCCTGCAAACGTCCGGCCGGGATCATGGCAATTGCAAACACGAAACAGGCAATTGCATAAGGATCGGATTTCTGCGCAGCGGTCCAACCCCATTCCGCAGGAATGGCTGACTTGATGACCGACCAGGTGTAGAGAACTCCGAGGGCGAGGTTGATACCGGTACCCGAAAAAGTGACCAGCCAACCTTTGTTTTTTGAAACTGAATGTGTCATTCGTACTGTCTCCTCAATGCACGCAGCGGTTTGTGAACCGCAAACATTTAGAAGGCTCAGCAGATCTCGAAAATCAGCTTGGATTTGGGAAATCCATGAGCGCTATCCGATTCCAGCGAATGTTTGATTTTCCAGGCGTACTCCCATTGGACGTGCCCGTTGAAAAGACACGTATGTTGCTGTTTTCATGGCAAATAAAAAACCAGGCAAAATCTCTTTTCAGGACATCGATTTTAACATAAATTCAAATACTTAAGCGATTGAACCGCCGAATTTGACAAACCTGATTGACCCAGATCAATTAGGATGGCTTCAGACCTCCAAACCAACCTGAAAAATGGCATTTGGTGGTATCATTTGCATTGCCAATGAGGAAGAATCCCGTCTCTCCATCAGGTCTATGAATTCGGATTACGAGCAGTCCCATGCTTGCAAAAATCACAGGAAAATACGATGAAAGATGAAAAATCGTCCGCAATGCACCGCGGCGTAAAAATTCTGCATGACCCTATACGAAACAAGGGCACAGCGTTCACCGAAGCAGACCGCAAGGCCTTGAAGCTGAATGGCCTGCTACCGCCGCGTGTTCACACCCCCGCCGAACAGGAACTGCGCGTACTCGGCAACGTCCGTGACAAGCCGAATGACCTCGCGCGTTATCTTTACCTGGTCTCGCTGCAGGATCGTAACGAGACGCTCTTCTATCGCGTGGTGATGAACCACATCGAAGAAATGATGCCATTGATCTACACGCCAACCGTGGGCGCGGCATGCCAGGCGTTTCAGCATATGTACCGCAGGCCAAGGGGCTTTTATGTTTCCTCGAATGACCGTGGCCAGGTCAAGGAAATCCTGCATAACTGGCCGCATAAGAATGCCCGTATCATCGTCATAACCGATGGTGAGCGGATCCTCGGCCTCGGTGACCTGGGTGCGGACGGCATGGGAATCCCGATTGGTAAACTGTCGCTGTACACCGCCTGTGCAGGCATCCATCCGACCGAGTGCCTGCCGGTCATGCTGGATGTGGGTACCAATAACGAAGCCCTGCTGAATGACCCCCTCTACAACGGTCTGGAACAGCGCCGTGAACGGGGTGAGAAATTCGACGCATTGCTCGACGAGTTTGTCGAAGCGGCCCGGGAGCTTTTCCCGGACGTGCTGATCCAGTTCGAGGATTTCGGTAACACCAACGCCTTCCGTTTACTGGATAAATACCGTGACAAGATCTGCTGTTTCAACGATGACATCCAGGGCACGGGGTCGGTCGCCCTGGCAGGAATTATCAGCGCCCTGCGCATTACCGGTGAAAAACTGTCGGATCAGCGCCTGTTGTTCCTCGGCGCGGGTGAAGCCGGAATCGGTACCGCGGATGCGTTTGTTGCCGCACTGGTCGAAGAAGGCATGCCGGTTGAAAAAGCCCGCGAACATTGCAACTTTGTCGACACGCAGGGTCTGTTAACCTCGAAACGGGCCAACATCGCACATCACAAACAACGCTACGCCCGGGACATCGAGCCGGTAGAAAGTTTCCTGGAAGCCGTGAAAACACTAAAACCCACGGTGATCCTGGGTCTCTCCGGCCAGCCCGGCAGTTTTTCCCAGGAGATCGTCGAGACCATGGCTGAAATCAACAAGCGGCCGATTATCTTTGCCCTGTCAAACCCGACATCCAAGGCCGAATGCACTGCTGAGCAAGCCTACCGCTGGACCAAAGGGCAGGCCATTTTTGCCAGCGGCAGCCCCTTTGATGCCGTGAAGATCGGTAACAAGACACATGTCCCGGGCCAGGGTAATAATGTATATATCTTTCCTGGTGTCGGTCTGGGCGCGATCGTCAGCCGCAGCCGCAGGGTGACCGATGAGATGTTCCTCGCCGCGTCACACTCCCTGGCCAAACAGGTCAGTGAGTACGACCTTGAAACCGGGTGTATTTATCCGTCATTATCCCGTATTCGGGAGGTATCGGCCAAAATTGCCTTTGAAGTCGCCAAGATCGCCTTCAAAACCGGTCTCGCCGATTGTGAGGAACCCGAGGACCTGATGGCCGCAATCCGCGCCCACATGTACAAGCCGGTTTACCCGCATTACGGTTGAAGCGAAAAAACAAACAGGAAAAAGCAATATGTTTAGTGCAACAATGAGATCGTTCTGGGTTGACTTCCCGCTGACCGACGAGCAGTACGCCAAGCTGGACCTGCGCTGGCGGAGAAGACAAAACTTTTACGAAGTCAAAAATGAGCCGCTACCGAAAGTCAGGATAAGTTCCTTCTGCACCTTTGGCGGAGAGGACTACAAGATCCTGAGTCTTGAAGCCCGCGGCGATATTGATGCCTACCATGAAGCACTCAAGGTCATGGAACAATGGATCATTGATAACCTCGGACCGTACTGACCTGTAGCTGACAAGGGGCCCGCTCGGTAATATCGGTCGAGCGGGTCTATCCAAGTACAGTGTCGTTGCTGTCCGATCTATTGCCTGACACTGCTTTAATCCGACTTGATCTGAACCATCCGTCGCAGTGTGCTCCCTGCGAACGAAACGCGCTGGCTGCCAATTCCAGCAAAGCTGCATATACCGGAGCCAGGCAAAATCGGTAAATAGCTGAACTAACGAACGTGCAAGGACCCGGCAGGTGCTTGCTGCCTGTGCTCTCATGCCAGCGGTCCCGGATCGAGATCCGGGACTACCCTCGCAGCCGGCCGGATCTAAACCCGAACATTGCACCAGTATCCCTGCCCTGGCTTGTCCAGATACGCCTCAGCTTGGGCTTCCTTCAAGACGTAGCTACGGCTACGTCTTTCAGTCCAGCCCGGCGCCGAGACGCACCTGTCCTGCGCCATCATCAGGAATACTGGCGCAATGTTCGGGTTACGGGACCGGCCTCACAATACTTCCTGTATTGAATGGCCTCGATCGGGCTTCCTGCCCGATCGCCCCTGATCCGTCCGGCTACTCGGCGCTTCAAAGTTCGCCCAGCCAGCAACCACCTGCCGGGTCTGAACCAGGGTGCACAGCTTTCAGCTGAAAAGCTCAGCAGGCCGGGTGGTCTTCACTGCCCATTTATCCGCCGAAGACGGGATTTCGCCCGGGGCGCCATTTTTATATTTGCAGGATGAAAATCGAGTGCTGATGGTAAAGGATTCACCATCAGCGCGGTCCCGATCAGGCGGAATCACGGCTGAGGGAAGGCCGTAGGCCCGGATAAGGCTGGGCAGTGAAGTCCACCCGGCCTGTTGAGCGCACGGCCTCAAACGAAACCACGAAAATGTACACAACTTGCTGGAATTGACGACTAATCCCCGGCTTCAGACCTTGTCATCACGGGTTTCAACTGCCGCCGGACCCGTTGATTCGCCGCTTATGCCGTGGCGCAGTTTTTCGATAATCTGCGACATGTGCTGGGGTGAGTGGGTGCGCTTCGCGAACAGCACGTACAGGGCCGGCACAACGAACAGTGTCAGTACGGCGGAAATCGTGACCCCGAATACGATGACGATACCGATGGGCTGGCGGGACTCCATACCCGCACCGCTTGCCAGCAATAGCGGCAAGGCGCCAAACGTGGTCGCCGCGCTGGTCATCAGGATGGGCCGCAGACGCACACCCGCGGCATCGATCACGGCCTTGTGGAACTCGTATCCGCGGTCGCGCAACTGATTGGCGAATTCGACGATCAGAACACCGTTCTTGGCCGACAGGCCGACCAGCAGGATGACACCGATCTGGCTGAAAACGTTGACCGAACTGGCATAGGCCCACAGACCCAGAACCGCGCCCATCAGCGCCAGCGGTACGGTCACCATAATGATCAGCGGATTGACGAAACTCTCGAACTGGGCGGCCAGCACCAGGAATACGATCAGCAGGGCCATGCCGAATGTCAGCGCCAAGGAACTGCCGGAATCGAGGAATTCCTTGCTCTCACCGTCCCAGCTCAGACGCGCGCTCGACGGCAGCGTGGCGGTTGCAACGGCGTACAGTTTATCGATCGCCTCGCCCAGTTTGACGCCCTCCGCGAGACCCGCCGACACGGTGATGGAACGCATCCGGTCGAAGCGGCGCAGTTCCGGTGGACCGGCCTGCTCGCTGATTTTTACGAGGTTGGACAGGGGCACCAGGGAGTTGGTCATGGAGGAGCGGACATAAAGATTGGTCAGGTCATCGGTCGATTCGCGCGACTCGTCGTCACCCATTAAAATCACGTTGTATTCACGGCCACGATCCACGTAAGTGGTCACGATCCGTGAACCCAGCATGGTTTCAAGGGTGCGGCCGACATTCGACAGCGAGACCCCCAGCGCGGCAGCACGGTCGCGGTCGACACTGATCTTCATCTGCGGCTTGGTTTCCTGGAAATCACTGTCGACCTGGACCAGTTCGGGCATTGCCTCCATCTTCGCGATCAGTTCGTCGCGCCACTTCTTGAGTTGTTCATAATCGGGTCCGCCGAGCACCAGTTCCAACGGGCTGCCGTCACTGCGTACACCGAGAGCCTGGGGTGTGCGCGCAAAGATCCGCGCCTCCGGGATATCCTCCGCCTGGGCGGATACCCAGGCGGCAATTTCAGAATCCTTCTCGGTGCGTTTATCCCAGTGTTCAAGCAGTACGATAATAACGGAACTGTTCATCGCCGAACTTCCAAAGCCACCGGGCAGGCGTGTCAGGAAACGTTTGATGGATTGATCTTCACCCGTTCTTGTCAGGATCCGGCGTTCCAACTCGCTGGTACTGCGATCGGTATATTCCAGGGTGGCGCCTTCAGGGGCTCGCAATGATATGAAAAATGCACCGCGGTCCTCGCTGGGGGCGTATTCGGCAGGCAGACTTTGCATCACGACATAGGTGCCCAGTGAAACCAGCACTACCGCCGCCAGCACCAGCCAGGGCGCCTTGATGACCTTTTCAAGTAACTTTTTATAAATACGCGACAGGTGGTTAAAAAACCGGTCGACAACGGCAGCGGGTCCCTTTCTGAGCTCCCTGCCCTTCAACAGCTTGGAACTCAGCATCGGCGTCAGCGTCAGCGCCACGAGGCTGGAAAACAGCACAGCAGCGGCCAGGGTGATACCAAACTCACGGAACAACCGGCCGATATCGCCTTCGATGAACGACAGGGGCACAAACACGGCAACCAGCACCAGCGTGGTCGCGATTACGGCGAAGCCGATTTCGTTGGTACCGTCGATGGCAGCCAAAAGGGGTTTCTGACCGCCCTCGATACGCCGGAATATGTTTTCGAGCACCACGATCGCATCATCCACCACCAGGCCAATGGCCAATACCAGCCCCAGCAGGGTCAGTACATTGATGGTGTAGCCCATCGCCGCCATGACGATGAATGTCGCGATCACGGAAACAGGTACGACCACTGCCGGGATCAGCGTGGCGATCGTCGAGCCAAGAAATATGTAGATAATAATAAGCACCAGGCCGAGCGACACCCCAAGTGCCTTGTAGACCTCGTTCATCGACGCTTCGATAAATTCAGCCCGGTCATAATTGACCTGCAGGACCATGCCCTCCGGCAGTTCGGGGGCAAGCTTCGCCATCTCCTCGCGTATCGCCCGTGAGACCAGAACGCTGTTGGCCTTGGATAATTGCTCCATCGCCAGCGAGACCGCCGGTATGCCGTTGGCGCGCGCGTTATTGCGGTCGTTCTCCGCACCGATACGGACATCGGCGACTTCACCCAGGCGCACGGCCTGACCGTCCTGTCCACGGCCGATGACCAGCTTTTTGAAATCCTCCTCGGTATTGAAGCCGGTGTCAGTGCGCAAGGTAAACTCGCGGGTTTTCGACTCAAGCCGGCCGGCCGGAAGTTCTATGTTTTCAGAACGCAGGGCGCTTTCAATGTCCGACACCGCCAACCCGCGCGCGGCCAGTGACTCGCGGTCGAGCCAGATTCTCATCGCGTACCGGCGTGCGCCGGAAATCTGTACCCGGGCAACCCCTGGCACGGTTGAAAAACGGTCGACCAGGTAGCGGTCGGCGTAGTCGGTAATCTCGAGGCCGCTCATCCGGTCAGAGGTCAGGTTAAGATACATAACCGGCCGGTTTCGCGAGTCCACCTTGGCAATTTCCGGTGGCTCGGCCTCGGTGGGCAAATTATTCACAACCCTCGAAATTCGGTCGCGAATATCATTGGCTGCGGCTTCAATATCGCGATTGAGTGAGAACTCAACGCGGATATCCGATCGTTCATCCTGGCTGTTCGAGGTCAGCTTTACGATACCCTCGATACCGGCAATCCGGTCCTCGATGACCTGGGTCACCTTGGTTTCCACGACCTCCGCAGAGGCACCGCGGTAACGGGTCTCGATGGACACCACCGGCGCATCCACGTCCGGATATTGGCGGACCGGCAGTCGTTGCATGGCGGCCAGTCCGAGGATGATCAGCAGCAGGGATATAACGCTGGCGAATACCGGTCTTCGGACCGAGTAATCGGAGATGATCATGAGGAGGCGGATTCCGTTTTGAGAATATTGACAGGCTGCCCTTCACGCGCTTTCTGTACGCCATCGACAATCACGGTTTCACCTTCTGACAGACCACTGAGTATTTCGACCTCCCCCGGACGCCGCCTGCCGATTTGAACCGTGCGCTTTTCAACAAGCCCGTTGTCGTCCACCACGAAAACATACTGCACACTACGCTCCGGTATCAGCGCGCGCTCCGGTATGATCAACGCGCTGATGGTGTCGTTCAGAAGGTTGACTGTCAGGAACATACCCGGTCGCAGATGACCATCCGGGTTTGGCATCACGGAACGCACCCGCACGGTGCGGCTGACCGGGTCGACGCGGGTATCGATGCTGGAAACTGAACCGTTAAACACGTGGTCCGGAAAGGCCGCACTGTGCGCCAGCACTTTCAGACCCGGCTCAATACGCGACAGGTATATTTCCGGCAGGTCAAAATCGACCTTGATAATATGTGTGTCATCCAGCGTGGTGATGACCGTATCCGTGTCCACCAGGCTGCCGACCGAGACACGTCTCAAGCCGATACGACCGGCGAATGGCGCACGCACGACGGTGTCTGCGAGACGTTTCTCGGCCACGGAAACCATGGCCTCATCGGCAATTTTCTTGGCTTCGTCCTGGAGCAACTGTGATTTGGCAACCACGTTGTTCTTGAACAGTTCACTCGAACGGTTGTAACTTGCCTCCGATTCGACCAACGCTGCCTTGGCGGCGGCGAGATCGGCCACCTGTTCGAGGCTGTCGAGCTTGACCAGCACCTCGCCGGCCTCGACTTCCTGGCCCTCTTTAAACAGGATTTCCATCAAGGTCGCCGTGATCTTGGGACGGATATCCACCGACTCGTTGGATCTCGCATTACCCAGCGCCTCCGCCGATAACGGAAACGACTTCACCACGGCCTGCGTCACCATAACACCCGGCGGGGCCGTACTTTGCTGGGCGAAAAGCGGTGTGCAAAACAGCCACAACAACGCAATCAGCAGGTCAGTCGGGGAGTGGTGGTTTTTCAAATCTATTCCATGTATTTGCGCGAGCGCATATTCTAAACTTTTAGTGCGACAAGTGCAGTGTCAACCCTAGGGTAAATTGACCCGCAGACCTTTCCATTCGTATTCCGCCTCTTCAAACATCCGCTGCTGATATTCCAGCAATTCCCGCTGCGAGCCTGTCGGCGGCGCGTCCGCGTGTTCGAGATCGATGGCCAGTTCCGTAAGCGACTTGGCTACCGTTTCTGTCGCCTTGGCCGCGGATGACATTGTGTCCGTCTCGTTGGCTGCTTCAATTTGCTCGTACAAGCCGACCGAGCGCGCCAATTCCGTTCTGACCTGATTTTGGAACTCGAGCAGTGCAATCAGATCACCGCGGCTCGCCGCAACCCGCGGGTCGGGCACCACGTCGAGTTTCCGGGTGATGGTCTGACCGCCGGCACTCAGCCTTACCGTGTATGTCCCGGGCAGCACGAATGCGCCTTCCGGCAGGATCGGCGTGGGCTCTCCGGGTACGGCGGCGATCGAATATTCCGATGCCAGCGTTGGCGGCGGCAGGTAACGCAGGTTCCAGACAAAGCGATGGTGACCGGGGCCGGCCGGCAGCGCCTTCGGCTTGCCCAGCCAGGTCTCGGCAAAATAGACGCGCGCCTTGGGCAGGGAGGGCACGGTCTCGCTGTCGAAACTGCGTATCACGGTGCCGTTGGCGGAGAGAATTTCCAGCCTGACCTTGCCGTTGAAACCTTCGGGCAAAATGTAATCCAGCACCGCACCCGCCGGCGGGTTTTCACCCGTGGGCTCCTCGGGCGGCAAAGGCGTATCCTTGTTCTGGTTATAACGTAAGCGAATGGCGGTTTCGGGCGCCACCAGTTGTGCTTCCGCAAGCGCGGGTGAAGCGGCGAGGTGCCGCAACGGACCGAGGTCGTCCATGACCCACAGGGCCCGGCCCTGGGTGGCGATCACCAGGTCATTCTCGTGCACCAGCAGGTCGTTGACACCGGTGGTCGGCAGGTTCAGCTGCAGGCTCTGCCAGTGCTCGCCGTCATCGAAGGATACAAATGCGCCACGACTGGTGCCGGCATACAGCAATCCGGCCATCGCCGGGTCTTCACGCACGCACTTTGACATAGCCGTCGGCGGGCAAACCATGACCGATTTCCCGCCAGCTTTTACCGGCGTCATGGGTGACGTAAGCGCGTGGTGAGAAATCATTCAGACGATGCCGGTCGACCGCCAGGTAGGCCGTGTCCGTGTCACGCGCCGAAGCATCGATCAGGTTGATCTTGCTCCAGTCCTCTAGCCCGTCGGGTGTCACGTTTTGCCAATCCTCACCGCCATTGCCGGTCAGGTACACGCGTCCGTTACTGGTGCCGGCCCAAACCAGGCCATCCTGCAAGGGCGATGGCGAAATCGCAAACACGGTGCCGTAGCCACAGGCCGTGGCCCGGCCGACGGGTGTCATCGTCACCACAAGCGGTCGCCGCCGGGTCGGCGCCGGTCAGGTCCGGGCTGATGGTCTTCCAGCTCTGGCCGCCATCGGTCGAACGGAAAACGACTTGCGCCGCGGTATACATCGCATGTGGCGGCGCCGCCGAGATCGCCAAAGGGGTTATCCAGTCGTAGCGGTATTCGACCTTGCGGGGGTTTTCTGCGTAGCTCGAAACTGGCCAGGGTGAAACGTTTTGCACCTGCGCAGTGTTTGCATTCCACTTGGAAATACGGCCACCCAGGCCGGCGCCATAAACGATATTGGCATCCAGCGGGTCCGGCACATCGCCATCGCGTTCGTCACCGCCGACCGGGTTCCAGTCACGGAAGCTGATACGGCCATAATCACTTCGACTGGCGATGGAAACCGTACCGCTGTCCTGCTGACCGCTGTAAATGCGGTAGGGGAAACCGTTATCCACCGCGACGCGGTAAAACTGCCCGGTGGGCTGGTTATACCAGCTGCTCCAGCTTTCGCCGCCATTGAAGCTGACCACCGCACCCTGGTCGGCGCCGGTCATCATGCGACTGGAATTCCTGGGTCGATCCAGAGTGCGTGGTAGTCATCACCACCCGGCGAACTCTTGACGATCGTCAAACGTGGCGCCGCCATCGGTGGAACGGCGCAGCGGCTGTCCGCCGGCCCAGACGGTGTCGCCATCCTGCGGGTCGGCCGTCAGCCAGCCCATGTAATTGGAAGCCAGGCTCTTGTCGTCGTTAACCTGTGTCCAGTTGGCGCCACCGTCATCGGAACGGTAGACACCACCGCCATCGACGGCCTCGATGGACGCCCACACGCGCTGTGCCTGGTGGCCGGCTGCGACCGCCAGTTCAATGCGGCCCAGCGGTTCGTCCGGCAGACCGACGCCGGCCACTGCGTGCCAGCTGCGCCCACCATCTGCAGAGCGCCAGATACTGCTTTTGCCACCCACCGTGGGTTGGAAATAATCCAGCCACGGATGGCGTTGCACCTGCCACATGGAGGCATAGAGCACGCCGGGGGTATCCTCGTTGTTTGCCAGGTCGGCTGCGCCCGTCGTGTCGTCCAGGTACAGCACCTGCCGCCAGCTTTCACCACCATCCTCGGTGCGATACAGGCCACGCTGCTCGCTGCGACCAAAAACCTG
Source organism: uncultured Gammaproteobacteria bacterium (assembly GCA_963727635.1). Lineage (GTDB taxonomy): Bacteria > Pseudomonadota > Gammaproteobacteria > Xanthomonadales > SZUA-36 > SZUA-36. The sequence continues at coordinate 38,808 of CAVSHP010000017.1, read as the reverse complement.
GCCAAGCGCCGCCACCACCGCGATTTTGTCATCTGCCGGGTCAACCCACAAATCTCCGATGTGCCGCGTATCACTCAGTCCGACGTGTTTCCAATTCTGCCCGCCATCGGTGGAACGGTATACACCATCGCCGTCGGCGATGTCCCAGCGTTGCTGGATCTGGCCGGTGCCCACCCAGATCACATCCGGGTTGCCCGGAGATAGCGCCAGCGCGCCGATGGAGGCGCTGCCCTGATGATCGAACAATGGTTTCCAGGTCACACCGGCGTTGTCGGTTTTCCAGACACCGCCGTCGGCCGAGCCAAAATAAAAAGTGGTGATCTTGTCCGGATGCCCGGCGACCGCGGTGGCCCAGCCACCCCGAAACGGACCGACCAGCCGCCAGTGCATATCGGCGTAGGCAGCCTCCGGCACGGCAGCCTGGATGTTTGAGAAAAACAAAATACCGAAAAGCATCAGGCCCGTAGCCAGAAACTTCCTATTGATCATCGGCAAAACACTCACGGCCCGTCTCCCTTCCTGCTTAAAAGACAAGCAGTTTAACCAAGGAAGCAATGAACCGCGACATTTGTATTGACTCCGCGGTGTTGATAAGTGAAAAAAACTCAGGGTGACCGGAAACGGTCACCCAAATCAAACTTCGGCAAAGTTTTCACGCTCGCTTGATTGCGGAAAACGCGCAAAACAGACGCAATAAATATGATACTTACTACCGTAACAAAACTGCGTTAAACTCCTACGCAAATTCAAGCCAGATTCCACTGGAAAATTTCGAAATTCCGTGTTCGGCAATCGCCCAGACATTTCGCATTCCAAATCCGGCAATTTAGAACCACCGATTCAGAGGAAATAAAATGCAGCATCGTAGCTATCGCAATCTGACCCGCCTTTTTCCGAATTTTGCCACGCTATAAACATCAGCTTGTCTTGACTGGTATTCTGATGTTGTTTTTTACCGGCCCGGCGTGCCGCTCATCTGGTGATCAACGAAGTTGACTATGACCAGCCAAGTACGGATACGGCGGAGTTCGTTGAAATCAAAAACATTAGGGTGCCCCGGTAGACCTGACGGATTTAGCCCTGGAGTTGGTCAATGGAATCTCGAAATGCAGGACCATATACGACACCATCGCCCTGCCATCCGTGAGCCTGGCAGCCGGTGATTATTTCGTGGTTTGCGCTAACGCAGCGACGGTGGCCAATTGCGACCTCGATGACGGCCCGGACAGCAATTTTATCTCAGAATGGCGCACCGGATGCGGTGGGTCTGCGCGACGCTTCCGCAGTCCTGATCGATGCTGTGAGTTATGAAGGCGACACCGGCGTTCACCCTATACCGAGGGTTCGGGAACCGGTCTTGAAGATGATTCCGACGTGTTGATGCATCACGGTCTGTCGCGCATCCCGTGACGGCGTGGATACCAACCAGAACAATATCGACTTCAGTTTCTGCGCCATTACCCCCGGTGAGGCAAACATCTGTGGCGATAGTGGATGTTCCACCCGAGGTCACCGCTACCACGCCTGCGAATGGCGCCACCGGCGTGGCGGTCGATGCGAATATCGATATCACCTTCAGCGAAGACGTCACCGTTAGCGGTGCGTGGTTCTCCATCAACTGCGGCAGCACGGGCGTGCATACCGCCGTCAGTATCGGGTGGACCACAGATCGTTCAGCCTGGACCCCGATGTGGATTTCTCCGTCAGTGAAACCTGTGTCGTGGATGTCCTTGCCGCGCAGGTCACCGACCAGGATGGCAGCGCCGATAACATGGCGTCCGACTACCATTCAGTTTTGATACCAACCCGGTGTCGGTCGACGAACTGGTGATCAACGAAATCGATTATGACCAGGCCGGTACCGACACCGCCGAATTTGTCGAAATTTTGAACAAGGGTGCGACGCCCGTAGACCTGGCGGGCCATTCACTGGTCCTTGTCAATGGCAACGGCAACGCACCCTACCAGACCATCAACCTGCCTTCTTTCGTGCTTCCGGCAGGTGATTATTACGTGGTTTGCGGGGATGCCGGCAATGTCTACAACTGCGACCTCGATGTCACCCCAGACACCAACCTGATACAGAACGGTGCACCGGATGGCGTTGCCCTGTATGCCGGTACGGTCCTTCTGGATACCGTCAGTTATGAGGGTGATCTCGCGGCCCCCTATACGGAAACCAGCGGCGTCGGCCTGGAAGATTCGTCTTCGGCCTTGTTCCTGGGTATCAGTCGTACACCGGATGGCGCCGACAGCAATGTCAACAACGTCGATTTCAGTCAGCGTTGTATCACGCCCGGAGCCGCCAATAGTCTGCAAAACGCCGATTGTGTTGACCCGGCGCCACCGCCATTGCGTATCAACGAGATTGATTATGATCAACCGGGAACTGATGCTGCCGAATTTGTAGAAATCATCAACGCCGGCAACTCCCCGGCCGATCTGGATGGCGTCAGCCTGGTACTGGTAAATGGCAGCAACGATACGCCGTATCAGACCTTTGCGCTGCCGGCGGTTATGCTCGGCGCCGGTGATTACTTCGTGGTCTGCGGCAACGCCGCCACCGTCGCCAACTGCGACCTCGACGTGAGCCCCGACAGCAACCTGATCCAGAACGGCGCACCCGATGCGGTTGCCCTGGTACGCGCCGGCGTGGTGCTTGACACCGTCAGTTACGAAGGCGATGTCGCTGCGCCTTACACCGAAGGTTCGGGTGTGGGATTGAGTGACTCCAATAATGCCGGTGAAGACAACAGGGGCATCTCGCGATTCCCGAACGGCATGGACACCGACCAGAACAACGCGGACCTGGTCTATGCCTGTATCACCCCCGGTCTTGGCAATACTTCGCTGGCCAGTGGCTGTTCATTCACCGGTCCGGTGCTGGAAATCTTTGATATCCAGGGTAGCGGCAGCGCCTCGCCCTATGCCGGCCAGGGAATCGCCACCACCAACAATACCGTCACCGCGGTCGGCACCGATGGTTTCTTCATGCAAACCCCGGATGCCCGCGCAGATGCCGATCCCTCGACCTCCAACGGTATCTTTGTCTTTACCGGCGGCGCGCCGTCGGTTGCTGTTGGTGACCAGGTGGATGTGTCCGGCAGTGTTACGGAATTCTTCGACTTTACGGAGTTTGCATCCGGATCATCGGTCAGCGTGATCAGCAGTGGCAATCCACTACCTGCCGCCACGCTCCTCGATGACACCGTTCCGTCCCCCGACCCGATGGCGCCAGGCTGCGCACTCGAGTGCTTTGAGGGCATGCTGGTGCAGATCACCGGCGGCACGGTCACCGGTTCCAACCAGTACTTTGGCACCGATCCATTCGCCGAAGTCTATATCACCGCAGCGGGTTCACGGACCTTCCGCGAACCCGGAATCGAGTTCCCGGGTCTGTTCGGTTACGCCGAATGGGATGGCAACCCCGAAGTGTTTGAGCTGGATCCCGACAGGCTCGGTCTGCCCAACCAGGTCATAGCGGCCGGTTCATCGTTTGACGCCATCGGCGCGATCGGCTACGAGTATGGCGGTTATGAGCTCTGGCCGTCTTCGCTGAACGTGACACCCGCGCCATTGCCGGCGCCGGTCCGTGCCCGCGAAGTTGGAGAAATGACGGTCGGGGCGCTGAACCTCTACCGCTTGTTCGACGATATCGACGATGCCCCCATCGAAGTGCGTGATCCGGACACCAATGTCCTGCTCACAACCACCGATGATGAGGTGCTGGACACGGCCGAATACGCCCTCCGCCTGAGCAAGCACTCCGCCTATATCCGCACTGTGCTGAATGCGCCGGATATCCTCGCCGTCAGCGAGGTGGAAAGCCTCAAGGTGCTGCAGGATCTGGCGGACAGGATCGCAGCCGACGATGCCACGCTGCACTACACGCCTTATCTTTTCGAGGGCAATGACATCGGCGGTATCGATGTCGGTTTCCTTGTGCGTGACAATGTCGAGGTTGATTCGGTCACGCAACTGGGCCGTTTTGAGCATCTGAGCGTTGACGGTTCGCTGTTGAACGACCGGCCGCCATTGTTGCTCGAAGGCCGGCAGGTGGCGGACGGCAGTGATTTTCCGATCGCCGTCATGGCCATCCATGGACGCTCGCTGAGCAGCATCGAAACCTCGGACCGAGTCAGGCAGAAACGTCTCGAACAGTCGCAGTACGTGGCCCAACAGGTCCAGGCACTGCAGGATGCCAACCCGGATATCAACCTGGTGCTCGCCGGTGATTTCAATGCCTATGAGTTCTCCGATGGTTACGTCGATGTCAGCGGTTTCATGAAGGGTAATTTCACGCCGTCCGATAACCTGGTGTGCGAAACCAACCCGTGTACCGACTACGTCAGCCCCGATCTGCTCGACCAGGTGCTGATGCTCGATCCGGGTGAACGTTACTCGTTCGTCTTCGACGGTAACGCCCAGACGCTGGACCACGCGTTGACCAGCAGTGGTCTGGATGAACTGGTGCGTGACTTCCAGTTTGGCCGCGGCAACAGCGATGCTGCGGTGCACCTGGTTGACGACGACAGCACCCCGCTACGTGCCTCGGATCACGACGGCCTGGTGCTGTTTTTGGCCAAGGACAGCGATGGTGATGGTGTCACCGATGACGCGGATTATTGCCCGGGCACGGTGATTCCGGAAGGCGCTCCGACGGCGCAACTGGGAACCAATCGCTTTGCCCTGACCGACGCTGACCGGGTCTTCGATACGGTTAAGCCGAAAGGCAAAGGACCGCAGGCTTCATTCGATATCTTCGACACCGGTGGTTGTTCCTGTGAACAGATCGTGGTTGAACAGGACCTGGGTAAAGGCCACCTCAAGTTCGGCTGCAGTCTGGGCGAGATGGAAGACTGGGTGGAACTGATCAACCTGCCCTGATCATGGTGCAGCAAACAAAAAACCCCGCCATCCGGCGGGGTTTTTTTTAAGCCCGGGGTTATGCAGACCGGTAAACTGTAGCCCCGATACCGGTGTAGCACACCACGCAGATTAATAGGATTCCATGACGCGCCTGGCGAGCTCGATTGCATGCTTCCGGTCTGCCGCAGGATCATCCGAAACCTCGACGTCAACCGCAATTCTCTTACCGTCATAAGCAACCAACAGCTCGCCTTTTTCATTGAAGATCGCCTTGTCACCCACGTTATCGATCCAGTCACCAAAATCATACTGTACCGTGTGGTCCTTGCCGGCGACATTGATCGTCAGCCCTTTTTCCAGCATGGCTACCGATTCCTCCAGGCTGGTAACCGCTGCCTCGGCCGAATCAAATTGGGTCGCTACCAGCGTAACCGATACTCTGGCAGCCATTTTTGGGGGTTTTGGCATGGGTTCCTTCTTGCCCGCCGCCATGTTGCGGCCCCATTCCTGGGTCTTTTTTAAATATTCAGCTTCGAGTTCGGCCTTGTCGGGATAATCCCAGCTGGCGCTGCACACGACGTGCCCGGCCCGCTTCACCGGGATGGACCGCCTGTACCTGATGAGCGCGCCATCGACGCCAAACAGTTCGGGAACGACGCCGTTTTCAAGTATCACGCATGACGCTTCACTGACATTGTTTTTATCGGTATCGCCTCTAACTGATCCTGGTGCGGATACAACCAGGCATATGAATAATACGCAGTAACCAAGTACTCTCATGAATCGATCTCCTCTCGCCGATGTGGAAATATACAGGCGTCAAACCATAACCCATTCATAAACATTCATAAAGGCAGCATGAAAAAACCGGCATGCGCCGGTCCGGGATACATGAGATGGCCTGAACGACTGAAGATGACAAAACCGGATAAAACAAAGCCCATCCAGTTGTCTATAAACCGGACAGGCTCAGGAACCCCTTCCCAGTTTTAATTATCCATTTCCAACTGCAATGCACAACTGTAGAAAATGACAGACCAGCCTCTTATATTTAACCATTTTCACAGCGTATAAGTGATTTTCAAGGTTTTCGACAGGGTTTCCTACCTGGTATTACCAGACTTTATGGCAGTTGAGGTTGCAACCGGACCATCGCGACCCGCTTTGTGCAACCAACGGTCATATTTGCTGAATAATGGTTCACGTGGCAAGATCAGGACTGGATTGAGCGTTATTCCTGCAGGAAGATCAGACGTTTGCACCCATTTATACAAGAGCTGAAAAGAAGAAATGTCGTCAGGGTCGCACTGGCTTATCTGGCGGTCGCGTGGCTCATCATCCAGTTGCTCGGTGAAGTCGGGCCGATCCTCGACTTTCCTGACTGGCTGGCAAAACTGATTCTCGGCCTGTTGAGCATCGGCTTCCTGATAACCGTGGTGCTGGCCTGGATTTACGAGTTAACCGACAAGGGCCTGAAACGCACCGAAGAAGTCGACCGGGATAGCAACCTGCACTCCAGGTACAACCGGCAACTGAACTACATCCTCTTCGGCGCATTGTTATTGGCGCTTGCCTATTTCATCTGGGAAAGCCGGTTTTCCACAGCGCACTCGACACCGCAGACGGCCACCTCGATCGCGGTATTGCCATTCACCGATATGAGCCCCGGGCATGATCAGGAATACTTCGCCGATGGTATGGCGGAAGAATTACTCGGCGCCCTGTCGCACCTGCCGGGACTGAAGGTCACCGGCAGGACCTCATCCTTTGCATTCAAGAACCGGGATGTGGATTTGCGCAGCATCGCGCAGCAACTCGGCGTGACGCATATCCTCGAAGGCAGCGTGCGCACATCCGGCAATCAACTGCGCGTGACGGCCCAGTTGATCAATGCAGACGATGGTTTCCAACTCTGGTCAAAGGAATTCGATGGACAGCTGTCCGACATTTTTGCGGTACAGGATGAAATCTCCAGGCAGGTGGTCACCGGTCTGAAACTCCACCTGGGCCTGAACCAAAAGCCAGGCTTGCCCGGTTTGGCCAGGACCAGCAACATGCAGGCCTACGACGATTACCTGTTGGGGCGGTTTCACCTGGCACGCCGCACCACCGCGAGTATTGCACAGGCAGATGAAGCCTTCCGCGCGGCCATTGCCGCTGACCCTGACTTCTCACCCGCATACTCGGCGCTCGCCATCACCCTGGCAGTAACACCCTACTACCGCGGCAGCGAATCCTTGCCCGACCTGGCAACCGAGGCCAAGACCTTGGCCCGCAAAGCCATCGAACTGGATGAAGAGAACAGCGAAGCCTACGCCGCGCTGGGTTATATCTCGCTTGGCTTTGATCGTGACTGGAATACGGCATCAGACGCCCTCGGGCGCGCCGTTGCGCTGCATCCCAATGATGAACTCAACGCCAATTTTTACGGCGATTTTCTCTATACCATCGGCGATTACCAACAGGCAGAAATTTACGAGAAACGGGCGGCTGAACTGGAGCCATTATCTGCCGCCAACCAGCATGAACTTGCGCTGGTATACGGTTTGATGGGCCGCTGGCAGGATGCCATCGCCCAGGAAGAACTGGCCATTGGACTCAATCCGGAATTTCAGAACGCCCACTCGACCCTGGCCAGGATGTTATTGGAGACAGGCGCCTACGACGAATTCAGACAGTTTCTTGAACGCCATGCTGATGCGGTCGGTGAACTCTCCACGCTGTGGCTGAATGCACGCATGAAAATACTCGAGGGTAACGATGAAACCGCGCTTGTTGATACCGGACGATTATTACAATTGAGCGGGGAAAAGGGACAATCCCGGGTGCGGGTTGCGATGTTGTACGCGTTTCTGAATGATGATCAAGCGGCATCCGCCCTGCTCGAAAACGCCTATGCGGAAGGTGACCCCATCCTGATTTCACCCCTGTATTTTTTCCTCCCGGAAGACTGGCCGGGACTGCCGTTGTTACAGCAGGCATTGAACAAGCCGGACCTTGTCGAGTTGTACAATTTGCGTCGTGCGAATATTGCAGCGGGTAGTGGCAGGGTTCTGACTGAATCCCGTGGAAGACCTGGAGAAAGTTGAATGGAATTGAACCTGCCCGGCTTTGTGACCACCGGGCAGATTCAAATGACCCCTTACCCCTGACAATATTATCTTTGTCCAGACAAAAACCTGAACTGTCAAAAATAACAGTTTTTTATTTTGTGTCTGTGGCGACCTATTTCGGAACTACGCCTGGAAGAAATTATTTTTTTGCTGACGTGGTTTTTCTTTCGCCGGGAATACCGTCGCCATACCGTCCAGGTATTGCCACTGGGCATCGATAAATGCCTGCAATGCCCCGGTGTTGTTCCAGACCTGGCGGAAGCGGCGCTGTTGCCTGATGTAGGGTTCTATCGAGGTGTTGTCAGGACGCTGGTTGATACGGTAGCGGCAACCGTCAAAAATCTCGTAGAGCGGAAACAGACCGCTGCGCACGGCGAGTTCGATCAGTTCGGTGCTCTGGTCGGGTTCCGACTTCCAACCCGTCGGGCATGGTGACAGCATTAACAGGAAACGGAAACCCTTGACCTTGCGGGCGTAGCGGACCTTGCGCAGGAAGTCCTCGCGATGACCGATCGACAGGGTCGCGGCATATGGAATCCGGTGTGCCGCCATGATCGCCATCAGGTCCTTTTTGCGTTCAGGCTTGCCCGATGGCGTGGTGCTGGTGACCGCGCCGACGGGTGTTGCGCCGCTGCGCTGACCACCGGTATTGCCATAAATTTCGTTGTCGTAACAGATGTAGATGATGTCCTCGTTGCGCTCGGCCGCCGCCGACAGGGTCGCAAGACCAATGTCGTAGCTACCGCCGTCACCCGCCCAGCAGATCACCGGGTTGTCGATGCCGTTCATGCTGGAAACGGCGGAAATACCGGTGGCCACCGCCGGCGAACTGGCAAAGGTGGTGGCCGCTGTCGGCACACCGTAACCGCTGGTCGGAAACGCGCCGGCGGTGACGATACCGCAACAGGAAGGGATGGCCAGCACCGGTTTTTCGTCGCCCAGCGCCTCGTCCAGCCACTGCAGACCGATCGACATGCCACAGCCGGCGCAGTTGGTATTGCCAGGTCTTAAAAGGTGCGATTCATAGGGTTTGGACGGGGTGACCGCGCTCATTGTGAAGTGTCCTTCCATTCAGGTTTCGACGAAGTTGTGCGTTGCCCCAGGTCATCGATAATCGCGTTGATGTTGTCCGGCGTCACGTCGCCACCGCCGAGGCCAACGAGATAATCCTGCAGCAGCACATCGGGACGCTCCCTGAGTGTCGTGGCGATCTCCAGCCAGAAGATGCCACCGGAACCCGGCGAGTGATTGCGGTCGAGTACGGCGATCTTTTTGGCGCTGCCGATGGCGGCCAGAAATTGCTCACGCGGAAACGGCCGGAACAACTTCAGGCGGATCATGCCGATCTTTTCACCCTTTGCACGGCGCTCCTTGACAACGTTGTGCAGGGTCCGCGCCATCGTATTGCAGGCCACCAGCACGGTTTCAGCGTCTTCGGTTTCAAACGCCTCGAGCACACCCGCCGGGCGCCGGCCAAAGATGTTTTCAAACTCGTCACGGGCCTCTTCCAGCACCGGAAAAACCTGCTCCATCGAATGTTGTATCGCGTAGCGGTGATGTTCCGTTTCGTTGGAAAAGGTCATACCGCCAAACGTCGAGGGATGATCGTGTTTTAAGCGATGGGGTATCTCGCAAGGCGGCAACAGCGCATCGACCTGCTCCTGCGTGGGCAGATCAACCACCATCTGCGTGTGCGAGGTGACAAAACCGTCCATCGCCACGATGACCGGCAGCATCACGCGCTGGTCTTCTGCCACCCGGAACGCCAGCAGGATCGTGTCCGCCAAATCCTGGTGAGAGTCGCAGTAAAATTGCAGCCAGGCGGCGTCACGCATCATCAGGCTGTCACCCTGGTCCACCCAGATATTCCACGGCGGACCGAGCGTGCGGTTGACCGCGATCATGACGGTCGGCAGGCGATAGTAGCCGGCGGCAAAAATGTTTTCGGTCATGTACGCCAGCCCGTTGGAGGAACTGGCGGTGAACGTACGTGCCCCGGCCAGTGCCGCACCGATGCAGACACCCATCGCGCTGTGCTCCGATTCGACCAGCACGACACGGCCCTTGTTGAACCTGAAGGCGGAAAGAAATTCGATGATCTCGGTTTGCGGTGTAATCGGATAAGCCCCGGCGCAACAGCCCCTGGCGTTGCGGTTGGCCTCGCCTGCAAGCGCCAGCGTGTGTCCAGCGACGTTGTTTCCGGTTGCAAGCGTTCTGCCCATTTCAATAATCCCCTTGGCTTACAATTCAGTCATGTAAATGGCGCCGCGCGGACAGGCCGTCATACACACGCCGCAACCCTTGCAGTATTCAAGGTCGAAGACATAGCCGTCTTCCCCATCGCTGCGCCGCAAAATTCCTTCCGGACAGTATTCCATGCAACGGTCACAGCGGTTACAGACCCCGCAACTGAGGCAACGTTGCGCCTCGGCCACCGCCCCCTCGCCGTTCGGACCCGCCTGGAAACCGAGGTGCACTTCGTCGAAACAACGGCGGCGAAGCTCCGGGCTGAGTGTCCTGACCGCTTCACGGGGCTGGTGTTCAAAACGGTTGAACTTGATCTCCTCAGAAGTCGCGACGGGTTGCTCGGGCGGCGGGAACAGGTCTTCGCCAGTCAGTGTGCGGTGAATGTGCCGTGCCGCCCGCAAGCCACAACCGATGGCGGCTGAAACCGTGCCGGCGTTGGTGGCAAAATCGCCGCCGACAAAGAACGGAGCACCGCTGAGACCCAGCAGCGCCTCGCCTTCCGTGATCTCCGAACCTTCCGGCAGTATGGAAATATCATGTGACTGGCCGAGCGCCAGGATCACCAGGTCACAGCACAGGTCAAAGCGGGCCTCCGGACTGGTGTCGGCAATCGGCCGCGGTCTGCCGCTGTCATCGGGCGGACCCAGTTTCATACCCTGGCAGGTCAGCACCGGACCGTCGCCGGAATCGTGCAGACGTACCGGGGATACCAGTTCGTCGAGGATGATGCCTTCCTCGAGGGCCTGTTCGATCTCCTCGAAGATGGCCGGCATTTCACTGCGGGTGCGCCGATAGACCACGCGTACCTCGCTGGCGCCGATGCGTAACGCCGAACGGGCGGCGTCCATGGCGGTATTGCCGCCGCCGATGACGACGACACGCTTGCCGTCCAGACGCTCGTTGCCCTTGCGTACCTTTTCGAGGAAATGCAGACCCTGGACGGGTGCGACCGGCGCCTGGTCACCGAGGTCAAGGTCGCTGACATTCTGCAGACCGGTGGCGACAAAAACCGCCTGGTATTCGCGGCTCAGGGTCAGCATATCGGCGCGGGTCAGGGACTGGCCGGTACGGACGCTGATGTCATGGCTGAGTATGTAGTCGATCTCCCTGTCCAGCACTTCGCGCGGCAGGCGGTAGGCCGGGATACCGGTGCGCAACACGCCACCCAGTTCATCGCCCGCCTCGAACAGCGTGACCGGGTAACCCAGTCGCGCAAGCTGGTAGGCGGTGCTTAAACCGGCCGGCCCGGAACCGACCACGGCAACCGCTGCGTCACGCCAGGCGCGGTACCGGCTCCGGCCTGACGCCCAGATCCGCCGCGGCGCGTTCGATTTCCCGGACATTGACCGACTGGTCAAACTCCGCGCGGTTGCAGGTATCCATGCATGGTGCGGGACAGACCCGGCCACAAACCGCCGGTAACGGTGAGGTTTCGAGCAGAACGGACAGGGCCCGGTCGTAATCGTTTTTGCCCACCGCATCGATAAATCCGCGCACGTCGTTGCCGGCGGGACAAACGTGGTTACATGGTGGTGTCAGCTGTCGCCGTTCCGGTTTTTCCGTTGCCCAACTGCCGGTCTTGATCTTTGGCATACCGCCGACGTCTGCATCGAAAAGATCGGCGATGTGCACCTTGGCAACTGTCTTCGGCGGCCGGTGAATCTCACCCGGCAGGGTGCGGGTGCCGACCAGCTTGTAGGCTTCGCGGGCACAGGTTTTATTCGCCCCGGTAAAGTTCAGGTGCTCCAGCGCCGCGAGTATTTCCGTCAGTGTCAGACCGAGCACCCTGGCGATGGAACCCGCCATGACGGTGTTGACGATCGGCACGGTGCGGGTACCGAGGCCATTGGCCACCGCAATGCTGGTGGCGTCCACCGTGGCCACCTTGCGGCCGGAAAAATGTTCCTCGTAAGCGCTGTTGTCCGGCGGGGTATTGATGATGATGAAACCGCCGGGTTTCATGGCAGCATCCATGCCGGAGGCGATCAGGGTGCGGTCAAGCACGACGATATGATCAGGGTGTTGAACCTGGTTGTGGTTGGTAATTTCCTCGTCGTCTACACGAACAAAGGCCTGTAGCGGTGCGCCGGAGCGTTCCGCGGCATAAACGCCAAATGCCTGTACGTACTTGCCCTTGAGAAAGTAAGCCGAGGCGATAATCTTGGCCAGCGTTACGCCGCCCTGCCCTCCGCGTCCGCAAATTGTGATTTCCATCATCGCGGCGGTTCTATCCTCTATGGCGTGCTTACCAGAAAGCTGGTTATTACACATTGGACAGCTTCGCGGTGGACATCAGGCTGAGTCACCAGACAACGGTAAAATTTCTGTTGAAGAAGACCCGATCGTGAATATTCACCGCACCCGCTATTTTAACCCGGGGGGCAATCCTTTACACCCGGACCGGCACTCTAAGGTGATCTACATCAAGTACCGTGGGTCAAAAATCAAAGGACCAATCCGCCATCTACGCTGAGCACCGTACCGCTGATGAACGCGGCGAGATCGGAGGCGAGGAAAACGTAGGCATTGGCGATGTCTTCGGGATTGCCCATGCGTGCGAGCGGGGTCTTTCCGACGATTTGTTCGATGATGTTTTCAGGGATGGTATCGACCATATCCGTGGCGATAAAACCCGGTGCAACGGCGTTGACGCGGATGCCTTTACGGCCGAGTTCCCGGGCCCAGACTTTTGTCATGCCGATGACGCCTGACTTGGTCGCGACGTAGTTGGTCTGCCCGTAGTTGCCGTACAGACCGACCACCGACGAGGTATTGATGATACAACCCGATTTTTGCTCGACCATGACCGGCGCGACGGCCTGGGTACAGTGGAAGACACCACCGAGGTTGACGTCGATAACCTGCTGCCACTGTTCCTCGGTCATCTTCAACAGGCTCGCGTCACGCGTGATGCCGGCATTATTGACCAGTACGTCGATCCTGCCGGTTTCCTTTACCAGCGCCTGGACCGCCGTCTTGACGGAAGCCATGTCGGCGACATTGACCTGTTGATATCGCACGTCATGTCCCTTGTGCTTAAGCTGCGACTTCGGCGGCAGCACCCTTGTCCGTATTGAAATCCCAGATCGCAACCCTGGCGCCTTCGGCGGCAAAGCGTTCCGCCGCACACAGGCCGATACCCTGTGCCCCACCGGTTACGATAACGACTTTTTCTTCCAGTAAACCCATCGTATTCTCCAAATCTCCGGCAAGCGTTCAGTCTTCCCAGTCGCGGTCAAGCCAGCGCGACGCGAGCAGGAACAGCGCCGCTGCAATGATGTAAAAACCCGTACCGGCGAGGATCGAGTAACGCAGGGATTCATCGCCGAACTGCGCCCTCAGCCCATCGGAAAGGGCGCCGATGGCGTAGGTGCCCAGACCGATCCCGATCAGGTTGTTGATAAACAGGAATATCGCCGAGGCGGTGGCGCGCATGTCCGGTCTGACCAGGTGCTGGATGGCCGAGATCACCGGACCCAGCCAGGCCAGGCCCAGCGCTGTGGGCACCAGCAAAACGAAGAACGCCAGCGTCAGTGTCGGCGACAGTATCGCCAGTACATAAAACGGCACCGCGCACAGGAAAGCGTAGGCCGGTATCCGCGCATACTGGGCGCGCTTGTCCTGTCCGAAACGGTCACCCAGCCAGCCACCCGTCCAGATTCCGGCCAGCCCGCCGAGCAGCAGCACCGCACCATAAAACAACGAGGCATTGAGCAGGGTCATGTCGTAACTGCGGACAAAAAACGACGGCAACCAGAAAAACACGCCGTAACCCATCATCGATGAAAATGAAGCACCGAGCGGACAACAGCCAGAAACTGGGTTTTGTCAACAGGGTGCGCACGATCAGCTTCAGACCCGGCGCTTTCGACGGCTTCACGTTTGCGGTCGAAGCCACCGCGCGGTGGCTCCTTGATGGTCATGCGGAATATCGGCGCAATGATAATACCGGCGATACCGACGATAAAAAACGCCCAGCGCCAGTCGATCAGGCTGGCGATGATGCCGCCAAAAACGATGCCGATGGCGCTGCCGATGGGAATGCCAAATGAATACACGCTCATGGCCCGCGCGCGCTGCGTTGGGCGGGAAGTAATCGGCAATCAGTGAGTAGGCCGGTGCGACACCACCCGCCTCGCCCACGCCGACGCCAAGCCGGGCGCTGAACAACTGCCAGAAATTCGTTGCCAGACCCGAGGCGGCGGTCATGCCGCTCCAGATGACCAGTGCCGCGGTCATGATCCAGGTACGGCTGAAACGGTCAGCCAGCATCGCCACGGGGATACCAAGCCCGGTATAGAACAGGGCGAAGGCCAGGCCGCCCATCAGACCCAGTTGGGTGTCCGTGAGCAACAGGTCGGCCTTGATCGGCACGGCCAGGATACCGACAATCTGGCGGTCGATGAAATTGAAGGTGTAGACCACGACCAGGATAAACAGCACGTAGGCGCGGTTGGTTTCCGGGTGTTGTTTGTCCAGTGGAGGGGTATTTTGCATTGGTCTCAGTATATGTGAAAACGGCGCGGCCAAAGCCGCGCCGTCTTTCAATCAGCCGGTTTCAACCATCAAAACCAGTTGTACTGCACGGTGACCCATATCTGGCGGGGATTACCGTAAAAAGCGGTGATGTTATCTTCCAGACCCAGTCCGCCCGTGATCGGGAAATAGTATCCGGCCACCTTGTATTCCTTGTCGGTCAGGTTTTTGCCATGGACACCGGCGCTCCAGTGACCCTCGTCCTGCGTCCAGACGAAGTCCAGGTCCCAGAGCGTGTATGCTGACTGGTCGAGGTAAGCATTAGGAACCTCGAACTGGCTGGTGTCGTCACGATAGGCAATCGTGTTGATCATGGAAAACATACCCGGGGTGCCGAAAAGGTTGGTCGGGGTGGAGTAGTTCAGCGTGCCCGTGACCGTCCATTTCGGCGTGTTCTGGAATACGCGCTGATCCGCTACGTCGATACCGAATGCGTCAATGAATTCCTTGTACTGTGCGTCGATATAACCGACAGCCCAGCCAAGGCGTAATTCGTTACCGTTGCCGTTGGCGAAGTCATTGGCGAGAATTGCCTGCCCTTCCCATTCAACACCTTTGATGTCCGCCTTGCCGGCATTCGATGTGATACCGATGAAGGTGTCATTAACACCATCACCATTGGAATCGTAACCGTAGGATCCCGGAATCTGGACATCGGTGTACCTGGAAAAGAACACCGCGAGTTTCGAAGTCCATACGGCCCTGCATCGCGGTGGTTTTCCAGCCGAGCTCGACGGTCTTGACGGTTTCCGGATCAAACTGCATAAAGTCAAAAATTTCCTCTTCGCTGACGACGCCATCACCATCGATATCCGGGGCGGCGCTTGTCTGGCCACGCGGGTCAAAACTGCCGCCCTTGAAGCCTTCGCTGTAAGAAGCGTAAAGCAATTGATCGTCGTTCGGTGTCCAGTCAATGGCAAGCCTGGGGGTAAACTTGGTAAAGGTTTCCGAGCCATGGAAGTCGGATGTGGTCGCAATCGCAACGCCATTGCCACCGAATACCGCAGAGGCGCCGTTGAGCTTGGTCTGTCTCAAAACCGCTGAAGTCCGTTTGTCCGAGGTATAACGACCGCCCACGGAAAGGCTCCACTGGTCGGTAAGCTCGTAAGAAAAATCAGCATAGAGCGACCAGGTCTTGGTATTGACGTCGCCCGGAGGTGGCGGCGTTGTAACCCGGTAAGCCATAGAGAGCACCGAGTTGGTAAAGAAGCACGTCAAAATCGACGGCTGCATCCGCATCGAGGTAATAGAAACCAGCGATACCGTTCAGACGGTCAGACGAAAACAGGAACTGCAGTTCCTCCGAGAACTGGTTGTTTTTATAGAGACCCGGCACATCGAGATCCTCCACCGGCAGGCTGTCGAAGTCGATCGGCGTCCAGGTCTCGTCATCGCGGTAGGCGAGGATGTTTTTCACGGTCAGCAGGTCACTGGCATTCCATTGTGCCGAAAGCGAATAACCCGATGCTTTCACGGATTGCGTGGGTGTATTCAGCCCCGCTTCGGTGTCATAAACATTACCCAGAACCGGGTTGCCGGACGTATACGCCGGCGTCAGGCGATGCCCCTGCTTCGGATCGGAATCATCATCGATGTAGTCGTAAGCGAACTTGACGAACACGTCCTCGTTGGGTTCCCACTCGGCGCTGAACCTGGCGCCCTTTGAATCCTTGTTATAGTTATCCAGGCCTTTCAGATAGAGGTTTTCACCAAAGCCATCCCGATTGAAACTGGCAAACGATGCACCAACCCGGAAGGTATCGCCCAACGGCGCCGAACCTGAGGCGATAAGGTTGAGCATGTTGTACGTTCCATAGGACATATTCACATTGGCTTCAGCGTGATCCGCGTTCAGCCGCTTGGTTACGTACTTGATTGCGCCGCCGATGGTGTTACGGCCATACAGGGTACCCTGCGGACCGCGCAGCACTTCGATACGCTCGACATCATAGATATCCATGACCGTAGCCTGCGGGCGATTCAGGTAAACATCATCGAGATAGATACCGACGCCCGACTCGAAACCCGGGACCGGATCCTGTTGGCCCACACCGCGGATAAACGCGGTCAGCGTGGTGTTGGTGCCGCGTGATACCTTCAGTGTCGTGTTGGGAGTCATCTGCTCAATGAAAGTAATATCCAGCATTCCGAACTCGGCAAGTTCCGCACCGGAAATCGCGGTGACCGCGATAGGTACTTCCATCAGGCTTTCTTCCCGGCGCGTTGCCGTAACGATGACTTCTTCGAGCGCATAATCGCCGTCGCCGCTTTGTTCTTCCTGCGCAAGCGCGGTTGCGGGCATCAGCGTAGCCGTACCCAGCGCTACCGCGATTCCCAGTACTGAGCTGTCGCCATACGGCCTGCTTTTTATGTCCGGTCTGCATTCTCTCTACCTCCATCCAGTGTGATTCAAAACCGGTCTGTGCCGGCCTGTTGATCTTGAGTGCCATTGTTCATGTCCAGACTGCCGTTTGATTCCGCAGCCATTGCCGAGCGAAACAAACCTTGTCATTGTGCCTGAGTATGCAGCATGATGAAACTTGAATCAAGTTTCAAGTTATGATGTAAATTATAGGTCCCTGATAGCTTGACTTGCGGTTGCTGTCTTCTTAACTTAGCATGATACATGAATCAGATTTCAAGTTTTAGAATGTAATATTACAAAACAGCCGGCGGCGCAAACAAAACCGTTGAGCACAGGAATTCGCATGACAGGCATGGGTATCGTCTCCACCGGCACGTATTTTCCGGAAACCTACGTCACCGCTGAGGAAATTGCCCAGCAGAGCGGGCTGCCCGAATGGGTGGTCCGGGAGAAGCTCGGTATCGAACGCAAGTTCGTCGCCGACCCGAAGGTTCATCCCAACGACATGGCCGTGCACGCGGCGCACAAGGCCATCGACAAGGCCGGTATCGACCCGATGGACATCGATGTGGTGCTGTGCACGACCGAAGAATGGCGCGAATACCTGCTATGGACAACCGCCATCGACCTCGCCTACCAGGTCGGTGCAAAAACGCCTGGGGTATCGATATCCACACCCGCTGTGCGACCACCGTCGCCGCTTTGAAACTGGCGCCAGGGCCTGATGGCGGATGACCCGTCCATCAACACCGATTCTCATCGGCGGCGGCTACGCGACCTCACATTTCGTCGATCTGACCGATGTCAACACCTCGTTCCTGTTCAACATCGGCGCCGGCGCCGGCGCCATGATCGTGAAACGTGACTGGCCGGAAAACCGCGTGCTTGGCGATCACCTGATCGCAGACGGCTAGCATGAGCCGCCACGTGATCGTGCCCGCCAGCGGCACCGTTGCAACATCCGACCGACCAGGCCGTGAAAGCGGTGAATTCAAGTTCAGGCTGGTCGAACCGGAGGCGATGAAAAAGCGGCTGGGCGAAGTCTCGATCAACAACTGGCTGACTGCGTCGATGATGCGCTCGAAAAATCGGGTAACAAGAAAGACGGCACGCCTTACACGCGCGCCGATATCGATTTCTTCAACATGTCGCTGGTCAAACCCTCCGCCTACCGCGAAGTGCTCGGCCACCTGGGGCTGAGCGAAGAGCAAAGTGTCTATATTTCTGACAGTTGGCCACATCGGCGAGCAGGACGCCATCATCAACATCGAAGTCGGTATCGAACAGGGCCGACTGAAACCGGGCGACACGATGGCGATCATCGCCGCCGGCATCGGCTACGTCTGGGCCGGCGCCATCGTTCAATGGGGTCTGACCGAAATGAAGCAAACATCCCACTTCGTGACCGACTGGCTCGACAAGCGGGCCAAGCTGACACCCGACCGGTCGCGCTGATCGACTACGCAACGGGGACCGAGACCACCTTATGCCGATTGGAACACGCGGGCCAACCGGACTGCGAATTACCTGAAAAGCCTCGGCATCGGCAAGGGTGACCGGGTCGCCGTCTATGCCTCGAACCGCACGAATATCTCGACCTGTTCTGGGCGGCGCCGAAGATCGGCGCGATCCTGCAAAACCTGAACTGGCGGCTGACCGTGCATCGAATTGAAGGGCATCGTCGCGGCCGGCGAACCGAAGGTTCTGATCTACAGCGAGGACTGGCGCGACGCAGGTCGAGCGAACTCAAGCCGGCATTGCGACTCGGTCGAACACGTGGTCGCCATGACCAACCCGGGCGCCGGCGAACGCGATTTCGCGGAGCGTGAAACGCTGGACACACAAGCTCGAAGACAGGCCGGAACTGACGCTGGATGACCCGTGGGGCATCTACTACACCGGCGGCACCACCGGTCTGCCCAAGGGCGCGGTCCTGACCCACGGCAACGTGACCTGGAACAGCATCAACACGACCGCCTCGTGGGGTGTCAACTGGCCAGCACACGGCCGCGTCCAACTGCCCTTCTTCCACATCGGCGGCCCCAATATCTTCATGGTGCCGCTGGTGCATACCGGCGGCACCACGATCCTGTGTTCCGGCTTCGATCCCGACGAGACCTTCGATCTCGTCGAAAACTGCCGGCATCACCCATTACGTCGGGGTGCCGACCATGTTCCAGATGCTGCAGGAACACCCGCGCTGGGAGCGAGGCGGATTTTTCCCGGCTGGAACTGGTGACCAGCGGCGGTGCGCCCTGCCCGCTACCGATCATGGAAAAATTCTGGGAACGCGGTGTCGACTTCAAGATGGGCTATGGGCTGACCGAGGCGTCCGGCAACAATTTCTGGCTGCCGCCGAGAACAGGTGCGGGAAAAAATCGGTTCGGTCGGCTATCCGAATTTCCACATCGACATGAAAACCATCCGCGATGACGGCACCGCCTGCGCCGCCGACGAGGAGGGCGAACTGCTGATCCGCGGACCGCACGTCATCGCCGGTTACTGGAGTAACCCGGAAGCAACGGCGGAAACCATCCGCGATGGCTGGCTGCATACCGGTGACATCGCCGTTCGCGACGACGACGGCTGCTACTCCATCCTCGGCCGTTCCAAGGAAATGTTCATCAGCGGTGGTGAAAACGTCTATCCGGCCGAGATCGAATCCGTGCTGTTGGCGCACCCGAAAGTGCAGGAAGCCGCCGTGGTCGGCGTGCCCCACGAGACCTGGGGCGAAGTCGGCCGGGCCTTCGTGGTGGTCGAGGAAGGCTATAACGAAGAGGAACTGCGGGTCTTTCCTGGAAGAGCGCCTGGCCCGTTATAAACTGCCGCGCTCGATCGTGCTGCTGGATGCGCTGCCGCTGACGGCCATCGGCAAGATCGACAAGAAACTGCTTGAAACCCAAGAGGTGACCAGAATGAGTGTTCCCGTTCCTTCCCGGGCATTACCGCCCAAACCGTGACCACCGACCGCCTGACCACGCGGGTCCTGTTCTCCGGCCCCGAAGACGGTATTCCGGTGCTGTTCATTCACGGCAATTTCTCATCCGCCACCTGGTGGGAAGAGACCATGGTCGCCCTGCCGCCGCAGTTACCGTGGCAATTGCCCCCGACCATGCGCGGTTTCGGCGGCGCCGACCCGGCCGCAAGATCGATGCGACCCGCGGCATGCGTGACTTTGTCGATGACGCCCTGGCGTTGATGGATCATCTTGGCCACGAGCGTTTCCACCTTGTCGGTGTTTCTCTCGGCGGCCTGGTCGCCTGGTGGATGATGGCCGATGCACCCGAACGCCTGTTGTCGGTGACGCTGGCCGGCCCCGGCTCGCCATTTGGCTTCGGCGGAACCCGGGACGCACGCCGGCACACCGACCAACGACGACTTCGCCGGTTCCGGCGGCGGCCTGATCAACCCGATCCTGGTCCAGGGCCTGCTGGACGGCGACCGGCACCGATGGCAGCCGTTCAGCCCACGCAACATGCTGCGTCTGCTGGTCTGGGGCGGCGATTATCCCGGAGCGCGAGGACGCGCTGATCGACGCCATGTTCCAGGTTCATATCGGCGAGCGGGACCTGCCCGGCGACAAGGAGACGTCCCCCAACTGGCCCTATGTCCGACCGGGAAAATGGGGCGCCACCAATGCCATGTCGCCCAAATATGTCGGCGACCTGGTCGATCGGATCCTGGCCGCGAAAAACAAGACCAGGGTGTTGTGGATTTACGGCGACAAAGACCTGGCGGTATCCAACAGCGCGGCGTCCGACCCTGGCACCTGGGGGCCGAGCGGCGCTTACCCGGTTTCCCGGGTGCAGAAAGTATCCGCCGCAGCCGATGATGGACCAGATCAGAACACTGCTCGATGCCTATGCCGGAAGCGGCGGATGGTGTGAGGAAGTCGCCGTAAAGGGTTCGGGCCATGTGCCTTTCATCACCCACCAGGATGAATTCAACCGGGTATTTCACGCGTTTCTGCAGCAGGCGGATTAGACTGCGCCGATTGGCGAATGATGGATTAACGATCCATTGGTCGTTGGCCCAAGGCTAACACCACCAAGTGTTCAGTCAATAAATTGCGACTAACCCAAGCTCACTTTTACGGTCGAGTGTAGCAAACCTGTGAATGACTTGAATGACGGCTTTCGGGGCAGAACCGGTTAGTCATTTTCTGTGATCACCTATAGCAGAAAACGGCCAAAGGGAGTCAGTGAGTTCTTAAGTGAACTTACTCCGGCAACCCCCCAATTGTCGCAACGCCGAGCCTTGCTGATAACGCGGACTCGAGTTGTTCCAAATGTTCCTTACGCTGTTCGGTAAACTGGGTCATTGATCCGATTCGGCTCAGGTTATCGACATACTCGTTGAGAAAGGCCTGGCTTGCTCGCATCTTCTCGCCGTCACAAACACGGCTCCATCGGAATCCTTCGCCGCTTAGCCGATTCCAAACTGCGACATCCCCGGCTTCTATTGGCACCCGACCGAATGCTATGAGATCCGGGAATCGGCTGTGTAATCGAAATAGCTCGTTGGTAGCTTCCTCATAGTAAGCGCGTGCGCGCCCGCGAAATAACACGTAATTACGCAAATGCTCCTTGATGTCTTCATCCTGCAATATGTCAAACCGCCCGGTGGATAACATCTCATCAAGAACTGGCAGCTCGTCCGGCGGCCGTCTAAAGACGTGTGACGCCACAATACGAGCACACTCCAAGTCGGAAATGACGCGCAATGGCTCCTGCGAAAACAGTACGGGATTGACACCCATCAATACGCCAGCCCGCTCACGCAGACCCATCAACTCTTCGCGCTGTGTTTCGAGTAGTTCCAGTGTTTCCACATGAAGGCGGCTGAGCAGACCGTGCTCTTCGATGCGCTCCTTGCGTGCATCATTCCAATCCTGAACCTGTAAGCCCATAAACACGCCGACAACGACGATGACAAATTCGACCGCCACCGTGAACCAATTCTGTGATATTACGTTTTTCGAAATACGTTGGAGGATCATGTGTTGACCTTCAATAGCTGAGTGAGTGACATTCAGAAATGGATTGCTCGGGACTTGAACGACCGCCCGCTTCGAGTAAAAAGCAGTAGTTTGATTGAGTCTAGTCCAAAGTGGCAGAAATATCTGCTATTGGCCGAGGCTGTGTGATAACTCGATATTTGCTCTCATTTGCCTTAACAGGCTGCATCAGGTGCTTTCTCTAGGGGTTTTATCAGGATCTGTTTTGGTATGGTTGATCTGGTCGGGAGATTGAGTCGGCACCCAGAAGGAGCTGAGATCGCCTGGATTTACGTTATTTGGTGAGTAAAAAGGGCCTCTCTATGCCCCGATCGCCTCAATGAGAGGTTTTGTGCCGAAGATGTTCATCATTCGCTTCATGTTGTAGGCCAGCACATGCAGACTCATCTCGGTACTCACCCGGTCGAGCGTTCTGGTCAGGAAGTGGGTCGAACCCATCCACGCTTTCAAGGTACCGAACGGGTGTTCCACGGTGGCCCGACGGATGCGCATTATATCCGGGTTGCGATCCAGGCGTGCCTGCGCTGCTTCGACTACCGCCTCGTGTTCCCAGCGGGTTATTTTGCGATGAACACCTGAAGTACATTGGGACTTGATTGGACATGTCCGGCACTTGAAGGTCCAGTAGGCATGTACCGTCTTACCCTGTTGTTGCACGGTCATGTGTCGCACCAGGCGTAGTCCCGCCGGACATTCATATTCATCATCCGCAGCAATGTAGCGGAAGGCATCCCGGTCGAACTGGCCCTTGGCCCGGTTCGGTGAAGTCTTCGGCTTGGGCAGATAGGTCTTGATGTTGGCCTTATCGCAGTCGAGGATTTCTTCACCACGGTAGTAACCACGATCGGCAACCACCCTTAGTTCTTCAACCTCCAGTGTGGACTTGGCCTGTTTGGCTATGCTCGCCATTTGACGACGGTCACTACCCTGGTTGGTCACCTCATGGGCCACGATCATGTGATGCTGGGTGTCAACAGCAGTCTGTACGTTGTATCCCACCACACCTGCACCCCGGCTCTTCATTGAGCGGGCATCGGGATCAGTCAGTGAGATCTGTTGGCCCGGTGCGTCAAGCAGCCGGGCTTCGACTTTTTTTAAGCGCGACATCTCCTTTTTAAGTGATGCGACCTTGTCTTCCAGACTCCGCGTCTTATCCTCATCCGGCTCCTGCCGATCCGCTTCAGCCAGTTGCTGCAGGTAGTGTTCGATCGTCGCATCCGCTTCGGCGATACGTCGCTTCATCTTGGCCCGCGTGAAGTTGCGGTCGCGGTTGTTGACCGCCTTGAACTTGCTGCCGTCGATGGCCACGAAGGCGTTGGCGAACAGATTGAGGTTGCGACACAGCATGACGAACTGGCGACACACCAGGCGAATGGGCATCGCCATTGTCCTTGCGAAAGTCTGCGATGGTCTTGAAGTCCGGTGCCAGTCGTCCGGTCAGCCACATCAGCTCTACATTGCGCTGGGCTTCGCGTTCCAGTCGCCGACTCGAATGTACCCGGTTGAGGTAACCGTATACAAACAGCTTGAGCATGGTGGTCGGGTGATAGGCTGGACGGCCTGTATCGTTCGGTTGCGTCTTGAATCCCATACCGGATAAGTCCAGTTCATCGATGAAGACATCGATCACGCGTACCGAGCTGTCCTCTGCAACATAATCGTCGAGTCTTTCGGGGAATAAGGTGGCCTGGGAACGATCCTCGCCTTGAATAAATCCACTCATCCTATGAGTCCTTCAGCGGGTGAGTACTATTATATCAAGGGTGGGGTTTTCACACAGTCTCGGCCGGGAGCAGACCAAAAATTCAATGAGATTTTTGTTTGCACAACGTCTGCTAAATTACCGAAAAGCCGACATCAACAAGGTGCAATTCCAGGAGATTCACAAAACGGCAAATGGCGCGGAGTGACATAAGAAATTTTCACAGCCGTAAGCACTACCGAACCTAAAAAAACCGCCCACCCGGCTATCAAGGTAACGCTACCCAAATTGATCGGGTTGGCAGGGCTTACTTGCACCTGTGTTACGCGTGGTTTCTATTGATTTTGGTCATGAGGGGGTACAAGCTTGGTGAAGATTTTAAACATCGGAAAACCATATTGTGCGTGCTGTAGTTTACGAAGCGTTTCAACATCCACCATTCATTCAGTCGGTAGCCGACCCGGTGCCGGATGACGAAGGCGTGGTGCTGCGGGTCATGGCCGCCGGTCTTTGCCGCAGCGACTGGCGTGGCTGGATGGGCCATGACCCGGATATCAGGCTACCGCATGTGCCCGGACATGAACTCGCCGGGGTTGTTGAGGCGGTGGGTAAAAATGTCCGGCACTGGCGGGCAGGCGACCGCGTAACCGTGCCGATTCATCAGGAGGTTAGGACATTGTCCGCAATGCGTATCGGCAACCACCAGGTGTGCGATGCGCAATTTCAGCCAGGGTGCACGCACTGGGGTTGTTTGGCGGGAATTTGTCGCCATCCAACGCGCGGATATCGACCTGGTGCGTCTGCCGGATTCGATGTTCATTTGAAGCTGCCGCCAGCCTAGGGTTGCCGGTTTATCACCTCGTTCCGCCGGGCGGTGATCCACCAGGGTAATGTGCGCGCGGCATCAAACCGAAAGGACAAGAATACTCCTTGACACACAACATATACAGGCAGCTTGACAGAGCTCACCGGGATTTTACACCTGCCCAGATCGAATTCCTCGCCAACATTGTCAGGCTCTACAGGGGCGAAAAATACAAGACAGGTGCCGGTTCGGAAGAGTTAATGAACGAATATGGTACTGATGTCTGTTAGTAGATTTAGCTGGACTATGCAAGGCTGCTCAGTTCATGAAATTCAAGAACAGGGCTGGAGTCTTAACCCAGGTCGATACGTTGGTGTTGCCGATGTTGATCCTGACGAGTTTGACTTCAAAGAACGGCTGCAGGAAACTGAATGAGGAATTTGAAGTCCTGAACGCTGAGGCCAATGTATTTGAAGAACGGATTGCCGAGAACGTCTCAGATATTCTTCTATACAAAGAGGAACGATAGCCATGTGGGCAACTGAAAAATTAGGGAGAATCTAACAAAGAAACCAGGAAAAGCTGTTACATATGGTGTTCTGAAACCTGGTGAGTTTGTAGAAAATGGGATACCTTTCATAAGAGGAAGAGATGTTTTGGGCGGTCGTATACTTGTAAATCAGCTTAAACAAATAACACAGAAAATTTCAGACAAATACCAACGTACGATACTGAAAGGTGGTCAATTATTACACTTGTTGGGTATCCAGGGGAAGTGGCAATAGCTCCCAAAGAATTGAAAGGGGCAAATATATACAGGCAGGTAGGTTTGATTGATTTAAATGAAAAAGCAGATGCAAGATATGTGATGTACTTCCTTATGTCTCCAAAGGGGAAAGCCTCTTTAGAGGCACAAATTTGCTGGGTCTGCCCAACAAGTTATAAATCTTGCCAACCTAAAATTAATACAGATCCCGTTACCTCCAATACAAATCCAAAATCGAATTTCCTCCATCCTTTACACTTTACGATGACCTCGTCAAAACAACACCCGACGCATCAAGATCCTCGAAGAATTGGCCCAGAAGTTACACAGAGTGGTTCGTTCATTTCCGGTTTCCGGGTCATGAGAAGGTCAAGCTGGTGGAGAGTGAGATAGGACGGATTCCAGAGGAGTGGGAGGTAAAAACCCTGGGGGAGCATTGATTACAATTCGCAAAGGCAAGAATATAACCAAAAAAACTATAAAAGAAGGTTCAGTCCCTGTTGTCGCGGGAGGTTTAACGCCTGCTTACTATCATAATACTACAAATACACAGCAACCCGTTATTACAATAAGTGCGTCTGGTGCGAACGCGGGGTTTATCCGTTTGTATCAGGTTGATATTTGGGCCTCGGACTGCTCAGTTATAGATTTTGGAACAACGCCGTATGTTTACTATTTCTACCTTCATTTGAAAAATCGTCAAATGGAAGTTACAGGGCTTCAGAGAGGATCGGCACAACCGCACGTTTATCCGA
Organism: uncultured Gammaproteobacteria bacterium; assembly: GCA_963727635.1. Lineage (GTDB taxonomy): Bacteria > Pseudomonadota > Gammaproteobacteria > Xanthomonadales > SZUA-36 > SZUA-36. The sequence goes on along the minus strand of CAVSHP010000017.1, from coordinate 12,633 downwards.
AGGATCTTATGAGATTGGTCACAATTGAAGCCCCGGATGAACTTTTGGAATTGTTTGACAAAGAAATTAGCTCTTTTTTCAAACTGATCAAAAACTTGGAAATAAAGAACGAAAACCTCCTCCAAACCAGAAATCTTCTGTTGCCAAAATTGATTTCCGGTGAAATCGACGTTTCTAACGTGCCTGTACCAGAAAATATAACAGCCTAATTAGGAAAACTTATGCCAGCAATTAGCAATACATTTGGAACAGACGAACCCCTCCTTGGGGACTTGCTTAAATTTATTGAGCAAGGCTCAATTCAATTACCAGATTTCCAGAGGGGATGGGTTTGGGACGATGACCGAATTAAGGCGTTAATCGCAAGCGTGTCACTTGGGTATCCTATTGGAGCTTTGATGTCTATGGAGACTGGAGGAGATGGCGTTAGGTTTTGTCCCAGACCATTTGAAGGTGCTCAAACGACGACTGATTTGCCTGATTTTCTAATGCTGGATGGGCAACAAAGACTTACATCTTTGTATTTAGCTTTAAAAAGCGACACGCCTGTAAAGACCCGTGATTCGCGGAATAACCCGCTGGAACGATATTATTACCTCAATATGGCCGAGTGTCTTAAAGAGGAATCTGATCGTATTGACGCTATCGTCTCAGTACCGCCTACAAAAATGATTACGAGCGATTTTGGTCGCAAAATTGATCTCGACATAAGTTCTATAGAAAAAGAATACGAAAATGCTCTGTTTCCTTTGAACATGATTTTTGATCTTGAAAAAACAGATGAATGGGAGATGGGCTTTGAATCGCACTTCAACCATGATGTCGAGAAAATGAAATTTCTTCGCAGCTTTCGACGAGGCGTTCTAATTCCATTCCAAAAATACAAGATTCCTGTAATTAAGCTCTTAAAAGAAACACCGAAAGAAGCAGTTTGTCAGGTTTTCGAGCATGTAAATACCGGTGGCGTCTCTTTTACTGTCTTTGAGCTTTTGACGGCAACATATGCCGCTGATGATTTTCGATTACGCCCTGATTGGGAAAAACGCCAAGCTATTTTGCAAGATACCGATCCTGTATTGAAGAATGTTGATGAAAAAGACTACCTGACAGCCATTACTCTTCTTAGTTCCTATAAAAAACACAAGATGATGGGAACTGCGGTTAGCTGTAAACGCAAAGATGTATTGAATCTCACCTTGGATGAATACAAAGATTCTGCTGACATATTGATTGAAGGACTTAAAAAGACAGCAAGATTCCTGCATTCCCAAAAGGTGTTTGACACAAAAAACCTTCCCTATCAAACTCAACTAATTCCTTTGTCGGTAGTTTGTTCGCTTCTTGGTGCTACCTTTGAAGATCACAGTGTGCGAGAAAAAATTTCTCGTTGGTATTGGTGTGGTGTTTTAGGAGAGCTATATGGTGGTGCAAATGAAACACGATTCGCACTCGACGTACAAAATATGATTTCATGGATTAATGGTGGAGAGGAGCCTGTCACAGTTCGAGATGGCAATTTCGCACCAATAAGATTACTTTCGCTTCAGACAAGAAATAGTGCCGCCTACAAAGGTATTATGGGCTTGCTAATGAAGGAAGGAAGCATGGACCTCATCAATGGTGATCCAATCCAAACCACAAACTATTTTGACGAAGCGGTTGACATTCACCACATTTTCCCACGTCATTTTTGTGACAGCAAAAATTACAACGCAAATATTGGAATAGCATCGTAAATAAGGCACCACTTACGGCGAGAACGAATAGGATATTGAGTGGAAAGGCTCCTTCTAACTACATAGAACGTATTGTTAACAGCCACAAAGTTGACCAGGAGGCTCTCGACAAACACCTGAAAAGTCACCTGATAGATCCATTATTACTGAGAAATGACAATTTCGATTTCTTTATTAGGGACAGAGCAAGAAACTCCTCGACATTATAGAAAAATCAATGGGAAAGGCCGTAGCAGGACGAGATTCTGAGGAAACAATCAAAGAATTCGGGGCTGAATTAAATTAGAAAAAATGGTTAATCGTCTTATGTCACCAGAAGGATACACCGAAGATGAACTCGTTGAAAAACCTACCATAGACCTTTCCAGTCTCTCGGATGGGAATGGGCCAACCTGTATCACGAATTCGACAGTGGCAAAAGCACCGAAGGCCGTGAAGGCAAACGAGATGTTTTCCTGCCCAATCGTCTGAAATCCGCTCTTAAAAACCTGAACCCAGACATCCCATCGTACGGTATCACCCAAGCCATCGAACAACTCACCCAAGACCGTTCCAAAATGATCCCTGTGAACGCCAACAGGGAAGTCTACCAACTGCTGAAAGAAGGCATGAAGGTTACTGTCAGCTGATGATGACGGCTCGGAGATCACCGAAACAGTTAAGGTCATCGACTGGAACCATCCCGAAAAGAACGACTTTTTCCTGGCATCTCAGTTCTGGGTTGCAAGTGAGATCTACAGAGACGGATGCGACCTTGTTGGCTTCGTCAACGGCATCCCCCTGTTGTTCATGGAACTTAAGGCCACCGATAAAAACGTAAAACACGCCTATGACGGCAACCTCTCTGATTACCGGAGCACCATTCCCCATCTATTCACCCCCAATGGGTTCATCATCCTATCTAATGGGTCAGAAACCATGTTTGGTTCGACCTTTGCGCATTGGGACCATTTTGTGGAATGGAAAAAGGTGCCAGATGAAAAGGAGCAAGGCGTGATCTCCCTGGAAACTGTTGTACGTGGCACTTGCACTCCGGAACACTTGCTGGACATCGTGGAAAACTTCACGGTGTTCGAGGAAGGCCGTGGAGGGCTTTTGAAGAAGGTAGCGAAGAACCACCAGTATCTCGGCGTCAACCATGCCATCGATGCCGTACAGAATTCCACAAATGAGAGGTCGTCTTGGTGTGTTCTGGCATACTCAGGGCAGTGGCAAGAGTCTGTCGATGGTATTCTTGACCCAGAAGATCCTTCGTAAGCTCCAGGGCAATTGGACGTTCGTGATCGTCACTGACAGAAAGGAACTGGACCAGCAGATTTACAAGACCTTTGCTGCCACGGGAGCAGTCACTGAGGCTGAGGCACATGCAGACTACCGGCGATGAACTGAAGCAGCTACTTACCGAGGATCACCGGTATGTCTTTACTCTGATCCAGAAATTCCGCACGTGAAAAATGGTAAGGACCTACCCAAAACTTCAGACCGGGATGACATCATCGTTATCACCGATGAGGCCCACCGTTGCCAGTATGATGTATTTGCCATGAACATGCGGAATGCTCTGCCCAATGCATCATTTATTGGCTTCACTGGCACCCCTCTTATGGCCGGAGAGGAAAAGACCAGAGAGGTATTCGGGGACTACGTCAGTGTCTATAACTTCGCCCAGTCCATCGAGGACGGGGCCACCGTTCCCCTGTACTACGAAAACCGTATTCCCGAGCTCCAGCTTACCAACGAAAATCTCAACGAAGACATTGAAGCACTTCTGGAAGCAGCTGAACTGGATGAGGCCCAGGAAAAGAAGCTGGAACGTGAGTTTGCCCGGGAATACCACCTGATCACCAGTGATGAACGTCTCGATACCGATTGCCGAGTGATCTGGTTGAGCATTTCCTTGAGTCGGGGTCACCGTGGCAAAGCCATGTGATCTGCATCGATAAGGCTACAGCCGTTCGGATGTACGATAAGGTTCAGGCTTACTGGCAAGCACGTTTGAAAACTCCTTTGAAAAGGAACCCAAATGCATCCCCTGAGACGCTCAGAAAGGTCATTCAAGCCACCATCCTGAAGATGAAGGCCACCGATATGGCCGTTGTCGTGTCCCAGATCCAGGGTGAAGTCGATGAAATGAAAAAAAAGGGGCTGGACATCTTGCCCCACCGACAGAGAATGGTCAACGAAAACCTCGACGAAAAATTCAAAGACCCAACGATCCATCTCCGTTTGGTTTTTGTCTGTGCCATGTGGATCACAGGCTTTGATGTGCCAGAGTGTTCGACCATTTACCTGGACAAGCCCATGCGTAACCACACCCTCATGCAAACCATCGCCAGGGCGAATCGGGTCAGTGAGGGCAAGGAGGCTGGCCTGATCGTGGACTACGTTGGCATTTTCAGTAATCTCCAGAAGGCCCTTGCGATTTATGCCAGGCCTAAACCAGGAGGTGACACTCCGATACTCGACAAACAGAAGTTGGTCGAATTCCTGCGAATGGCCATTGAAAGAGGCCATGCGGTTCTGCAAGGAACGGGTGTTGATCTGGAGGCCATCAAAGAAGACTGATGGGCCTTCCTGAAGGTCAAGTTGCTGGATGACGCTGTCGAGGCCATCATCAAGAGCTGAAGAGACCAAAAAGATCTTCCTTAACATGGCAGCCAAAATCGCCAGGGTATTCAGGCTATCAAGCCAGACCCCTTGTGCATTGATTTCGTCGCTGATGTGACCGTCCTGTGCGTGATCGGCAAAAAGATAAGGGAGTTGGCACCGCCAGCTGACATCAGCGAAGTGATGAAGGACATCGAGCAGCTGCTGGACGACTCTATTGCCACCGAGGGCTACAAGATCAGTCCGTGCGGTCGGAACCAGAGGCTGAGCCGCTGATCGACCTGAGCCAGATTGGACTTCGACAAACTCAAGGCTAAATTCACAGAAAAAGAAACGCACAGAAGCCGAAGCGTCTGAAAGCCTTGATCAGCCGCAAGCTCAATGAGATGATCCAGATGAATAGGTCCCGCATGGATTTCATGGAACGGTTCCAGAAGATGATTGATGCTTACAACAGCGGGTCCAAAAACATCGAGGAGCTGTTTGAGGAACTCATCAAGTTTGCCCAGAGCCTGAAAGAGGAAGAACAAAGGGCCATGCGGGAGGAACTCAACGAGGAGGAGCTTGCCATTTTCGATATCCTTACCAAGCCGGAACCCAAGCTCACTAAAAAAGAAGAAGCGAGGTTAAAAAGATCGTACGGGAATTGTTGGAAAAATTGAAACGGGAAAAGCTCGTTCTGGATTGGAAAAAAAGCACAAGACCAAGGCCGTGGTTAAAGTTTTCATCGAAGAGTTTTTTGATAATCTATTGCCAGATGTTTACGATAAAAATATATTTCAGACCAAATGCGATCTGACCTTTATGCATGTTTATGATGTGTATGGTGGATTTCCAGTTGAGATGAGAGTGTAATAGCAATTTTTGCGATTTAAAATTCAGAATTTCCAAGGGACATTTGCAAAATGTCGGGAAAGTACGACCGTAAAGATTAAAAAATCGAAAAGGTAGGGAATCAATGCCAAATGGTGAATCAAAAAATTGGATACGATTTTGTGCCGCAATTGATGGATTTCGTGGGAAGATATAACCGCTGGCCTAAATCGGTTAGAGTATTTGATTTCTTTCCTAATGAATTAAAGAGAGTATTATCAAAAGAGGATTACGCAAAAATAACGTCTAAAATCGAAATCGTTGGAGACAACTCTCCTTTTATTGCAATAGATGAAACAGGAAAATCATATAATTACGGTGAAGAGGGGTTTTCGGAAGAGGAACCAGATATTAGGGCTCGAGATTGGTTTGGCGTTACTCCTGACTATTATGATTAGCTGTGCGGTACAAATTTAAATCCTTTTTCTTTTTTGAGCCTTAAGGATATGGTTGGCAGGATTTCTTGGAAATGCTGTTGGTACAGTAAATAATTGGAGGTGTAATGAATGTCCTTATGGAAAATCACCGATAAAGGCCCAACTAAAGTCAAGCAGACCAAATTCAAAGAAGAAAAGCTCCTTGAAGAACATCTTGAAAACTGGATTGCGAACGATTCCTCTATCTTAGGAGAGCCGCTACTGGTTTTTGGTCGTCAGGTAATAATACCTGATACACGTGACCGATTGGATCTGATCGCTGTCGATTCGGCTGGATCAATTGCTGTCATTGAATTGAAGAGGGGGCAGCTTAAGGACCCGGTTGATATACAAAGCCTGAGGTACGCAAGCTATATTTCAAAATGGCGTTTCCAAGATTTTGAGAATGTCGCAAGAAATTATTTTAATAAAGTTGGAGATCCCGAATTTAATTTCAATGAACTATTTGAGTCTTTTTGTGCTGAAGCAGGCGTTGATGATATACCGGATATAAATTCAGACCAAAGGATAATTATTGTTGGAACCGCTGTAAAGGGAAAAGCTCGGCAGTGTTGCTCTTTGGCTTCGTGATCATAACGTCGATATAAAATTGATTGAAATCCATGCCTATAAAGAAGGTAAGGAGATTTTTATTGAACCGTCTACGATTGTACCTATGCCAGTTAGCAGATTCGTCTCGGTAGGTAAACCCGGCAAAGAAGGTACTCCATGGGCGATTGATGGCAAAACGTGGCATCTCGAAAAGCGTTGTAGCCCAAAAACTAAAGAAATGCTGTTGACCATTGATCAGATCATACAGGATGAATTCGAATTAGAGGGGCCAAGATGGAGCCAAAAATACTATGTGGCATACTCTGTAAACAATTATAATTGGCTCATTGTTCATACAAAATCACGGTTCCTTCTGTTAGATTTCCTCATTAAAAAGGATAAATTTAAAACTGAGCAGGTTGCAGAAAGACTTGGTATTGAAAAATTTGATCCTGACGAAAGTATGTCTGATAAAATAAGTTTACCCAGTTCCGTGGTTGTCAAAAACAGGAATGCAACATCAGATAGGATTCGAATTCGTGCAAAAGAGGATTTTGACATAAAGGCTGAAGCCTTTGTCAAGTTTTTGCAAGAGGCCTTCAAAGCGTTTGGAAAATAGCACCCAGATTATGTTTGTTATGATTCCCAAAAACTTGTCTTTCTTTAGCAGGTATGTCTCAATTGCGGGGTTAAAAATATGGATCAAGATAATTTATTCGTTGAACAGGCTGAATACATAGATTCAGAATCATTTATTAGATGGTCTTGAGCATCCTGATGAACAAAAAATAATTAAAAAACTAACTCATGGAGGTGCCAAACTATTAACAGGTCCCCGTGGATGCGGCAAAACGACATTAATGCTAAAAGCTTACCATAAGTTGATAGAATCTAAAAACGCATCTACTCTTCCGATATATGTAAATTTCAAATCATCATTAAAATTGGAACCCTTCTATAAACAACAGCCCAATGCAATCTTTTGGTTTAATCAATGGCTACTATTTCAAAAGTATTTCAGGGAATCTATAAAGTACTTGAAGATTTAAAGTTTGATTCCCAAAATATTCTGCAATTTGAAAAAAATTTCGTTGATAGGGTTGTTGGTGAATTGGAGTTTGGTCAAACAGAAATGTTAGATGAGTCTGAAAACCAATTAAATTTCGATAAACTTGAAAATGACGTAAAGGAGGTACTAACCCAAATCGATAGAAATAGATGTATACTTTTGCTTGACGACGCAGCCCACGCATTCTCTCCAGACCAACAAAGAGATTTTTTTGAATTTTTCAGAAAGATTAAAAGTAGAATAATATCACCAAAGGCTGCGATTTATCCTGGTGTCACTATTTATTCCTCGACATTTCATGTGGGTCATGACGCAGAGGAAATCGATGTATGGATAAAACCAGAATCAAAAAATTATATAGATTTTATGTTTGACCTATTAAGAAGACGCTTACCAACTATTGTCTATGAGAAACTGATGTCTGATAAAGATCTAATTACGTTGATATGCTTTTCAGCATTCGGAATGCCTGAGAGCTTTATTGAATATGATCCATAGTTTTTATGAACCCTCTATAACTCATTGACAATGTAATTTGATATCCAATTTAAAAAAAGAGAGGGCTTAAAGGCAATAAACAGATGTTTTGATAATACTAAGAGCATTTTTCCTCTCTAAAAGTAAAAATACCAATTTATGAAAAATTCATATCAAACGGCGAGTTGATCTACGATCAAATGATCGATGCAATAAAAAAAGTATAACAGATCAAAAGATATTAACCACCAAAGTGTAACAATAGCAGTTAAACAACCACTACCGCCGGAGCTATCAAAAGTTTTAGGTTTTTTTCAATATGGAGGCCTATTACTTCCTAAGGAGCCAATAAGCAAAGGCGTTAAAGGTGTTTTTGAACATTATTCGATTCATTATGCGGCTTTAGTGAAAAACAATGCAATTTTAGTAAAAAAAGCCAAAAATGTTAGGAATATGGCAGAAGCACTGAAGACTCGTGACGCTCATGAATATACAAGAATTACTCCAAACTAAACTATAGGTATCAGACAATTTAAATTCAATCTTTCCATTATCACTCCCACCCTGCCAAAATTGTAAAGCACCCAGAGTTAATGAACATGCAAAATTTTGTATGAATTGTGGGGCCAAACTCAAAACAGCTTCAATTTTTGAGACATTGGTTAACCAAGATATGAAAGAGCTTCCTTTGACAGAAAATCGTGTCAACACCATTAAAGGAAACTCAAATATTAGAACTATAAAAGATATTTTAATGGATCATGAAAACAAAGAATTAAGAGGAGTCCCTCAAGTTGGACCTATCTGGACAAAAAGAATTTATTCCTATGCAGAGGAGTATATAGGATGAATGCTGATTGGCGTAACTGCATTAATCAAACATTTGGTCCATCGAGAATAGCAGATATAGATAACTATATTTCCGATAGAAAAATTAATTTTAAAGCACCAATTGATATCTTTTATGATGATCAAAAAAATATCCTGAGTGCCGCAAATCCTAATTTGCTTGACAAAAACCCTATTATTGGCCCTTTGTTAATAGTTGGTTTAGTTTCGACAACAGAAAATTATTTTAGAAACATCTTTGGAAAATTAATAAAAATATGCCCCATAGCAAAAAAGTGTTCTGCCGATAAAAATATTAATTTCGGATCTGTTATTTGGCATGCCGGTAAAGATTTTGAGAGAGGTGCTTTTGAGCATATTTCCTTTGCTGGTGCTGATAATATTAAAAAAACTTGTAATCAATATCTGGGGTATAAAATAAAAGATAGCAGCCAAGTCGCATCAGTTCTCAATGAATATAATGCTGTTTGTGAGCTCAGGCACGGTATAGTTCATTCTAATCTGATAATTGCTGGAAGAAATGCCATTAAACTGCAACTTAGTCCAACAAAGTCACATCTTGAAATAAGAGCTGGATTTAACGAAGTCCAGGAATGTGCATCAATTTGTACTAATTTAGTCGCATCTTTCAATATCGAAATATTCGAAGTCATAGCAAAAAGATGGGCTATCGAATGGCCTAAAACACATTGGTGGAAGAAAGAAAATGAATTTAATATATTTAAAGTTATATGGAATACGTTTCATTCCAAAAATGACGAAAAAGTGGGATCTATTCCACTGTCATTATCACCGCTTAAATGTAAAAATTTTATTAAAAAGGAATTTAACACTGATTAAATTAGGTCAAACATAGTTTAGTATTGAATTAATTCTACAACTCCCGAAGACTAAAAAATCCTGTCAATAATATCCTTCACGTGGGGCCTACCAAAAGCATTTGTGTTGATTGAATCATATTTGTTGATTTAGTGTTTAGCAAAATAGCGGGGCTTTGGGGACGAGCCAGGCTAGCTATAAGGAACTTAATAAAAAAGTTGGAAAAGATGGCCTATTTCGGATCTATATTGTGATTTTCATGATCAAAAATCGCATTATAGCCGGCTTGCTTCGCACATGTTAGCGGCTGCTCCAAAATGTATTAAAATGGGCAGTTTAAAAATGCAGTATATTTCAGGCATGATATTTGCTTGCATAGGAAATTTAACCTATTAAAATCATTCGTAATATGAATAAAATGGAAAAGAAGATAGGCTTTTAATTTGGATTTCTATAAAAAAATACAGCATTTTCAAACCGCCAGTATAGATACAGTTTCAGGTCGCCCCTGACAGCACAGTCAAATGCACCTTCACCGGGTTGAACGCAGCATCCTTTTGCCGGGCCTATAATGGCGTTTTAATACGTTCGATAAACGGTCTGCCGCCAACGGCAATACTTTCCGTCCAGAGGCTTTCCCATTTGGCATCGATCTCTTCCAAGGCGGCGTGAACCCATGTGCGATGGGCTGTTACAAATGCTCGTAATGCCTTTTTACGAATTAACCAAAATCAGGAGGGGAAACTGGGATGATCGGGATTGAACGTTTTTTTGTTATTGACAGCAGTTGAGGATGTTATCTTGTCCAACATCAGTGCCAGATTAATGCTTAACGTGCGCCACGTTCTTTCTGAAAATGCATTCATTGAAATGGTTGTATGGATTTGTCCTCGACAATCTCCGGAAGTAATCACAGCTTTAAGTACCGCCTCGCGCTCGTTATCAATGGTGTTCGTTTTCTGCGCTATGACTAAAATTTACCCACGGGGGTCGGGCCACGCTAAGTATTTGACACTGCAGATGAAGTACCTTAAAAAGGGCTTTGAAACGGTTCTAAACGACCGATTTTGCTCAAAAACTGGCCTATTAAGCAGTCGGAAGCAAAGCATTTATTGAGACTATGAAGAAGGTCTTGGCTTTAGGGCAAAGGGTAGAAAGATAATTCGTGGTGACGATGCCTTTGAACTCCGGGAGGTGATAAGGCCATATAGCAAAGCAACCGATCAGGATTCCGGAAACACCTATTTATGGAATCAATAACTATACCCCTTAATCGGCCAGTTTTCGCATGAAAATTCATCGATTTAGACCAAAATACTGGAGTGTTTAGGAGTCTTTTTTTGATGTTCCAATATCTTGCTGTGGCCCGACCCCAGGGTACACGGGATAGCGCCCGAAAAACTAAAAGGTGCTTTTGAATGGCGCGGCCATTAAGAATAGAATTTCCGTGTGCTTTCTATCACGTGATGAATCGCGGAAACACGGGTATGGATTTACTGGCGCAGGTGACCGGTGGCGTTCGGTCCAGAAAATCGGTAATTGACACAATCCAGTTAAGGTAGTATTTTGGTGGTATGAAAATCAAGACATCTATCACACTTTCCGACGAGGTGATTAAGGCTATCGATCTGCATATCGGAGAGTACAAAAGCCGTTCGGAGTTCCTGGAGACGGCGGCACGAAAATTCATTGTTCAACTGGCACGAAAAGAAGCTGAGCAGCGTGATCTTGAGATCATCAATCGGCGTGCGGACTCTCTTAACGCAGAGGCCGACGATGTGCTCACTTATCAGGTGCCGCTGTGAGACGTGGCGAGTTGTACAGGGTTCTGCGCCCCTCATCGCGTGACCCGAAAAAGTTTCGTGTGTTCGTCATCGTAAGCCGCCAAATTTTAATCGATTCCCGATTTTCAACAGTTATTTGTGCTCCAGTTTACACGACCTGCGATGGCCTCTCAACCCAAGTTCCGATTGGAATCGACGAAGGTCTGAAGCATGACAGCGGCATTCATTGCGACGAACTCGTCAGTCTTCCGAAGTCCATGTTGACAAACTATATCGGCAAGCTACCTCCTGAGAAGCTACACCTTCTTGAAAGAGCACTGAAAATTGCGCAGCAAATAGACGATGAATAGCAAGAAGGTTCACCTATAGGATGGGCCGCTTCAGGGCCGCTTCCTCGGATTTACGGTTTGCAAACTCGTATTTATTCAAACATACTGGATATTTATCTAAAATTCGCATAATGGATCTGGGCGCGGGAAACAAACCGTACAACAGTTTCAGCAACGGGTCGGCCATGCGGGTGTCTCCGGTGGGGTTCGCTTTTGACACCGCAGACGAAGTGCTGCGGTGGGCCAACGATCAGCCGAGGCCACCCACAACCACCCGGAGGGAACGAAGGGTGCTCAGGCGACCGCGCCGGCAATATTTATTGCCCGCCAGGTGCCGACAAGAAATCGATCCAAAAAGTGATCGAGGATCGCCTCGGTTACGACCTCGATCGAATGATGGAGGGCATCAGGCCCGCTTACAGCTTCGACGTTTCTTGCCAGGGGTCCGTGGCTTCACCCTTCCCCCTCATCTGAGTATCTGACGATTAGCGTATTTCATCTGACAATTACCTGACGATTAGGATCCGGCAACCCTAACATATTGAACCGAGCGTCCTTTCCCTTCCTTTTTTGCCACCCCTAATTTCAATAAAATCTTAAAGTCGCGAACCACAGTGTCACGTGTAACATTGAAACGTTCCGCGCAGAAGCGGCTGGTTAAAGCCTCCCCCTGCAAAAGCAGCTTAATCATCTCCTTTTGGCGTTCATTGAGTTGGGCTTCAACCGCCGGGGTCACCAAAAGCCTGATTTCAGGAACCCGAAGCTGATCGATGTTGTCACCCGGCCCCGGAAATGTCACTTGGAAATACCCCATCTCGGTACTGAGAAGCGGCTGATCGAGGCCGTGATTCAACATATGCTCGCGCATCCTGCGAAATCCGCTGCCGCGCTCCTCAATGCGGTGAAAATAGGAAAGGCACTGGGCCAGAACCGGATTTCGTGAACACGGGCGGTATTTGCCCTTTCTCAAGCTGGCCAGGGTGATTGGCTTGGGCGGCAATCCCGGGCTGGAAAGCACCACGCAGTCGGCGAACACCTCCAGCATTACCTTCCGCCCGGCATCTTCGTACTGGCGATGGGCGTCAGCATTGACAAGGGCTTCCCGCAAGCCGTCCACCGGGT